>JAGYOH010000001.1 GCA_018399635.1 Clostridia bacterium
TGACCGCTTGACCAAGGGGCCGTAAAATGGTTGCGGAGGCAGGATTCGAACCTGCGACCTCCGGGTTATGAGCCCGACGAGCTGCCACTGCTCCACTCCGCGATATAGGCGTTATAAAGATTGAAATTCATAACGCAAGATTTATGATACCACAGATTATGACCCCTGTCAAATCAAAGGACAAAAGAGAACCCCTCCCTGGAAAAATCTCCGTCTGCCAGAAAAGGGGTCCCCATCAATACCGCATGCGCTTGCCCGTGATCATATAGCCCACTCTCTCGCAGATATTCGTCGAGTGATCCGCAATCCGTTCCAGATAGCGGCCGGTGAGAAGGAGTCCGATGACCTGGCCCTTGAATTCGGACTTCGACTCCATGATGTCCAGAAGCTCGTCGTAGACCCCCTCGTAAAGGGCATCCACTTCGTCGTCCATCCGGGCCGTTTCCACGGCCAGATCCATGTTCTGGTCGATATAGGCGTTGATGCTGTTGTAGATCATCCTGCGGGTGATTCTGGCCATCTCCTTGACGTCCTTGATGGGGCTCAGGAGCGTCTCCTCCCCGATGGTCTTGGTGATCCGTGCGATGTTGACGGCATTGTCCCCGATCCGTTCAAGATCCGTAATCAGCTTGAGTACGGTAAAGATTCTTCTCAGGTCACTCCCCAGGGGATTCTGGGTGGCGATGAATTCAATGCACATGTCTTCAATCTTTTCCTCGTAGGAATCGATGAGATCGTCATTCTCGATGACCTCCTCCGCCATTTTCATCTGCTGCATGGTGAGGGCCCTTATGGACAATTCCACATTTTCCTCTACGAGGATGCTCATCTTCACCAGAGTTTCATGAATCTCCAGCAATTTGTTTTCTAATCTTTGTCTCATCAGGATCCTCCTAACCGAATCTTCCCGTAATATAGTCTTCTGTCTGCTTTTTCGCGGGATTCGAAAAGATTTTTGACGTGTCGTCATACTCGATGAGCTCTCCCATGAGGAAGAAGGCCGTCTTGTCGGAGATTCTGCCCGCCTGCTGCATGGAGTGGGTCACGATGATGATCGAATAATCCTCCTTGAGCTGATTGATGAGATCCTCGATTTTCTGGGTGGCGATGGGATCCAGGGCCGAGGTGGGTTCGTCCATCAGGATGACCTCGGGCTGGACCGCCAGGGCCCTGGCGATGCAGAGCCGCTGCTGCTGGCCGCCTGACAGACCGTAGGCATTGTCGTCGAGGCGGTCCTTGACCTCGTCCCACAGGGCCGCCGCCTTCAAACTGGTCTCCAGGATTTCCATGTGGACCTTCTTGTCGCGGATGCCATGAATCTTGGGCCCATATAGGACATTCTCATAAATGCTCTTGGGGAAGGGATTGGGCTTTTGGAACACCATGCCCACCTTGGTCCTGAGTTCCTCCACCATGACGGACTTGTCGAAAATATTCTCCCCGTGATAGAGGATTTCCCCCCCGATTTTCACGATGGGGATATTCTCCACCATGCGGTTGAGGGTTTTCACGAAGGTGGATTTACCGCAGCCGGAGGGACCGATGACGGCGGTCACCTGGTTCTTGTAAATCTGCATGTTGATGTTCTTGAGGGCCTGGTCCTGACCGTACCATAGATCAAGTCCCTTGACATCGTAGACGATACCCGTATCCTTCATCTCATTCGTCAAAATCTATACCTCCACTAAAATCTTCTCTGATATTTGTTTCTGATCACGATGGCTACGGAATTCATCATGAACAGCACGATGAGCAGGACCACGATGGTGGCCGCCGCCAGATTGGCATATTCCCGGGTCAAGACCGTGTCCAGGGTCCAGTAGTAGATCTGGATGGGCAGGGCGGTGAAATCATCCCCGAGACTTTTGGGAATCCGCATGATCAGGGTCGGAATCCCCAGCACCACCAGGGGCGCCGTCTCTCCGATGGCCCTGGAAACCGCCAGAATGCCGCCGGTGAGAACCCCCGGCAGGGCAACCGGCAGTACCACCCGCCAGATGGTGGTCCACTTGGAAGCCCCCATGGCATAGGACCCTTCCCTCAGAAAGCCCGGCACGGCCCTGAGGGCCTCCTGGGCCGCCACCACGACGATGGGGAGCACCAGCAGGGACAGGGTGAGCCCTCCCGCCAGAATACTGGATCCCAGGCCCAGGAGCCTGCCGAAAACCGCCAGGCCCAGGAGACCGAAAATCACTGAGGGCACGCTGGCGAGATTGGTGATGTTGGTCCGGATAAAGGCGGCTATCCTGCCCTTGGTCGCATACTCTTCAAGATAGATCGCCGTGGCGACCCCCAGAAGAATCGTGACGGGAATCACTACCAGCATCAGATAGACGGTGCCGAGAATGGCCCCGTGGATTCCGGCTTTTTCCGGAAAAATCGAAAGATTTCTCGTAAGGAATCCCGGAGTCAGCCAGCCGACGCTGTCGATCCAGACCTGGTAGAGGAGAATCATCAGCATGCCGATGGCGAAAACCGTGGACAGGGAGAAGAGGACCCGGTAGAAATTGTTCCGTCGGACTCTTTTTGAAATATTACTCCGATTGATGGAAAAATGCAAGTTCTCTCTTTTTCGACTCGCCATGGCGCCCTTGGCCGCAATCTTCATTTGGTTTTCCATATCAGTATTCCTCCCTGAATCTGTGGGAGATGTACTGGGCGAAGAGGTTCATCACCAGGGTGAAAAGCAGGAGGATGAGTCCCACCGCATAGAGGCTGTAATAGCCTGCGGTTCCTGTGCCGGCGTCGCCGCTGGTGAACTCCACGATGTAGGAGGTCATGGTCTGCATGGACTGGGTGATATCGTAGGTGAAGGCCTTGGAGGACCCGCTGGCGATGGTCACGATCATGGTTTCCCCGATGGCCCTGGAGATTCCCAGTACGAAGGAGGCCAGAATCCCGGAAATGGCTGCCGGCAGCACCACCTTGACGGCCACCTCGAACTTGGTGGATCCCAGTCCCAGGGCACCCTCGCTGATGGTCTTGGGCACGGAATTCATGGCGTCCTCGGAAAGGGAGGCCACGATGGGAATGATCATCACCCCCATGACCAGACCGGGACTGAGGACGTTCTTGGCCCCGAGATCAGGAATGAGCTTCATCAGAATCGGGGTGACGAAGGAATAGGCGAAAAAACCGTAGACGATGGTGGGAATCCCCGCCAGAATTTCCATGATGGGCTTGAGGGTGTTCCGAACCCTTTCAGAGGCGAACTGACTCAGATAAATGGCGGCAGTCAGGCCGACGGGACCGGCCACCGCCATGGCAATCAGAGAGGAAAAAACCGTGCCGTTGATCAGGGGCAGTATCCCGAAGGTTGGATTTTCCGCCCTCAAGGGGGCGAGTTCAGTGCTGAATACTTGAGAAAAGGGCACCATTTGAAAAAATTTCACTGAGTCAAAAATCAGGGTGGCGACTATTCCAAGTGTGGTGACCACGGATACCAGGGCCGCCAAAAACAGAATCCTGGGTACCAGCTTATCGACCCGGTTCCTGTTGTTGACGATGTTGTCATGGATCATTTTTCTCACGTCGGTTTGGGTTCCCACAAGAATTCCTCCTTTCGCTGCGATTAACAGGTTGTTGTAAACGACTTAAGATGAGGGTTTAACGCCCTCATCTTAAACCGTTTTTATATGGATATGTTCCTAGGTACTCCAGTTGCTTCGAACTTATTTGATGGCTTCAAGCTGGGCCATGTATCCTTCAAAGACCTCTGCAGGCAGGGGAGCGAAGCCGTTTTCACCGGCGTATTTCTGTGCTCCTTCGGGAGAAACCACGAACTTGGCGTAATCGAGGACCTGGGGCTTCTCGGCGGCATAGGTGGCATTGAGGTAGGTGAAGACGGGTCGGGTGAAGCCGGCGTAGGCCAGGTCTTCGCCGATGGTGTCCAGAGAAGGTGCGACCGGACCGTCGCCGAAGTCGACCTTGATGGCGACAAGCTTGTCGGTGTTGCTGACATAGTATCCGAAGCCGAAGAAGGCGATGGCATACTGGTCTTTAGAAACCAGATCCACCAGGGTGGAGTATTCCTGCTGCAGGTTGGCGGTCTTCACCATTTCCTGCTTGTCGAGAATGTTCTCGTAGAAGAATTCGAAGGTGCCGTGGTTCTCGTTGGGACCGTAGAATTTGATCTCTTCGTTGGGCCATTCAGGTCTGATATCCGACCAGAGTACGACGTCATCGGCATTATAAGCGCCGGAGAGGTACATGTTGATGATCTCATCCTTGGTCATTTCAGTCGCCCAGTCGTTTTCAGGGTTGATGACCATGGTCAGTCCGTCGAGGGCCACTTTGAACTCAAGAATGTCAGAGCCCATTTCCCATCCTTTTTCCTTCAACTGATCCACTTCGGAATCCTTGATTTTTCTAGAGGCGTCGGAGAAGTCAAGTTCGCCGGGGATGAACATCTTGAAACCGGCACTGGATCCGGCACGGCCGACCTGTACGCTGACACCAGGCTCGACTTCGGTCATGTAGACCTCGGCCAGATGAGCCATCAAGGGATAAACGGTTCCGGAACCGTCGATGATGACCTGTCCTTCAAGCTCTGCCGCAGGCTCTTCAGCCGCAGGCTCCTCTGCAGCCGGTGCTTCTGCCGCAGGTTCCTCAGCCGCCGGTGCTTCTGCCGCCGGTGCGCTGCAGCCCACCAAGGCGAAGACGCCCAGAACTGCTACTAAAAATACAACCAATGATTTTCTACTTAAGATTTTCATTTAGGAATAACCCCTTTCAGATTTAATTCGACCTCAGTATATCAGGGATGCTTTCCTGGTGTGTTAGTCTCATGTAAACGCTGTGTTAAGAATGGGTTAAGCGAAAAAACCGAGAAAAAACACCCCTTCATCTGAAAAGAAAAGGGGTGTCCGGGTCTAGGTGGCCGTGTTGAGGGGGATGGTGATCAGGAAGGTGGTGCCGACATTGACCTCGCTTTTGAGATCGATGGTCCCCCCCAGATTTCTGAGAACATGCTTCACGATGGCCAGGCCGAGTCCGGTCCCTCCCACTTCCTTGGACCGGGACCGGTCCACCCTGTAAAATCGTTCAAAAAGACGGTCGAAATGTTCCTCGGGAATCCCGATGCCGGTATCCTCGATGATGATCCTGATCTGGTCCTTCACCACCCTGGCTTCCAGGGTCAGACTCCCCTGGTCCTTGTTGTACTTGATGCCGTTGTCCAGGAGATTGATGAGGACCTGTTTGAACCAGGTGTTGTTGCCGAGAATCGAGGCCTCTTCGGGAATCTCATCAATGAGGGACAAGGCGATGCCGTGGTCCCTGGCCTTGATGTCCATGATCTCATAGACATCGGCGATGGTGGACTTGACCATGATTTTTTCCGAATCCACGAGCCCGTGCTTTTCAATGTCCGACAAAAGCAGCAGGTCCTCGATAAGGTCCGTGAGGCGGATGCTTTCAATCTCCACAATGCTGAGGAAGCGCTCCTCGGTTTCCTTGTCCGTGATATTGCCGCTCTTCAGGGTTTCTATGAAACCCCGGATGGAGGTCAGGGGGGTTTTGAGCTCGTGGGAGACATTGGCCACAAAATCCTTGCGCATGTTTTCGAGTTTTTTGAGCTCGGTGATATCCTGAATGGAGATCACCACCCCGTACTTGTCAAGATTTTCCCGGTGACCGGTGATGGGGTTGATGGTGATGACGAAATACCGGTTTCCGTATTCGATCTCCTTTTCCAACAGCTGCTCCTGGTGGGGGGTGAAGTAATCTTCAATGAGTTCAAGGACCTCGGAATTCCTGAAGATTTCCGCGAGTTTTTTTCCTTTGACTTCCCTGCCCTTGAGATGGAATATTTTTTCCGCCACGGGATTCATGAAGAGAACCTGTCTTTGTTTGTCCACGGCGATGATTCCGTTGACCATGCTGTCCAGGGTCGCCCTCAGCGAACTGTTGGAGGACTTGATCTCCTCGATCCTCAAACTGAGTTCAGCGCTCATTTCATTGAAATTTTCCGCCAGATGACGCATCTCCGGCGTGTTGTCGGTGTAGACCTGCTCCCCGAACCTGCCTGCTGATATCTCCCGGGTCCGGCTGATCATTTCATTGATGGGCTTGATGATGATTTTCTCCAGTCTGAGCCCGAAAAACAGGGCGAAGGCAGTCCCCACCAGGAGGGCGAAAACATAGTTCTTCAGCAGTTTGCCCAGGTAGCCCTCGATATCCGACATGGATTTCGAGATTCTGATGATGATGCTCCCGCCATCCACCGCCGTCGGATAGGCCACGTAATACAGATCCGATTTCAGGGTATCGCTGTAGCGGATCGCCGTGCCCACCTCCCCTTCATAGGCATCGAGGATTTCGGGACGGTCACCGTGGTTGTCGAGGCGGTCGAGACTCGCGTCGGAATCACCCACCACCACCCCGCCTTCATCAATGAAGGTGACTCTGCCGTCGATCTTCTCGGCGTAGCTTCTGGCAAGCCCCTGGAAATCCGGTGCTTCAGAACCTTCAAGGTTGAGGGCGATGAGCTTGCCGTAGTTGAGCATGTGGGTGGACAACTCATCGATGTAGTTCTGTCTCGTCAGGTGGAGGGAGATGATCCCTGTGGTGGTGACACTGATTATGATGAGGATGGTAAAAATCAAGAGGATTTTTCTTTTCATAGATTCACCATTTCTTATTTGATTTTGTAACCGATGCCGCGGACGGTATCAATCAGGCTTTCTTCTTCATCGTCGAGTTTGCTCCGCAGATGCCGGATATGGACATCCACGGTCCGGGTCTCGCCGTAGAAATCATACCCCCAGATTTCATCCAGAAGCTGGTTCCTGGTCAGCACCTTCCCCCGGTTTTCAAGCAGGGTCCTGAGAAGTTCGAATTCTTTTAAAGAGAGTCTGACGGCCTCCCCCTTTTTCTTTACCTCGTAGGTCTCGAGATCCACGGTCAGATTTCTGACGGTAATGGATTTGGTCGCCACCTTGGGGAGATCCTGCTCCCGCTGGGTCCTTCTCAGGTGGGCCTTGACCCGGGCGACGAGTTCGTTGATGGAAAAGGGCTTGGTGATGTAATCGTCCGCCCCGATTTCAAGCCCCACGATTTTGTCCATCTCGGAGCTTTTCGCCGTCAGCATGATGATGGGAAGCCTTTTTGTGGCCTCCTCCACCCTGAGCCGGTTGAGGACGCCGAGGCCGTCGATTTCCGGAATCATGATGTCCAGCACAATGAGGTCTGGATTCATGGAGAGGGCCTTCATCAGCCCCTCCTTGCCGTCAAAGGCGGTGATGACCTCATAATGACTGGCCTGCAGATTGAATTGAATCAGTTCCACGATATGCTTGTCATCTTCGATGACCAGAATTTTCTTTTCCATCTTACCTCCAAGTAGTTTCATACAGACACATTCTACCCGATTTCCACCCTGCAAGTGTTAAGTGCGTGTTAAAAATGGAGGGCCTTCAAGACCCTCCATTCATGTAGTTGAAGTATTTCTCATTGTGGATTTCAAAAACCGTATAGCGTCCCAGGTGCTGGGACTTGGTGGCGAGAATTTCTTCACCCTGCTTTGTGAACAGATAGCCTCGACCGTACTGGTCAAAGAACTGCCAGCCGAGTTTTTCCATCTCCCGGGTGAAGAGGTCCTCTTCATCCTGACGGCGCATGACATACATCAGACTCTTCTTGGAGACCCTGGCAATTCTTTTGCCCTGCACTTCGAGTTTGTAGACCCCTAGAAGAATGTCAAAGAATTTCAATTCATAATAGAGAACTGCGATGGCCACCACGGACAACAGGATGCTGGCGATCTTGAGGGCCTTGCCCCACTTTTTCCGGTTCATCTCTTCACCACCTCATAGGTATTCTACCCTTGTGGGCCTCAAATATTCATGGGAAGAATCTTGAGTCCCGCCACAGGGATTTTCTCGGTCCGGTATTTGTTGACCCGCTGCATCTTGATTTCATCCAGGGTCTCGAAATTCGCCATGACGCTTTTCTCCTTCATGCGCAGCACCTGGATCCCCTTGGTGTTCCGGGCGGCCTTTTCACTGATGATTCCGGTGTTGAGGAGGACCGCCGTCGCATCATCCGCTCCGGTAAGCCGGTAGACCAGGATGTCCCTGTCCTCCCGGCAGTAGAGCATCCTCACCAGGGGGGAATCCGTGTTGTAGCCGTTGACCAGTTTCTTTCGATTGGTCTTGGTCTGGTAGCTGGTCAGGGGCACCTTGGCCATCTTGCCGTTCTGAAAGCCGAAAACCATGTGACCCGCATAATCCCTGGTGACCAGGATGTGGATGATCCGCTCGTTCTTTTCCATGTCCACGATATTGGGAATGAAGTCTCCCAGCTCACTGGCCTTGGAATCCTTCAATTCATGGGCCCTGATCTTGTAGATATTGCCCTTGTCGGAAAATAAAATGATTTCGGAGAGATTGGTGCCCTCGATTCTCTGCAGGATTTCGTCATCGTCCTTGAGCTTGTGCACACTGGCGGCCCTCAGGGAAACCAGACTGACTTTTTTGAGGTAATTGTGGTCCGTGAAGAAGATTTCCAGATTGTAGTCCTCGATTTCCTCCGTCACCGGCAGGTCCTCGACCATGTCCTCATGGAGAATCAGACTCTTTCTTTCTCCGGAATACTTCTTGGCGATGTCCTTGAGTTCCCCCCGGATGATCTTGTCGATTTCCTTTTGACTCTCGAGAATCCCCATATAGGTCGCCACCCGGTCGTTGAGGTCCTCCACCTCGCTGACCCGGTCCAGGATGTATTCCTGATTGATGTTCCTCAACTTGATATTGGCCACATACTCCGCCTGGACCAGGTCGATGCCGAAGGCCGTCATCAGATTCGGCACCACCTCTTCATCCTTGCTGGAGCCCCGGATGATCTCAATGGCCTGGTCGATGTCCATGAGCACCGCCTTGAGTCCCAGGGCCAGATGAAGCCTTTCCTTGAAGCGCTCCACGTCATGGGCGAGGCCTCTCTTGATGGCCCCTCTTCTAAAAGCCAGCCAGTGGTCGAGAATCTCCCTGACCCCCATCACCCTGGGCTTTCCCTGGACCACGATATTGAAGTTGCAGCTGAAGGTGTCCTCTAGGGGGGTCTCCTTGAAAAGGCGGGCCATGAGTCTGTCGGGGTCCACCCCCTTTTTCAGATCGATGGTGATCTTGAGTCCCTTGAGGTCCGTCTCATCCCTCACGTCGCTGATGTCCTTGATTTTCCCCGCCTTGATGAGATCGATGATCTTTTCGATAATGGCCTCGGTGGTGGTGGTGTAGGGAATCTCCTTGATTTCGATGAGGCGGTCCTTCTTCTGGTACTCATAGCGGCTCCGGACTCTGAAGGTTCCCTGGCCGGTTTCATAAATCTGCTTGAAGGTCGCTTTGTCGTAGAGAATCTCTCCACCGGTGGGAAAATCCGGTCCCTGGATGTAATCCTCCACGAGGGTATGGGGATTCTTCATGTAGGTCATGGTGAACTCCGCCACTTCCTTGAGGTTGAAGCTGCAGATATTCGAAGCCATTCCCACAGCTATCCCCCGATTGGGGTTGACCAGGATATTGGGAAACCTCACCGGCAGGAGGGTGGGCTCGAGCATGGTCCCGTCGTAATTGTCGACGAAGTCCACGACCCCCTTGTCGATGTCCTTGAAGAGCTCCTCGGCGATCCTGCACAGCTTGACCTCGGTATACCGGGCTGCGGCGTGCTTCATGTCCCTGGAGTAGACCTTGCCGAAGTTCCCCTTGGAATCCACCAGGGGATACAGCAGGGACTGGTTGCCCCGGGTCAGTCTCACCATGGTGGCGTAGATGGCCTGGTCCCCGTGGGGATTGAGCTTCATGGTCTGTCCCACCACATTGGCCGACTTGGTTTTGGCCCCTCTGATCAGATTCATCTTGTACATGGTGTAGAGGAGCTTGCGATGGGAAGGCTTGAAACCGTCGATTTCCGGCAGGGCCCGGGACAGGATGACGCTCATGGCATAAGGCATGTAATTGGATTCCAGGGTATCGGTGATCTTTTGTTCCGTGTAATTCATCGTCAGGTCTCCTTAACTGAGGTCTAAACGTTCCGTGTAGAGCGGCCCGTAGGTTTCGATAAAAACCTTGCGGCTGGTCAGGTCATCACCCAGAAGGGTGTCGAACATGACCTTGGTCTTTTCAGCGGTATCCCTGGTCACCAGAACGATCTTCCGGGTCTTTGGATCCATGGTGGTCATCCAGAGCATCTCAGGTTCGTTTTCACCAAGTCCCTTGGACCGGTGAATCTTGTATTTGTCATCGGAAAAACCCGCTATGATTTCCCGCTTGTCGTCCTCGTTGTAGGCGAAGTAGGATTTCTCCCGGTGAACGATTTCATAAAGGGGCGACTCGGCGATGTAGACCTTGCCCAGATCGATCAGGGAGGGCATCAGGGAATAGATCATGGTGAGGATCAGGGTCCGGATCTGAAAACCGTCCACATCGGCATCGGTGGTGATGATGACCTTGTCGTATTGCAGGTTGTCGATATCGAAAAGATTGAAATCCTTGGTGTGCTTGTTCTTGATCTCGATGCCGCATCCCAGGACCCTGACAAGATCCATGATGATCTCACTTTGAAAAATCTTGTCATAATCCGCCTTGAGGGAATTGAGAATCTTGCCTCTCACCGGAATCAGGGCTTGAAAACCCGCATCTCTGGCCATTTTACAGGCTCCAAGGGCGGAATCCCCCTCCACGATGAAAAGTTCCCGCTCTTTGGGGTCCTTGAGCCGGCAGTCCACCAGTTTCTTCACCTTGTTCACCAGGTCGTTTTTCACACTCAACTTCTTTTTGATGGTCTGACGGGTGATTTCCGCCTTTTCCCGGCTCCTCTTGTTGACCAGAATCTGCTCGACGACCTTTTCCGTCTCCTTCTGGTTTTCGATGAAATGGATGTCCAGCTGTTCCCGGATCAGGTCGGTCATGAAGCTCTGGATGTATTTGTTGGTGATGGACTTCTTCGTCTGGTTTTCATAGCTGGTCACGGTGGAAAAGGAACTGGCAATCAGGATCAGGCTGTCCTCGATATCCTGAAAGGTGATTTTTTTTTCGTTTTTAAGATACTTTCCCTTGTCCTTGATATGTTTGTCGATGACCGAGGTCAGGGCGGTCTTCACCGCCTTGTCCGGTGCTCCCCCGTGCTCGAGAAAACTTGAGTTGTGAAAATACATGAGGGCGGTGTTTTCATTGTTGAAGGTCAGGACGACCTCGGCCTTGACCTTGTAGGGGGCCTTGTCCTCCCGGTCCCTGCCCCTGCCGGAGCCCGTGATATGGATCAGGGGAGTGAATTCCCTGCCGTCGCTCAGCTCCCCCACATAATCCGAAATGCCCTTCTCATAGAAAAAGCGTTCCTTTAGATCCCTGACCTGGTCCAGATAGATGAACTCGATGCCGCTGTTGACGATGGCCTGTTTTTTCAGCACCTCCAGAAAATAGTGCTCATCGACATCGATATCCGTAAAGACCTCAAGATCCGGCCGCCATTTGATGGTGGTTCCAGTTGCTTTGAGGGAGGTTTTCTTCTTCTTCAAACCGCCGACATTGACCCCCTTTTCAAAAAAAAGAGAATGCTCGTATCCCTCTCTGTGAATGGTCACCGCCATGTACTCGGCGCTGTACTGGGTCGCACACAAGCCCAGGCCGTTGAGCCCCAGGGAGTATTCATAGTTCTCGGCTTCGTTGGTATTGTATTTTCCGCCGGCGTAGAGCTCACAAAAAAGGAGCTCCCAGTTGTGCTTGCCTTCTTTCTTGTTGTAGCCCACGGGAATCCCTCTGCCATTGTCCGCCACAGTAATGGCGCCGTCTTCATGCCTGGTCACGGTGATGGTGCTGCCGTAGCCTTCTCTGGCTTCATCAATGGAGTTGGAGAGTATTTCAAAAATTGACTGCTGGCATCCCTCTATCCCGTCAGAACCAAAAATAACGCCCGGTCTTTTTCTGACCCGGTCGGCCCCTTTGAGGGATGTGATGCTCTCATTGTTGTAATTTGATGCCACAAAATCACCTCTTTCATATCATATCACAGGTTCAGAGAATATTGTATCCTGCAGGTTCCAATTTGCCAACTTCTATGGTACTTTAGTTAGAGAAACTCAAGAGGGGTGACAGGCTGTGAAACCATTGAAATTATCCACCACCATCGGTATCCTGGGCATTTTGATGGCCTCCGTCTTTACGGCGATCATCCTGGGCTGGCCCATTTTCACGGCCCTCTTAATCAGCGCCGTTTTCACGGCTCTCATCGTGGCCTTTCACGGCTACACCTTCAAGCAGATGCTCGGGGCGGGAATCGACAATCTGAAACTGGTCACCAAGGCCATGATTCTCCTCAGCACCATTTCCGTCATCATCCCCCTCTGGCTCCAGGTCGGCGTCCTGCCCAATTTCATCTATTACAGCGTGGGGGTGGTGTCCTCCCTCAACCCTTTGCTTTTCGCCTTTCTGATGGCCACGGCCCTCAGCATGGTCATCGGCACCGCCCTGGGCACCATGACCATCCTCGTTCCCCTCTTCATGAGCATCGCCTACAATCTGGAAATTTCTCAGGCCTTCATGGTGGGGGCCCTGGTCTCCGGTGCCTATTTCGGGGACCGGACCAGTCCCATGAGCGCCATCAACAATCTGAACGCCGAGGTGACCAGAACCCGCATACAGACCAACATCCGTCTGATGCTGGCCTCCTCCCTGATGCCCTTCATCCTCAGCCTCGGACTCTACGCCTATTTCGGCAGGACCTATGCCGCCACCGACAGCCAGAGCGTCCTGGCCCTGAAGGAGGCCCTGGCCGGGGAGTTCACCATCCATCCCGCCTACCTGGCCCCCATCCTCCTGCTCATCGCCCTGATTCTCTTCAAGGTACCCATACTGAAGTCCCTGGGATTGGTTTACGGCCTCTCCATCCTCCTCTACGTCTTTCAGGGCTTCGATTCCGCCGGCTTTTTCCGTTTCAGCCTCCTGGGATACACCACCCCTGACCCCTATCTCGGACCCATTCTCAAAAGCAGCGGTCTTGTCAACATGCTGCAGGTGGTGGGCATCCTGGTGAGTTCCTCTTTTCTCAACGGTCTCTATGAGATTTCCAACCTCTTCGAAAAGATCATCCACCCCTTCATCCGTTCTTTGAAAAGTTACTTCGAGATGAATCTCAAGGTCTCTCTACTCGGCATCCTCTTCTCCACCATCACCTGCAACCAGACCCTTTCAGTCATCATCACCGGCAAGCTCTTTTCCCCCTACTATGACAGATTCCACATCGAACGCAATTACCTGGCCAGAACCCTGGGAGACACCGGCGTCACCGTGGTGGGCATCATCCCCTGGAATCTCAACGGGATTTTTGTCGCCGCCCTCACCGGTGTGGCCACCCTGGACTATCTCCCCTATGCCTTCTTCACCCTGGCACTGCCGTTTTTCGCCATGGTCATCCAACCCCTCTTCATGAGGCGGAAATTTTGAAGCCTTGGTTTTGATAATTTCTATCATTATGCCTTCTTTTCTATCCGCCGTCATGATAAAATAGCCTTACAAAGGAGTGATAGCATGACGATCAATAAAGAAATGACCGTTGCTGAAGTTTTAAGTCTGGACCGGACTTTGGCTGGCATATTCCTGCAGCACGGGCTCATGTGTCTGGGTTGCCCCTCCGCTTCCATGGAATCCCTCGAGCAGGCCTCCATGGTCCACGGCATCAACCTGGATTTTCTCTTGAAAGATCTCAATGAGGCCTACGAAGCCGACCAGCAATCCCAGTAGAAAGCAGCCAAAACTTGAAGAAACCCACGATGACCATTCATCGTGGGTTTTTGTGGTTCAATCAAAGGAGAAGACACTGCCGGTCCGGTTGTCTGCAAATACTCCCGGGAGGGCCCCCTGCATCTCAGAAAGGGCTTTTTCACCGGTGCAGTGATTCAAGCCGATGACCTTGATGCCCCTTTCCCGGATCAAGGCGATCATCCCCTGGATCCTCTGCAGGGAGGCGTCCCTCAAGTGGGTGCCCCCGATCAGGGCATGAAGGGGTTCCTCGAAGCGGTCTTCGACGGTTTTGATCATGTTTTCAATGCCGGGATGAGAGCACCCCACCAGCAATACCAGACCCTGCTCTCCCTTGACCACCAGGGCGATTTCATCGGTGAAAGGATCCGGAACCAGGCCCCGCCCCTCTCTCAGGGCAAAACTCGGATCAATGGCGTCGGGATAGTCCCTTTTGAAATTCTTGACCAGAAAGACATTCCCAAGAATCGGGGTGAGGTCGGCCGTGACCGTTTTCACTCTTACGCCGGCCCGTCTCAGGGTCTCTTCATCATACTTGAGGCCGGTGAAGGTCTCCCCCCGGGGGCCCTTGACCTTGGGCTTGAAAAAGCCCTCTCCCACATAGAGTTCGAAATCCTGTGGTCCCTCCTCAAGCAGGGCCAGCAGGCCGTTGCCGTGATCGTGATGGCCGTGGGAAACCACCATTTTCGAGACCCGGTCCAGGTCGAGACCCAGGGTCTTCAGGTTCTTGAGAAAGGCCCCCGCCTCCCCCATGTCAAAGACGAGATTCCCCTCGGGGGTGGTGATGAAAAAGGACAGGCCGTTTTCAGCCATCAGGTCCCCCTTTTCATCGGGACGGTTTTCAACCAGGGTGGTGATGGAATAATTCATGGCAGACTCCTTTTCAAGCGCGTTTCAATCGCAGTATTCTACCGACATCGATCTCAGCCAGGAGCATTCCCGACAAAATCAGGGCTCCTCCTAAAACCCCGTTGACCCCCAGAATCTCGCCGGCGATGAGGTAGCCGAAGATGCCGGCGAATACCGGCTCGTTGGTGTAGATCAGAGCCGTGTGGGTACTGGTGGTGTACTGCTGGGCGATGGACTGGACGATGAAGGCCATGGAGGTACAGAAGACCCCCAGGAAGAGCATGTTCATCCAGCTGCCCAGGCTGAAGCTCAGACTCGGGGTCTCCGTCGCAAAACTGAGAATCCAGCTGAAAAGAGCCACGCCGCCGATCTGCATGATGCCGAACTCCAGGGAGGCGACTTTTTTGGTGAAATGACCCACCGTGATGATGTGGAAGGCGAAGCTGAAGGCGGCGATCAGGGTCAGAAAATCCCCGATATTGGGCATGGTGAGACCGGTCAAGGTCAAGAAGCCAAGACCCACGAAGGCGAGAAAAACGCCGATTTTCGCTTCAATCTTGATTTTTTCCCTGAGCAGCAGGGCCGAGATGACCGGAACCAGGACCACGTTGAGCCCTGTGATGAAGGCTGACTTTGAACTGCTGATGTACAAAAGCCCGATGGTCTGCACGGCATATCCTGAAAAAAGGATTCCCCCGACAAGCAGGCCGTACTTCACCGTCGTCCTGTCGACTTTCATCATTCTTTTATAAAAGAAGAGACTGGACAGTACAAAGGCGATGGTGAATCTCACCGCCAGAAAATTGAAAACCGGAATGCTGGCTATGGCGTTCTGGGTCAATATAAAGGATATTCCCCAGGTCAAGGTGACGAAGAGCAGTCCCAGATCCGCTTTGATTTTTAGACTCACTTGAATTTCCCGTCCTTTCTGATACCACCTTATTGTAACAGATATCCACGGATTTTTCACGCCATGGCGACATGGTTTTTATGTATTTTCATCTTCCATACTTCATTTGATTGTATTTCTGATACGCCAAAACCTCTAATGCTATAGTTAATCTATCAGACAGGAGGGGGCAGCATGAGCTTTGGCAAACGACTGAAAAACCTCAGAGAAAAATTCGATATCTCCCAGGCCGGCCTGGGGAAAATCCTCAATGTTTCCCAGCAGACCATATCCCAGTATGAAAACGACCAGCGGACGGTGCCTTTGGAATTCATCGTCGATGTCGCCGGTTTTTTCAATGTGTCATCGGATTATCTTCTAGGGATTGCCGAAACGAAAAAAAACAACCTCCTCATATTGACCGTCGAGGATCCGAAAATTCGAGAAAGCATTGAAGACTTCGCTGAATTCATGGTTCAGCAAAGAAAAATTGAAAGCCAGAAAAAACGCGAATAACCGGATTGAAATTCTTCCGGAACTCCTCTACAACCGGCTGTTTTCGATGCTCCCTCTCTTGAAGAGCTACCATCATGGCTCAAAGGATGAATTCTTGGATGTCTTCCACGACTTGTACCTGACGGTCTACGACAATATTCATCTCCTGAAAAACCTCGAGGCCTTTGAAAAATGGGCTTTGATCATTTTCATACACCAGCAGAAAAGTCCCTGGAGTTATCCCTTGGATTGCCATCTCCCTGATGGGATGGATCATTATCAACCGGTGATCGTCAAACATCTGCTGGGAAGCAATCTTGAAAAACTCAGTGACCAGGAGAAACTGATTCTCAAAAAAAACATCATGGAGGGATACACCCTCAAGGAAATTTCCTCCATCTATCATCTCTCCTACGGCCACGTGCGGACTATCAAGCACAGGGCCTTACATAAGCTTAGAAATAGTATCAAGTAGTGCCCGAGGGCACTACTTGATTTTGTATTCCCGGATATAGATTTCCTTCTTGAACAGGAGTTTTCTCAGGTCGATGGTCAGCTCTTCGATGGTCTCAAAAAAGACCTCCTCGACATGGACCTTGACTCCCTGGTCCTCCATGAGGCGGTATCCCTGGTCAAGGATACCCTCTTTCCTTCTAACTGAAGGCGTGAGCCCGCTGGTTCAGCACATGCCACCCCTGAGGGAACCCACTTCAAGCTCCTCGATACCTGCAGCCTTCAAATAGGCCAGCAGTTTCGGGGTGAAGATGATCTTCATCCCCCACCTCCTTCACAATGAGAGAGCCCCTCGAAAGGGGCTCTCTTCAAGTTCTATTCGTTGATTTCGACGATTCTGCCGGTGATTGTGGATTTTTCAAAACCGACATCCGCCATGTAGTCGATGAGCACCTGGTCCATGGCTCCGTACTCGGCCACGACTTCTTTCCCGACGAACATGCCGTAGTCGTCGCCGCCGGCTACCAGGAAGTCATTGGTGGCCAGGGTGTACATGGCTGATTCGACCAGGGGTTCTCCATCCACGAGAATTTCCACCACGCGGCTTCCCGCCTCTTGTGTGGCGTCAAAGGTCACCGTCATCCCCGCGATATGGGGGAAGGCACCCAGGGGTTCAGGGTAAGTGGCGATGCCGTTTTCAATGGCGGCAATCACATCGGCCCCGCTGAGTTCAATGACTCTGACCGTATTCCCGAAGGGCAGTACCTGAAGGACGTCGCCCTTGGTGACCTCTCCCTCCTGGATACTGGTCCGGATCCCGCCGCCGTTGGTGAGGGCGATGTCGGCTCCGCTGATATCGAGCAGCGCCTCAGTCAAAAGATTGCCGAGGGTGGTTTCACCGGTTCGCACGAAATCTCTTTCGCCATTGAGGACCATGGGACTGAAGCCCACCACTTCATTTTCAATGATGCCGTTGAGCTCGGCCAGGGCGTTGACCATGGCTCCCACCCGCTCATGCTCGGGGGCTTCAACAGAATCTCCCTTGCTGAACTGGCTGGCCGTGATGCTTTCTACCGCACCTTCTGCCATCTGGATCTGTACAATGCCGACGTTCTTGGATTTTTCACCGGCTTGAACAATCAAAGTATCCTCCACCATCATGCCTTCAGGCAGATTCGTGTGGGAGTGACCGTCGATGATCAGATCGATGCCTGCCACCTGCTCGGCCACATCGGTGGAAGCGTAATCTCCCTCGATTCCCAGATGGGCCAGGGCGATGAGGATATCCACGTCATCCCTGAGTTCATCCACCATGTCCTGGGCATAGGCCACCGGATCCTGGAAGGTCAGGCCGGCCGTATTGTCAGGATGTGATTTGAAGGTGGTTTCCGGTGTTGAGACGCCGAATACACCAATGGTGTAGCCACCCTTTTCAAAGATGGTGTATTCCGGCAGGAAGCTTTCCCCGGTCTCATCGACGATGATGTTGCCGCCGAGCATGGGGAAATCAAGTTTTCTGGCAAGATACAAGAGTCTGTCGGCACCGTAGTCGAATTCATGATTGCCGGCCACCATGAGGTCGTATCCCATTTCATTCATGATGTAGGTCCCGTAGCGACCATCGGACAGGGTGACGAGGTTCGCCCCTTGAAGGGCGTCGCCGGCGTCGAAGAACAGCACGTTGTCATTGGATGCTCTGACGGATTCGACAAAGGCCGAGACCTTGGCGGCACCCATGCCGTCGTACTTGCCCTCCACAAAGAATCCATGGATGTCATTGGTGTGGAGAATGGTGAGGGCCGCTTCCTCAAGTTCGGTTTCTTGAGGCGTTCCAGGAACCTCCAGTTCCTGACCCACCAGAATCAGGTCCGGATCGTCGAGGTCATTCAGATCCGCAATGTCCTGCCATTCCACCCCCCAGGCCGCTCCCAGTTCCGACAGGGTATCTCCTGCTTGTACCGTGTAGGTCTCAGCAAATACCAGTCCTGTGGTGATTGATGAAAAAATCATCAACACCGAAAGAATAATGCCAAGCTTCCTCGCTCTTCTCATTCGATTCACTCCTTTATTGAATTTATACCAACACTGAATATTTACCTTTAAAAAGGCCCCTTAAACGTAAAAATCCGTTGACACTCCCCACGAATCAATTCGGGGGATTCTCAGGTGATTAAACCGAAGTGCATTTCTGCTATCGGAGTACGACCCTGAGTCAAGGGGTGTGTCATCACCCCGTCCCATGCCAGGACCTATAGTCGCATGGGCTGAAAGCCTACTGCTTACGCAGCGCCAGCTATCAGAGGTGCCTTAATGATGTTGATGGCACCGACCGAATCCCCGATGGGAGTGGTATCCACACTTGCAAGTGTAGTTTCTGCCTTTGGCTTTGTTTTCTTGCCACGAACGGACAAATCTGACTGGTGTAGGCGGGATGACATATTCCACCGTGATACCTGCTAGTGCCTTGTACTCAATGTAGCCCGCCAAACGATAGAATGACCAGGTGTGCAAATTCTTTTCATTTTTACGGCTTGTCTTTGCCGTTTGTCTGATGCCCGAGTTTTTCAAGTCTGATGGTGCTTACATGGTTTTCGATTGCAAAATTGACGATTTCTCTTGAAATCTTATGGTCTTGGTTTTTCATCCAGCGTTGCTCTTTATCAGAGAGAGTTTCCTGATAGGCACTAAGGTTTTTCATTTGGCCGAGTTTCTTTCTAATTGCTCGAAAGCGACGGCAGAAAAACTTTATTCAGTCGGCCATTGCCGAAAGAATTTGACCTTGCCATCAGAAGTTTATTTACGGCTGGAACTTTGAGCCGAGATCCACGCCCATGACGATATCTGTGTGGACTGTGATCAGTTCCGGGTCTTCAACTGCAATCTGAGCAATCCATTTGTGCCCGACTTCCAGTGATGCGAAGCATACCAGGTTTAGCAGCCTCTTCAATTAAAGTCTTCTGATAATCATTAAAGATCGCTTTGACTCCGATTCGCTGGGATTTGCCGTTAATCAAAACAGGAAACTCAAGTGTGTTTTCTTTAACTGTATAGTTTTGATTGTTCAAAGACAAACCGGTTTTCCTGAGAATGGGAACCGTCCCCTGTTTCTTTGATTTCTTGTAGGCTACTTTTGGCATCACGAATCGCTTGGTTTTTTGACGGCACTCGGCATCAGTGCGTCAACATCTTTCGAAGAGAGCTGAAGCACCTTTTCAGCCTCGACCATATCGGACACAATTTCATTGACTGTTTTGATGCAGGTTTTGCTGATTGAAATCAAAAATTTTCTTGTTCAATTGTGGGGGCTGGTTTGATTTTGACGGTACGCATGGCATCACTTCCCTTTGATTCCTTTGCTGATTTTCAATAGGCCTTTAATAACCGATAGGGGAGCACCACCAACCGTTGAAACAAAATAGCTATTTGTCCAAAGAGTGGGTAGTTTTGTAGTCAGGTGCTTGAATTCACTTCTTAGTACGCTTGATGATTGTCCCTTGATTCTTTTGACAGCCTTATGGATGCCAAATTGGGGGGCAACCTCCAATAGCAAGTGGATGTGATCTGGCATGGTTTGCATTTCAATGATATCGACATTTAGCTTAAGAGGCAACTTCTTCTACTATCTCCTTCAAACGCTTTTCAACTGGACCTACGATTACCTTGCGTCGATATTCAGGACACCATACCACAGGGTACTTGCACGAACAGACTACATTTTTACTTGATTTGTAGTTAGTGTTATCCATACCTCTATGATACACCCTTTAAGCTTATAACGCAAACATATGATCACCTTTCATCCCCATGGCTAAAGCGAGGGGCTTTTCGGTGATATTCGGTAAAGATGACCCCCGTCGGAGTTTTTTCAAATCTGACTTCGTTTTTCCCTTCAGAGGCCCGGGCTTTTTTGAAAAGGGCTGCAACTCTCAAAACCGCACACAAAAAAATCCCCTGGACCAGGGATTTTCAGGTGAAGATTTTCACTTTTCAAGAATCTTGTCGATCAACTTTACCGCTTCCGTGATCCGGTCGATATAGCTGCCGCTGACGGCCTGGTAGGCAATGCCGCGCTCGTCCAGCATGGTCTTCAACTTTTCATTGTTGGACCGGCGGTCCTCTTCCCTGCCATAGGTCCTGAAACCGTCGGAAACCCAGGCCACATCGGGCTCGAGATAAATCCACAAATCGTAGTAGTTGTGCTCGGCCATGCTCTCCAGAATGGGATCTTTGCCGGAGAAAAGTTCGCTGAAGTACTGGGTGACGATGATTTCCGTATCGACAAAAAGCAGTTTGTTGGAATAGCGGATTTTTTCAAATTCATCCATCTTGTGGCCGTAGGCGATCATGGGAAAAAGATCCGGGGTGAAGATGCCTTCATACCCCCCCATGTTCTCACACAGGACACGGCCGTATTCCTCCACGTAATTGGTGTTGTAGAGCTTGGCCAGGTTCCTGGTCAGGGTGGACTTGCCCGAACTTTCCGTTCCCACGATGACCACTTTTTTGACGTAGTAGGGTCTGACGAAGGCAGGCAGGTCGTCCCAGTGTTCAAAGACCCCCTCCTCCCTGATCTGGGTGGAGGAAATGGTGAATTTCTTGAAATCGTACTGGTCCAGCAGGCTTTCGATTTCGGGATGCATCTCCCGGATGGTGCGAAAATAATTCAGGTCGGTGTGGAAAAGGGCATCGATTTTCTTTCCGATGGTGTCGAAGACCTTCTTCGTGGTGGCTTCAAAATCGATTTTTCCGTCTTGTGAAACCACTTCCTCCACCTGGATGATGTTGATGTGGTCCATTTCCTTGGTCAGCCCCGTGATCCACCTCGCCCTGATTTCCGGCACCAGGTATTTGAAATGGTCCCTTTCACAGATTTCCCGGTCGATGTCGGGGTGATGGATCACCACCACGTAGAGCTCGTCGCTGATGTAGGAAGCCTTCAATATCGCATTCACATGCCCCATGTGCATGGGCATGTATTTCCCAATGATCAATCCTCTTTTCATGGCACTCCCCTTTTTATCGATATTTGCCCGGTGAGCAGGCGAATTGATTAACCTTATTTTACCACATCCGGAACAAGTCTTTCACAATTGTTTCACCCCCATGAAAAAGGCATCCCCTCTTCGGGAATGCCTCTTTCGAAAAACAGGTCTACATGGGTAAGGGATTGAAGCCGCTGGTGATGAGAACCCCCACCAGCAAGGCGGCCGCCAGGGAATAGATGACCATGGGAATCGCATTTCGTCGGATGAGTTTCCCCTCCATGCCGATGACCCCCACCGTGGCCGCCACCGCCACGACATTGTTGATGCAGATCATGTTGCCGATGCCGCCTCCGATGACCTGCAGGGTCACGATCAACACCTGAGGCAGACCGAGGATGGTGGCGGTTTCGAACTGCAGGGATGAAAAGAGAATATTCGAAACGGTATTCGAACCCGACATGAAGGCTCCCAAGACGCCGATGAAGGGGGCTACCATGACATAACCGCTTCCCGCAACCCGGGCCAGGGCCTTGGCCATTTCTGTGAGCATGCTCTCCAGGCCTGCCCCGTTGACCCCTGAATTCAGCATCAGTTGTACCATGGCGATTCCGGCAAAAAGGGCGATGGCTGCGCCGCTGATCTGTTTGAAGGTGCTCTTCCAGGCTGTCACGATGCTTTTCTTGTCCATTTTGTGCAGATAGAAGGTCAGGAGGGCCACCAGGGTGAAGGGAATGATCCCCGGCAGATAGGCCCAGCTCAGGGCATAGTCCAGTCCGGTGCCCATGACATTGGGGATGACGATCTTCTGTGCCGCAAGAATCCCCTTGAGGCCCAGGGCCGGTATCCTGGTGATGACCAGAATGCCTGCGATCAGGGCATAAGGCGTCCAGGCCATGAGCAATGACATGTTGGATTCCTTGGTGGCTCCCAGATCTTCATTCGAGCTCCAGTCGGCCTCCCAGGCATCCTTTGAATCGAAATCCCAAATCGTCTTCGGCATCAGAAATCCCTTCTGGGCGGCAAATACCACGATGCCGAGTCCGATGAAGGCTCCCATGAGAGAGGGCAGCTCCGGCCCGAAAACCGTCGCGATGAGGACATAGGGCACGGTGAAGGCCAGCCCGGCGAAGATGGCGAAGGGCGCCACTTGCAGTCCCTCCTTGATGCTTCTGTTTTTCCCGAAAAACCGGGTCATCATGACCACGGCCAGGAGTGGAATGAAGGTTCCCACGATACCGTGCACGACGGCCACCCACTGGGTCAGCTGCATCTGAAAGGCGAGGGGATCTCCCCCGATGGCCTCAAGATTGCTGGAAATCGTACTCATGGCACCGAATATGGGGGTTCCCACTGCTCCGAAGGCCACCGGTGTCGAGTTCATGATCAGGGCGACCATGGCCGCGGCCAGGGCCGGGAAACCCAGTCCCACCAGAAGGGGACCGGCAAGAGCCGCCGGTGTTCCGAATCCCGCCGCTCCTTCAATGAAGGCCTCGAACATCCAGGCGATGATCAGCACCTGGATTCTTTTATCCTTGGTAATGCCTCCGAATCCGTTGTTGATGGTGGCCATGGCCCCGGACTGCTTCAGCGTGTTCAGAATCAAAATGGCGCCGAAGATGATGATCAGCACATCCAGGGCCTTGAACACGCCGAAGACGGAAAATCCGATGACGCTGCCAAAGTCCATTTTCCAGAAGACCAGGCCCACCACCGCCGCCACGCCCCAGGACACGGGCAAGGCTTTCTTGGCTCCCCAGTTCATACCGATCATCAGAACGATTGTGGTCAAAATTGGTAAAAAAGCAATCAGTGCATACATTCTTGTATATCCCCCTTTTTTTATCTCACGATGACTGAAACGCCGTCCGGCACCACCGTGACCTGATAATCATCACGCCCGATCATCGCAACGGCCTTCGCCATGGCTTCCTCCAGGTCGGCGGCATAATGCAGGTGCATGTCCTCCACCATCTTTTGTCCGGCATCCGTGACCATGATCACTTCATGTTTAAGTAGGATCCTTGCCAGGACCTGGGACTCCCACTGGTCCGGCATGGTTTGTTCACGACCCTTTGACAGGATTTCATCCATGACCTCCCGGGCCCCCGACGAACCCGCAAAGGTCTCGTAGAAGGCTTCACCGCCATGGCCGTCACGACACTCGGCAGCGATGATGATGACGCCTCCCTCCTTCAGGGTCGCCTCTGCGGCGGTCATTCCCTTCACCGACTGGTAGATATTCTGGTCAAGGGGATAGCCGCCGTTGGTGGTGACGACAATGTCCGCAGGCGAGGCCTCCACCCCGGCGAGACTGTCCACAAACCGGCAGCCTTCATAATGGGCGTCTTCCCGATGCCCGGCAAAGGCCTTGATGACCTTTTTGTCGGCATCGATCACCACATTGAGGATAAAGGCCAGTCCGGCTTCCTTTGCCGCATGGAGCATGTCGATATGAAGCGGGTTTTTTTCAAGGATTCCGGTTCTCGCAAATTCCGAATCGATGAACTCCGAACAGTGATTCGCCAGGACGGTTTCATAACTGACCACCCCGGGCAGAACGCTCTTTCTTCCCCCTGAAAAGCCGGCGAAGAAATGGGGCTCGATGAAGCCTTCAGCAATGAGCAGGTCCGCCTCCATGGCGACCTTGCTGATCAAGAGGGATCCCCCGGAAGGCAGCCGCCCCAGATCCACCATGGGGTCCCTGACGCTGTCATGGATGTGGATGTCCACGGTATCCACGATTTCATCGGTGTACTTGCTCCTGAGTTCCTCTTCACTTGAGGCGCGATGCACGCCCGTGGCCACCAGGATGGTGATCTTCCCTTCACGGTTGACCCTTCGAAGGGTCTCGAGGAGCACCGGCATGGTGATGTGGGAGGGCACCGGTCTCGTGTGATCACTCGAGATGATGACCATGTTCTTCTTCCCCCGGGCCAGGTCCTCCAGGCGGGGTGAATTGACGGGATTTTCCAAGGCCTCCTTCACCAGAATCGTTTCAGACTTCCCGGGCCGGTAACTGTGGGCCCGGGAAACCAGGACGGCCCTCAAATGGTCGTCTTCGATTTCAAAAGTCCTAGTGCCTTTGCCATAAGGCAGTTCAACCTTCACTGCTATCATCTCCTAAAGATCGAATATCTTGCCCGGGTTCATGATATGGTTGGGGTCCAGGGCCCTTTTGATGGCTCTCATCATGGCCATTTCACCCGGCCCTACCAGGTCTCCCATGTATTTTTTCCGCTTGACGCCGATGCCGTGTTCCCCGCTGATTTTACCACCCAGTTCCTTGACGGCATCGTACAGTTCCAGCAAGGCCTTTTCCTCGATGTCATACCACTCTTCCATGGTGGACCCGGGATTCTTGACCAGGGTGGTATGGAGATTGCCGTCTCCGGCATGGCCGTAGGAGGGCATTTTGATGTCGTATTTCCGGGCGATTTTCTCAATTCTCGGCATCAGCTTCGAAATCGAGCTGATGGGCACCACGATATCCTCGAGACTCTGATGGGGAGAATAGACTTTGAAGGCTTCGGCGATATTTCTTCTGACCGACCAGACCCTTTCCTGGGTGGTATAATTGTCCGCCACGTAGACCTCTATGGCGCCGTTTTCAAGACAGAGTTCTCCGATGATTTCAGCATCCTCGTCCACCTGGCTCTGCTTGGTGCCGTCCACCTCCAGGAGCAGCATCGATCCCGCCTTTTGATAGGGCAGATGCTCGTTCAGGTACTCGCAGGCGGTGTGCACTGAAAGCTTGTCCATGAATTCGATGGAGGTGGGAATGATGCCACCCTCCGACATGATTTTCGGCACCGTGGAAATGGCTGAATCCACATCTTCAAAAAGCACCAGCAGATTGGTGATGGCCTTGGGCAGGGGTGACAGTTTGATGATGGCCTTGGTGACGATCCCCAGGGTCCCCTCCGACCCGACGATCAGTTTTTTCAAGTCGTATCCCGTCACATCCTTGATGATTTTTCCTCCAAGTTCGATGATCTCCCCCGCAGGAGTCACCAGTTCCATCCCCACGATGTACTGGCCGGTGACACCGTATTTGACAGCCTTGCCGCCACCGGCGTTTTCGGCGATGTTTCCCCCGACAAAGCAGGTTTCCAGACTCATGGGATAGCCTGCGAAGAAGAGGCCCCTTTCCGCCACCAGTCCGTTGATTTCATTGGTGACCAGACCGGGTTCCACCACGATCATCATATTTTCATAATCGATTTCAAGCACCTTGTTCATTTTTTCCACCGACAGCAGAATGCCGCCGTACACGGGAATGGCCCCTCCTGACAGACCGGACCCGGCACCACGGGGGGTCACTGGAATCAGCTCCCGGTTGGCCAGCTTCATGACTTCGGCGATCTGCCGGGCCGTAGTTGGTGTGATGACCACTTCCGGCATGCTCTGAAACTGTTCTACCGGTGTTTCATCATGGGAATAGCTTTCCATTTTTTCCTCATCGACGAAAACATTCTTTTCTCCCAGCAGACTGACCAATTGTGCAATGGTGTCCTTTGTGACTTTACCGTAATTCATCTACTTGACCTCCTTCGCCAGTTTTTGAGTCAGCAGGGGCAGTACGTCAAACAGGTCCCCGACAATGCCGAAATCCGACACTTGAAAGATGGTGGCGTCTTCATCGGTGTTGATGGCAATGATGGTTTCTGCGGTTTTCATCCCCGCCAGATGCTGGATGGCTCCTGAAATACCGATGGCGAAATAGACGTTGGGAGTCACGGTCTTGCCGCTGAGGCCCACCTGCTGGGGATACCTGGCCCATCCGCGATCCACCGCATCCCTCGAAGCCCCCACCACGCCGCCCATGGCATGGGCCAGATCCGAGAGCATTTTGAAATTGTCGATTTTCTTCATGCCCTTGCCGCCGGAAACCACAATGTCCGATTCCTGGATATTGATGTCCTCCTCTCCGCCGGAGATGGTTTCCAGATGCTTGACCCGGTCGTCGTAGAGGTCCCGGGAGAATTCGATTCTTTCAACCACGCCTTCCCGGGACTCGTCCAGTTCCAGAGGCCGCGAGGACTTGGGTCTCACCGTCGCCATCTGGGGCCTTGAATCCGGCGACTTGATGGTGGCCAGAATATTCCCCCCGATGGCCGGGCGGGTCTGAAGCAGGTTTCTCGTTGTTTCTTCAATGCCCAGTTCAGTACAGTCCGCCGTCAGTCCCGCGTGAATTCTCATGGCCACATGGGGCATGAGGGTCCTGCCGTTCACCGTCGCCGCCGACAGGATGATCTCCGGCTTTTTCTTGTCAATCAGGTCAATCAGCACCTTGCTGTAGGTTTCAACAATGAACCGGTCCAGCAGAGGATCCTCGACCAGGATGACGCGGTCGGCTCCTCTTTGGATCAACTCCTTCACCCGTTCCTCCTTGACCTTGCCGCCGATGAGGACTGAAACCAGTTCTTCTTCGAGCTCATCCGCCAGTTTTCTGCCTCTTGACAAAAGTTCGAAGGAAACGGCTTTCAAATCACCCTCATGGGCTTCTGCTATCGTCCAGACTCCTTTATATTCCATGTGAACCTCCTAAATGATTTCTTTCTTTTTCATGAATTCAATCAAACCGTCGACGGCTTCCTCAAGACTGTGGTCGTCCACCACCTTGTAGATCTTCCCGCCCCGGGTGACCTTGGGGGTTTCAATTTTCACCACCCGGGTCGGTGAACCCGTCAGGCCCAGATGATTTTCAACGACATCCAGATCCGCCACGCTGTAGGTCGGAATGTCCGTCTTCCTGGCCCGCTGCTTGCCTCTGAGGGTGGGCAGCCTCGGATAACTGATCTCCTTGACCACCGTGAGGAGGGCCGGCAGGGGCAGCCTGAGCTTTTCATAACCCTCTTCCGTCATTCTTTCAACCGTGATGGAGGTCCCGGTCACGGCATCGATTCTGCTGACGTAGGTGGCCAGGGGCAGATCCATCGCGGAGGCGATATTGGGGCCCACCTGTCCCGTATCGCCGTCGGTGGCCCTCTCGCCGGCGATGATCAGATCAACGGCCCCGATTTTTTCAATGGCCTTGACCAGAACGTAGGCGGTCGACCAGGTATCCGCCCCGGCGAACTTGCGGTCTGAAATCAGAACCCCGTCATCGCAGCCCATGGCAAGGGCTTCTCTGAGGGCCTTGTCCGCGGATGGCGGTCCCATGGTGACGACGGTGACTCTGCCACCGTGGCTTTCCTTGACCTGTATCGCAATTTCTATCGCATACAAGTCCAGGGGATTGATGATGCTTTCGACACCATCCCGCATCATGGTGCCGGTTTCCGTGTCCATCTTGACATTGCTCGTTTCC
Organism: Clostridia bacterium; assembly: GCA_018399635.1. GTDB lineage: Bacteria > Bacillota > Clostridia > Peptostreptococcales > Acidaminobacteraceae > ML8-F1. Next base: position 27,730 of record JAGYOH010000001.1, read on the forward strand.
GGCACCTGCTTGATTGGTACAATAATGTTCATAAACACCCTCCTTCGTGGTCTTATGGTCTGACCATTAATGCTAAAAAAAATTTTATGCAGCAAGATAACGCAATATCGTCTCATTATCACGGTATTTCTTGAAATAACAGAGACTAATGGTCATATTTACCACTTATTGGTCTTACCACTAATCTCAACTTATCACAATAGTCAGAACATTTAAATAATAGATAATTTATTAACAAGACCTCCGGTCCCCCGCTAAAAAAGCGAGACACCTGGAAGACTCTGATTCATGAGATGTTTTTTTCGGAAGACTTTTTTCATCGGATCGTCACTTCCAGGGGGCTGCCAGGACCTCATTTCCACCGGGAATCTTCTCCCGCCACCGCCGCATTGACAAAGAGCCGCCACCTTCGGGCATCAAAAAACCCGAGGGTCGGGGTTTCAATCCGGATCCTCGGGATGGGATTCTGTCTGTTGCGGTCAGATGTCTTCGCCCTCGATGCTTTCGTAGACGGAATAAAAATGTCTCCTCATGGCATCCTGGGCCAGGCGGGGGTTTTTCTGGCCCAGGGCCTTGACCACATCCTTGTGGATTCTGATCAGCCGGCCCTGCTCGGAGATGTTTTTAGCGATAATCAGTCTGGCATTGGCGATGAAACTGGTCATCAGGGAGGAAATGGCGTCAAGCATGACGATGATGAGGTAATTGCCGGTGGCTTCGGCAATCAGATAATGGATCTTCTTGTCGATTTCAACGCTCTCGGCTTCATCGTCGGAGTTTTCAAGGGCCTGCATCAGGTCGTTGAGCTTTTTCAGGTGGTCGTCGGTGATCCTTTCCGCCGCCAGGCCCGCCGCTTCAACCTCTAGAATCATTCTGATCTCCAGGATATCCCGAAAAGTACCGTTGTTGATCTTGAACATGATGGTCAGCGGTTCGAAGATGGTGGGCCTTTCAAAATTGCTGATGAAATTTCCTTCTCCAGGCCGGCTCTCGATCAAGCCCATGATTTCCAGGGACCTTATCGATTCGCGAATCGACGCCCTCGACACGTTGAAGGCCTCTGCCAACTGCCTTTCCGGCGGCAGCTTGTCGCCTTTTTTAAGGACCTCCGACAGAATCAGATCCTGAATCTGTTTATTGATCTGCTGATAGATTTTTCCCGGTATGACTTCATGAAACATGGACGGCCTCCTTTGAGAACTCTGACAATATTATAGCATTTTCCGGGAAATGTTGCTTGGATTCTCATGGTTCTTTAAAAATCCGGGTCTCCCGGTCCGTGTTACTCCAAGGGAAACGGCCTGGCGCTTTCTCCTCCAGACCGTTTCGAACTGCTGCGGTTCATGTTTTCCAGTCCCACAAGACTTGTTTCAACAAACCCCGTCTATCATTACTTTTGAAGCGCCGGACCCGGTCCTAGGGGAAAAAAGGGTCAAACTCCCAGATGATGCCCGGATTGATGGGATCCAGGGGAATTTCGGGAAGGAAGGGGTCAAATTCAAAGATGGTCGGCGGCAGGAAGAATTCAAAGTCCTGGCCGTCGAGGCCGTTGGGGTCTGAAACCCAGGCCGTCATATCGGCTTCATCCGAATGTCTCAGCAGTACCGCGGCCCCATTGGCGGTGTTGTCCAGGACTGCGGTGCCTGCATCTTCGCCCAGGATGCGGTGGATATCCGCATTTGCGGGATCATCCGAAAGGAAGAAGCTGTAGCGGTAGCTGGCAATCCCGGAGTAGTTGCCGTCAATGGTGGCTGTTCCCGTGTTGTGCCCCAGGACACCCCCCATGTCATACCAGCCCGTCAGGGTGCCGTAGGTGCTGCAATCGAGGATTTCCATAGCCTCCGTGGACTGGCCGGCGATGCCGCCGATCTTCGAGGAATAGGTCATGAAGAGATACAGACCGGTGATTTCTCCTTCGGTATGGCTTTCTTCAATATGCGCGCCACCCTCGTTGAGGCCGACAATCCCGCCTGCCGTATTCTGGCCGGTGATGGCAAGACCGCTGAAACTGCAGCCATTGACACTCAGGGTACTGCCGCCGTCGGCATGACCCACCACCCCGCCGGCATGGCCGACATCCCGGTCATCTCCGACATGGATGCCTTCACCGTCACAGTCCGTAATCTGGGTATGGCCGCTGGCCCGTCCGATCAAACCGCCCCCGTGGGTGACCCCACCGATATCGCTGTCGGTGACTCTGACGCCGGTCCATATGCCGCCCTCGTCCGTGCCGGCGATGCCGCCGCAAACCGCACCACCGCCGTGGATACTGATGTCCTCGAAGGCCACATTGGTGATTTCACCACCGGCCAGAACCAGCCCGAAGAGACCTGCGCCCCCACCGGCGGGATCCAGACCGGGATCATAGTTGATCTCGACATTCTTGATTTTATGGCCGTTTCCGTTCAATTTTCCTCCGAAACGCGGGACTAAAGGCCCGTTGATCACGCCACCGGGGCCCGAGAGCTCGGCATTGATTTCATAGTAGTCCGCCGGTTCCACATTCATCATGTCAAGATCCTCGAACCGGTAGAGCTGCCAGGGATCATCGATGGTTCCGGCACCCACATCGGCGATGATGAATTCCGCCATGACCGGACCCTCCGGAGCTGACTGGATGAGGCCGGGGTCGATGCTGACGGTCACGGTTTCATCCTCGGCGATCCGGTAATTTTGAGATGCCGGAATCTCCACCGTCACCAGGGAGGGGGACAATCTGGTGACGGCGGTATGATCCAGGTCCACGGCGGAATCGAAGGAAACCACCGTATCCAGATCGCCATCAAAACCTTCCAGGAAAAGCCGGGTATGGGCATTGTCCTCCCCCAGATCACTGACAAAGGAGCCGTTGGTCAAGGTGAAGGAAACCACGGTTTCCCCCTTGACCAACGCAATCTCATAATTGAGATAGCCCGTCGCCTCCACGGCTGCTTCCGGCGCCGTTTCCGGGGATGCCGGCGTGAACAAGCCGTAGGCAGAGGCCACCACCGGATCGATGGCCCCCTGGCCCACCAGCCAGGCCGCCAGGGTTTCAGTCGACCCATTGCGGGTGGTTTCCAGGGCTTCCAGGGTCGCCACACACAGTTTGGCCATGGTGAAGGCGTCTGCTTCATCCAGCCGGACCAGACCGACAGCCGTGGCCATCTCCATCACATCAGGCATGGACGCTGAGCCGGACCAGGAAAAATCGGTGTTCTCCACATAACCCAGAGAAACCAGCATCAGCTTGTAGTATTCCTTGACCGACATGTCATCATTCGGATCGAAGCTGCCGTCCGGTTTGCCGTTGTAGCCGATTGCCGGATGCTCCTTCAAATAACCCAGAATGTTCTGACCGCCGATCCAGGCCAGATCCAGGTAATCCGTAAAATTTTCCGAGTAGCCGTAGCCCTCGGCCACGGACAAGAATCCCCTCAGACCCACGATCAACTTGGCCCCCTGGTACCGCTTGGGGGTTGTCGCCAGATAGGCGGGGGTCAGACCTTCTCCGGTACCCACGACCATATCGATTGCTTCACAGACTTCCGTCGCCCGGTCCTGGTACTGCTGGTAGGTTTCAACACTGAAGGCGAAAGGGGTCACAAGAGTCATCAACAATGAAATCATCAACAAAGCCACTATTTTTCGTTTCATACTAGCCTCCTTTTCACTGGACACGCCATGAAAGAGCACTATTTCATGAGAAAAAAACCGTCGGCTCATGTCACTGCTCCCAAGATCACCACCCTTGTTCAATTTTATTGAAAATTGCTTGAGCAGCCTTCCTCCTGCGTCACCCTTGATGAAATTCATCTGATTCCCGGCCCTACTTGACGGGTCACTGCGTCAGCAAAAGCAAAAGAAGCTTTCCAGTACCGGTAGCCTGCCGGACCTGAAAAAAGTACTCTCTCCCCCGGCTCTTGACCGCCCCTGCAAAAAATCCCTTTCAACTCATTGGACAGTCGTTTCACATTTGTATCTAATATGTACTATCAAGTCACTAAAATGTCAATATTTGTACTTATTATGTAAACAAAAAGTTAAATTGAGAAATATTTCCATTGAAAACAGCCTGGAAGGTTCTCCCTCCAGACTGCTTCAGTCAAAACTCGATGATTCATAAATTTTTTTATCACTCATACCCATTACTTTTAGGTAGTTGGTTGTTGACAAGCAGATGACGCAACATCTAGTTTTCTCAAGTGTTTCTTTTTTTCCCAGGCTTGTCCCGATTGCAGCAATAATCTACAAGACTATTTGGAAGAGACAAGGGGGCACGTCCTAGCACACCTCCCTTGTCTTGGAGGAAAACCTATTGACCGACCACCTTGTCAAAAAGATCCGCACCGAATTCATCCTTGATCAATGGCCATACTTCCGTTTGAATCTTCGCCTTCATCGCTGCCAGTTCCTCATCCGAAAAATCATAGACCACGATGCCGAGATCTGCGAGCATTGCTTCATTCTGCTCTTGTTCTTCTTCAGCAACTGCGTATCGATTTTCTTCAAATTTCACCCCTTCAGATTCCAACAGGGCCTGCTCTTCAGCACTCAATTCATTCCAAAGATCGAGATTCATGTACAAAAACCACATCTCAAAATGATCGTTGAGGGGAAGATAGTATTTTGTCAAATCTCTAAAGCTTGAATAATATCCTTCAGCACCGGATCCGATCACTCCATCCACAATGCCTGTCTGCATGGAGGTGAAGGCCTCTGAATAAGCGATGGGGGTCGCTATGAAGCCCAGGGCGTCGGCGGTCAATTCGTATTGCTTCATGGCCGGAACGCGAATCTTAATCCCCTTGTTCACGTTGACATCCCCGGGAGATTCCGGTTCCACCGCCAGGGCGATACCGCCAAAGTACTTCGGATAGGCTGCCAGCAATCTGATGTTCTGTTCTTCCAGGCGGCTTCTCAGCTCATCCATCAAGGGTCCGTCAGAACTGAACATTTCCTCGGCCTCCGCCCAGTTGGAAACCAGATAAGGTGCTGATGCGATTCCCAGCCCCTTGTCCACACTCGTTCCAAGAGGGGCCAGCTGCATTTCGACATCTCCCAGGCTGACCCGTTCCTGAACCACGGTATAGTTGCCCAACTGAGAAGCTGGATAGATTTCCAGCGTCAACTGTCCTTCGGAACCCTTCTTCAGTGCTTCTGCAAGAGCCACCATATCATCATGGGTCGAGGTGCCTTCAGGCCGGACGTGTCCTACCTTCCAGGAGCGCGATTCAAAAGTCATTTGCGCTTCACTTGCCGGAGCTTCATTGCCGGTACAAGCCGCCAAGGACACGACAAGCAGCACCAATACCATCAACAAACTAATTCTTTTTCCCATCTTTAAATCCTCCTTTAGTATTATTTAACCCAGACCGAACAGTCTTGGCAAAAACATGGATAGTGGTTCCCAGAAACTGGTGACAAATACTACCGGCAAATAACCCAACAGTAGAAAAATCATTGTAGGTCTGAGAATTTCGCTGAATTCCGCCTTTCCTATCCTCATGCCGAGATACAGGATGCTGGCATAGGGGGGTGTCACACCTCCCATGGCGAGATTGACTCCCATGATGGCCGCAAAGTGGATCGGACTGATTCCCAGCTCGGTAACCAGGGGGAGCAATAGGGGTGCAACCAGAATCATTCCCGTCACATCATTGACAATCATTCCCACCAGGAACAAGAATAGATTGATGATAATCAACAAGATCACTTTGTTGCTGGTGATATTGAACAAGAGCTCGATGATCGCCTGGGGAACCCGGAGCATCACGAAGGTCTGACTCAGCATCAGGGTGAAGAAAATCATGGTCATGATGGCCCCTACTGAAGCTGCCGACTCGGATACCAGCTGATGCAACCGGTTGCCGTTTAGCTCCTTGTAGATGAACCAGCCCACCGGCAGAGTGAATACTGCGGCGACGGCAGCGGCTTCAGTCGGGGTGAAAATTCCCCCGTAGATGCCGCCAAGGATGATGATGGGCATCATCAACGCCGGAATGGCCACGATAATGCGTTTTTTATTGAGATTTCGTCTCGTGTACTTGTCCATGGCCTCTTCCAGCTGGATGTCCGGAAATCGATGGGACCAGATAAGGTTGATGATTGAAAACAGCAGGACGATCAGAAGGCCGGGGCCCACCGTGGATAAAAACGCGGCCAGGATGGAGGTATCCGTCACCCAACCGTAAAAAATCATGATGATGCTCGGCGGAATCAGCAGTCCGAGCACTGATGAAACCGTTACCAGTGCCGTCGAATAACCTCTGGGATATCCCTGCTCGATCATTCTCGGAATCAGAATGGGGCCGGTTGCTGCCACTCCGGTAAAACCGCTGCCGGAAATCGCTCCAATCATGGCACAGGTCACCACAGCCACAACGCCGATTCCACCCTTGATTCTTCCGACGAATATATCCGCAAAATTCAATAGGTGTTTGGCAATCCCCGAACCACCCATCAAGGTACCCGCCAGGATGAAGAGCGGACTTGCCAGTAGAATCGGACTGATCATCTGGTTGAACCCCCACAGCATCATGCTCTTCATGGAGGCTCCACCGAAAACAGCCATGAAGGCCAGTGCACCTCCGAAGCAATACGGCAGGGGAATGCTCATCATCAGCAGTACCACTAAAATCACTACATCAATGATTACAATCGTTAACATATCCATGCTTATTCCCCCTTCCCTTCTCGCCATATGAGCCTCTCAGCTCTCATAAACAATGAGGCGGACTGATAAAAATCCAATGTTGAATAGATTACCATCAAAACCAGTCCGACAAAGACGGCACTTTCACCGAAAAACATCGGAATGTACAGCAGATCGCTGGACTTCCACGTGGTGAAGGAATAGGTAAAAAACCAGTAGGCCCAGTAGGTCAGCCAGATCGAGATGACAAAGGAGATGCCGTCCCTGGCCAGATCAAAAATTCTCTCACTCCTCGGTCGATGGACATAGAGGGTCAGAATGCCGCAGGAAATATGATCCTTTTTCATGGAAGCCAGAGCACCTCCGACCATATAGAGCCAGATGGTAGGAAACAGCAGCAGTTCCTCAATCCCCATCAAAGGAGCCTTGAACACATATCGCAGCAATACCTGGATAAACACCAGCAAAGTCACGCCGGTCATGAGAAAAACAGATATCGCTTCTTTAATTCTGTAGAGCCAACCCAAAACTTTTGGTCTTAATGCAGATGGACTCATTGGTGAGCCTCCTTATCAAATTTCTTCCCACTCTGTCCAGTAATTCTCATGAATCATGATTGCCAGATAGAGCTTGTTCAAGTAGAAATAATTCTCAAGATTGATGTCCAATATTGAAGACACCTTCTCAAGACGGTATTCAAGAGTGTTGCGGTGTATATTCAGAGCATTGGCCGTACGCGCCTTCTTGTAGCCCATTTCACAATAGGTCTTGACGGTACTGAGGAGAATCGATTCCGTATCCGCCTTCAACAGGGGACCAATAAGACGTTCCAGAAACAAGCTGCAGGTCTTCTTGTCCGCACTTAGAATGATTTCATCCAACAAAAAGTCTTCGATACAGCCGATTGAAATTTTTCTTGACGGATTCGTCATAAATCTCATGGTCATTTCCACGTCATAAATCGACCGATAATGTTCGCTGCTGGATCCTGCGATGGATCCGATCGCAATTTTGATAGCCCGCTTCTCCCTGGGAATTGCGGCGAGAAATCCTTCGCAGTACTCCCTCATCTCTTCGTAATGATAAGCTTTGTGATGTAAATGTTCAAGATTGAAGAGAACCAGATATTTGTTTTTCTGTACCCGGCTTATGATGTTGTTGGAGAGCTTGAAATAATTATTGAACACCAGCGAGGTCTCTGCTTCTTCAAAAATAACATGGTCACGACCTGACGTCTTGAATAGCAGGCTGACGTAACTCACACCCATTTTGTAACCGATCATGAGGGCGTGTTTGAAAACTTCTTCACATTTTTCACCAAGTAGTCCCTTGTAGATTCCTTCATCGTCGATGTCGGTTTCTTCAAAAAACATGCGATTCAACTTGCCCAGGTAAGTATAACCGTAGTGCATCGAATTCCTGGTGACATTCATAATAACCACCTTTGTCCTATTGTCCTACATTTATTCAATCATAGCACCGACTCGTTCCGGCGTCAAATATTTTTTTCCTGTTAGTTCAGAATCAGGGCTTTGATTTCCTCAAGGGACATATCATCGATTCCCAGATGTGCCTCATTATAGCCCTTTTTCTGATAATCCCTGTGATGAATCAGGGACCCCAGCCGGATAATCAAATCAATCCACGGCGTTTTTACGCCGGCGATTCTGGCCAGACTTTGAGCCGGCACCGCAAGGTAAGGCAGGTCCTCACTCACATATCTGCCAAAGACATCTTGACCGAAAATTTCCTTGTAGGGACTCTGGTCACTGTTGACATATTCATAGATGGATTCTGCCTCATTGTCCCCATAGAAAGTTTTCAAAGCACTCAGGGTATCACTGAGGTCCAATCCAAAAGCCTTCCCGATCATGATACGCTCCTGATCCATTTCATGAAGAGCAATGGAAACGGTGGGACTGATGCCATCGATATAATGCCGCCATCCCTTAGGATTTTTTTCGATGGATGCCACATTCAAAAGGGTTGGAATCGGATGCACGATGAAGTTGGGATTATCCATGGCAATCTCGAGCACGTTGATGCCTGGGATGAAAATTTCCAGGATGGCGTTCATCCGATTCAAAATCTCCCCGTTCATGGCCACCGGCCAGGTCGCCAGTTTCATTCTAAGCTTTTTTTTGTAGATCTGAACCGTATCAAAGGACGTCGCCCTGCAAGCATAAGGTAGAGAGACGGTTTCAGACAAGGTGACCCCCACTGTAACACCAAGTTCCTTCATCAACCTCCGCATTAAAAACGTGGCATAATTTCCCGGAATCACCACGACATGCTGGCCCTCTTCCAGATAAGGAATCAGATTTTTGAAAACCTCTTCATGGGCAAAGGAGGGCAAGACGACCACAATCATAGTGCTGCCGCGGACCGCCTTGCCAAGATCCTCAGTCACCATGTGGATCGTCGCCTTCAGTTCAACCGCACCCTTGAGTTTGATTTCCCGGCTTTGTTGAAGCTTTCTGAAGTCATCATTCGGAATCGCCTCATAGATTCTGACCTGGGCCCCATTATAAGCCAATTCTGCCGCAACCGCCTTACCGCCGTTTCCGCAACCCAGTACTGCTACTTTTTCCATATTAGCCACCTCCAATGTTGTAGGACATTTGGACATTTAGCTATTGGGTTCATTATAACAAAATCAGAAAATAATTCATCCCGCGAAAAACACAAAAAAAAACGCCCCCACTTGGGCGTTTTGAACAATCGGTCAATCGATTGTTTTCACAGGGTCTTCCTCCGAATAATAGATATCCTTGACACGCTTGACATGAAACTCTGCCAGTTCCCGAATGCCCTTGGTGTCTTTCTTTTGAATCAAATCAACCATGGCGCTATGCTCCTCCATTTCTTCAAGCAGGACATTCTTGTCGAAGTATTTTTTAGCCCTTAGCAGGCGGTGGACACACAATTCATCCGCTATGGAGTTCATGAATTTTGACAGAACCTTGTTTTTCGAAGACTCCATCAACTTCAAGTGGAACTTCATCCCCTCCTCGATGGTATACCGATTCTCTTTCACCAGATCGATCGTTTTTTCAATGATTTTTCTCATTTCCTCGATATCTTCTTCAGTCGCAAACTGTGCCGCAAGAGCCGCCAACTGAGGCTCGATGATGAGTCTCGTCTGAATCAGTTCTTCCAAAGACTCTGAATCCCTCAGCGCCCACATCAATTCCATTCGCCGAATATTGTTAAGAGCATTGACGCTCAGATAGGTCCCCTTGCCCGCCGTTGCATTGATGACACCTGAAAGCTCCAAGGACTTCAATGCTTCGCGGATACTGTTGCGGCTGACACCGAAGGCTTTCGCCAGGGCCACTTCACCTAAAATTCTTTCTCCCGGTTTCCATTCTTCCTCTTCGATCAAGGTCACGACCTGTCTGAGGATTTCTTCATATAAATTTCGCTTGTTTAAGGGTTTGATCACCGGCTCACTTCCTCTATTCTCGGTTTACATTGTTAATTATATCACATGTTTTAATGTAGGACAAATGTTTCTGAAGATTTTTTTACAAACTGCCGACAGAGTACTCGATCCCCATCACCTTGGATCGGCAAAAAGGATCTCAAACCATATCATGAGTGCTGACCAGGAGAAAAGCCCGGTCACCCTTTGCCCCCCTGAAGATGCCGGATCACCGCCGACATGGTCTGAAGACCGGTCTTCATGTCCTCCATGCTTGAATAGCTGTAGGAGAGTCGGATGTAGCTGCTGCCTTTGAAGGTATAGATGTAGCCTGGATTGATCAGTACTTTTTTCTCCAGCAGTTGATGGAAAAATTTCTCCGTAGGAAGAACCCTGTTCAATTTCAACCAGATGTAGAAGCCTCCCCCGGGGGTGTTCCAGGTGGCGATATCCGCGAAATAGGCCTGCAGATAGCCCAGGACCGTGTCCCGCCGCGATTTCAGCTGCTGTCTGAGATTTTCCAGATGTTTTTCATAGAGGCCCGATTGCAGCAGGTGGACCATCATCCACTGGGAGACGGAGCTTGCCCCGTAATCCGTCTGCATCTTGATGTCTCCCAATCTTTTGATCACCGGCTCGGGGCCGATGATCCAACCGACTCGAATGCCCGGCGCCAGGGATTTAGAAAAGGTGCCCAGGGAGAGGACATTGCCGGAATCATCCATGGATTTGATGGAGGGGGGCGGTGGTGTCTCGAAGTAGAGTTCCTTGTAGGCTTCGTCCTCCAGAATGGGAAGTTGTTTTTTCCGGCACCAGTCCAGGAGTTCCCGGCGTCTTGGCGTATCCATGATCCGGCCGGTGGGATTGTGAAAGGTGGGAATCGTGTAGAGAATCGAGGAAGGGGCGTCAAAGGAATCCGCCGCCATCATCCACGGTGTCGGACCCTTCTTGTCGGTGATGACGGGGGCCATCTGCATGCCCGAATACTCAAAGACCTTCAGGGACTTGGCATAGGAGTATTCCTCCACGAAAACCTTGGATCCCCGGCCCAGAAGTGCCAGGGCGATCAGCTGCATGCCCTGCAGGGAGCCGGACACGATCAGAATTTCCTTGGAACCGACCCGGATCCCGTCGGACTCGAGGTATCGTCCCAGAGCTTCACGAAGTTCAAGCAGTCCCAGGGGCTCGAGGTAGTTGAGGGGAATCCTTTCCCTGGACATCGCTTCATAGACCCGGGAGAAGGCTTCCTGGGGCATCAGGTCGGGAGAGACCTCCCCGGTACTCAACCGGATGATCCCCTCGTCGAATTCAAACCGGTTGATGGCCTGGATCGTGGGAATATTCGCCTTGTGAAAACCGCAGTCGATATACCTTCGCCAGTTGAGTTTTTCCTTGGTGACCAGAAAAGACCAGGAATTGTTGGCCACCACGGTCCCGCTGCCCACCGTCGCCTCGAGAATGCCCTGGGCCGTCAACTCCCCCAGGGCCGAGACAATGGTGCTTCTGTTGACCCCCAGCTGGACCGCCAGTTGTCGCTGGGAGGGAAGGACATCTCCGACCAACCAATCCCCCTTGTTGATCCTGCCTTTGATGAACTCTTCAATCTGAATGGCCAGGGAGATGTTCAAAGACCTGTCCGGTCGCCATTCGATGATGACTTTTCCCATTGGACCTCCTTCAATTGGTTGGATGAGGAATTTTCAAATGGATGGTGACTCCGGTGACTGTCTACGGGATAATGATACCGAAAGAAGGGATGAATGTCTATGAAAATCAATGATTTCAAATTGGAAGTGTTCTTTGGTAAACACGAATTCTCAGCCCCCTACCTGCTGACCCAGTCTGACTGCGAATCCATGTCGATTTCACAGTTGCTGGCATTTGAGGCGGAATCACAGGAAGAATTTTTAAATGGTTGGTTGGGCTACACCGAGGTGCCGGGTGATCCGGAGCTTCGCCGGGTGATCGCCGGTCTCTATGGGACCATGGGGGCAGAGGACATCGTCGTCCACGCAGGCGCTCAGGAGCCCATCTTCAATTTCATGAACGTGCTCCTTGAACCGGATGACCATGTGATCTGCCAGTTCCCGATTTATCAGTCCCTCTTCGAAGTCGCCGATGCCATCGGCTGCGAAGTCTCCCCCTGGCCCATCGAGGCGGGGGAAAAGGGATGGCGGTTGGACCTGGCAAAACTCGAGGCCCTCATCAGGCCCGACACGAAACTGATCATTCTGAACAGCCCCAACAATCCCACCGGCTATACCCTGACGAACAATGAGATTGAGCAGATTGCCCGCATCGCCGCAAGGCATGACCTCTACGTCTTTTGCGACGAGGTCTACAAGGGGGTCGAACTTGACGGCGAGAAAAGACCCTGGTTTGCCGACCACTATGAAAAGGGAATCTCCCTGGGGGTGATGTCAAAGGCCTACGGTCTTGCGGGACTTCGAATCGGATGGCTGGCTACAAAGGACCGGGAGCTCCTCGACAAGCTGGTCAGGATGAAGCACTACACGAGCATCTGCAGCAGCGCGCCTTCAGAGAAACTGGCCGTCATCGCCTTGAAACACAGTGATGAACTCCTCAGGCGCAATGTGGCCATCATTGAGAAAAATCTGAAGACCGCCGAGGACTTCTTCAACCGGTATCCGGATCTCTTTGAATTCATCCGACCCATGGCGGGTCCGGTGGCCTTCGTCAAAATGAACATCGAAAAGCCCATGGATGACTTCTGTGACGAACTGGTGGCCAGGCAGGGGGTGCTCCTGCTCCCTTCAAGCATCTACGGACTGGATACACCCTACTTCAGAATGGGTTTCGGTCGAGAAAACTTCAAGGAGAGCCTTGATCAGTTCGAACAATTTCTCATCGAAAACCAGTACGTGTAGGCAAGTGCCATGCCTACCCTTCTGCTCTCAAAAAAGGAAGTGGCCCGGCTGCTCACCATGGACCTCGCCCTGGCCTCGGTGAAGACCGCCTTCAGAATCTACCAGGGGGCCAGGATGCAACAGCCCCCCATCGTTTCAATGGCCGTGGACGCCCACCAGGGAGAACTCGACCTCAAGTCCTGCTATGTGCCGGACAGCGAGCTCATCAGCATCAAAATCGCCAGCGGCTACTGGAACAATCCGAAAAACCACAGGCTGCCCGCCATGCACGCCCCCCTGGTCCTCCTGGCCGGGAAAACCGGCTACCCCCTTTGCATCATGGACGGCAGTCTGATCACCGGTTACCGGACGGGGGCGGCCGGCGCCCTGTCCGCCGCTCTCCTCGCCAGAAAAGAAAGCCGGACAGTCGCCCTTGTCGGCGCCGGCAACCAGGCCTTCATGCAGGTCATGGCCATCAAAAAAGTCCTGGATATCCAGGAAGTGCGGGTCTTTTCCCCCAACCGCCACCGGGTGGCGGCCTTCAAAAAAAACCTTCAAGACCACCTCGATATCACCGTCATCCCCTGCGAGGGAGTCGAGGAGACTCTCCGGGGGGCGGACCTGCTGATCACCGCGACTCCCTCTGAAAAGGCCATCGTCAAAAGGGACTGGGTCAAGGCCGGCACCCATATCATTGCCATCGGCGCCGACATGGCGGGCAAACAGGAGCTCGACACGTCAATCCTCAAGGCGGCAAAAATCTACGTCGATTCCCTCTCCCAGTGTCTTGAGCGGGGGGAGGTCAGAAACGGCCTCCTGCAGGGGGTGTTTCCAGCCTCTCACATCCAGGGGGAACTCGGCGACCTGCTGCTCGGAAACATCGAGGGCCGCCGGGGGGAGGAGGATATCACCCTCTTCGATGCCACAGGGATGGCCCTTCAGGACAACACCCTGGCCGGCGGCATCTACCAGCTGGCCCGGGAAAGGGGACTCGGCACCCGGCTCGACCTCTTTTGACCCCTCAAAAAAAAGCGGCATCGACACATCCGGCAGGATGTCGTCGATGTCGCTTTTGGCTTTCCTTGGTCCTGTGGATTTTTTTCAGGCCTGGTCAGCCGGGGCAGGGAATTTTCAAAACCGCCCGGCTCAGTAGAGCCCCGGGAAGATCATGGGAACGTAGAGGATGATCAGCAGCACCGCAATCAAGCCCAGCATGAAGGGAATGATGGCCTTGGTGATTTTTTCAATGGAGAGTCCGGTGATGGTGGAAGCCACATAGAGGTTGATGGCCACCGGAGGGGTGATCATGCCGATGGCAAGACCCATGACCATGATCAGTCCGAAATGGATGTAGTCGATGCCCAGTTCAGTGATCAGGGGCAGGAAGACCGGTGTCAGAATGATGAGGGCCGAGGCGGTTTCCATGAAGACCCCGGTGACCAGGATGATGAAGGTCACGAGGAGCATGATGATGTACTTGTTGGAGGACAGGGTCAGGACCCCCGCGGCGATTTTCGCCGGAATGCCCCAGTTGGCAAGAATCCAGCTGAGAATCGACGAGGTGGCGATGATCAGCATGATCACCGACATGGTCATGGCCGACCGGGTGATCACCGCCATCACGTCCTTGAGGGTCATGTCCCTGTAAATGAAAAGGGAGACGATCAAGGCATAGTTCACGGCGACCACCGCCGCCTCCGAGGGGGTGAAATAACCTGAAAATATGCCTCCAAGAATGATGACCGGTGTCAGCAGTCCCCAGATGGCTCCCTTGAAGGTCCGCCAGATGTTGGAGAACTGGAATCTGGCTCCGGTGGGGTAGTTCCTTTTTTTGGCCTGGGTGATGGCGATGATGATTAAAAACAGACCCATGAGGAGCCCCGGCACGAAGCCGTTGAGGAAGAGCTTCTCAACCGAAACATTGGCGATGACCGCGTAGAGGATCATGGGAACCGAGGGGGGAATCACCACGCCGATGGTCCCGCTCGCTGCGATGAGAGCCGCCGAGGAGGCCTCGTCATAGCCCTTTTTCTTGAGTTCAGGCACCAGGGTGGTCCCCACCGCCGCCGTGGTGGCCGCGCCGCTGCCGGAGATGGCGGCAAAAAACATGCCGGCAAACACGGCTACGATGGAAAGGCCGCCCTTCATGAAGCCGAATAGAGAGTCCGCAAAATTCACCAGCTTCTCCGAGACCTTTCCCTTGGCCAGAAGATCCCCCGCCAGGATGAAAAAGGGCACGGCGATGAGGGGAAAGGTATCCGTCCCGGCAAACATCCGCTGGGTGGCGAGGATCAGGGGCATGTCATTCATATAGAGCACGAAAACCGAGGCCAGGGCGATGGCGATGGCCACCGGTACGCCGATGAGCAAAAAGAGTAGGAAGGGGAGAAAAATCATCCACATCATGGGGTTTCACCCGCCTCTTTACTGACCCATACCCGGCTGATCCCAGTCAGACCGTGGAGAAACATGATGGCAAAACTCAGGGGCATGACAAGGTAGACCCATTTCATCGGCACTCGAAGGGCCGCCGAAACCTGGAAGATCTGGATGGTCATGTAATCGATGCCGTACTTGATGGCCAGGGCGAAAAACACCATGGAGGCCAGAATGGCCAGGGTTTGAACTGATTTTTGAATCTTTTGTGGCATGGCGTCCACCACGAAGGTCACATTGATGTGCATGCCGCGATAGTAGGCCATGGTGGCGCCCAGGAAGGTCGACCACACCAGCAGGTATCTCGAAATCTCCTCGGTCCAGACCAGGGAATCAAAAAATACCCGGAAGATGATCTGCAGGGTGATGGCGGTGATCATCCCCAGAATGAGAAGGAAGAGGACCCACCGGACCATCCGGTCGACGCGGTTGCTGATTCCTTCAAACAGTGCAAGCAGTTTCATATAGGCTCCTTTCTTCTAGGTAAAACCGCGACTCTGTATCTCTACAGAGCCGCGAGATGGGGGATTATTGGAGTTCTGACTGGATTCTGCCGATATAGTCTCCGAACTGGTCACCATACTTGTCATAGACACCGGTGATTTTCTCTTTGAAGGCCTTCAGGTCCGGCGTGACCACGGTCATGCCATTGTCCTTGAGGGCCTGGAGCTGCTCCGCTTCAGCATCGGCATTGGCCTGACGCTCAAACCGGGCGGCCTCCATGGCGGCATCCTTGAAAATGACCTGGACCTCCGCCGGGAGTTCCTCATAAAGCTTGTTGCCCATCACGATGACTGCAGGGGCATAGGTGTGTCGTGTGAGGGAAAGGTGATTCTGGGTCTCGTAGAGCTTGAAGGTGTAGATGACACCGACGGGATTTTCCTGGCCGTCGATGGTTCCCTGCTGGAGGGCCGTGAGGGCCTCGGTCCAGGCCATGGGTACGGCGTTGGCGTCAAGGGCCTTGAAGGTGTCGAGATAGACCGGGTTTTCCATGACCCTGATCTTGAGACCGTCCATGTCCTCCGGTGTCATGACGCTTTTCTTGGAGTTGGTGAGGTTTCTGAAGCCCCGCTCGGCGAAGGCCAGTCCCTTGAGGTTGGCGGTCTCCAGCTTGTCCAGCAGTTCCTGGCCGATTTCACCGTCAAGAATCCGGTAGGCTTCTTCCGGGGATCCGAAGAGGAAGGGCAGTTCAAAGACCGCAATCTCCTCGACGAAGTTGGCCACGGGGCCGTTGGTGATGACTCCCATATCGACGGTGCCCATCTGCATGCCTTCGAGGAGGGTGCGCTCATCTCCCAGAGTGGCATTGGGGAAAATCTCAATCAGGTACATGCCTTCGGTCTCTTCTTCCACGATTTCCTTGAATTTCGTAGCGGCGATGTGGAATCCATCCTGCTCGTTGACCACGTGGGCGAGTTTGATGGTCACCGGTTCCAAGGGCTGCTCCGCTGCCGGCGCCTCACCGGCAGGTGCTTCAGTGGCCGGTGCTTCCTCCGCCGGCTTCGAACAGCCGGCCAGCAGGGCCATTGCCATGACTACGACCAGGACCATCATCAAGAATCTTTTCATTTTTTACGCCTCCAATTCATTTTTTTTATTTTTCAAACACCCCGCCGGTATTGGCGGAGGTGACCAGTTTGCTGTACCGTGAAAGATAGGTGCCCGGCTTCGCCTTCGTGGGCGGTTTGACCCAGGCCTCTCTGCGCTTCTCGAGTTCCTCGTCTGACAGCTGGACACTGAGCCTGCGGTCGGGAATATCGATTTCAATCATATCCCCTTCAAAAAGCAGTCCGATGGGACCGCCGGTCATGGCCTCGGGGGAGACATGGCCGATGGCGGGACCCCTCGTCCCTCCTGAAAAACGACCGTCGGTGATGAGGGCGACGGAGGTGTCGAGACCCATGCCGCAGATCGCGGCGGTGGGGTTGAGCATTTCCCGCATGCCGGGACCGCCCTTGGGCCCTTCATAGCGGATCACCACCACGTCGCCTTTTTTGATCTTGTTGCCCAGGATGGCTTCGTAGGCGTCTTCCTCCGAGTCGAATATCCGGGCAGGACCCGTATGCCGCATCATTTCGGGCTTCACGGCGCTTTGCTTGACCACGGCGCCATCCGGTGCGAGATTGCCATGGAGAATCGCAATCCCTCCCTGCTGGCTGTAGGGCTCTGCCACAGTCTTGATGATCTTCGAATCGAGAATTCTCGCCCTTTCGACATTCTCCTTGAGGGTGAGTCCCGTCACCGTCAATTCGTTGGGATAGATGAGACCGTTTTTGTGGAGCTCGTTGAGGACGGCTGAAATACCGCCGGCATTGTCCATGTCGTGCATGGAATGGACGCCTGAAGGACTGATCTTGGTGAGATTGGGCACGGTTTTGCTGATCTTGTCAAAATCCTCCAGTTTGAAATCCACCTCGGCTTCATGGGCGATGGCCAGGAGATGCAGGGTGGTATTGGTCGAGCCGCCAATGGCCATGTCCAGGACGGCGGCATTCTTGAAGGCGCCGATGGTCATGATGTCTCTGGGCTTGATGTCCTGCTTGACCAGTTCCACGGCCCGCATGCCCGCCCTTTTCGCCAGTTGCTTTCTGCGACCGAAGGGAGCCGGAATGGTGCCGTTCCCCGGAAGGGCCATGCCCAGAGCCTCGGCCAGGGAATTCATGGTATTGGCGGTGAAGAGCCCCGCACAGGATCCGCAGGTGGGGCATGAGTTCTCCTCGATCACCGTCAGCTCATCCGCCGTCAGCTTGCCCACATTGTACAGACCCACGCCCTCGTAGGCGCCACTGATGAGGTCGATCTTCTCTCCGTTCACCTGCCCCTGGAGCATGGGACCCCCGCTGATATAGATGGCGGGGATATCCAGTCGGGCCGCCGCCATCAGCATCCCCGGCACGATCTTGTCGCAGTTGCCCACCAGCACCATGCCGTCGAACTTGTGGCCGATCATCATGGCTTCGATGGAGTCGCAGATCAGTTCCCGGGTGGCCAGGGGATATTTCATCCCGCTGTGATTCATGGCAATGCCGTCACAGATGCCGATGACCGGGAACTCGATGGGGGTTCCGCCGGCTGAAGCGATTCCCAGTTTCACCTGTTTGGCGATTTCGTCAAGATGGTAGTGTCCCGGAATGATTTCATTCTGGGCGTTGACGACGGCTATCATCGGTTTTTCGAAATCCTCCGGTACGTATCCCATGGCATAAAGCAACGAACGATGACCGGCACGCGCCAGGCCCTGGGTGACTTCGTTACTTCTGAGTTTTTTCAAGTGACCACCCCTTCAATTATTTTTTTATAGTCTCAGTCTAGCCAAAAAAATAAAAGATGACCATCAAGTCTGCCGCTGTAGATTGGCAGAATGTTGTCATCATGGATTGTGATTATTTTATGCTGTGTTGTAATTATTTTGTGGTTTCCAGGTGTCTTCTATAGTGGCTGGGGGTCTCCCCCACCACCTTGTGAAAAACGTGGGAAAAATAGCTGAAGTCTTCAAAACCCACCTTGACGGCGATCTCCCCCAGGGTGAGCTGGTAATTGTCCATGAGTTTCTTGGCCCGCTCGGTCCGGTAGCACAGCAGGTAGTCGCTGAACCGCTTGCCCGTGATTTCCTTGAAGAGCCTGGAGAAGTAGCTGCTCGAATAACCGATATGACGGGCTACCTCCGTCAGATAGACCTTCTCTTGATAGTGGTCGGCGATATAGGCCAGGGCCTTGTGGATGTTCTTTTCCTTCTCACTGCGAAAATCATCCACGGCGAGGCGGATCACATCCCGGGCAAAGGCCGTCATTTCTTCTTCAAGATCCTCCACCGAATCAAGCTCCTGGATTCTGGCGTGGCAGTCCACCTTTCTTTCCGTCATCAACCGGTTGGAAACATCGTCGGCCCTGAGGCGCCGCATGATGACCCCGGTCAGCTCGATGAGGTAATTCTTGAGGTCCTCGAGATCGGAATCCCGGCGGCCGTATCCCTCAAAAATCGCCGCTACACCGGCCCGGGCCACGGAGTCGTTCTTTTGAAGCATCGCCTCTATGAGGTCCCTCTCCAGACGCAGAATGTCATCAAAACGCCGGTTGTCGTAATTGTAGTTGATCTGACCCTTCATCTGGTTTTCAATGGTCTCCATCAGCAGCCGGGGTGAAACCGGCTTGAGCAGATAATCGTCAAGCCGGGCTTTGATGGCGCTCTGGGCATAACTGAAGTGCTCATAGGCGGTGAGAATGACCACTTTGGTAAAGGGCATTTCCTCCTTGATGATTTTCCCCGCCTTCAAGCCATCCAGTTCCGGCATCCGGATGTCCATGATGACGAGGTCCGGCTGGACCTCCCTGGCCAGGGCCACGGCCTCGAGACCGTTGTCGGCCTCCACCACCTGGACGTCAAGGCGGTTTTCTTCTATCACGAACTTGATGTATTCCCGGGTGATTCTTTCATCCTCTGCAATCAGCAGTTTGATCATAAGCTCACCTTCTTTTCCTTGGGAAGGACGAGTTGAATCACCGTCCCACCCGTCTCAGCTCTTGACAGATTGAAGTCAAAGGAATGGTAGTAGTATTTCAGTCTTCTGTAGAGGGCCTTGATTCCGATACCGGTCCCCCTGGTCTCTCCGATGGCATCCTCCTCTGAAAAGCACCCCTTGATGGCCTCATCACTGATACCGACCCCGTTGTCCCTGACCTCGAAGAAAAGGGAGCGGGTATCCATGCCGCCCCTGATATGGAGCCTGCCCGCCCCCTCGAGTTGCTCGAATCCATGAAGAATCGCATTTTCCACCAGAATCTGCAGCATCATGAAGGGGATCATCTCATCCATCATGAGGCCCGGTATCTCGATTTCAAGGCCGATCTTGTCGCTGAAACGCTTGTTCTGGATGAAAACATAGTCCTCGATGTATTTCAGTTCGTCGGATACCGCCACAAAGGCATTGGCCTTGGTCAGAGAGGTCCTGAGGAGCCCCGACAGGGCAAAGGTGGTTTCCGCCGCCTCCTTGGCCCCCTTCATATAGGCGAGCTGACCGATGACACTGAGGGTGTTGAATAAAAAATGGGAGCTGATCTGGGCTTCAATGACCTTCATGTGGGTTTCAAAGAGAGACCGTTCAAGCTCGCTGCGGGCATTCTTCTCCTTGAGGATTTCGATGCTCTTGCTTTTGATTTCATCGTTGATCATGCTCTTCGACCCGATATCGATGATATAGTTGGCGATTTTGTTGAGGGACTGCAGGATGGCGTAGAGCCTGCCCTTGGTGACCCGCTTGATTTTCAGGTACTCCTGGGTCAGTTCCGGAATGCCCAGACGGACCTCCTCCCCCTTGAGATGCCTGATGGTCTTCTCGGAGTATTCATTCATGATCACGGGGCCGCAGGTGATGGTACCGATCAGACGGTCACTGAAGTAAATGGGCACGTGGACCTTGACCAGATCCATACAGCAGCTCTGGATGGCGTATTCCGGATGGGTCTCGTAGCTCCCCTCCTGCCGGTTGAGGTAACAGGTCTTGCAGGACCTGGCATACAGGCGGCAAAACCGGGGAATATTGACAGGGTCATTCTGCAGGGTCCCCATGTCATCCTGCAGGGTGATGGCAAGTCCGATGGCCTTGGAGAGTTCCTCCAGCAGGTTCTGGAGCATCCTGGAATCCACCAGGTCCCCAAGACTTTTCTCTGAATAATTCCCGATCAGGTCGACCTTGGGCAGCAGTTCGTCGATCCGCTGATGATTGATGTTGTAGGTGATGATCATTTCCAGGGGGGAGGTCCCGGTGTTGACGATATCATGCTCGCAATAAGCCGGAATGTGGTAATAGGTCCCCGCCAGCAGGGGATAATACGTGTCATTGACCCAGTGCTCCCCCTGGCCGGAAATGGTATAGAGCATCTGCTCTTCCCCGGTGTGCATGTGCTTGCCCTGGACCTTCCCCGGCAGGAAGGTCACATGGGCGATGAGCATCATGGAATTCTTGTTGATGGCCGGGTCGTGGATCCAGGTGATGGTCCCCCATTCGAAGTATTGTCTTTTGGCATTGAAGGCATTGACTTTTTTTCTGTCGGTCATCTCAGGCTCCTGTCTGCTCTTTTGACGTTGGAAGGCCGTGACCCGGCCACGGTCTTTTCAATGCCATTATACAACACCCGTCATTGAAAAATCATCCCTTAATTGATTTTCGGCGGATTCTAAGCGGGTTTGAACCCCTCCTTGATCAGCCCCTGCCTCATATCTAGCTGAACTCCTTTGTTTCCATCCAGTCCGCTGAGTGTCTTGATCTTGAAAAATAATTTATCCGAATATTCATTTATTTTGTTATTATGTTAATTTTTGATGTTAAAATGTATATATGCCATACCAAAATATTTCAGCCATATGAAGGGGGATTTTTATGAGTGACTCAAGCAACGGTGTCGGTTATCCCTATGTCCCAGTGAGAAGGGAGTCCGCCTCAGACCCGGGACCTCCCAGGACGCGCTCCGGGACCGCCACCCGCCCTCGAGAATTCGAGCATACCTGGGAGCTGGTCTATTTCTACCTGGTGAACGGATTCAAGAATCTGAAACGCCTCTTGAAGATGTTCATCATACCCCTGGCCATCGCCATGGTCATCAACATCGGTCTGGAATCCATACCGACCTATTCCCTGTACGGAATCCTCAAGCCCATCGTCCTTTTGGCAGTGGCGGTCACGGCCTCCTACAACAGTCTGATTCCAAGGACCCTCTACTGGATCGTCGTCTTCACCGTCGGCAGGAAGATTTTCTACCGGATCAGGCGGGAGGGCTTCGGACCGACCCTCAGAAGCTTCAAGGAATTCCCCGCAGTCCTCAGGAACAGCAGGGACAGCCTGGGGCAGAAGTTCTGGGTTGCCACGGCCGCCGCCGCCGGCGCCGGCTTTATGGCGGCCAACTTTCTGACCCGCAACAACCGCTTTGACAAGTCTGTTGTCACAGTGGTCCTGGCCATTGCGATTCTCGATACCCTGCTCAAGGGCCACCGGTCCATGTTTTTCACCGCCATCAAGCTGATTCACAAGGATCTTGCACAGCTTGCCGGAAAAACAGTCGCCTTCACCGATGCCCATGTCTACACGGCGGGGCTCGGTTTTGCCCTGGGTCTGGTGGGAAATCTGATTTTTGCCGTCTTGAAATCCGACCTCGGCGGCTATGTGCTAGGGGCGGTTCTCCTGCTTCTAGGTTGGGCCCTCCTCCATATCGGCGGTTTAGGGGTGAATCGACATCAGAATTAAAACCTTCAAGGATGAGAAATTTCGTTTTGCCTACAGTTTTGATCTCGACAGCGGCTATTACCACCGCACCGGAATCATCGACGCCGAGGGTCGTGATACCGGGGTCGACCCCTTCATGGCCTCCTACCCCCACCTGCTGGATATCGGCATCATGGGCAGTTGTATCCACGGCAGGACGGGACGATGCCTCGAGGCGGGGGTCCAGTGCTACCAGGACGGGCTTCATCGCTCTGAACCCGATATGGCCCTGGAGGACTTCAAGCGGATCATCGACCAGAGCAGGGGCCGCCTCTTTCAAGTCGCCCTCGGTGGCCGGGGCGATCCTGAAATGCATGAGGATTTTGAGGCCATGGTGGCCTACTGTCGGGAGCATGACATCATCCCCAATATGACCACCTCCGGCTTCGGTCTGACTTTGGACCTGGCCCGGAAAATGAAAACCTACTGTGGTGCGGTGGCGGTCAGCTGGTACCGCAGTCCCTACACCCTCAAAGCCATTGACTTGCTGGTCAGTCAGGGGGTCAAGACCAACATCCACTATGTCCTGGGAAACAACAGCATCGACGAAGCCTATGACATGGTCAAGCATCTGAAAATCCCCGAAGGGGTCAACCGGCTGATTTTCCTCCTGCACAAGCCTGTCGGACTGGGGCGGCAGGACAATGTCCTGAAGGCGGATGACCCCAAAGTCAGGGCCTTCTTTGAATTGTTCAATGAAGACAAGTACTGCAACCTGGCGGGTTTTGACAGTTGCTGCGTCCCCGGCATCGTCAACTTCGCCCCCAACGTCCATCTGGATTCCATCGACACCTGTGAAGGAGCCCGTTACAGTGCCTACATCACCCCTGATATGAAAATGACACCCTGCAGCTTCGACCAGACCCTCAAGTGGCAGGTGGATCTGAGCACCCATACCATCGAGGAGGCCTGGAAGGCACCCCCTTTCAATCGGTTCAGAAGCATTCTGTCCACCAGTTGTCCGACCTGTGAAAAAAGACGTTCCTGCCTCGGGGGATGCCCGATCAAAAAAGAAATCGTACTGTGCAACCATCTACAGGAGGTGAATTTATGAAAATCAGACAGGATTTCGTCACCAACTCCAGCAGCACCAGTTTCGGCGCCGCCACGGTCACGGGAATGGCCACCGCCATCCTCACCGCCGTCGGCATCAGCGCCGCCGCCAGTGCCGAGGAAGCCGCCGGCGAACTTCCCGCAAAAAGTCCCGAAGAGGGAGGGCCGGACCGGAGTTTCAATCCCGACGAGTGGATCAAGGGGGATGCCGACCTTGAGGAAAAACTCGGTAAACTGGATCGTGAAATCGCCGAATATGAAAAAGAGTGGCTTGAAACCAAGGACACTCTCGAGGGGGAGGATTACGAGAAAACCGAAAGCCAGTACCAGGAGTACATCGAGCATTTGAAGAGCAAGAAGGAAGAGGCCGAGGTCATTGAATTTGAACATGAACTTGAAAAAATCGCCAAGGAAGCCGAAGAAGAGTACCGGCAGACCTGGATCGATGAGCGCAAGAAGGACCTTGAAAATGCCAGGGAGCAGATTGAAATGATCGAGGCCACCCTTCGAGGCTATGGCCGGGCCGGCTATGAAGTCAGTGAAGCCAAGCGGCAGCTCGAAATGTACAAGCAAAGAGAGAGAGACCTGGACAAGACCCTGAAAAAGGAAGGCATCGACCATGACTATGAAGCCCGTCCCCGGGAGGACATCGGACCCAGCAAGTCCGTGGGTGAACTGATCAAAAAGGTGGATGACCAATATGAGGACTTCCTGAAGCAATTGAAAAAAGAGAAAAATGACCGCCGTAAAAAAGAGATTCTCAGAGAGCGCATGGAGGCCCGCCAGGAGGAATCCGAAGGGTACATGGAATGCGCCGACCACATGGACCGCAACCTGAAAAGGGCTGAAATCATCCAGACCGGCGCAGATATCGGGGTGGACGTACTGGAAAAAGTCACCGGCCCGGCTGGAAAAACCATCAAAAAAGTCTATGTCGGCGGCAAGGCCCTGGCCACCGGGGGTACCGAGGCCTATCTTGACCCGGAAAACGCCGGCAGTCATCTGGCAAAAGCCACGGTGAAGGCCGCCGGAGACGTGGCCAAGGAATTCACAGACACCCAGATCGTCAAGGACGGTATCGCCATTGTCTCCGAAGTCACCCAGGGAGGGATAGACTCCTATCAAAAGGGAGAGGACATCTCCACCGGCATGGCCAAGGGCACCCTGAAGGCCGGGGTCGACATCGTCGTCGACCGCGCTGTCAGCAAATACCTGCCAGACGGCAGCCTTCCGAATCTGGACTTCGGTGACCATACCGGCAAAAATATCGTCAAAAGCCTGATCAACAAGGATCCCGTCATCCGGACCATCCTCAAGGACGGTATCAAGGATGCCATGAAAAACAACGCAAGCAATCAACTGAAGAACATTCCCAAGGGAGACGGGTTTGTATTCGGTGATTGGAAAGCCTATTGATAGGAGTGATCAAATGACAAAACCATTGAACCTCGGATTCAAGGATCTGACCTGGCTGGGTCATGCCTTCGAGGAATTATCCATCATATCCCCCTTCAAGCTCGTTGATGTCGGCGGTTTCGATGAAGGAGACAAGGTCTCCCTCATGGACAAGGGAGTGATCGGGGAGGACAACCGGATTCTGCCACAATACCACCCTCTCCTCAAGACCCTCGCAGACGCCGATTACTTCGTTGAAACCATTTTCAGAAGGGGTCCCGTCAAGGCGAGACGCCTGCACCTGGGCAATGACACCGGCACCGTCTCCGTCACCTACAACGAGGATGGCGTCAGTCTCCTCTCTCCGGCCAACCCCCAGGGTATGGTGAATTTTCTCAGAGAATACACCGGTGGCAGCTCTCTGACCGGAGGAGACCTTGATATCGAGCTTCCTCCGGCTGACATGGTGGTCTTTGCCGTCATCTGCGATCTCTACCGCAGAGCCGTCTTTGCCGCCTACTCTTCAGAGGAGATCTTCCAGTACCGGGGCTTCACGGCCGGGGACCTGCTCACCGCCGTCACCGAGGTGCGGGACAATTCCCAGAGTCTGGCCTATCATGTCAAGGCCCTGGTCAGACCCGGTCTTTCCTTCGACAGTGCTTCAATCGAGCAGACCTTGAAGACCTTCATCGAATCGGGTTTCTTGAAAACAGACGACCACCGCTTTTATCCGGTTGACGAAACCCTGCTCTTCTGCGGTAATTTCCTGGTCATTGAAAACAGCCTGGACGTGGTGGTGGGGCAGGTCGACGACGGGAAATTGTACCGCTCGGGATTCACCGCCCTGCAGGCAGGCCCCCTGGATCTGGTCATGCTTGAAGGCTCAGGGGAAACCGTCACCCTGCAATGTCTGCCGGCACAGTCCATCCTCTCCATCCTGACTGAGATCCTGTCCTCCAGACCTGCGATCGTTTAAGCGGCAAAAAAAGAAGCGCCCATCCTCATGATGCGGCGCTTTTTGCTTTGACCAGGGCTTGAACGTGAAAAAACACTGCAAGCCAAAACCCTTGCAGTGTTTTCATAGTTTTGTTAATGGCGCGCCCTGAGGGATTCGAACCCCCGACCTTCTGATTCGTAGTCAGACACTCTATCCAACTGAGCTAAGAGCGCACCTAATGGAGGCGGCAACCGGATTCGAACCGGTGGATAGAGGTTTTGCAGACCTGTGCCTTACCACTTGGCTATGCCGCCAAAAATGTTGGTGACCCATCCGCGACTCGAACGCGGGACCACCTGATTAAAAGTCAGATGTTCTACCAACTGAGCTAATGGGTCAAATAAAATGGAGCAGAAGACGGGATTCGAACCCGCGACCCTCGCCTTGGCGAAGCGATGCTCTACCACTGAGCCACTTCTGCTGCATATGGTGGAGGGAGAAGGATTCGAACCTTCGAAGGCCTGGTTCCAACAGTTTACAGCGTCCCCTTTGGCCGCTCGGAACCCCTCCATGGGAATTGTTAAATGGAGTGGTGATGGGACTCGAACCCGCAACCTGCTGATTACAAGTCAGCTGCTCTTCCAATTGGCTACACCAGCTTATTTAAGTAATGGCGATCTGGAAGGGACTCGAACCCTCGACCTCTAGCGTGACAGGCTAGCGTTCTAACCAACTGAACTACCAGACCACTTATGGTGGGAGCAACAGGGCTCGAACCTGTGACCCTCTGCTTACGGATAGGAGGTATCTCCCACGTGATAAGTAAAGACCCAAAAGGGAATCGACCCCTGTTACCGCCGTGAAAGGGCGGTGTCTTGACTTGACCAAGGGCCAGATAGTAGTAGCGGCGAGTGGACTTGAACCACCGACTCTCGGGTATGAACCGAACTCTAGCCAGGTGAAATCGCCGCCATTTTAACAAATAAATGGTTGCGGAGGCGGATTCGAACCTGCGACCTCCGGGTTATGAGCCCGACTACGCACTGCTCCACTCCGATATATGGGTGACAATCATGGTGCCGAGGACCGGAATCGACCGGACGATCGGTCAGACGCAGGATTTTAAGTCAATGCGTCTGCCAGTTCCCCACCCCCGGCATTAGAAAATGGCTCCAGGGTGGGATTCGAACCCACGCCTAATTCACCAACCGAGTGCTCCACCGTTAGAGCCCTTGGAATATGAAAACCGGCGGCGACCTACCTCTCCAGGAGTCTCCCACCAGACCATCAGCAACAAAGCAATTGTGTTCGGTATGGGAACGGTGTAGCCTTTGTGCCATAGCCACCGGTTAAAACTGAGAAAGCGAATAGCGCGTAGACAAGTGCGACAACGAAACATTTTAGATTAAGTCCTCGACCGATTAGTACCTCTCAGCTCCAGTACATTTGCTGCACTTACACCCCAAGGCCTATCAACCAGGTGGTCTACCTGGGGTCTTAACTCATTATGAGTGGGAGATCTTTATCTTGAGGGAAGGCTTCGCGCTTAGATGCCTTCGGCGCTTATCCCGTCCACGTATGCTCAGCGATGCTCCTGGCGGAACAACTGATACACCAGCGGTGTGTCCATCCCGTCCTCTCGTACTAAGGACAGACCTCTCAATCTCCCTGCGCCCCACAGCGGATAGGGACCGAACTGTCTCACGACGTTCTGAACCCAGCTCGCGTGCCTCTTTAATGGGCGAACAGCCCAACCTTGGGACCTACTACAGCCCCAGGGATGAGACGAGCCGACATCGAGGTGCCAAACCTCCCCGTCGATGTGGACTCTTGGGGGAGATAAGCCTGTTATCCCGGGGTAGCTTTTATCCGTTGAGCGATGGCCCTTCCACTCGGAACCACCGGATCACTAAGCCCGACTTTCGTCCTTGCTCGACCTGTATGTCTCGCAATCAAGCTCCCATATGCCTTTGCACTCCTAGGCGTGATTTCCAACCACGCTGGGAACTGGGCGCCTCCCGTTACTCTTTAGGAGGCGACCGCCCCAGTCCAAACTGTCCATCTGACGGGGGTCCCCTGCCGGGTAACGGCAGATGGTTAGAACACTGATAGTCAAGGGTGGTATCCCAACATCGGCTCCTCACAGACTGGCGTCCATGTCTCAAAGCCTCCCACCTATCCTGTACATTCACTACCAAAGTTCAGTGCCAAATTACAGTAAAGCTCCACGGGGTCTTTCCGTCCTGCTGCGGGTAGCAGCATCTTTACCGGTACTACAATTTCACCGAGTCTATTGTTGAGACAGTGCCCAAATCGTTACGCCTTTCGTGCGGGTCGGAACTTACCCGACAAGGAATTTCGCTACCTTAGGACCGTTATAGTTACGGCCGCCGTTTACTGGGGCTTCAGTTCCGGTGCTTCGCTTGCCTTACACATCCCCTTAACCTTCCAGCACCGGGCAGGCGTCAGCCCTATACATCATCTTTCGATTTAGCAGAGACCTGTGTTTTTGGTAAACAGTCGCTTGGGCCTATTCTCTGCGGCCGCTTCAGGCTATTCACCCTAATGCGGCACCCCTTCTCCCCAAGTTACGGGGTTTATTTTGCCGAGTTCCTTAACAATAGTTATCTCGTTCACCGAATTCCATCCCACCTACCTGTGTCGGTTTTGCGGTACAGGCAGTCAAAGTCTCGGTAGAGGTTTTTCTTGACAGCGTGAAATCAGCCAGTTCGCTTCTTAAATTTCGCTCCCCATCACGCCTTCGCTCCAGCCCGGGGGATTTGCCTCCCGGGCACGCCTCCTTGGACGCACATTACCAACCGTGCGCTGTGCCTATCTTCTGTGTCGCCCCCATTCCTCAAACAACTTTAACTGGTACAGGAATCTTCACCTGTTGTCCATCGCCTACGACTTTTCGTCCTCGGCTTAGGTCCTGACTAACCCTGGTGGACAAGCCTTCCTCAGGAAACCTTAGGTTTTCGGTGGATGGGTTTCCTCACCCATCTTTCGCTACTCATGCCAACATTCTCTCTTGAACGATGTCCACCGCCTCTTACGATACGGCTTCACCCCTCGTTCAATGCTCCCCTACCCATATCTTTGCGATATGCCATAGCTTCGGTAATAGATTTGAGCCCCGGTAATTTTCGGCGGATCACTCGACTAGTGAGCTGTTACGCACTCTTTGAATAGTGGCTGCTTCTAAGCCAACATCCTAGTTGCTAAGCAATCCCACATCCTTTCCCACTTAATCTATATTTGGGGGACCTTAGCTGATGGTCTGGGTTGTTTCCCTCTCGACGATGAATCTTATCACACACCGTCTGACTCTAAGGATAAGTAATCGGTATTCGGGTTTGATAACCTTCGGTAGCCGTTGAAAGCCCCTAGGGTAGTCAGTGCTCTACCTCCGTTACTCTTGCCTTAAGGCTAGCCCTAAAGCTATTTCGGGGAGAACCAGCTATCTCCGGGTTCGATTGGAATTTCACCCTATCCCACAAGTCATCCCAGCCTTTTCAACAGACATGGGTTCGGGCCTCCACAAATTTTACTTTTGCTTCACCCTGCTCATGGATAGATCACCCGGTTTCGGGTCTACGACTTCCTACTCAGACGCCCTATTCAGACTCTCGGTTTCCCCTACGGCTCCACTTCTTAAAAGCAACCTTGCAAAAATCGTAACTCGTTGGCCCGTTCTACAAAAAAGTACATGGTTTGCGCTTTTGACGCTTTTCCATTGCTTTAAACATAGGGTTTCAGATTCTATTTCACTCCCCTCTCGGGGTTCTTTTCACCTTTCCCTCACGGTACTATGCGCTATCGGTCACTGAGAGTATTTAGCCTTGGGGGTGGTCCCCCGGTTTCCCACAAGGTTTCACGTGTCTCGTGGTACTCTGGGCATTCCCTGTCAAGCGCCTCTTTCGTCTACCAGGACTCTCACCCTCTACGGCGGCGCTTCCCAGCGCCTTCGACTAGATTTGCTTGCTCCTTTGGAATGTCCCAACCCCTGAAACCGCAGTCTCAGGTTTGGGCTTGAGGCCCGTTCGCTCTCCGCTACTTGGGCCATCGATGTTTCTTTCTTTTCCTCGGGTTACTTAGATGTTTCAGTTCGCCCGGTTCCCCTCCATATGGCTATGTATTCACCATAGGATCCTTACCCATGACGGTAAGGGGGTTTCCCCATTCGGAAATCTCTGGATCAACGCTCATTTACAACTCCCCAAAGCTTATCGCAGTTAATCGCGTCCTTCATCGGCTCTCAGTGCCAAGGCATCCGCCCTATGCTCTTATTAACTTAATCTTTTTTTCGTTGTCGTTTCTCTCGTTGCTATTCACTTTTCAAGTTCCATGGTGGAGATGACAAGGTTCGAACTTGCGACCCCCTGCGTGCAAGGCAGGTGCTCTCCCAGCTGAGCTACATCCCCACGATTCGTGGACTGAAGATTCTTTTTCTTGAGTCAAAAAAGAACCCTCAAAACTAAAGTAGTGTAAAGTGTGTCTCCTTAGAAAGGAGGTGATCCAGCCGCACCTTCCGATACGGCTACCTTGTTACGACTTCACCCTAGTCATTGGCTTCACCTTCGGCGGCTTCCTCCCTCAAAGAGGGTTGGTACACCGACTTCGGGCGCTTCCAACTTCCATGGTGTGACGGGCGGTGTGTACAAGACCCGGGAACGCATTCACCGCGACATGCTGATTCGCGATTACTAGCAACTCCAACTTCATGTGGGCGAGTTTCAGCCCACAATCCGAACTGGGACTGGCTTTATGAGATTCGCTCCGGATCACTCCTTCGCTGCCCTTTGTACCAGCCATTGTAGCACGTGTGTAGCCCAGATCATAAGGGGCATGATGATTTGACGTCATCCCCACCTTCCTCCGGTTTGTCACCGGCAGTCTCTTTAGAGTGCCCAACTTCACCTGATGGCAACTAAAAATAAGGGTTGCGCTCGTTGCGGGACTTAACCCAACATCTCACGACACGAGCTGACGACAACCATGCACCACCTGTCACCTACGTCCCCGAAGGGAACTCATCGGTTAAAATGATGGCATAGGGATGTCAAGACCTGGTAAGGTTCTTCGCGTTGCTTCGAATTAAACCACATGCTCCGCTGCTTGTGCGGGTCCCCGTCAATTCTTTTGAGTTTCACACTTGCGTGCGTACTCCCCAGGCGGAATACTTAATGCGTTTGCGGCGGCACCGAGGTCTTCCCCCGACACCTAGTATTCATCGTTTACGGCGTGGACTACCAGGGTATCTAATCCTGTTCGCTCCCCACGCTTTCGTGCCTCAGCGTCAGTTACAGTCCAGAAAGTCGCCTTCGCCACTGGTGTTCCTCCTAATATCTACGCATTTCACCGCTACACTAGGAATTCCACTTTCCTCTCCTGCACTCAAGCCCTGAAGTTTCAAAGGCTTACTACGGTTAAGCCGTAGCCTTTCACCTCTGACTTTCAGGGCCGCCTACGCACCCTTTACGCCCAATGATTCCGGATAACGCTTGCCCCCTACGTATTACCGCGGCTGCTGGCACGTAGTTAGCCGGGGCTTCCTCCTAAGGTACCGTCATCTATTCTTCCCTTAGGACAGAGTTTTACGACTCGAAAGCCTTCATCACTCACGCGGCGTTGCTGCATCAGGGTTTCCCCCATTGTGCAATACTCCCCACTGCTGCCTCCCGTAGGAGTCTGGACCGTGTCTCAGTTCCAGTGTGGCCGATCACCCTCTCAGGTCGGCTACTGATCGTCGCCTTGGTAGGCCGTTACCCTACCAACTAGCTAATCAGACGCGGGCCCATCCTATACCGATGAATCTTTGACTGCCAAGTCATGCGACTTCACAGTATCATGAGGCATTAATCACCGTTTCCAGTGGCTATTCCTCTGTACAGGGTAGGTTGCCCACGCGTTACTCACCCGTCTGCCGCTTTCCACAATTTCCTTCTCTCCGAAAAGATCCGTCCACTGTTTCTCGCTCGACTTGCATGTGTTAGGCACGCCGCCAGCGTTCATCCTGAGCCAAGATCAAACTCTTAATTAACGCTTGCATGTTGTTGCTTTTTCTTTACACTACTTCAGTTTTCAAGGTTCTCCGTCGCGTGTGGCGACTTAATTATAATAGCATCATCCCCCTTGCCGTGTCAAGTCCAAAAGTAAAGATTTTGTTAAAAAGAAGGGGAACCGGGGGACCCCGGTTCCCCCTCCAGTCTAGGCTTGCGGCTTCAAAGCCTCCAGGGTATTTTTGAATCGCACCATGAATTCATCAATCTCCTCATAGGTGACCACCAGGGGCGGCACCAGCCGGATGGTGTCCTTGCCGGCACCGACGATGAGCAACTTGTGCTTGATGGCCTCCGAAACGATGGTCCCCGGCGCCATTTTCTCCGTATCGATGGTGACGCCCACCATCAGCCCCCTGCCCTTGATGCCCTTGATATAATCATACGCCGCCACCAGAGGCAGCAGTTTCTCCTTGAAATAGGCCCCCTTGGCCTTGACGGCCTCCAGGAAATCTTCATCGCTGATGACATCCACTACGGCACGCGACACCGCCGTCACCAGGGGATTGCCTCCGAAGGTACAGCCGTGATCCCCGAAGGTGAGGACATCGGCTCTTTGGTTCACCATCAGGGCCCCTATGGGGACACCGCCGCCGAGTCCCTTGGCCATGGCGATGACATCGGGAACGACATCAAATCCCTGGTAGGCGAAAAAGGTGCCGGTTCGACCGATTCCCGCCTGAACCTCATCAAAGATCAGCAGGGCGTCCTTGTCATCACAGGCCTCTTTGATGGTTTTGAGAAATTCCGGATCAACAGGGTTGATGCCCCCTTCTCCCTGAACCGGTTCGATGATGACGCCGCAGACCTTGTCATCCATCTTTGCCAGGAAGTCTTCTCTATTATTGAAGGAAACCTCCACCACGTCCCCGATGAGGGGGGCGAAGGGTTCTTGATACTTGGCCTGTCCCGTCACCGCCAGGGCTCCCATGGTCCTGCCGTGGAAGGAATCGGTCATATACAGAATCTTGCTTTTCCCCTTGTCCTTGCCGTACTTTCTGGCCACCTTGAGGGCGCCTTCAATGGCCTCCGTACCGCTGTTGGTGAAAAAAACAGCGTGATGGTCCGCCAGGGACACCAACTTGTGGGCCAGGGCAATCTGGTTGTCGTCGTGGTACAGGTTGGAAATATGAATCAGCTTTTTCGCTTGTTCAGTGATGGCCTTGACAATCACCGGATGGGAATGCCCCAGGGCGTTGACGGCGATCCCCGCCACAAAATCAAGATACTTCTCACCGGATTTCTCTGTGAGATAAACCCCTTCACCCTGGACGAAATTCAAATCAAAACGTTTGTAAGTCTGCATGACACTCATTTTTATCACTCCTCTATCATGGTACCGATGCCTTCATCGGTGAATACTTCCAGCAATACGCTGTGGGTGATTTTCCCGTTGATGATGTGAACGCTCCCGACACCGCTTTCAATGGAAGCGATGACGCTTTTCAGCTTGGGAATCATCCCTCCCGAGATGCCTTCAGTGGCGATCAGTTCCCGGGCCTCCCTCAGATTCAACCGGCTGATAAAGGACCCGGGATCCTCGAAATCCTTATAGATGCCGTCGATATCACTGAGCAGAAACAGCTTCTCGGCCCCCATCTCCTTGGCGATGGTGCTTGCAACATCATCCGCATTGATGTTGTAGGTGTTGCCTTCTTCATCAAAGCCGATGGGGGCGATGATGGGCAGGATATGGTTATCGAGCAGCAATTTCAGAAATTCTCCGTTGATGGCGACCACGTCCCCGACCTGGCCAAGTTCCTGGTCCGGATCGATGACCTTCTTTTTTGCCCGGATCAGACCGGCATCCTTGCCGCTGAGGCCGATGGCCTTGGACCCGTAATTGTTGAAGAGCAGGGTCAGATCATTGTTGATATGGCCGGAGAGGACCATTTCCACTTCATCCATGGCCGCTTTTTCCGTGACCCGGTAACCCTGGTGGAATACCGTTTCAATGCCCTGTTTCTCAAGGCGCCGGCTGATGTGCTTGCCGCCGCCATGGACGATGATGACCTTCATGCCCAGGTGAATCAAGAGTGAAATATCCTCCACGAAGGCTTCTTTGTTTTCCTGGGACTCGATGATGCTGCCCCCGTACTTGAATACGAACACCTTGCCTCTGAACTTCATGATATAGGGCAGGGATTCGATCAAATGGTTGACCATTTCAGTCTTTTTGTGCACTTTGTGATGACACCTCCCTTATGACGTTATTTCTGATAATTATACACTTTTTATATTTTTAATGCAACCTAGATTGGCATTTGTTCTTGATTTTCTCTGCAGTCTTTTGTATAATTATACAATTAAAGGAGTGATATTATGAAAGTAGGCGTTTATGGAGCCACCGGTTACGGCGGGATGCAGCTGATCACCCTGCTATTGAGACATCCCGAAGTTTCCTTGGAATTCATCAGCTCAAACAGCCACTCGGGGATCCCCCTCTCCGATTTGTACACAAAACTGACAGGCCGGTTTTCACAGATTCTGATCGACTCCGAGGAAGCCAAACCAAGGCTCAAGGCGTTGGATCTCATCTTCCTGGCCCTGCCCCACGGCGTCAGCATGCAGTATGTCAAGGAGATTCTTGAAGTCAATCCCGACCTCAAGATCATCGATCTTTCCGGGGACTTCCGGATCCAGGATATCGGTCTCTACGAAAAATGGTACGGCTTTGACCATGTCCTCAAGGAAAAGGTTTCAAGCTTCGTCTACGGCCTGCCCGAGCTGTACCGGGAAACCATCAAGAAAGCCCAATTCATCGCCAACCCGGGCTGCTTCCCCACCGCCATGATTCTGCCCCTCTACCCCCTCATGGACCAGGGGGTCATCGAATCCAGGGTCATTGTCGATGCCAAGACAGGGGTCAGCGGTGCCGGAAGAAAGGCCAAGGAACAGTTCCTCTTCAGCGAGGTCCAGGACAACACCTACGCCTACAATACCGGCGGTCATCGCCACTCCCCCGAGGTGGTGGAAATCATCAAAGACACGACGGGGGCAAGCATGGATTTTCTCTTCAGTCCTCATATCGTGCCTTCATCGAGAGGCATCTACGCCAGCATCTACACCACCCTCAAAGAAGGAGTCAGCCCTGACAGGATCCGGGAAATCTACGACAACTACTACGCCGGGGAAGCCTTTGTCGAAGTGACCTCCTTCATTCCTTCAACCAAGGATGTCAACCGGTCCAACCGGGTCTTCATCCACCCGACCTACGATGAAGCCTCCCGGACCCTGGTGATTTTCAGCGCCATCGACAATCTGATGAAGGGCGCCTCTTCCCAGGCGATCCAGAACATGAACCTGATGTACGGGTTTGATGAAACCCTGGGCATCGATACCGACTACTACTACCTATAGGAGTGAAAACATGATTGAGAAAAAAATTCTAACCATTCCGGGCATCAAAGGCAACGCCATCCACAGCGGCATCAAATTCAAGAACAAGGACCTGGCCATCATCTATTCGGAGGACCCCCTGCTGGTGGCGGGAGCCTTCACCAAGAACCTCACCGTGGCCGCCCCGGTCCTGGTCACCAAGGACAAGATCAAGGGGCCGGTCAGGGCCCTCGTGGTCAATTCCGGCAATGCCAATGCCGCTACCGGACCCCAGGGCCTCAAGGACGCCCTGGATACCTGCCGCTGCACCGCCACCGCCCTGGGCATCCATCCTGAGGAGGTTCTGGTCTCCTCCACCGGGGTCATCGGCGTCCCCCTGCCCATGGAAAAAATCAGCGAGGGCATCAAAAAACTGGCCCCCACCCTTTCGGAGGAGAATCTGAAAACCGTCCCTGAAGGCATCATCACCACGGACACCTTCACCAAGTTCGGCAGTGTGACCCTCGATATCGAAGGGGCCGTCGTCACCCTCACGGGAATGGCCAAGGGCTCCGGCATGATCCATCCCAATATGGCCACCATGCTGAGCTTCATCCTGACCGATGCCAATATCGACCAGGGTCTGCTGCAAAAGGCCCTTTCCGAGGTGGTGGAGGACACCTTCAACATGATCAGCGTGGACGGGGACACCTCCACCAACGACATGGTCCTTGTCATGAGCAACAGCAAGGCCGGTCATGAAAAAATCACCGCAGAGGATGCCTCCTACACCGCCTTCAAGGCCGCCCTTTACGAACTTCTCGAATACCTTTCCATGACCATCGCCAAGGACGGCGAGGGCGCCTCAAAGCTTTTGAAGGCCCATGTGACCGGCGCCCACAGCAAGGCGGACGCCCGTCTCCTGGCCAAGGGAGTCATCACCTCAAGTCTGGTGAAATCGGCCTTTTTCGGCGCCGACGCCAACTGGGGCCGGATCATCAGCGCCCTTGGAGCCTCCGGCGGTTACCTCGATCCCGACAAGGTCGACCTGACCCTCAAGAGTCCCGGGGGAACCATCGATCTGATGAAGGCGGGCAGTCCTCTGGGTTTCGATGAGGAAACGGCCAAGGCCATCCTGCTCCATGATGAAATCGATATTCTCATCACCCTGGGGGATGGCGAGGCCGAAGCCAAGGCCTACGGCTGCGACCTCACCTACGATTATGTCAAGATCAACGCAGACTATCGATCCTGAAAAACACCACATGAAAAAGGGAGCCTTTTGGGGAAAGGCTCCCTTTTTGTTGGAGATCCACAAGAATTGTCGTTTAAGTAACTCCAACCATTCTCATTATAAATCATATCCTTGTAAAATTGGTGTGCTCACAGCATACATTTGTAGCAATAATTAAATTTTACAGATATCCACCATGACAAAGTCCTCAGTCTTGTTCCCCCAGCGCATCATTTTCAACACCAGGGCCATGGTGCTGAGGGAGGTGAGGCAGGGCACCTTCTGCTCCACACTGAGCCGTCTCAGGATGAAGCCTTCCTTCACCCGGTCCTTGCCCCTGGTGGGGAGGTTCAGCACCAGATCGAACTGCCGGTCGATGAGGGCGGCATGGGCGGCATCGGCTTCAATCCTGTGGCCTTCGATGCCGTGATCTTTGGCAAAATCATAGGTCCCCGCCGTAAAGTAGAATTCGAAGCCCAGGGCTTTCATTTCCTTCAGAATCTTGATGGATTCCATTTTTTTGGGGTCGGCGATGGAAATCAGCGCCTTGCCCACCTTGGGGACGCTCATGTTGGAGGCGATGATGCCCTTGAACAGGGCCCGGTCCAGATCGTAGTCTATGGCCATGGTCTCCCCGGTGGATTTCATCTCCGGTCCCAGGGCGATTTCAGCCTGGGTCAGCTTCTCCATGCTGAAGACCGGATTTTTCACCGCAAAGAAATCCTTTTTGGGATGCAGGTCCCCGCTGTAGCCGAGGTCCTTGAGCCGCTGGCCGAGCATGACCTTCGTACCCAGCTCTATGATGGGAACCCCCGTCACCTTGCTCATCATGGGCACGGTTCGGGAGGCACGGGGATTCACCTCGATGACATAGAGCTCTTCCTCGTAGACGATATACTGGACATTGAACACCCCGAGCAGATCAAAGGCCTTGGCCAGTTTCTTGGTGGTTTCAATGATGTTTTTCTCCATTTCCGGTTTGACATTCAGGGAGGGATAAAAGGCGATGGAATCCCCGGAGTGGACCCCGGCTTCCTCGAGATGCTCCATGATGCCCGGGATATAGATGTCTTCGCCGTCACTGATGGCATCGATCTCCACCTCGATGCCCGGTATGAATTCATCGATGAGCACCGATTGATCGGGGTTGAGGTCGAAGGCCGCTTCAAGGTATTTCTTCAGTTCTGCTTCCTGGTAGACGATTTCCATTCCGAAACCACCAATGACGTAACTCGGCCTGACCAGCATGGGAAAACCGATGGTCCAGGCTTTTTCAAGACCGTCCTCGACGGAATAAATTCCCACCCCCTTGGGATTTTTGATGCCCTCTTCCTTGAGAATCCTGTCAAAACGATCCCGGTCTTCGGTGGCATCCAGACTGTCGTAGGAGGTGCCCAGGATTTTCACGCCTCTTTCACTGAGATCCTCCGCCAGTTTGATGGCGGTCTGTCCTCCGAACTGCAGAATCACCCCGTCGATCCCCTCCTTGTCCACGATGCTCATGACATCCTCCGTGGTGATGGGCTCGAAATACAGCTTGTCGGAAATGTCGAAGTCCGTGGAGACCGTCTCCGGATTGTTGTTGATGATGATGCCTTCGATGCCCTCCTCTTTGAGGGCGAGGATCCCGTGAACGCTGCAGTAATCGAATTCCACCCCCTGGCCGATCCGGATCGGACCCGAACCCACCACCAGCACCTTTTTACCGTAGGTCTTTACCACCTCATCCTCATCATCAAAGCTTGAATAATAATAGGGGGAAGCCGCTTCGAATTCCGCGGCACAGGTGTCCACCATTTTATAGGCGGGAACAATGCCGTGCCTGACCCTGAAATCGTGGACCATCTTTTCAGTGGTGGCCACCATCAGGGAGGCCATTCCCCGGTCTGAGAATCCTCGCTTCTTGAGGGTTCTGATCCACTCCGGATCCACGTAATCCACGATGCGGTTTCTGATGGATTCCTCCATCATGACGATATTCTTGATTTTTGAAAGATAATAGGAATCAATGGCGGTGAGGGCGTTCACCTTCTCCAGGCTGACCTGTCGCCTGAAAAGCTCCGCGATGTAGAAGAGTCTTTCCGTGTCTCCCAAGGTAATGCGCTGGAACAATTCGTCCAGAAGCATTTCCCTGGCGGGTTTGTAGGCCAGATTGTACTGGTTGATCTCCAGGGACCTGACCGCCTTCAGGAGGGCCATCTCGACGTTGTTTCCGATGGCCATGACCT
This sequence comes from Clostridia bacterium, assembly GCA_018399635.1. Classification (GTDB taxonomy): domain Bacteria; phylum Bacillota; class Clostridia; order Peptostreptococcales; family Acidaminobacteraceae; genus ML8-F1. The sequence goes on from JAGYOH010000001.1 coordinate 66,571, forward strand.
CCCCGGTGGCCTTCATGGCGGTGCCTAGGTTCTTGTCGGCGTAGTCGAATTTATCAAAGGGCCATTTGGGGATTTTCACCACGCAATAATCCAGGGCCGGTTCGAAGCAGGCGAAGGTCTTTTTCGTGATTTCATTCTCAATTTCGTCCAGGGCATAGCCCAGGGCGATTTTGGTGGCCACCTTGGCGATGGGATATCCCGTCGCCTTCGACGCCAGAGAGGAGGACCGGGATACCCTTGGATTGACTTCGATGATATAGTAGTCCATGCTGGTCTGGTTCAGGGCCAGCTGGACATTGCAGCCCCCGATGATGTCCAGGGCGTTGACGATCTTGATGGAAGCGGTCCTCAGCATGTGGTATTCCTTGTCACTGAGGGTCTGGGAGGGGGCGAGGACGATGCTGTCCCCGGTGTGAATCCCCACGGGATCGAGGTTCTCCATGTTGCAGACCGCGATGGCGTTGCCCTTGGCGTCCCGCATCATTTCATATTCGATTTCCTTCCATCCCTTGATGGATTTTTCAACGAGGACCTGCTGGGTCATGGAGTATTTCAGGCCTCGGACAGCAATCTCGACCAGGGTGGCTTCGTCCTCGGCAATGCCGCCGCCGGAACCGCCCAGGGTGTAGGCGGGTCTCACCACCACCGGATAGCCGATGCCCCTGGCCACGGCCTTGGCTTCCTCCAGCGTATTGGCGATGTGGCTTTCAATGGTGGGCTCGCCGATGGCCATCATGAGTTCCTTGAAGAGGTCTCGGTCCTCACCGATCTCGACATTCCTCAAGGAGGTCCCCAGGACTTCCAGCTGGTATTTCTCAACGACTCCGGCCTTTTCCAGGGCCACGCCCAGGTTGAGGGCGGTCTGCCCCCCCATGCCCACCAGAATGCTGCCGGGCCTTTCTATGGCGATGATCCGCTCGATGAAGGGCAGCTCCAGGGGTTCGGAGTAGACCACATCGGCGATGGCCTTGTCCGTCATGATGGTGGCGGGATTGGAATTCACCAGCACCACCGTATAGCCTTCATCCTTCAGGACGCGACAGGCCTGGGTCCCGGAATAGTCGAATTCGGCCCCCTGGCCGATGACAATGGGTCCGGAACCGATGACGAGGACCTTCTTATTTCTCATCCTGAGTCGCCTCCTTTTTATTGGTCAGGATCATTTGCAGAAATTCATCAAAGAGATAATCGGAATCGTCAGGTCCAGGAGACGCTTCAGGGTGATACTGGACGCTGAAGAGGGGCTTGGTCCGATGCTTGAAACCCTCGATGGTCTGGTCATTGAGATTGACATGGGTCAGCACCACCGGCAGTTTTTCAATCGATTCCCGGGTCACCACATAGCCGTGGTTCTGAGCGGTAATGACGATCTTGTCCCGGTTGAGGTCCTTCACCGGATGGTTGCCCCCCCGATGCCCGTACTTCATGGGAACGGTCTTGCCGCCGAGACTGAGGGCGATCAGCTGGTGGCCCAGACAAATCCCGAAGGTGGGGAATTCCTCCTCGATCACCTGGCCCACCACCTTGATCACCCCGGGAATCTCCTCGGGATCTCCCGGACCGTTGGACATAAAAATACCATCAGGGGCGAAGGCTTTGATCTCTTCAAAGGGAGTGAATGCGGGAAAAACCCTCAGACTCACGTTCCTCTTCAAAAGTGCCCTGATGATATTTCTTTTGATGCCGAAATCCATGACCGCCACCTTGGCCACCGGTTCCCCCAGGGGCCAGAGATCGAAGGGAAGGGGAGTGGTCACCGCCTTGACATAATCTTGAAATTTCGCGGCATTCATAAGGCTGAGAGCTTCTTCAGACGAAATATCCTCCGGCACGATGACGCCCTTCATGGTCCCCTGATCCCTGATTTTTCTCACCAGTGCCCTGGTATCGATTCCGGAGAGTCCCATGATGTCATTGGCTTTCAAATAATCATTGAGACTCATTACGCCGTTCCAGTGGGTGTAGATGTCACTGGATTCACGGACCACAAAACCCTTGACGATAGGGCCCTTGGATTGGTTGATGTGGTGATGGATGCCGTAATTGCCGATGAGGGGATAGGTCATCACCACAATCTGATTGTAATAGCTCGGATCCGACATGATCTCCTGATAGCCGGTCATGCTGGTGTTGAAAACCACCTCGCCGGCCTGGACCTTTGTCGCACCAAAAAGAGTTCCCCGGTACTTCGTGCCGTCCTGCAATATCAGATACCCTTTCACTTTACCGCCTCCAGCCATTCTTGTGCCCTGTTCAACATGTCAAGCACCGATTCAAGATTGGTCGATCCCCGGGACCTTTTGGATTCGACGCAGTTTTCGATTTTCAGCACTTCATAGACCTCTTCATCCGCCCCGGGAATCAATTCCCTGAACACTGACAGATCGATCTCTTCCAAGGCGCAACCCTCTTTGATGCCGTGGGCCACCAGTCTTCCCACGACGTCGTGGGCTTCTCTGAAGGGCATTCCCTTTTTCGCCAGATGGTCCGCAAGGTCCGTGGCATTGAGGTAGCCCTCCGAGGTGGCTCTGAGCATGTTTTCCCGATTGAATCCCATGGAAGCCATCATCCCGGTCATGACTGAAAGGGAGATCTGATAATCCGCCAGGGCTTCGAAAATCTGTTTCTTGTCCTCCTGCATATCCTTGTTGTAGGCCAGGGGCAGCCCCTTCATCATCACCATGAGGGACACCAGACGACCGTAGACGCTGGCGGTCTTCCCCCGTATCAACTCGGCGGCATCGGGGTTCTTCTTCTGGGGCATGATGCTGGACCCGGTAGAAAAGGCTTCTGAAACCTCGAAGAAGGCGAATTCCTTGCTGCTGTAATTGATGATTTCCTCGGAAAGCCGGCTCAGGTGCATCATGCCGATGGAAAGCACCGAAGCGCTTTCAATCAGATAATCCCGGTCACTCACCGCATCCATGGCATTGGCCATGACCCTTTCAAAGCCCGTCCGGTTGCGGATGAACTCCCGGTCTGTTTCATAGCTGGTCCCGGCCAGGGCCCCGGCCCCCAGGGGCAGTTCGTCCATGAGGCCATAGGCGTTGTCCAGGCGCTTGAAATCTCTTTTGAACATCTCGAAGTAGGCCATGAGATAAAAGGCGAGACGAATGGGCTGGGCCCGCTGCAAATGGGTGTATCCCGGCATGAGGGTCCCGGTTTCCTCCAGGGCTCTTTCATAGAGTACTCCCATCAGGTCATGGACCAGCTCCTTGGTCTTCGATATCTCCTTTTTGAGATACCACCTCAGGTCGAAGGCCACCTGGTCGTTTCGGGACCGGGCCGTGTGCAGCTTCTTGCCCGCCGCCCCGATTCTTTCGCTGAGCAGTCTCTCCACGGCCATGTGGATGTCCTCATCCTCGGGATCGAAGGTGAGGGAACCGTTTTCAATCCCTAAGAGGATGGCCTTAAGACCCTCCTGAATCTCTTGGAATTCAGTGTTGGTCAAAAGGCCAATATTTTTGAGCATTTCACTGTGGATCAGGCTGCCCTCGATATCCTCCCGGTACAGCCTGGCATCCACACCAATCGAACTGTTGAAACGATCCATCAATTCACTGGTATTCTCTTTGAATCGTCCACTCCATAATTTCATATCGCTTTCACACCATCATTCTCTATTTTTTTTTTGCCCTTCATGATTGCACGAATCTTCAAAGGCAGGGTGAAGATATTGATAAAGCCCTCGGCATCCTTCTGATTGTAGACTTCATCCGCCCCGAAGGTGACGAATTCTTCCGAATAGAGGGAGTATTCCGATGCACTCGCAACAGTATAGCATTTCCCCTTGTAAAGTTGAACCTTGACCTTGCCGGTGACGACGTTTTGTGTACTGTCCACAAAGGCATCCAGCGCCTCCCGGAGGGGGGTGTGCCAGAGACCGTCATAAACCAGGTCCGCATACTTGAGGGACACCTGCTTTTTAAAGGCCAGGGTGCTGCGGTCCAGGGTGAGCTTTTCCAGAGTGCGGTGGGCTTCATAAAGAATGGTCCCCGCCGGAGTTTCATAAACCCCCCGGGATTTCATCCCCACCAGGCGGTTCTCCACGATATCGATGATGCCGACCCCGTGTTTGCCCCCGAGGGCATTGAGGAGCTTGACCATCTCCACGGGATCATGGGTCTCGCCGTTGATGGTGGTGGGAATCCCCTCTTCAAATTCAATGGTGAGTTCCTCAGGAGTTTCCGGCGCCTTCAGGGGTGAGACGGACCATCTGAGGACGTTCTCAGGATAAACCTTCCATGGATCCTCAAGTTCCCCACCCTCGTGGGAAATGTGCCACAGGTTCTCATCCCGTGAATAAATATCCTTTTTGGTCACAGGAATCGGAATGCCGTGCTTTTTGGCGTAATCCACCAGGACCTCACGGGAATTCAAGTCCCACTCCCGCCAGGGAGCGATGATTTTAAGGGTGGGATCCAGGGCCTTGATGGTGGCCTCGAAGCGCACCTGGTCATTGCCCTTTCCCGTGGCGCCGTGGGCGATGGCCTGGGCCCCTTCCTTCTGGGCGATGGCCACCAGGCGTTCGGTGATCAGGGGACGGGCGAAGGAGGTTCCCAGCAGATAGTCGTCCTCGTAGATGGCACCGGATTTGATGGCCTTGTAGAGATAATCCGTCACGAACTCTTTCTTGACATCCTCGATATAGACCTTTGAAGCCCCGGTGGCGTAGGCCTTTTTCTCGACCTCTTCAAAATTGTCCTTTTGACCCACATCCACACAGACCGCGATGACGTCGTATCTATATTCTTCCTTCAGATATTTTAAAATAACCGAAGTATCTAATCCACCAGAGTAAGCAAGTACGACCTTTTTGTTCATTATTATACCTCCAAATGTATATTTATTAAATGCATTATACCAAATACTCCTTGTAATGCAATAGTTTCCAATAAACTTCTTGATGTTTTTTCGTCATTTTATACAAGGTCGTCAAATTGAGGATTTGAGTGTTTTTCTCTGGTCTTCCAGGGGTAGAAACCAATCAAATGAGTTAGAGGAGGCAGAATCTATGAAGTACGAAATCAAAGGCAGCACCATGCCCGTGGTGACCATGACCCTCGCCAAGGGTGAAGCGGTCTTTACCGAATCCGGAGGCATGGGCTGGATGAGCGACTCGGTGGCCATGTCCACCAACCTTGAAGGAGGACTCTTCGGCGGATTGACCCGGAAGCTGTCCGGTGAATCCCTCTTCATGACCACCTACACCGCTGAAAAGGACGATGCCGGCATCGCCTTCCCCACCGCCATGCCGGGCAGTCTCATTCCCGTGGCCCTGGGCCCCGGTGAAAGCCTGATCTGTCAGAAAAAATCCTTTTTGGTGGCGGAGCGGAGCGTGACCCTGGAGATGCATTTCAGGAAAAAACTCGGAACCGGACTCTTCGGCGGAGAGGGCTTCATTCTTCAGAAGGTCACCGGTCCCGGCCAGGTCTTTTTTGAAATAGACGGCGAAACCGTGGAGCACCAGCTCGCCCCCGGAGAGCGCCTCAAAGTGGATACCGGCCACATCGCCCTCCTCGAACCCTCGGTGAATTACGAAATCGAGATGGTGAAGGGCTTCAAGAACGTCCTCTTCGGCGGAGAAGGACTTTTCCTGGCCACCCTGACCGGTCCTGGAAAGGTCTGGCTGCAGACCATGCCCATCCAGAATCTCGCCAAGGAAATCATCCCCTATATCCCCATCAAAAGAGATTGAAAAAAGGCCGGTTCGATGATGAACCGGCCTTTGCTTCATTTGATTTGTGCCATCCCGATTTTCAGGGCTTCAATGTTGATGTCGACGAACCTGGGCTTGACCGTGGACCGGATGACTTCTTCCCAGTCCAGATTCTCCAGACCCAGAGCCTTGATCAGGGCCCCCACGATCACCACGTTCATGGTCCGGATATTTCCCAGATCCTTGGCCAGCTGCGCGGCATCGATCACCGTGGTATGGTCGATCTTGGAGGCGATCTCCTCGACGACCCCCTTGGGATAGAGGGCTTTCCCCGAAAGAATGGGGGCGGAACCGATTTCCCACTGGTTGATGATGACCTGGCCGGTGGGTTTGACGAACTCCAGCCATCTTCCGGTCTCCATGACTTCAAAGGAGACCAGGATATCCGCCTGGCCCTTGCCGATAATGGGAGAGTCCACCTTTTCTCCATAACGGACCTGGGTGGTCACGCTGCCTCCCCGCTGTGCCATGCCGTGGACCTCTGACATCTTGACGTCGTATCCGTCGTTGATGAGGCCCGTGGAGAGAATCTTGCTGGCCAGGATGATCCCCTGGCCTCCCACTCCTGAAAGCAGAATGTTCTTGGTTTCACCCATTTTACTTCACCACCCTTTCTATGGCGTTGAAGGGACAGGACTGCAGACAGACCATGCAGCCAACGCACTGGTTGGGATCAATAAAGGCTTTTTTCTTGTCATTGTCGAAACTGATGGCGGGACAGCCGGTTTTCGTACAGATGCGGCATCCCTTGCACTTGTCCTCGATCACCTGGCACTGGTTCTCCAAGGGTCCGAATTCCTCGATATCCTTTTCAGAATAACGTTTCAAGGCACAGGGCCATCGGGTGATGATCACTGACGGACCGTCGAATTCAAAGGCCTCTTCCAGGGCCGCATCCACTTCCTTGAGTTTCAGAGGATTGATGGTTTTCACATGCTCGATGCCGATGGCCTTGACGAGGTCTTCAAGGTTGACCTCCTTGGCCGGATCTCCCTGCAGGGTGAAACCGGTTCCGGGGTTTTCCTGGTGGCCGGTCATGGCGGTGATCCGGTTGTCGAGAATCACATTGACGGTGTTGCCGCCGTTGTAGGCCACAGTCAGCAGGGAGTTGATGCCGGTGTGGAGGAAGGTGGAGTCTCCGATGACGGAAACCACCCGTTTTTCAACACCGTGCTTCTTGAAGGCCTTCTGGGCGCCGTGGCCCATGCTGATGCTGGCCCCCATGCAGTGGACGGAATCAATGGCATTGAGAGGCTCTGCAAAACCCAGGGTATAGCAACCGATATCCCCGGTCACCACGAGATTTTTCTTTTTGCCCAGACCGTAGAAAAAGCCGCGGTGAGGACAGCCGGCACACAGGGTCGGGGGCCTTGGCACGATTTTATCGGGAGACACCGAGAGAAAGTCGGACTTCTTGCCGAGGAGGGCGGCTTCTATCACATCGGGGCTGAGTTCTCCCACCAGGGGAATCTTTTCCTTGCCGATGCAGGCGATGCCCGCAGCCCTCATCTGGTCCTCCATGAAGGGCTCCAGTTCCTCAATCACATAGAGGGTCTTCACCTTCTGGGAAAAGGCCCTGATTTTATCCATGGGCAGGGGATTGGAGAACCCGATTTTCAGATAATTGGCGGTCTCTTTGAAAACTTCCTTGGCATAGGTATAGGCCACCCCTGAGGTGACGATGCCGATTTCAGCACCATACCACTCCTCCCGGTTGAGGGGGGTTTCATTGGAGAAGGCCTCGAGTCTTTTGAGCTTGTCCTCCACATAGGGATGGAGTTTCTGAGCGTGGGCCGGAGCGACAATGAACTTCTGCACCTGCTTTTCATAGGGAATGATCTCCCTTTCTTCACGCTCTTCAAAGGCCACCAGTCCCTTGGAGTGACAGACCCTGGTGGTCATCCTGAACATGACCGCCACATCGAAGGCCTCGCTGATTGTATAGGCTTCCTTGATGAAATCCTTGGATTCCTGGGAATCACTGGGCTCGATGCAGGCGATTTTGGCGAATTTCGCGAAGATCCGGTTGTCCTGCTCGTTTTGAGAGGAATGACATCCCGGATCATCGGCGCTCACCAGGACAAAACCGCCGGTGACACCGGTATAGCCCATGGTCATGAGGGCGTCCGCCGCCACGTTGACCCCGACGTGCTTCATGGCCGCCAGGGATCTTGCCCCGGCAAAGGAAGCGCCGAAGGCTGATTCGAGGGCGACCTTTTCATTGGGGGCCCATTCCGCGATGATATCCTCTTTATAGGGTCCGATATTCTCAAGAATCTCGGTACTGGGGGTCCCGGGATAGGCCGATGCATAGGTGACGCCTGCTTCATAGGCGCCCCGGGCCACCGCCTCGTTCCCCGTCATTAATTTCTTCAAACTGATCACTCTCCTCTAGAGATTGGCTGCCACCACACTGCCCAGGGCAATGGAGTACAGCTTTGCTTCGTAGGAATCCGCCCGGGAAACCAGAACGATGGGAACCCTGGCCCCCATGATCACTCCGGCGGAATCCGCTTTTGCCAGATAGGTCAGGGCCTTGCCGATGCCGTTGCCCATTTCGATGGTGGGTACCAGAAGGATATCGGCATCCCCGGCAATCTCGCTTTCAAAACCCTTCACCTGGGCGGCCTTCGCCGAAACGGCCAGGTCCAGGGCCAGGGGGCCTTCCAGGACGACGCCTTCTCCGAAGCCCCCCTGCCGGCAAAGATCCTGCAGGGCCCGGGCGTCCACCGTGGCCTGCATTTTGGGATTGACCTTTTCCTTGGCGGCCAGGGCCGCCACCTTGACGGTATCGATTCCCAGGGCCTTGGCGGTGTCCACGGCATTCTTCACGATCAGAACCTTCTCCTCGAGCGTCGGCGTGATGTTCATTCCTCCGTCCGTCAGAAAGAGCAGCTTGTGGTAGTTCTCAGAAGCGTAGATCATGACATGGCTGAGCTGGGAATCGGTCCTGAGACCATAGGTCTTGTCTAGAACCGCCTTGAGCAGGACCGATGTATCGATCAGTCCCTTCATTAAAAAGTCCGCTTCTCCATCATGGACCATGCGAACTGAGATTTGAGCAGCCTCTTCAAGGGTCTTGGCCTCGATGAGAGGATAGGCTGTAAGATCAAAGTCGATCTCTTCAGCTGTTTTTTTGATTTTTACCAGGTCTCCCACCAGGACAGGGACGACAATGCCTGCCTTGGTGGCATCCTTGACCGCCTGAAGCACCTCCTGGTCTTCGGCCGCCGCCACGGCAAGCCGCATCCTCCTCTGGTCCTTCGCGACCCTCATCAAATCCTCGAAACTTTTGATCAACAAAAATCCCCCTTTCGAATTTTCAATTTTTTAATAGCCCTTCAACAATTTGTTGAATCTCTCTTTATTCTAAACCATTTCAAAAAAAAATTCAATTGTTAAAATTCAATAAGTGGTTGATCCATTGAAGGGTGATTTCATCTGCGGGATTGATGCTCCTGGCCTTTTCAAAAAATTCCATGGCCAGAGCGTCGTTGCCCTTGCTGTACTCGAGAATCCCCATATTGCAGAGTATCTCGGAATTGGAGGGCTCCAGAATCAGGGCCTGGTGATAAACCCTGCCCGCCTCCTCGAAGTTCCGGTCCATGGTGAAGCTGATGCCCAGCTCATTGAGAATGTCCAGGTTGTCGGGACTCAGGGCCAGGGCTCTCTCGAAGTAGTGGATGGCCTTGGGATACTCCTCCAGCATGCGGTAGCCGAGACCGATGAAGAAAAGATAATGCCACCAGTCGTCATAGCTCTCCTTCAGGGGCAGGAGCTTTTCCAGCCCCTCCTGATAGCGGCCCTTGAGGATGAGGTCGTAGCCCTCCTCGTACTGGATCTTGTTTTCAAGTTCGGGAAAAATCTCGATGAGTGCCGAGTCGAAGGCCTCGGGAAGGGACATTTCCAGGCTCTTCTGCCAGGCCTTTTTCGCCTTGGTGTAGGCCCCGGTATTGTAATAGTAAAAGCCCATGTAATAGTAGGGCAGGGGTGAATCGGTTCCCTCCCTGATGAGATCCGCAAAAATATCCCGGGCCAGATTCATGAAGTCCCTGGTCTCCCTCCCGGCATCGAGGGCCAGGGCGATTCTGCCGATTTGAATTTTCAGCATCCGGGGGGCGAAGCCGAGACGGGTGACCCCCACCAGCTTGATCAGGGTCTCTTCCTGGTTTTCCTCGTCGAGATTCTCCAGCAGTCCTTCGGAGATGATGGGAAGAATCTTCTCGTCAAGAGCCAGAAGGATGTCTTGATACGCCGCCGTGAATTTGAATTCCGGGTCCAGACCCAATAAAAATATGATTCCCTCGATGAGTTCCTCCTGCTTGAAACCCGGTAAAGAATCATATAGTTTCTCCTTGATGACCTCCACCTTGAAGGGCAGAGGAATCTCCTTTTTCAGCAACAGCTTTTCAGTGTATCTCAGGTCCTTTTTGAGCTCCAGAAATCCCAGGGACTCCAGATGATCCTTGAGAAAATCCAAACGAATCATGATGACCTCCTTATTTTAGATAACGGTAGATGTTCTTGTCGATGATTTTCTGTCTGAAGAGTTCAAAGTAGTCATAATCCTCCAGGCGAAGCACCTTGACCTTGAGTTTCGAGGCCTGCACGTGGATTTTGGCAATGTAGTCATCGGAAACATTGCGGCCGTCGCAGGCCACGATCACCGCCCGGTCCCTGGCCTTGATGATCTTGAAGTCCACCACGGTATCATGGGGGAGAATCATGGAGGTCTTCATGGGACGGTTGATGCGGTTGTCGTTGGGATTGAGGGGGGTGATCTGGAAAACCCCCAGATCGGAATGCATGGCCACTCCCCCCGCCCAGATGGCATAGCCCGTGGCCCCTGCCGGCGTCGAGAGGATGAAGCCGTCCCCGGTGAAGTAGTTGAAGGGCTTGTCGTTGAAATAGACCAGGGCTTCCATGAGCTTGGGCTGCTGGTGCTTGATGAGGATCTCGTTGAAGGCGTAATTGGTGACCCCTTTACCGTGGATGGTCTCGGAGTGGACCTCCAGGAGGGGGTACTCGAAGACATTGAGTTCCTTCCCCTTGAGAATCTCGATGAGCAGGGTCACATCCTTGGGGGCGATGGAGGGCAGGAATCCCAGGGTGCCGGTATTGATTCCGACGAAGGGGACCGCCAGAGTCGCATAGTTTCGAATGGCGCTCAGCATGGTCCCGTCACCTCCCACCACCACGATGACCTCCGGCTGATCCCGGGTGGGGATGAAGCCGTGGGCCTTCAAGGTGGCGATGAGTTCTTCCTTGACCCGGATGCTGTTCTTGGTGCGGTTGGCATGGATATAAACACGGCGCATGGAGGGTGCCTCCTATCGGTTGTATTGACTGAATACGCGTTTGCGGTAGTTGGTCCGGTGGAGGACCTTGAAGAGGAAACCCCTGAAAATCATGGCAAAGCTCAGGTAGACCACCATCAGAATATTGAAGAGCACCGGAACCGAGGCCCCGATGATCATCACAGGGACCAGAAGGACCAGCAGCAGGGCGTTGAGGGTGTACCAGGGGATGAAGTTCCTGCGGATAAAGGCGAAATTGTAGAAGAAAAGATCGTTGTAGGCGTATTCGCTGAGATAGATCACCTCGGGCAGGGGATTGAAGAGGACCAGCATCATGAGATTGGCCACGGGCAGGGGAATCCGGTTGAAACCCAGCAGATTGATGGCATAGCCGGCCAGATTCAACACCAGAAGGGCGATCCAGATTTCCAGGGCGTAGACCCTGATGCCGTGGAAGACGTCCTGCCATTTCAGGCGTTTGTAATAGATGCCCTGGTGGAGCAGGTAGAAATAGCTCGAAAGAATCCCCGCCATCAGCAGACCCGTCACCAGGCTGTTGATCATGCCAAGCCCCATGAGGGGAAGGAAGCGGAGAATCAGGAGCATGGCACTCAAGTGGATGATGGGAATCCAGATCAGATGGGGCACCTTTTTAATAAGCGCCAGGGTTTCTTTGAGGGCGTTTTCCCCCAGTTTAAGAGCGTCAGTGATGGGATTCATGATTTCCTCCTATTTCTATGATACCAGAGATTTGCTTCTTGTAGTCAAAAAATCCGGTGATGTCAGCCCTGGGATAGGGCTTTTCAAAGACGTTGTAATCAAAGGAGACGATCTTCAGGGCCTTGAGGATTTCCCGGGGACTCATGCCCAGGCACTGGGGGAGGAATCTTGCCACCCGCTTCTCATCGTGGAGAAAATCATGGAGGGCTCCCTTGTCCACCGGAATCTCCCGGGAGAAGAAATCCCCCGGGGCCTGGCGCTGTTTCTTGTAAAAATCAAACTTCATCAGAGCCTTCACCCGGTCCAGCTCCTCAAAGCCGCTCACTGACAGGAATTCATGGAGGATTTCAAAACGGCGGATGAGCTGGTGAGGTTCCTTGAAATAGCCCCTCTCCTCACAAAAGTCTCCAAAAGCGATGAAAAAGTCACTGGGCCGGTCATAGCTGTCCAGCACAAAGGCCAGGGAACTGGTGAAATGGCCGGAATTGGCGTAAACCTCCATCAGGGCCTCCATGCCTGTGAGAACCAGCAAATCCTCATAGGAAAGCCACCGGTTCATCAGAATCCCGTAGGGGGGCTTGTCGTCATAGCGGTAGCCCATGTCCGGGGCTTCATTTCTCAACCGTGAGCCCTTGAGAAGCTTGAGAAAACCCAGCTGGAACTGGTCCGCCCCCAGGGCGTAGACCTTGTCAAAGGACTTGAGAAAGTCCTCCAGGCTGCTGTAGGGGAGTCCCGCAATCAGGTCCACATGGGTGTGGACGTTTTCCAGGGCGCAGATTTCCTGGAGTTTATTTTCGATGCTCTCGAAGGTCATGGGACGGTTGACGGCCCTGAGGACCCTCTCATGGACCGACTGGATGCCGATTTCCACCTGGAAAAGCCCGGCGGGAGCGCTCCTGAGCACCGCGAGCCATTCCGGAGTCAAGAGATTCGGGGCGATTTCGAAATGAAAGGTGGTCCTGCCCCTGGAAGTCTTCACAATGAAATCAAGAATCCGCCGGCTGCGGTGGTGGTCGGCGTTGAAGGTGCGGTCGATGAATTTGACCAGGGGGACCCCAAGTTCGATGAAACGGCTCAAATCCTCGAGGACCTGGTCCAGGGACCTCCCTCTCAGACCCCGGGTGGTGGAGGAGAGGCAGTAGGAGCAATTGTAGGGACACCCCCTCGAGGACTCGTAGTAGACGATATGGGTGGCGGCATCCTTGCCGTCGAAAATCGTGGGAATCTCATCAAGAGGGACCCTGACCCCCATGCCCCGGCCCTGGATCCCCCCTTCCCCTCTGAAATAGACCCCGTCGATGGCCGGAGCGGTGTTGCCCTTGAGTAAATTCTTTGTTAACTCCCCCAGGGCGCTTTCCCCTTCTCCGGCGATGACATAGTCGATTTCGGGGTGGTTTTCCAGCAGGAATTCCGGGTCGTAGCTGACCTCGGGACCCCCCAGGACGATCCTCAGACCGGGCCTGATTTTCTTCAGATTCGTCACGATATCCAGGATCATTCCAATGTTCCAGATATAGGCTGAAAACCCTGCAATATCAGGGTTCCGGGTCGCAATTCCCTTGAGAATCTCCTCCTTGGACTGGTTGATGGTGAAGGAGAGAATCTCGAATTCCGCCCCAGGAATCCCCTTATTGTAGGCCAGGAGGTTTTCAATGGCCAGATTATTGTGAATGAACTTTGAATTGAGTCCAATGAGAATAATTTTCATTCCATGCCCCCACATTTTTTACATCATTATATCATATTTATGCTATAATTGACTTGAATAGAACAGGAGGGATACTTATGGCCATCATGTCCTCGAGACTGATCCGTCACGAAATATGCAAAGACGAACTCAAAAAGCTCGGTGCCACCATCATTGATATCCAGGGGGTCATGTCCCTGGTGAAATTCAATATCGAAGGCACCAACATCACCTACATCTACCATCTCAACGAAGACAATTCCTTCTTTCTGGAGAGAATCAAGCCCTATGCCATGCCGGTGGGTGAGTACCAGTCCGAGGAGGAGGTCGTGGACGTCATCAAGGTGGACACCGAGCAGTTCAGGAATGCCATGCGTTCCCACAACTTCTCCAAATTCATCGAAATCGATTACAATATCGCCAAGATGGTCCGTTTGTTCGAGGACCTCTACCTCTACTACAATATCAAAAAGGAAGACCTCGAAATTCTTGACAACGAGATTCACCTTTTACTCGATATCATCAAGAAGATCAAGGCCGGTTCTGAACGGGTCTACTTCAAGAAGGAACCCGACGTACTCAGTGAAAACCTCGAATACGAGGAACAATCAAAGAACTGACCCGATAGATAAGGAAGGCTTTTCCGGAGAGATTCTCAGGAAAAGCCTTTTTGATTACATTTTCTCAGGCGCCTTGATGCCCACCAGATAGAGTCCGTTGGAGAGGGTCTGTCGCACCGCCCTCACCAGGCCGACCCTGGCCCGGGTCAGGGCTTCATCCTCACTCAGAATAGGGTTGTCATGATAGAAGCGGTTGAATTCCTGGGCCAGATCCACCACGAAACGGCTGATCAGGGAGGGCTCGTACTTGGCCGCCGCCATGGCCACCCGCTGGGGAAACTGGCTCAAGAGGCGGATGACCTCGGCGCTTCTTTCATCCTTGAGCAGGCCGTAGTCCACCGGCCCGTCAGAAAGCTCTCCGGCCTTCCTCAAGACGGAGCAGGCCCTGGCATGGGTGTACTGGACATAGGGACCCGTCTCCCCTTCAAAGCTGAGGGTCTTCTCCCAGCTGAAGGTGTAATCCTTGATCCGGCTGTTGCTGAGCTCCTGGAACACCACGGCGCCGATTCCCACATCCCTGGCCACCTGGTCCTTGTTTTCCAGATCGGGATTCTTGGCTTCAATGATTTCCCTGGTTTTCTCCACGGCCTTGTTGAGGACATCCTCCAGGAACACGATGTTGCCGCGACGGGTGGAGAGGGATCCCTCCTCCAGGGCCACGGTGCCGAACTCCACATGGACGCAGTCCTTGGCCCAGTCATAGCCCATGAGCTCGATGATCTTCATCCACTGCTTGAAATGCAGCTGCTGCTGGGCACCCACCACATAGAGATTCTTGACGAAGTCATAATGCTCCTTGCGGTAGATGGCCGCGGTGATGTCCCGGGTGATATACAGGGTGGACCCGTCCTTTTTGGTGACCAGGGCCGGCGGCATGCCGTAGTCGGAAAGATCCACGATCTCCGCTCCCTGGTCCTTTTTGAGAACCCCGGACTCCCGGAGCCGGTCCAGGACCCCGGGCATCATGTCGGAATAGAAACTCTCACCGGCATAGGAATCGAAGTGGACATCCAGCATGGTGTAGACCCGGTTGAATTCCTTGAGGGATTCCTCCTTGATCCACTGCCAGAGTTGGAAGGCCTCGGGATCTTTTTGCTCCAGTTTCAGAAACCACATCCTGGCCTCGTCCTCCATCTCGGGACGGGTTTCGGCCTCTTCGTGGAATCTCACATAAAGCTTGAGGAGTTCGGGAATGGGATCCTGTTCCACCACCGCCTTCGAACCCCAGAGCTTGAAGGCCACGATCAGCTTTCCGAACTGGGTGCCGTAGTCCCCGAGATGGTTGATGCCTACGGTGTCATAACCCAGGAATTGATGGATGCGGTAGAGGGAATTGCCGATCATGGTGGACCGGATATGGCCGATATGGAAGGGCTTGGCGATGTTGGTCGAGGAAAACTCCACGATCACCTTCTGGTTTTTTCCGATATCGGAGGTGCCGTAGCGATCCCCCCCTGCAAGAATCTCTCCCAGGGTCTCCTCGGCCAGGAGGGCCTTGTCGATGGTGAAATTCACATAGCCCCCCTCGGCTTCAATCCTTTCAAAGTAAGGGGACTCCTGAAGATTTTCAACCAGTTCCTCGGCGATGATTCTGGGGCTTTTCTTGAAGGCCTTGGCCAGTTTGAAGCAGGGAAAAGCCAGATCCCCCATTTGAGAATATTTCGGAATCTCAAAATTGCCATAGATCTCCCCTTCATCTGAATCCTTGATTCCCGCCTGCATCATTTGAGCCGCAACTGCCTTGAAATCCATCATCCTGATTCCTCCTTTGATTTTAAATAAAAAATGCCCCTTATCTGCTATAAGAGACGAATGAATATCCGCGGTACCACTCTTCTTAGTTTTCACCCACTTGTTTCCCCGATACGGGAGGGAACCCCTCCGCCTCAAAAGGCTCTTTTCACGGTTTCAGATCCACCGGGCTCCCACCAGTCCCCGACTCGCTTGCGACCTTGTCCATCACCGTGATTTTCCTTCGTCCTCGGCGTGTGTCAATATCCCTGTCAGTTTATCATAGTGAACTACCCCCACTTGTAGAAGTGGGAGCTTCCTGGTCAATATCCCTAACGGAACAAGTTTACCCAGGCTCATAAGGTCGCACCGACCTCGATAGTACCAAAACTATATAGCTAGTTTCAGTAGGTTTTTAGCCGCATTGATATCTCTATCGTGGACTATGCCACACTGAGGGCATGTCCATTCCCGAAGGGCTAAGTTCTTTACCTCGGGGTTCTTGTAGCCACATTCTGAACACAGTTGGGAACTAGCATAGTTGGCAGGGGCGATCACGAGTTCTCTACCATACCACTGAGACTTGTACGCCAACATTTCTCTGAATGTACTCCATGAGACTTCGGATATTGCTTTGGCTGACTTATGATGCTTCATCATGTTCTTCACCCTTAGGTCCTCGATCACTATCGCTTGGTTTTCGCGAATGATCTGAGTACTGACCTTTTGTAGAAAATCACGACGTTGGTTGGAAATCTTCTCATGCATCTTTGCAACCCTTAGGCGAACTCTAGCTCTGTTTCGACTACCCTTTGTCTTTCGCGAGGCTGAATTGTAAAATCAAATTGAACTAAATAGAAATCCATAGTGGCTCTAACTGTAATATAATTGTTTCGACGAAAAAACTAAACAATTACAGGTAGGTGCACACTATGGAATACCCTCATGATACACCCTTAACGAGAAAGAATAAACACCTGAGTCCCTATGAGCGCGGGCAGATCAAACTTCTGTACGACCAGGGACGTACCGCTTATGCCATCGCCAAAATTCTGGGCCGCGCACAGAACACAATACGCAACGAACTCGCTCGCGGTACAGTCGAGCAAATCAAAGACAAGAAGCATGTGATGATCTACTACCCTGACTCCGGGCAGAGGGCCTACGAGCGCAGCAAGAAGAGCTGCTGTCCTCGCTACAAGATTCTACAGTGCGAACGCTTCATCAACCATGTGGTCAGTCGGGTGCGATCCAAGAAGCATTCGCTCGATGCCGTTGTGGGACAAGCGAAGACAAAAAAGTTGTTCCTCGCTGACGAGATGGTCTGCACCAAAACCCTGTACAACTACGTGGAACAGGGCCTGTTGCCCATCCGGAACATCGATCTTCCCCTCAAGGTCAGGCGTAAGACCCGATCATCGGGTATCCGCAGAAACAAGCGGATTCTGGGCACCAGCATCGAAGAACGGCCTTGCCAGGTGAATGACCGAACTGAATTCGGCCACTGGGAAATCGACACGGTGATCGGCATGAAAACCAAGGGAGAAGCGGTGTTGCTCACCCTGACAGAACGCAAGACTCGGGAAAAGATCATCCGCAAGCTTCCTGAAAAATCCGCCGAAGCGGTCATGGACTCATTGCAGGATCTGGCCCGGACAGCAGGAGGTCTGTTCCCGGTTGTGTTCATAAGCATCACGGCAGACAATGGTTCTGAATTCTCGGATCTGGCGCTGCTTGAAGAGCGCTTGGGTCCCAAGGTATACTTTGCCCACCCGTACCGCTCCGGAGAGCGAGGCACCAACGAGGTGCACAATGGTTTGATTCGTCGCTTCATTCCCAAAGGGAAAAGCCTTTCTGACTACAGCGCCGCCTCCTTGGAGCGAATCCAACAATGGTGCAATAGTCTTCCCAGAAAGGTCCTGGGTTACCAGACCCCGCACGAAGCTTTTCTGGCAGAGTTGGCCGCATTATCTTTCGCATGAACGAAATATTATGTTACAGGAGCACTAGTTCAATTTGTTATTGCAATTCTAGCATATTAAATTTTCACTTTCAAGATGGCGCAATAAGAATTATAATAATCAGAAGACGACCCCGCCCCGCCTCGGGGGGTCGATGCACCCATCACACAGAAAGGGTAATGACCGGGGTCCACCCCGCGTTCGTTATACAAGGTGATCCCGTGAAATCGAATCGATCCGTCGCCAATATCCTGGCCATCGTCAATGTGGCGATTTTTGCAATCATTTTCAGTCTTGACCCCTCCGTCTCCACCTATACCCTTATCGGCTGGGGCGCCAAATCCAACTTCAGCATCGCCGATCTCCAGCTCTTCCGACTGCTGACGCCGATGTTTCTCCATGTGACCCTCTACCATCTGATCTTCAATACCTTCGCCCTTTACATCATCGGCAATCAGATTGAAGCCCTTCTGGGAAAAAAGAAATTCCTGATCCTCTATTTCGGCTCCGGCATCCTGGCCACCATGGGTAGCTTCATCAGCAACACCTATGTCTCTGCAGGCGCCTCCGGCGGCATCTTCGGACTCCTCGGAGCCCATATCTTTCTTTTCATCTACAACAAGGAAAGCTACCGGCGATTCTTCGGCAACGACTTTCTCTTCCTCATCGCCATCAACATCATCTACGGCTTCGCCAATCCCAACATCGACAATGCCGGCCACCTGTTCGGTCTCATCGGCGGCATCCTGATCAGCTTTCTCATCGGCCGCAGGATTCCCGGTTTCAAGATCAATCAAAGACTCCTGGCCACCCTGGGCATCGCCCTTCTGGTCTTCGCCTTCGGGATGAGGATCGTGGACTATCGGGATTCCGAGGACTACTATTACTCAAAAACCCTTTACCTGATCACCAGGGAGTCCTATGAAGAGGCCTACCTCACCATCGGGGAAGGGGTGGAGAAAATCCCGGAAAGCAAGGCCTTGACGGATCTTTTCAACGCCTTCGAAGTGCGGTGAAAAAGGACCCCCTCATTCCAAGAGGTCCATTTCAGAACAGAGGTCCAGACCGGCCTCCCTCAGAATCCTGGCGGTGATTCCCTGCCCCGGGATTTTTTGATGGGAAAAGGTGCCGTCATAGCGGGTGGTCACCCCGCAGGAGGGACTGTTTTCCTTCAGAATCCCCCGGGTGCAGCCTGACAGCCTGGCCAGTTTGAGGGTCTCCTCCCCGCCCCTTTCAAAGGCCTCGGTGACCCTGCCGCCGCCTTGGGTGACCACCTGGTCACCAATGATTTCCGAGGGTTCTCTAGGGGTTGACAGGCCTCCGAGCTGTTCCGGACAGACCGGCACATAGTCCTTGTCCTTGAGAAAATCCACCACGGCCTGATGGTAGTTGTTGCCGCCGTCATACTTGCAATTGACGCCCAGGAGGCAGCTGCTGACCAGATACCTCATTTCAACACCACCACCGTGACCCCGATGCCGCCTTCATTGTATTTGCCGTCCCTCTGGCTTTTCACATGGCGGTGATTCCTCAGAAAGTCCTTCATGCCCTGTCTCAGGACCCCCGTCCCCTTGCCGTGGATGATTTGAACCTCCTCGAGCCTGGCCATGTAGGCGTCGTCCAGGTACTTGTCCACCGCCATGACGGCTTCGTCCAGGTTCATGCCTCTGAGATCGATCTCCCGCCCGGTCTCCAGGGCGGCGGTGGCGGTGTATTGGCGTTTCAGAAACTGTTCCTTTTTCTCCTTCTCGAAACTCTGTCTCAGATCCGCCAGGGGGACCTTCATGCTCATGATGCCCGCCTGGACCGTCACCTCCCCCTTCTTGTCCACGGGAGACATGACCTCCCCCGTGGTGTCCAGGGACAGAATCCTCACGGTCTGGCCCAGCCTGACGCTCTTCAAGGGTTCGGAGTCGTCCTCTCTTCTGAGCTTCACCTGGCTGGAAGCGCCGATTTCATCCTTCAACCGGTTCCTGAGGGCCTCGATCCTCTGGTTGTCCTCCTTGGAAGAAATGGTGATGCCCCGGAGCTCCTTGATGACCTCCTCGGATTCCCTTTTGGCCCTGGTGAGGATGATCTTGGCCTCCTCCCTGGCCTGCCGCACCACCTTGTCCCGCTTCTCATCAAGGTCCTGACTGCGACGGTTCAATTTTTCAGAGAGTTTCTGGGCCTCGATTTTCAAGGCCATGGCCGCCGTCCTCTCCTCCTCGGACTCTCTGAGATTCCTCGTGATCTTCTCGAGAATCTCTTCGAATTCTATGCTGTGATGCTCAAGCAGGTCCTTGGCCTTTGAAACGATGGTCTCCTCAAGGCCGAGTTTTTTTGAAATCTCAAAGGCGTTGGACTTCCCTGGAATCCCGATGATCAGCCGATAGGTGGGAGCAAGGGTTTTCAGGTCGAATTCCACCGAGGCATTCTCGAAGCCCTCCGTGGAAAGGGCGTAGTTTTTCAATTCCGAGTAATGGGTGGTGGCCAGGGTCATGGCCCCCTTGTGATAAAAACTGTCCAGAAGAGCCATGGCCAGGGCCGCTCCCTCCAGGGGATCGGTCCCCGCCCCGAGCTCATCGAGGAGGACCAGGGAGTCCCCGGTGGCCTGGTCCATGATCTTGACGATATTGGTCATATGTCCCGAAAAGGTGCTGAGGGACTGCTCGATGCTCTGTTCATCCCCGATATCGGCGTAGACCTTGTCAAAAATAGGAAAGACCGTCCCGTATCTCGCCGGGACATGGAGCCCTGACTGATACATCAGACTGAGGAGTCCCACGGTCTTCAAGGTCACGGTCTTGCCCCCGGTGTTGGGTCCCGTGACGATCAGGGACTGATAGTTTTCCCCGATGGCGATATCCAGGGGAACCACTGCCGAAGGGTCCAGGAGGGGATGGCGGCCCTTGACGATTTTCAAGCGTCCCTTTTCAGAGAGGGTCGGCTGGATGGCGGAAATCTCCAGAGTGTACTTTCCCTTGGCCAGGAGGGCGTCGAAGGCTGTCAGCATCTCGAGGTTTTTCAGAATGCTGTAGGCCTCTGATGCCACCAGGTCAGTGAGCAGGGTCAGAATCCTTTCGATCTCCCTGGCCTCGTCGTTTTTCAGCTGGTTCAGGGCGTTGTTGAGCTCCACGATGGCCATGGGCTCGATGTAGACCGTCGCCCCCGAGGCGGACTGGTCGTGGACCATGCCCTTGACACTGCCCTTGTGCTCCGCCTTCACCGGAATGACGAACCGGCCGTTGCGAATGGTCACAATGGCCTCCTGGAGATATTTTGAAGCCTGGGATCCCCGGGTATAGGATTCAAGTTTCTCCCGGATCGCCGCCTGCTTTTTTTCCATGGTCCTTCGGATGACCCTCAGTTCGTGGCTGGCATCGTCGGCAATCTGGTCCGGCCCCAGGATGGCGTGGGCGATGGCCTCTTCTATCTCTCTGTGGGGTCTGAGCACCTCTCCCATCCGGGAGATTTTCGGGTATTTTTCACCGGAATCCGGGAGATTGTTGATGAAAGCGTGGACCCTCCGGGTGGTTCTGAGGCTGTCCCCCACGGCAAGGAGCTGCCCCGGGGACAGCACGGAACCGATCTGGGCCCGCTTGATTTCTCCCCTGAGGTCGTGAAGGGGACCAAAGGGGAATTCCCCCTTTTCCATCAAAACCGAAACCATCTCCGCGAGCAGGTCCTGCTGGTAGAGAATCTCCCCGGAATCCCGGGTGGGCCTGAGCCCCATCACCATTTCCCGACCCAGGGCGGACTGGGTCTTGTCGGCAATGCGCTGCACCACCTTGTCAAATTCCAAAACACGCAAATCTCTGTCCATCTTCAACAGCCTTTCTGTGACGATTCATTCAAAAGGGATGGTGTCTCCCACCACCCCCTGGGTTCAATTCAGCCTCATCGGTTTTCAAATTCGTTGATGAAGTTTTCCAGTTCCGTTTTCGCTGCCTGCAGTTCCTCTTCCTTGTCGGTCATTTTTCTCTGGAGATAAAAGATCTTTTCGTTGGCTTCCTCCAGCAGATCTTCCAGCCGCTTGACGGAATCCGCCTCATCCAGACCGTCAAAGGCCAGTTGCTCCAGGGGGGATTCCCCCTCCGAGGCCTCTTGAATCTGCTGCTCCTGCCTGGCGTTCTCCTCACGCAGGGCGGCGATCTGGGCCTTCAATTCCCCGGTGTGGTTTCGAAGGCCGTCGATTTCAACCCTTTGATGCCTCACCGTTTCCTGCAGGGTTTCGAGAACCCCGGTGTGGTCCTCAGCCTTCTGATGTGCCTGCTCATGAGCAATCTGCAGCGCAGCAAGGACCGCACCCATGGTGGCGGTGAGTCCGGGGGCCTTTTTTCTGATGGTTCGGATCCGCTCATCCACGCGCTCGGCGGTTCTGGTCACCTTCAGTTCATCCTCATCGGTGTTCACGGTATAGGTGTTTCCGTCGATGACGATTTTGAGCTTTCTCTGTATCACTGCGATCCCTCCCGTATCTAGCGGCGCAATGCTCCCAGTTCCTTTTCCAGAGCCTCAAGAATCTTGTCATAGGGCTTTTGAACCGCCTCATAGGTCAAGGTGTCCTCCTTGGCCCTGAAGACCATGTTGTAGGCCACGCTCTTGAAACCCGCCTGAATCTGGTCACCCCGGTAAATATCAAAGAGCTTGACCTGGACCAGATCATTGCCACCATTTTTTTCAATTATATCAATAATTTCCTCATTGGTCACGGTTTCCGCCACCAAGAGGGCGATATCCCGCTCAATCGCAGGGAATCGGGATACCGGATTGTAAATTCTCGTCAGGTTTGAAGCCGCCATCAGGGCCTCGAAATCAAGCTCCACCCCGGTGATCCGGGTATTGGCCTCAAAGTTTTCCAGAACCTCGGGATGGAATTCTCCCATATATCCCAGGCTGGTCTCCCCCCAAAG
Source organism: Clostridia bacterium (assembly GCA_018399635.1). Lineage (GTDB taxonomy): Bacteria > Bacillota > Clostridia > Peptostreptococcales > Acidaminobacteraceae > ML8-F1. The sequence goes on from JAGYOH010000001.1 coordinate 89,201, forward strand.
AATGGTCGCAGACCGCCCCGGGTGGTAGGTGTCGATTTTCGGGGCCTTGACGAAACGCACCCCGTGAATCCCGAGGTCCTCCAGCAAGAGGGTCACCAGGCCCTTCAGGGTGAAGAAACCCACGCCTTCGCCGAAGCCCCCCATGACCAGGGAGATTTTTTCATCGGGCAGGTCTTTAACTGGAAGGGATTTCGGCATGAAGGTGTTCCCCATCTCGAAGGCCATCATTTTAGGAGCTCCGTAATTGTGGTTCCTTACCAGAACCTCCAGGAGATTGGGGACCAGGGTGGTCCTCATGACACTGTATTCCTCTCCCAGGGGGTTGATCAGCTTGACCATCCGGCTGATTGCGGGATCCTTTTCCCGCTTGATTTTTTTGACCGTAGAAGGTGAAACAAAGGAATAGGTGGCGATTTCCACCAGGCCCTTGGCCACCAGCAGTCTCTTGACCCGGTTTTCAATCCGCTGCTTTGGTGAAAATTCGCCGTAAAGGGTCCCGCCGGGAATCGTCGAGGGAATCCGGTCATAGCCGTAGATTCTGGCGATCTCCTCCACCAGGTCGATTTCCTTGACCACATCGAGGCGACAGGGGGGAACCGCCACCGTCAGGGAAAGGTCATCCCCTTCCACCAGCTGGAATTCAAGACCCTCCAGCATTTTTATCATTTCCGGTACGGTGGGGTCGATGCCGAGGATCCTTTTGACTTCCCTGCGGGTCAAGGTCACCCGCCGCTGGATCTGGGGTTCGGGGTAGACGTCCACCACCCCCTTGACCAGTTCTCCCACGTTCATTTCCTGATAAAGCTCCAGAAGACGCTGGATCGCCTTGGCGACCCGGCTGGGATCGATGCCCTTTTCAAACCGGGCCGAGGCCTCGGTTCTCAGTCCCAGGGACTTGGAACTCAATCTCAAAGCAGTCTTGTTGAAGGAGGCCACCTCCACGAAAATATTCCTGGTCTCAGAAGTGATCTCGGTGTTTTCCCCTCCCATGATGCCCGCCAGGCCGATGGCGCGTCTGGGACTGGCGATCACCAGGTCCTCAGTGGTCAGGCTGCGTTTCACAGAGTCCAGGGTGGTGATGACTTCATCCGCCTCGGCCCTTCGAACGATGATCCTGCCTTCATCCACCTGGTCCAGATCGAAGGGATGGATGGGATTGCCGATTTCCAGCATCACATAGTTGGTCACATCCACGATATTGTTGATGGGTCTGACGCCGGCAAGCATCAGTCTGACCTGCATCCACTGGGGAGAGGGCTCGATATTGGCGTTTCTGATGACAAAACCGGCATATCTCGGGCACAGGTCCCGGTCCAGCACCGAGACATCGATGAATTTTCCGACCTCGTCCCCGGAGAAGCCCTGGGGAACCTTCACGGCCCTGCGCTGTCGGCCGAAGGTCGCCTGGGTCTCCCGGGCCATCCCCTCGATGCACAGACAATCGGCCCGGTTGGGGGTGATTTCAAATTCAATGACCTGATCCCCGATGGCCACCGCTTCAAAAAAAGGAGTTCCCGGCTCATAACTGCCTTGTAGAATGTAGATGCCGTCGTCAAACACCTTGGGAATCACGCTTCTGGTGAATCCCAGTTCATCCAGGGAGACCAGCATGCCCTCGGAGACCTCCCCCCGGAGCTTGCTTTTTTTGATGACCAGCCCCTTGGCGAGTCTGGCCCCCACCCTGGCCACGGGAACAAAGTCCCCGACCTTGACATTTTTGGCGCCGGTGACGATCTGGACCCTTTCATCCCCGATATCCACCTTGAGGACGAAAAGTTTATCGGCGTCGGGGTGCTTCTCCTGGGCCAGCACCCTCCCCACCACGATCTCGGTGTTGTCCCGACTGAAATCCCGGATTCCCTCGGTATTGGAGCCCGACATGATCAGGCCTTCCTCCAGGGTCTTGATGGGAATATCATCTATTTTGACGTGCTCGTTCAGCCACTTCACAGGTACTTTCATGATCTGCCTCCTCTCCTAGAATTGTTTGATGAACCGGATGTCGTTTTCAAAAAAGAGCCGGATATCGTCAATCTCATGCTTGAGCATGGTGATCCGGTCCAGGCCCATGCCAAAGGCGAATCCGGAGTACTTTTCAGAATCGATGCCGCATTCCTCCAGGACATGGGGATGGACCATCCCGCAGCCCAGGATCTCGATCCATCCACTGTAGGAACAGAAGCGGCAGCCTTCCCCGCCGCATTTGAAACAGCTGACATCCACCTCGGCACTAGGCTCCGTGAAGGGGAAATAGTGGGGTCTGAACTTGGTCTGGGTGGCTTCTCCGAAGAGACGCTTGGCGAATAGGTCCAGGGTTCCCTTCAAGTCCGCCATGGTGATATGCTCATCCACGACCAGTCCCTCGATCTGATGGAACATGGGGGAATGGGTGGCGTCGAGTTCATCGTACCTGAAGCATCTCCCCGGTGAAATCACCTTGATGGGAGGGTCGTTGGCCATCATGGTCCTGACCTGCACCGGTGAGGTCTGGGTCCTCAGAAGCAGGTCCTCGGTGATGTAGAAGGTATCCGAAAGACTCCGCGAGGGATGGTCCTTGGGAGAATTCAGGGCGTCGAAATTGTTGTAGACGGTGTCCACCTCGGGTCCCTCGGCGATTTTATACCCCATGCCGATGAAAATGCCCTTGATTTCATCGAGGACCAGATTGAGGGGATGCAGATGTCCCTTTTCAAAGATTTCCCCGGGCATGGTGATATCCAGGGCCTCCGAGCTGAGGCGGTCTTCGAGCTCCCGGCCTCGAATCCAGTCCCTTCTTTGTGAAATGAGGGACTCTATGCGCTGGGTCGCCTCGTTCCCCAGCTTCCCGATGAGGGGACGCTCCTCCACCGATAGCCGGCCCATTCCCTTCATGAGTTCCTTCAGGATGCCTTTTTTCCCGAGAAAATGCACCCTGAAATCATCAAGCTCCCTGCTGCTTTCAACGGATTCAATGGCGGTTTCAGCCTCTGTGACGATTGCCTTCAGTTTGTCTTCCATGTCCATGACCCCTTCCTAAAAAAAATAAATCCTCATCCCTCATGAAAGGGACGAAGATTTTCTCCGCGGTACCACCCAAATTGTCATCACTGACCACTCGTTAATCGGGGATAACGGTCCCTTAGCCGGTCTTTCCTACTCACAAGTTTCAAAAAGACTGCTCCGGAGTGAAATTTCACAATTCGCCACTCAGGAAAACTTTCAGCCCAGGGTTTTCCTCTCTATGGTCGAGTCCCATCGAATTGCTACTGGTGCTCCTTCTTCGCATTTCAAGTATGATTATAGCACAAGATAAAACCCATCACAAATAATTCTTCAGCTGTCTGCCCACTTCATAGAGAATGATTCCCGCCGCCACGGAGGCGTTGAGGGATTCCGTCCCCGCCACCATGGGGATTCTGATCCGTTCATCTAGAATTTTGAGAATTTCAGGATCGATGCCCCTGCCCTCGTTGCCGATGATGATGAGGCTGCGCCTGGGATAGACCACCTCGTCAAAGGCCCTGGCCCCATCGGCGGCGGCGCCGAAAATCCTGTACCCCCCCGCCTTGAGGGTCTCGATGAAATCACTTCCCTCCGGGATGGTCCGGGCCTTCATATGAAAAATGCCACCGGCACTGGACCGGACCACCTTGGGGCTGTACAAGTCCACGGATCCCCTTCTCAGGGCGATCTGCCCGACCCCCGCAGCCACGGCGCTTCTGATGATGGTGCCCAGATTGCCGGGGTCCTGGAGGGTATCGAGAAAGAGGACCGGTTCATCCTCATCAAAGGGCACCTCGGGAGGCTTCCTCACCACCGCAAGGATCCCCTGGGAATGGACGGTGTCGGAGACTTCCTTGAAAAGAGACTCCTCGAGCAGAATCGTCCCGGCCTCGGAGGCGGGAATTTCACCTTCATAAGCCGTGGACCTCACCAGGTAGACCATCCGGTCCGGATACCTGCCGGCCTCCGCCACGAAGCGTCTTCCCTCGACGATGAAACACCCGGTACTTTCCCGGGTCTTTCTTCTGCCCAGGGCCTTCAGTTCCTTGAAGACGCTGTTGTTTCTGGACCGGACTTCCTTCATCGCTTTCCTTCCTTGGTCTCGATGGTTTCAAGGTCCTCGTTGTGTCCGATCACCACCAGAATGTCCCCTGATTGGATCTTATGGTCGGGATGAGCGGAAATATTGAGGTCCAGGCCGCTTTTGATGGCAATGACGTTGATGCCGTATTTGGCCCGCATGTCGAGTTCCTTCAGGCTTTTTCCCACCCAGTTTTCCAGGGCCTTGATTTCAATGATGCTGTACTCTGAAGACAGGTCGATGAAATCAATGAGATTCTCTGAAACCAGATTTTTCGCCACCCGGATTCCCATGTCCCTCTCAGGAAAAACCACCCGGTCCGCACCGATCCGGTAGAGGACCTTGGCGTGAAGATCACTCTGGGCCTTGGCGACGATATGCCTGACCCCGAGCTCCTTCACCATCAGGGTGATCAGGATGGAGGCCTGGATATCCCCTCCGATGGTGATGATGGCCACGTCGAAATTGCCGATGCCCAGGGATTTGAGGGCATGCTCGTCGGTGGCGTCCGCCTGTACCGCATAGGTCACCTGCTCCGCCAGTTTTTGTACGGTACTTTCATTGTTGTCCACCACCAGTACCTCGCCGCCAAGCTCTGTCAGCTTGATGGCGACGCTGCTGCCGAAACGGCCGCTGCCGATGATTACAAATTGCTTTTTCATATCATCCATCACCTATCCTATGCTTATTTTATCCTCCGGGTAACGCAGAGGTTCGATTTTTTGAGTGCGGTGGGCCAGGGCCACCACCACGGTCAAAGGGCCCACCCGACCGGCAAACATGGTGAAAATGATCAGAAGCTTGCCGATCCCTGACAACTCCGGTGTGATGCCCCCGGAAAGCCCCACGGTACCGAAGGCGGATACGGTTTCAAACAGAATATCCAGAAAATCATGGTCGGCTTCCGCCGCACTGACCAAAAGCACCATCACCAGGACCAGAATCAAGGATATGGTGAAAATGATGAAGGCCCGGTTCATGGCCTCGGACCGCACTCTTTTCTTGAAGATCACCGTGTCCCGCCTGCCCATGACGATGGTCTTGACGCTGAGAAGAACCACGGCCAGGGTGGTGGTCTTGATCCCCCCCGCCGTGGAACCCGGCGAACCGCCGATGAACATCAGAATGATCACGAAAAATTTCGTCACCTCTTTGAGGGCCCCCGTGTCCAGGGTGTTGAAGCCTGCAGTCCTCGGTGTGGCGGATTGAAAAAACGAGGCCAGGATCTTCTGTCCGAAATTCAGGTTGCCCAGGGTGGCGGGATTGTTGTACTCCAGGGCGAAAATCACGATGAAGCCCATAAGGAGCAGGATGCCCGTAACGGAAAGGACCACCTTGGTGTGAAAGGAGATCTTGCGGGTTCTTTTGAAGGCGATCAGTTCCACCACCACGGAGAAACCCAGTCCTCCCGTGATCAACAGTCCAAGGATGACGAGATTCAGGTGAAGGCTGGTCACAAAGGGGGTGAAGCTCTGATAACCCCCGATCAGATCGAAGCCGGCGTTGCAGTAGGCGGAGACGCTGTGGAAGACGGCAAAGACGATGCCCTTGCCCACCCCGTAGATGGGGATGAAGAATCCGCTGAGGAGCACCGCCCCGATCCCTTCGATGACCAGGGTCAGAATCAGCACATATTTCACCAGTCTGACGATGCCGGACAGAGAACTTTGATTGAAGGCCTCCTGCATGATCATCCTGTTTTTAAGACCGATCTTCCGCCCGATGAGCAGGGCCCAGAAGGTGGCCATGGACATGAATCCGATGCCGCCGATCTGAATCAGCATCAGGATGACCCCTTGGCCGAAGGGGGACCAGTAGGTCCCGGTATCCACCACCACCAGGCCGGTCACACAGACCGCCGAGGTCGCCGTGAACAGGGCGTCGATCAAGCCCGCGCTCTTCATGGACACTGTGGCGACGGGCAGATTCAAAAGCACCATCCCCATGAAAATGATGGTTGAAAATCCCATCACAAGAATCTGGGCCGGATTCATCGGTTTGTCGGTCAAAGCGTTCTGTTTCATAGTATCACCAACTTCAAGTCGTATTCCTGTCAATTATACCACTAACCGATAAGGTCTGAAAGTCTTCCCTTCGAGGGCAAAAAAAACAAGAGTCATGACGACTCTTATTTCAGGGCTTCCTTTGCAGTGTCAACGAGGGACTTGAAATTATCGGGATCATGGATCGCCATTTCAGAAAGCATTTTGCGATTGATGACAATGTCCGCCTTCTTGAGTCCGTTGATGAACTTGGAATAACTCATATCATGGGCCCGCACCCCTGCATTGATTCGGGCGATCCACATTTTTCTGAAATCTCTTTTTCTGAGTTTTCTTCCGGAATATGCGCTTCTCAAGGATCTCATCACAGCGGGATTCGCCGCTTTGAAAACCTTGCTCTTTTGTCCGTAGAAGCCTTTCGCTAATTTCAAAATTTTCCGGTGTTTCTTTTTGGCATTGACAGCTCTTTTGACTCTGGCCATAACTCTAACCTCCTATTCTTGCAAAATGTTTTTAATCGTAGGGCAGCATCTTTCTAACGCGTTTCATATCCCCAGCGGATACCAGTCCGGATTTCCTGAGATTTCTTTTTCTCTTGGGAGACTTTTTCGTGAGTATATGGCTTGTATAAGCTTTTGAACGCTTCAATTTACCTGTTCCGGTAAGCTTTACTCTTTTTTTGGCTCCACTGTGACTTTTCATTTTAGGCATGAAGGATCCTCCTCTCTAAGCTTTATGCGTTGAATTGAATATTACAACAAGGCTTCTACCTTCGAGTCTCGGTCTTTGTTCCATTTTACCGTCTTCCCCGATGATCTCGGCGAATCGGGTGATGACCTCGTAACCGAATTCGGTATGGCCCATTTGTCGTCCTTTAAAGCGCAATGAAACCTTGACCTTGTCCCCGTTTTTCAGGAATTTGATGGCATTGTTCGCCTTGGTCATCATGTCATGGGAGTCGATATTGATGCTGAGTCGAATCTCCTTGACCTGGATCATCTTCTGCTTTTTCTTGGATTCCTTTTCCTTCTTCGACTGCTCATACTTGAACTTCCCGTAATCCATGATCTTGCATACGGGAGGCTTCGCGGTGGGAGCAATCTTTACCAGGTCCAGCTTGCGATCAGCGGCGATATCCAGTGCCTCGCTTCTGCTCACAACCCCCAGCTGATTGCCATCAACGTCGATTAACCGGACCTCTTTGTCCCGGATATCTTCATTAATCTCTGCTTTTTTAATAATTTACACCCCCTGTTGTTCCCTAATAAAAAAGAGCGGATAAAAATCCGCTCCCTGAATACAAAACCCTTCCTCCGTTTTAAGAAGGAAATCTGATTCAACCCTATGAACACCGACGTTGTAGGGTGAGAAGTCGCGGACCTCTACTTTTTTATGTGTGTTACCGGATAATGATACCATGCAGCGGTTCCTTTGTCAAATACTCTCTTGAGGAATTTCATAGGCTTCTCCGGGGTCCAGGACCACCACCCGGGCGTCCTTGACCAGAGCCCTGAAAATCTCCGGATTCGCTGCAATCACCTCGAAGGTGTCATAGTGGATGGGGATGACCACCCGGGGTTTGATGAAACCCACGCCGATGGCGGCATCCGCCATGTCCATGGTATAATTCCCCCCGACGGGAAGGAAGGCGACGTGGATCTTCTCCTTTTCCAGGAGCTTCATATCCAGGGTTAGACCCGTATCCCCGGCATGGTAGATCCTTATGCCCTCTATTTCCAGAAGAAATCCTCCGGGATTGCCCCCATAGATCATCTCTCCCCGGTGATTGATTCCCGACCCGTGGAGGGCGGGGGTCATCTTGACAAAACCGAAATCCGTCTTGAATTTCCCGCCGATATGCATGGCGTGGAGATTCTCAAGACCCTGCTTTCTCAAATAATCGATGATTTCCGCATTGGCCACCACCCTGGCCGAGGTGGCCTTTGCCAGTTCGACGGTGTCTCCCAGGTGGTCGGCGTGGCCGTGGGTCACGAAAATATAATCCAGCTCCTTGAAATCCTCAGGAAGCCTGGGACACATCCCGTTCCCTCTTAAAAAGGGGTCGATGATGCCCTTGAATCCCTGGGTTTCGATGTAGACCACGGCATGGCCCAGATACGTCAGTTTCACTGCAAATCCTCCTTGCTCCCGGAAAAATCAATCTTGGAAAAGGCCTCCCGCATGTAATAATTCAAGGCGTTTTCATCAAAATGACTTCCGTCGTGGATTTTTCCCACCCGCTTGATTTTCGCCCGTTTCTCTCCCGGCACGATATAACTCAGCACCTGGGATTCCACCAGGTTCAAATCCGGGACATGATAACCGATTTTCACTTCAATGGACAGGTTCTTCCGGGTGAACTTCAGGTAATGACTCATGAGGGTGAGCTTGGCAACCACCTCATCCTCCTGGTCGAAGCTCACCTCTTCCCGGGCCGCCTCCATGATCTCCGTCATCTGGGACAGCAGCTGGTCAAAGTACCTGCGAATCAGTTCCTCCGCCTCATCGATCTGACGCAGCTGGTCCTGGTTGTGCCGATAGACTTTGATTTCCTGATTGAAACGACCCGTCAGACTCTTGATCAGTTCCTCTCTGAAGTCATAGAAAAAGCGGACTGTCATCACAAACCCTCCTCACTTTTTCTATAGATACCCTCCTTGGCCTAGATCTTAAACAAAATCCACTGATTCGTCCCCAGTTCGTATTTCAACTGGTAGGTCTTGACTTCACCGTCAATGGTACTCTGGCAGTCAAAGACCTGCATGGGATTGCCGACGAATTTCTCCAGATGGGTATGGACCATCCGGTCCACCTTGATCACTGAAAACTCCTCCTGCTCCCTGATCCTGAATTTCAGAGGGCGGATGCCCCCCTTTTCATTGAACCAGGCCACCACCTCGATGGGTTTGGCCACTACCTTCATTCTGATCACCCAAGAAAAATATAACACGAACTTTCGTTCGTGTCAATAGGTGGCTTGGTGCTTTCTCTAGATAATCGTCCGTTCCATTTCCGGCAGATAGTTTTCAAAGTAGCGGATATTGTTTTCCTTGCAGGTGAAAATCAGCACCTGACGTTCCCTGGCAATCTCCTGAATCAGCTTGAGGGTGGGTTCGAGACGACCCTCGTCCCAGTTGGAAAAGGCTTCGTCCAGAATAATGGGCAGTTTTTCCCCTCCCTGGTCCAGGAACTGGATCAAGGCCAGCCTGAAGGCGAGGTAGAGCTGGTTCTTCGTTCCGGCGCTGAGTTCCTGGTCGGCGCCGATGACCTCACCGGTGCGGTCCTTGATGTACATCTTTTCATCATCCTCGATCATGATGTGGGTATACCGCCCCTGGGTCATGCGTCTGAAATACTCGCCGGCCAGCTTCAGGACATCCGGTTGATTTTTTTCTCTGAAAATTTCATCCGCTCTTTTCAAGACCGCCTCGAAGAGCAGCAGATTGTCGTGACTTTCAGTCAGCACTTCGAGCTGCCCGTCGGCTTCCAGAAGCTTGCCGTCGATGACATCCAGGGTATCCCCCGAAATCACATGGTCGATCTCGGTCTTGAGCTGGATCCGCCGATTGGCCTTTTCCAGTTTTTCCTGGCCCAGGACTTCCAGATCATTCTCAAGAATCCTGAGGTATTCCTCACTGATCAGTTCCTTGTCCACGCCGCCGAGGCTTTCCTGGAAATCATCGAGTTGATGATTTTCCCTGAGCTCCCGCTCGTAGTGGGCCACCCGGTCCCTGACGCTGAAAAACTGACGGATGTTTTCCTTCCCTTTTTCAAGAGAGCCGCCGCCGTAGCGGGTGATTTTTTGCGAGATATCTTCAAACTCCTCCCGAGCTTGAATCCGCCTTTGCCCGAGCTTCTCAATGCTTTCCCGCCGTCGGTCAAGATCCTCTTGAAGCTGTTCATTGAGCTTGAGCTTGGTGCGGGCATCCGAGAGAAGGACTCCCAGGCCCCTGGTGTCCTGAACGGTCTCAAGGCCTTCAAACGAGGCCCGGTACTCCTCCTGCGACGCCACGAACTTCTGCTGCAGAAACTGCTTGTTCTCCCGGAGGGTTTTCAGAGACTTCTGAAGGTCCTGGATGGACTCGAAGCTTTTGAGATTCATCATGGAAAAATTCTCAGCGATGCCTTTTTGAACCCCGAGCCCGGCGAGTTTTTCCTTCAAGGCCGTAGCAGCGGTGTTTTTCCGCTTCCGGCGCTGGTCGGTAAAATCAAGAACCACCAGTATCAGGGCGATCACCAGGACCCCGAGGCCGTAGAGATTCTGCGCCCAGACGCCGTACCCCAGAAGACCGACGATGGCCAGAAGCTTGATGCCGCTCACCCAGGCCCTTTCCTTGACCTCCTCCATTTCCCTGGCGCGGTAAAAGAGGGTTTGAATTTCCTGCAGATTGAATGCCGGTATTTCCAGACCCGGATCGGCAAAAATCTCCTTGGCGTACTCCGCCAGACTGGTGAGTTTTTCAGCCACCCTTTCATTGATCTGCTTCAGATAGTCCGTCTGCATTCTCAAAGTCTCCTCGACTTCCGCGATGCCCGCCACCCGGTCCTCAAGTTCAAGGGCCCGGCCTTCTTCTTCGGTGAGGACGGCCATTTTCGACTCCTTGCTTCGAAGGTAGGCCTTCTCCTCCATCAGGGACTTTTCAAAATCCCCCAGTTGTCTCTCCAGGGTCTCGAACCGGCTCAGAATCCCCTGGTCCAGGGCTTCGTAGGTCCCGTAGCCGGGGATGCTTGCCTTGAGATTTTCGATTTTTTCCATCAGTTCCAGGGGGTTGATATACCGGGACACCTTGTTCTTCAACTGCAGTTTTTCAATGACGGTCTTTTCAATGGCCTCGATGTCCTTATCCAGTCTTTCAATGTCCTCGGCCATGACCCGGACCTCCTGGTAGAGGCTTTCCTTGTCCCGTTTTTCCTTTTTAAGGCCGTTGATCCGGTCCATGAGTTCGTTGATCCGCTGTTTGTTCCCCCGGCTTCTGGGGTTGTAGAGGGTCTTGATGTCCTCTTCGAGCCGGGCGAGGACCTCCTTGGGAGAAACATTGGCGTTGCCGTAGTTGAGGACCAGTTTGTCCTGGAGTTCACTGAAGGACCTGGTCTCGATCTCCTGAAGCTGCTCGGCGCTGATGCGGTAGACATTGTTGAAGATGTTCTTTGAAAGGTGGTCCGCCTGCGGCAGGGCGGCATTGCCGATATTGTCGATGTCAAGGCCTTCCTCGAGGGTGGACTTGACATTGTTGGACAGCAGCCGTCGCACCTTGAACCGCTCTCCCCTGCGGTCGAGATAACCCATGCTGAGATTCAGCCGTTCCCCCCCCCAGGGCAGATAGGGATGCTTGTCCCGGTTGATGGGATTGAAACCGAAAATCAACTCCGTGATGGCACTCACCAGGGTGGTCTTCCCCGCCTCGTTTTTCCCGTAAATCAGGTTCGGCCGGTTCTCTGAGAGCTTGATGACCTTCTGTGTATTGAATTTCCCGTATTCATTCAGGGTGATTTCCTTGATTTTCATGACTGTCCCCCTGCAAAGTATTCCATGATCAGACCCTTCAGGACGGCTTCCCTTTCCCCCAGCAGGGCTTTGGAATCCTTGGTCTCGAGTCCCTCGAGGGTCTTGAGCTGTCCGATGGTTTTCATGAGTTTCCCGTCCTCCTGGGGCGCCTCGATCAGCGCCATCACTTCCTTGAGGATGCCGTTGTCCATGACGAGTTCCTCAAAGTCGATTTCCGGCAGAACCTCATCGAGGTTCAACTCAAGGCTCTTGAGGCCCAGGTCTCTGGTCAGCTCCTCCTCCACATAAGCCATGTTGGCGGGGATTTTCAAATACCGCCACTGATTGGTGCGGCCCTTGAGGCCGATCCGGTAAATGGTTTTGGAAGCGGGATATTCCACCTTTTCGATTTCTTCCCGGATCAACCCCTTGAGGATGCTGTAGAAATCGTAATCCGAGGAATACTCTCCGGAGATGTCCAGGGTCAACTGTTCAAAATAGAGGGTGTTGAAGGGGACGAATTCCACAGCCACCCCGTTTTTGCCGATCGTGATGAGATTGCCGCCCTTCATTCCCGTTTCACTGATATTGAGTCCTTGCAGGGCCCCCGAGTAATAGACGGGATGGTCCTTGAACTGGTGGCGCTGATGGATGTGCCCGAGGGCCCAGTAATCGTAATCCTTTGCCAGAAGGTCCTCCAGGGTGGTGGGCAGATACTTCCCCTTTTTGGGATCGCTCGAGACGTTTTCCACCATGGTATGGGCTACGCCGATCACCATCTGGTCCTTTTTTTTCCTGGGAAATTTCTGGATCAGATTTCTCTGCTCCCGTTCATTGACGTGACCGACCCCGAGGATATGGCACTCCCGGTCCTTCTTGTCCTTGATCACGAAGGCCATGGGGATTTCACGGTCGAAAAGATGCACATGGTCCTCGAATTTCATTTTCATCTGAATCACCGGATCGTGGTTCCCGGGCGCATAAAACACGTGGATATTCTTTTCTCTGAGTCGGTGCAGACTCTCCAGAAGGAATTTTTCAGTCTCCAGGGACAGTCTTTCATTGTCAAAAAGATCTCCGGCAATGATGAGGCCATCCACCTCCTCCTTGAGGGAGAAATCGATGACCTTCCCGAAGGCCTCCCTTTGAGACCGCTTCAGATCTTTGCGCAGTTCCGGATTTTTCCCGGTCAGGGGCGCATCGAAATGGACATCAGCAATGTGAACGAATTTAAACATGACATGCCTCCTCTCCCTTATTCTAACACAAGAGTTCCCGAAAAAAGTTTAAAGCCTCACTAATATCTCGAGTTTTGAAGTAAAAACGGCGCAGCCCTTTCAAGTATTTGGATGCGCCATTTTTACTATATAGCGTACAGGGCTTAAAATTTCAAATGTCAAAATTTTAGTATCTTAATAAATGTTGTATTTGTTGCCGTGTTTGATATTTGTTATCAAGTGTCATATTAAAGGCTTTGCTGCAGGCTTTAATGATCTCGTCATAGTAGGTGAATTGGTAGTTGTTTGTATCAAGCGGGACACAACAGTAGTTTTTTAATGAGTTAATGATTCTTCCGACAGGGTATTGGTTTTCAAGCTTTGCTTGTAGCAATCGAATAAATACCAATGAAGTAAAACACGTTGTAAAGTGAGCATCTATATGGTCGTTTGTGCGGACAAAAACTGGTCTTGAACTAAACTCAGATTTTGAAATTTTAAATGTATCTTCAATACGAATCAAGCCACGGTATATTTCTCGTATTTCTATATCGGACATGTTCAGTTCACTGGTTACAATGGAATAATAGCCATCATATTTCTTTTCTTCTTCGATCTTCTCTAAATTCAAAGACAATGATTTACCGTTAACTATTTCTCCTGTACTTTTGTCAAAAGCTATGTTAAGGACATATGAGGCTGAGCCAGCAGAGGTTACTTTGTCATATTTTTTTGGGTTACTAATCATATCTTTGGCTCGTTGAATCATAACTTCTCTATCAGCTTGCTGTTTCTTTGCATATTTTTCTGAGTAATAGACCATTTGTTTCTGATCGACAGAGACATCTTTTTTCAACGGATTTTTTCTTCCTGGTTTTGTCACATTTGCGTGAAGTGTTTTGGGATAGATTCTTGATTTGTGTTTGAAGGATATTTCTTCCCCATCATCATTTGTGATTTTATCAACACGATACCCAGCTGAGACAACCCATTCTTTAAAGTCGGCATCAGCGCCTCTAATGGACCGCCCGTAGACATAACCGTCTCGTTGATTATAATCTCCTTTATTATCACCGTTTAGATAGTAGATATTGTCTGAGGTATTTAATCCTCTGTCAGCTACAAAAATAATGCGACTATCTGAAAATTCGTTTTTAATACGGTTAATTATAGGACGCATATGGACCTTTTCGGATTCGTTTCCGGGGAATAAATCAAAAGCGAGAGGAATCCCTTTTCTATCCATCAATAAACCCATTTCAACTATGGGATCAGGGCGATGGTTTTTTTCTGGTCCACGTTTTCTGTACTTTGTAGAAGCAGGGTTGCCGTCCTTATCGACAGGATTTCCGTTATCATCCAGTGTGTCTGTGTCTGACCGCCCAATATCAAAGTAATAATTCGTACAGTCAAAATAAGCTACTGACATATCTCTTGAACAAATATTTGAGGAACGATCATAAATCCATTTTTGAAGAGCTTCATTATTGTTGGAGATAATGTCTAGTGCGTGGTAGACATCGTCAAGCGAAAAATCTTTGAAGTCTTCAAAGAAGAAATTTCGGGCATCATAAGTTCCTTTCTTTGAGGATGGTCTTAGAATCCGTGAAAACACTAGTAAGCGAAAAATCTGGTTCACGCTAAATTTTATGGAAAGATTGGTGTCTTCCAGTTCCAAAACTTGTCCAACTCTAATCTTTTATACAATTCTTTCAATACAACATAGCCAATGTTGCGAACATCGTTTGTATCTATTCCCATTTTTGTATGAGAGTCAATCTTAATGTTGATTGATTTTTCGGATTTTTTTTGTTCAGTCATCTCCAAGGCTTTTTGAGTGAAGAAAGCGATAGGATCGTCATGTTCAGATTTTAAAGATTCAAGGTATCCAAGACTCTGAATTGTACGAGTTCGGCTTTGCTTGCTGGAACTATCATAATAGCTTTCTTGAATAGCAAGGTAAATACCTTGTGGGCGTTTGATTTTACGTAAGTACATAGGCTAAACCTCCTTGCCATCGAGATGATATTCGATAATCAAAGCATCGACTACAGCTTCTGGCTGTCGGCCTAACATATGGAAATGATGTTTAATGCCAGCGTAAACGGAACCATACCAAGTGAGGTCTTTGCTTATTTCTGATAGATAATGATTTCTGTGTTTGTTTTTATAGGCATCATCTGTATAGATAACATCATTTTCGTCACTGAAAACAAGACGATCAAAAATACTTTCTAACTGAATCTGTTAATACGATGGGGAATATATCTGAGGAAGACAAGAGAGAATAAATCGGTTGTATATAGGACAAATGGAGGATAGCGATAACTTTATTGCCTTTATGAGAAATGAGAGCATTGATAACTTCGCAACGTATTCTATCGCGTCCGCGCAGCATTCTATTTGTTACAAAATTTTCCAATGTAGTATTGAGATTCTTTTTAACTTCTTCATCAAGATCGTAAAAATCATAACTTAAACGTTGAGCAAGCAGCCTGCCAGCAACGGTTTTGCCCACGTTTGAAACACCGAATAATAGTATGTTCATAAAGCATCCTCCTATGGAATATGCTATTATTATAACACATAACGCTATATTGCGCCATATATAAAACACATAAAGTTGACAAGAAAATACCAGTAACCACGAGGGATTGCTGGATTGTTTTTAGATATTCACTTCAAAACTCAGGAGTTCCGGATTTTTCCCGGTCAGGGGCGCATCGAAATGGACATCAGCAATGTGAACGAATTTAAACATGACATGCCTCCTCTCCCTTATTCTAACACAAGAGTTCCCGAAAAAAGTTTAAAGCCTTACTATTATAGTATATAATAATAAGGAGGAATCAACATCCTTTGGAGGGATTTTTTATGAAAGATATCTACAATCAAACATTCACCGCGACCCAGCTCTTTCAGGAAAATACATACCAAAAGATCTATATGGGGGAATCCGTCAAGGATCCCGATCAGGTGGTGCTGATCAACGAACTCAAGAAGTCGGACTTCATCACCGACGAGGTCGTCCTCGATTTGAGAGAGCATCTTGAAAATCTCCTGTACTTTACCGAGGACGCCGAAACCGCCACCTACATCATTGAATACAAGGAGGGGATGAGCGTCACCCAGGCGGTGGAGCATACGCCCAACCCTGCAAAATTCAGAATCAATCTGCTGCAGGATTATCTGAGCAAGTTGTCGAAATTCGATGCCCTGCCTCTCCTCTTTCAATACATTCTTTCCAGTCCCAGCCAGTTTTTCGTCAAGGACCACGACCTGGTCCACAACGAGCTCATCGTCATCGACGAAAGCCAGGTGATGATGCCCATGGATTTTGAGATGATCAAGTCCCGTATCCACGGGTTCGCCTCCCAGCTCCTTGATTTCGAACCCCCCAAGGAGGATCTGAAACTGGTGGTGACCCTGAAGAATTACTTCGACCGCCTTGTCGGCGACAAATCCCTGACTTCCCTGGCCGTGATTTATGAATCCTTCAAGAAAATCTACCTCTACGATTTCTATCTCGACGAGGAGGAGACCGGCGCCGCGGCTCCGGTGATTCCCCTCAAGGAGCACAAAAGCCCCGAGGTCTCTGAAAAAGCCGGGCCCGCCCGGGATATTCCCATTTATCGGGAATCCGGTTCCCGGCAGGAAACTGAAAAAAAGGCCTTCGTCTTTGCGGATTTCTTCAAGAGAGAGCCCTCCGAGGAGGACCCTGAGGGCCCCAATCCCCTGGTGATCGGCCTGGTGCTCCTCGCCATCGCCATCGCCCTCTTCGCCATTTTCATTCCCATGATCAACCGCATCACCGATGTCCCCCCTCCCACGGCCTCCTTCGAAAAGCAGAAGGATACCGAGGGCAACTGGATCTTCACCAACCTCAGCGAAGCCTACGGCGAAGACAACCGCCTCGAGGATTACGATTGGGCCATCTACGACGGTGAGGAAAAAATCCACACCGCCAGCTCGGAAAACTATATCCACTACTTCAATGCCGAAGGGGTCTACCGCATCGATTTGAAGGTCCGCGACCGTTACGACAACTGGAGCGATGTCTATTCCGAGGAAATTTTAGAGGAGAAGGTGTCGACGGATCCCCTGGCGGAATCCAGTACCGGGGAGGAGTCCCTGGACCGGTATGAAATCGGCATGACCCCGGGAGTGGCCTATTCCCAGGAAGAGAACCGGACCGGGGAAAAATCCATCGCCATGGTCTTTGACGGCTCCCAGTCGAAAAGCATGACCCTGGAGAACCAGAATATCGCCGGAAATTTCGGCTTCAGTCTTTGGATCAAGGGCACTGAAAGCGTTCCCCTGGCCTTCAATCTCACGGGAATCACCGACGGTGACGAGGTTTTCAGCATGGATCGCTTTTATACGCCGAAGACCGATGAATGGCTCAAAATCACCTTCAACGACAATGTCTACCTCTCCGAGGACCTGATTCTCACCGTGGACGGCAAGGATCTCACCCTTTGGATCGACGACATCAGCATCAGCACCTACAAATAAGAAACTGCGCCACAAGGGCTTTCCTGTCTGCATGAGGGAAAGCCCTTGTTTTTTTCAGTCAATGAACATCTTGTTCTTCTGCCCGTAAATGCACTTGAGCAGGCTGCGGGACAGGAGTCGGAGGCCTTCCTCGATCTGCTCCTCCTCGATCCCTCCAAGACTCAGGCGGATGAATCCATCCTGACCCAGGGTCCTTTCCAGATAAAAATCGCTGCCGAGGCTGAAGGTGACCCCCTCCCTCCGGGCTTCGGCAAGAAGCCTCTTCTGGGATATGCCCTGGGGAAGACGGATCCAGAAGCTGATGCCGCCCCGGGGCCTGGTCACCTCGATGCCTCCCGGCAGATAGGCCGCGAGGAATTCATAGGCCTTGTCCATTCGTCTGGCAAAAATCCGGTTTATTCTCTCGATATGGAAGGGGTATCCCTCACCCGCCATGAACTCCGCCAGGGCACGTTGCAGAATTCCTGAGGTGCTGAGATCCGTCATGGCCTTCATGCTCTCAAGATCCCGGGTGAGATCCGGCGGCATGACGATGAAGGAAACCCGAAACCCCGGAATCAGAATTTTTGAAAAACTTTTGATGTAAATCACCCGCTGATGGCTGTCATAGGCCTTCAGGGGGACGACCCGGTGACCGTAATTGATTTCATTGGTGTAGTCGTCCTCGATGATATAGAAGCGGTAGGCCTCGGCCAGGTCCACCAGCCGTTTTTTACTGGCCTCGGAATAGGAAAACCCCGTGGGATTCTGAAAATTCGGCATGGTGTACATCAGCTTGGGGCGGTACCATTTGAGTTCCGCCTCCAGCCGTTTCAAATCAAGGTCCTCCTGCCTGTAGCCGATTCCCGTCAGTCGTATGCCCATGGCTCTGAAATACTGGGAAGCCCCCTGATAGGTGGGGTTTTCGATGAAGACGTGGTCATTGGGAGCCAGCAGATTCCGCGAAACGATATCGATCCCCTGCTGGGCCCCGGAGATGATCATCACGGCGCCGAGGGGGGCCTGCACCCCCAAGGCCTCAAGATGACGCAGAATCTCCTGCCTGAGGGGCGGATAGCCCAGGGGGTCCTCCGTGGTGAAGGCCCTTCCCCGGTCCCGGTCCAGGACCCTTTCAAAGGAGGCCTTGAAGGCCTCCACGGGAAAATAATCCGTGGAAATCACACTGCGGGTGAAATCATAGGGAAAGTCCGTCACCGAAGGAGGAACCTCGATTTCCCTCAAGTCCCCGAACTCCCGGACAAAGGTCCCTTTGCCCGGAATCTTGAATATCGTCCCCCGATCGCTCAAATGCTGATAGGCCTTGACCACGGTGTCCTTGTTGACCCCGAGGACTGCGGACAATTCCCGCACCGAGGGGAGGGGGTCCCTGGGCTTCAGGGTCTCGTTGAGGATGAGTTTCTCGATATGCTTTGCAATATTCTGATACACGGGGTATTCGGCATCCCTGTCTATTTCCCACATGCGGCTGAACCTCCTCAAAAAAAAACCTTCATTTCCAACTGGAAAATGAAGGTCCAAGATGCCGTCACCCATACAATTCTGGACCACGTCTCACAACGTGGGTGTACTACCTAGAGCTTCTGACTTCCTCTGTAAAAAAGGCCTGCCATCCACAGTAGGACACGAACTCCCTCAATCTATCTGGTGGTTGAATTATATTAGGCAACGCACATCTCAGGCTGCTTTCATTATACCCTAAAACCGCTGATTTTCCAAACATCAATCCTTGATGGCAACCCTGGTTCCCTCATCGATGCCCTCCGAGGGGTTGAGAATCACCCGGTCCCCGGCTTCAAGACCCCCGAGAATTTCATAGCGGTCCCCGCCTTCGATACCCAGGGTCACCGGGGTCAGGGCGGCCCTGCCCGCCAGCAGCCGGTAGACATAATCGCCGCCGTTGTACTTGACCAGGGCCTGTTTGTCCACGGTCAAAGCCTCCTCCGACGCCTTCAGGACAAAGACCACATCGACTTCTCTTCCCGGGGTGTCGAAGCCCCCCACCGCCTCGACCTCCACCAGTCCCTTGAGCTGGGTGACGCCGAGATCTGAAACCACGGGCTTGATGGTGGGATGGATTTTTTCAATCATCGTTTCAAGACGCTCTTCACCCCGTCGTATCCTCACCGGCGTAGCCATGCTCAACTGGACAAGCTCCTCCTCCAGGAGGTCCACCTCGATGAAAAAGGATTCCTCATAGAGCTGCAGCAGGGGCGTCCCCCCGAGAATCCGCTGTCCGTCACTGACATGAATTTCCGAAACAATGCCGTCAAAGGGGGCTCTCACCTGGTAATCCGAAAGTTCATCCATGAGAATCTCCACCTGGCTTTCCAGGGACTTGAGGGTCAAATGCCGGGCGCTGGACTGGTCTCTGGCCATGTCCAGCTGCATTCCCGCCACACTGAAGAGCAGCCCGGCGGCGTCATACTCTCCCTTGCTCAGGGCACCGGACTCATAGAGGATTCTGGCATTTTCGTAGTCCTGTCCGGCCTTGAGATAGTCCTCCCGGGCCATGCGCACCGCTTCTTCATCACCCTTGGCATCCGAAATCTCCAGGGTGGTCTCCAGGGCCCGGACCTCGTAGACCAGGCTGTCAAGCCGCAGCCGGGCCTGGGTATCATCCATGGTGACGAGGATGTCTCCCCGGGCCACCTCGTCACCGATTTCCACCATGAGGGACTGGATTTCACCGCCGGCAGGGCTGAAGAGATCCATCCGGCTCCGGCTCCTGAGAATACCCCGCTCCTTGATCACTTCCTCCACCGGCGCCAGCCTCACCTCGTCCACGGTCACCGCCTCCTTGAGATTCAGGAAATAGACGGCGGCCGGCAGGAGGAGGATCAAGAGAATCCCCCCGAGTCCCAGAACCTTTTTTGATGGTTTCGCAATCTTCTTCATAAAATATCCTCCTAAGTCATCCTGTTTTTCAAGGCGTCGATGAAATTCAGCCGGTGGATCTTCTCATAGGTGGCCAGCACGCTCAGGGCGATGAAAATTCCGGTGAGGCCTGCCGTCTTGAGATGAGCCAGGGGGGTCGCC
Source organism: Clostridia bacterium (assembly GCA_018399635.1). GTDB lineage: Bacteria > Bacillota > Clostridia > Peptostreptococcales > Acidaminobacteraceae > ML8-F1. The sequence continues at coordinate 109,520 of JAGYOH010000001.1, forward strand.
GTCATGTTCATGGTGTACAGATCATTGTTGAAGGTCGCTCCGATGCCGTAGAGCATGCCCTCTCCCAGGGGAATCCCCAGGAGCAGGCCGAAGCAGGCGATGATCAGGGTTTCCCGGGTGATCAGCTGGAAGATTTCAACCTTGGTGAATCCCATGACCCGCATGGAGGAGAATTCCAGGGACCTTTCGCCGATGGTCATGATGCTGGAATTGTAGACGATGGCAAAGCCCAGGATGGCGGCGAAAAAGGTCATCACCAGAACGGAATAGATGGTGTAGTCCATGAAGGCCATGAAGGAGTCCCTCAAGTCCTTGAGGGACTGGATGGCCGCCACCCCGGGATAATCGTCTAGGACCTCCTTGACCGGCCGGTCGCTGTTGATGAAGACGCCGTTGATGAGTCCCCTGTCCGTCAATTCCCCCTGCATGAAGGCGATGTCGGCGTACATGTTGATCCCCAGGGTCTGTTTGACCACCCCTCTGACCGTCACCACGGTATCCTCCCTGCCGGGGATGAAGGATTTCAAATCGATCTGGTCCCCCACCGAGAAGCCGAAATGGTTCACCATGCTCTCGGTGATCAGAACCCCGTCCCTGGGCAGCTCGACGGGCCGGTCCCCGGGGGTCACGAATTCATACATCACCGTATCCTGGTGGAGCCCCACCATGGCGACGATTTTGTCCCTGGACCCCCGCTGTACCTCAAAGGGGATTTCCAGCCGGCCCTCGATGGCCGTGGCTCCGGTGACCTTTTCCAGGTCCAGTATCTCATCCTCGGACACAAAGCCTTCAAAGCCGACATTGTAATCCATGGTCTGGAAGACCTCGAATTGCTGGACGAAGAGCTCGTCATAAAGGTCCAGCATGCTGAAGGGCATCAGGGTGATGGCATAGGTCATGGCCACCCCCACCATGGTGAAGATCAGGCGGCGCTTGTTGCGCATGGCACTGCGGATCACGTTTTTCCAGTTGAAATCCAGAAGGTCCCAGAAGCCGCGCCACTTTTCAAGCAGGATTTTCTTGCCGGGGGCCGGCGCCCTGGGGCGCATGGATTCAGCCGGGTGGATCTTGAGAATTCCCTTGGTGGACCACAGAGCCGCCACCAGGGTGAAGACCAGGGTCAGGGCCAGGGCCTTCAAGGCGAAGTCCGGATAAAAGACCGTCACCAGCATGGGAATGTTGAAAAAGGTGTCCACATAGATTCCGGCCAGGAAACTCGAGGCCTGAAAACCGGCCAGGATGCCGAAGACGGCACCCACGATCCCGATCAGCAGACTGATTTTTCCATAATGGACAATGATTTCACGATTGGTGTATCCGATGGCTTTGAGGATGCCGATCATGGTGCGGTCTCTTTTGATCAGGCGGTTGAGCATGAAGGTGAGGATGATGGCGGCGACCCCGAGAAAAATGGTGGGTATCACATTGATCATGGTCCTGACGCCGTTGATCTCCTCCGTGAGCATCCTGTGGGAGAGTTGATTCTTTCTTTGTGTGACCCCGGTGATGCCCAGATTGCCGAAATCCTCCTGGATGGCCTCCAGGACTTTTTTTTCATCATGGCCATCCTGGACGAGGAGGATCCCCTGATTGTAGCTTCCCTGAAAACCCAGGGCGCTCTGGGCGAAGGACTCGGTCACATAGATGACGCCGTAGCGCCCGGCGTCGGGAATCAGGGTCTGCTCGCTTTCCACGAGATAGATGAACTCCGGGGCATCCACGATGTTTTTCACCGTCATGGTGTAGGCCTTCCCCGCCACCAGCAAAGGCATCTCATCCCCGGGCTCGAGACCCCTGGCCCTGGCGAACTGTCTCAGGACGAAGATTTCATCATCCTTTTCGAGGGTCTTCGGACCGCCGTCAAAGTACAGCCGGTTGATGCCGGTGTCCCCGGGCCGGGTGATCATCAGCAGCCGCACGTTTTCTTCATCGACGTCAAGACGGGCTTCGTAGCGGATCCTCCCCTGGATTCTCTCGATTCCCGGTTCCCGGGCAATGGCCCCGAGCTGGCTCTTGGAAATCCTGCCGAAGTCGATGTAACCGTCGGCGAAGTCCGTGGTTTCATAGTAGTCCCGGACCGTGACATCGAGGTTCTCCACCGCCATTCCCAACCCGATATAACTCATGAGGCCCACCACGATGACCAGGGCGATGGCCAGATATTGAATTTTTCCTTGATTCAGCACCCTTGTCACGCGCCGGTTGAGGATTTTCACTACCACTCAATCCTTTCAGGATCCATGGGACTGGGATTCTTCTCGTTATGGGTGATTCTGCCGCTTCTGAGCCTGATGACGCGGTCGCCGATATTCCCGATGGCGGCATTGTGGGTGATGACCAGGATGGTCTTGTGGTATTTCTCATTGATTTTTTTCAAGAGTTTGAGGATATTGACGCCGGTGGCATAGTCCAGGGCACCGGTGGGTTCATCACAGAGCAGGACCTTGGGATTCTTCGCCACCGCCCGGGCGATGGCCACCCGCTGTTGCTCCCCGCCGGAAAGCTGGGAGGGAAAATGATCCTGTCTCTGGGTCAGTGCCACGTCCCCGAGGACCTCATCCACATCCAGGGCATCGAAGGTGATCTGGGTGGCCAGTTCGACATTCTCCCGGGCTGTGAGATTGGCCATGAGATTATAAAACTGGAACACGAAACCGATATCGTGGCGGCGGTAGTCGGTCAGGGCTTTTTCATCAAGGGCGGTGACCTCCTTGCCCGCCACGACAATCCCTCCGGAGGTGGGAAAATCCATGCCACCGATGAGATTGAGCAGGGTGCTTTTACCGCTGCCGCTGGGCCCCAGAATGACCACGAATTCCCCTTCCTCCACTGAAAAGGTCATGTCCCTCAGGGCGTTCACGGTGATTTCACCCATTTGATACGCCTTGTTGATCGCCGAGACCGCTATGAACTCTGCCATGGTCTATTCCTCCTTCAGCTGTTGCAGAACCGCCTTCAGATCCGACTTCAGGGGGGCCGCCAGATCAAGATACTCCCCCGTCACCGGATGAATGAATCCGATTTTCGACGCATGGAGAAACTGCCGCTTGAAAAGGGGGTCCTCGTGGTCGTACAGGGTATCCCCCGCCACGGGGTGGCCGATATGGGCCATGTGCACCCGGATCTGATGAGTCCTGCCGGTATAAAGCCTCAGGGTGAGGAGGGTGTAGTCCCGGCAGGACTCAAGGACCCTGTACCCCGTGAGAGCCGGTTTTCCCCGGCTTGTCACCCCTTGACGGAGACCGTCCTCCAGGGGGCCGACGGGAAGCTCCACGAGCCCCTCGGATGCCGCGAACCTTCCCCGGACCAGGGCGATGTAATCCTTCACCATGGCCTCAGAGGCGGCCGGAGTGGTCAGTCGATGATGGATCCAGCTGTTTTTCGCCACCAGGATGGCCCCGGAGGTGTCCCGGTCAAGGCGTGAAACGAATCTCAATTTGCAAAACTCCTGTTTTTGATACAGATACTCACTCAAATGATTGATCAGGGTGTCCTTCAGAATGTTCCGGGTGGGGTGGACCACCACAAAGGGATCCTTGTTCACCACCAGCAGGTCCTCGTCCTCATAAAGGATTTCCAGGGGACCGGCCTGTCCGGGAAAGGTGTTTTTTTCATAATCAAAGGTAATCCGGACCACCTCGCCGGCGACAAGCGCCCGACGGTCCTCGACCCGCCCTTCAATCCTTATTTTTGAAGCCTTCTTGAGTTTTCGATACAGCCGGTTGGAAATGTCAAGCCGGTCCTTGACCAGTTCTTCAAGGGTCATGCCCTGATCCTCCGCCTTTACGATGTACTTCATGGGACTCTCCCTTCCGCCATATGACTGTCTGGTCATATTATACCCCATTTTGATTGCGGTAAAAAGAAAAGACTCGGGGGAAGGGCTTCCTCCCGAGTCTTCAAGGGTGTTATAAGGAGATGATGTTGTAGCCGCAGTCCACGTGGAGAATCTCCCCGGTGACGCCGCTGGAAAGCTCGCTCATGAGAAAGACGGCGGACTGTCCCACTTCCCTGGGCCTGACCATCCGCTCCATGGGGGACTTGAGCTCGACGATTTCCGCAATCTTGTTGAATTCCCCCACCCCCTTGGCCGCCAGAGTTTTGATGGGACCCGAGGAAATGGCGTTGACCCGGATCTGCCTGGGCCCCAGATCCCTGGCCAGATATTTGACGCTGGCATCCAGAGAGGCCTTGGCCACCCCCATCACGTTGTAGTTCTTGATGACCCGTTCACCGCCGAGATAGGTGATGGTGACCATGGCGCCCCCTTCATCCATGAGTCTGGAAGCTTCCCTGGCCACCTCCACGAAGGAAAAGACGCTGATTTCCTGAGCCATCAGAAATCCCTCCCGGGAGGTGTCGGCGTACCGGCCTGAAAGCTCGTCCTTTTTGGCATGGGCGATGCTGTGGACCACCCCGTGGATTTTCGGAGCGATTTTCTCCACCGTCTCAAAGGCGCGTCTCACATCGCCCTCCTTGGTGACATCACAGGAGATGGTGACGGGGTTCTCGTACCCCTCCTCCAACAGGAGTTTTTCCAGATTGCGTCCGCTGCCGGGACGGTTATAGGTGAAAATCAGGTTCGCCCCTGAAGCCCTGAGCTCCTCGGCTATGGCCCAGGCAATGGACCATTTGTTGGCGACACCCATGACGACGATGGTCTTGTCCTTGAGTAATTCCATTCTTCTGCCTCCTAATAGCTGTTATTATCACCAGGTACTAATCACTTAAAATGATTATAACAAACTACTGGAATTATTCAAGTATTTCTTCGAGGGCACGAATCAGGGTGTCAATGTCCTCTCTCTCGATATCCTTGTTGGTGACGAATCGCCATTCGCCGCCTTCGGGCCCGTTGATCTTGATGCCTCTTTCCAAAAGTCCCTCCACCACCCGGTCACTGGGGAAATCCTCCTCGGAGGCCTTGAAAAAGACCATGTTGATGTGGGAACGGGCCAGGTCCACCTCGACCCCCTTGAAGGCCGCCATTCTTTCTCTCAGCAGGGCGGCGTTCTCGTGGTCCTCCTTGAGCCGGTCCACCATTTCTGTAAGAGCGATGATACCGGCGGCACCGAGGATGCCGGCCTGCCTCATGCCGCCTCCCATCAGTTTGCGCATTTTTCTCGCTTTTTCAATGAAGGCCGCACTCCCCGCTACAACGGAGCCCACCGGAGCCCCCAGTCCCTTGGACAGACACACATTCACCGAATCACAATATCGGGTGATTTCCGCCGCCTCGACACCGAGATAGGTGGCGGCGTTGAAGAGCCTCGCCCCATCGAGATGGACCGGAATGCCCCTGTCTTGTGCCAGGTCGTAGACCTCGGCCATATGGGCCAGGGGAACCACCTTGCCGCCGCCGTGGGCATTTTCCATGCAGATCAGTCCGGTATCGGGGTAATGGATATCCTTCCCCCGGATGAGATTTTTCAATTCCTCCATGTCATAGACCCCGTAGTCCGTGTTGAGAGTCCTGGTCTGGACCCCCGAAATCACCGCGGCACCGCCCACCTCATGCCAGACGATATGGGCATCAAAGCCGACGATGATTTCGTCCCCACGCTTGGTGTGGGTCAGAATACTGACCTGGTTTCCAAAGGTGCCGCTCGGCACGAAGAGGGCCGCCTCCTTGCCCAGGATCTTCGCACTCAACGCTTCAAGTTCGTTCAAGGTAGGATCGTCGCCGTACACATCGTCCCCGACCCTGGCGGAAGCCATGGCCTGTCGCATTTTTCCCGTTGGCTGGGTGACGGTATCGCTTCTGAAATCCAATATTTTCATTTTAATCCTCCTTCAGTGTGTTACCCTTATTATAAACGATGGGGTTTGGGTATCAAAGGAAAAGGAGGTGTTTTATGAATACTTTTACGGGCAAGGCCCTGATGATGGCGACACTTCTGTTCATCGGCCTTCTGGGTCTGTGGTTTTTGAAGGAATCGCTCCTGCTCTTCATGCCCTTCATCATCGCCTATTATATCGCCAAGCTCATGAATCCCTTGAAAAAAACCCTGGCCAGCCGTCTTCGCTTTCCCGATACCCTCGCCACCCTGCTGGTGATGGTCCTGATTCTCGGCATCATCACCCTGGGAATCACCTCCCTGGTCTACCTCCTGGTGCAGCAGTTGAGCACTTTCGCCGAAGACCTCCCCACCATCGGCCAGGAGCTCTACGCCTCAGTGGGGACCCTCAACGAAGCGGCGGATTCATTTTTGAACATTTCCCCGACTTATGTGGTGGATTTTTTCAATCGCCTGATCGAGTTCACCCTCAACGCCCTCAGCGACTTTTCCATGGGTTTCGGCCAGAGACTCCTGAACATCGTCACCTTCATCCCCAGTCTTGTCTTCTACCTCCTGATTCTCCTCATCGCCATTTACTACCTGTCCAAGGATTTTGACACCATCCAGGAGATGACCACGGGGAAATTGAAACAACTGGCCCTGGTGGAAAAAATCCGCAAGACCTTCGCCAACGATATCATCTTCGCCCTCATCGCCTACATCAAGGCCCAGGGAATCCTGATGGTGATCACCTTCGTGATCCTCACCCTGGGGCTCTTTTTCATGGGATTCCGCTATGTCCTCCTCATCGCCCTGGGCATCGCCCTCCTGGACGCCCTGCCCGTTTTCGGCACCGGTACCGTCTTCGGTCCCTGGATCATCATCGAAATCATCAACGGAGATTATCCCACCGCCCTCTTTCTAGGCATCATCTACGGCATCGCCACCATCACCCGGCAGACCCTGCAGCCCAAAATCCTGAGCACCCAGATCGGCATCAGTCCCCTCCTGACCCTGATTGCCATCTACCTGGGCATCCAGTTCCTGGGGGTACTGGGCATCATACTGGGTCCCCTCTTCATGATTCTGTCAATTTCCTTCTACAAGGCCGTGAAAACACGAACATTTATCGATTAAAACAATTTATTATTCACTGTTAACGCAACGTTAATAGTGTTTTTTTTGTTTTCATCTATTTACAATTAGAGTTTATATGTTATAATTATTCATATTTTTATAAAAGGAGGAACATCTTATGCACAAAACCTATTTTTTCGACCCGAGGCAGCACACCCTGCAACAACTCAAGGAGAGTATCCTCCAGAACCAGCAGATCCAATTCATTTCCTTGCAATCCGTCGATCTTGGCAATCATCACACCGATGAGAAGATTCCGGTTCAATCGGTCATCGATGATTTTGAAGATTTCATCGCAAACGGCATACAAACCGACGGCTCCAGCGTGGTCCTTCCCCATATCGCCGATATCAACAACGCAAAGGTCGATATGATTCCCGATACAGAGGTCCGTTGGGTCATCGACTACAATTACCTTCATCCCCACCCGGTGACCGGGGATCCCATCGGCACCCTGATCATCCCGGCCTTTCTCAAACACGATGAAAAATTCGTCTGTTCCAGGAGCATTCTGAAAAACGCCTGCCGGATCCTGGACAGCAAGGTCAAGGGCTATTTCGAGACGGATCCCTCCCTGGCGGAGGAACTCGGTCTGGATAGCCCCGTCAAGCGGGTCAATCTCACCCTGGCCACGGAGCTGGAATTCTGGGTGAAATCACCGGACAACCGGGCCGACGAGGAAAAGCTTTCCACCTCCCAGACCCTCAAGGAACAATACTGGCAAAGGACCATCGGGGCCGTGAGAACCGCCCTTGAGGAATCCCTGATCACCCTGGAACGCTACGGCATGGCCCCTGAGATGGGCCACAAGGAAGTCGGCGGGGTGGCCTCGAAACTGCAAAGTTCCAACCATTTCACCCATATCATGGAACAGATCGAGGTCGACTGGAAGTTCGACCTGGCCCTGCAATCCGCTGACAACGAAATCTTCGCCAAGGACATCATCACCGATGTCTTCACCCGCCACGGCCTGGTGGTGACCTTCAAGGCCAAGCCCATCGAGGGCGTGGCCGGTAACGGAGAACATCACCACATCGGCATTTCTCTGACCCTGGAGAATGACCGGACCATCAACATGTTCGCCCCGACGCCACTGGATTCCGACTTTCTCAACCGCTTCGGCTACGCCGCCCTCATGGGTATTTTGAATAATTATTCCCTGATCAACCCCTTCGTCACCTCCACCAACGACAGCTTCAATCGACTGAAACCCGGCTTTGAAGCACCGGTCTGCGTGGTTTCATCCCTGGGTCACACTCCCCAGGTCCCCTCGAGGAACCGGACCGTTCTGATCGGCCTGGTCAGGGACCTCAACAGCCCCTACGCCACCCGGTTCGAGCTGAGGGCTCCCAACCCCAACACCAACACTTATCTGGCGGTTTCCGCCATTGTCCAGGGCATTCTTGACGGCATCGATGTCACCATCATGGAAAACAGAATGTCCGCGGAGGCCCTGCTCAAGGAACTCGACAAGGCCGCCGGCGACGAAGCGGTCTATCTCAAGCAGGACCGCGCCTTCCGCTCGGAGAAGGACGTTTTCGAGGAGTACACCGACGAAGAGCGGGATGACCTCTACGGCCCGCCGCCAAAAACCGTTTATGAAAACATCCTGCAGTTCAAAAACACCCCCAACCGGGAGATTCTCGAGAAGGACGGCATTTTCAAGCCCTCCACCGTCACTTCCTATTTCGCCGCCATCGAGTCCCACTGGCTCACGGAGCTCAAGGACCGGATCATCCCCAGAAACATCGAGATACTCCGAGAAATGGTTCCCCTTCACGAAGGGGACACCATGAATGAACTGGACAAGATCAAATGGGAGGAAATCCTCGGCAATAAAATCGCACTGATGAAGGATACCTTCTCCAAGAAATCCCTCTTCACCAGGATTTCAGAGGCCATGGAGGCCGGGGACCACGCTCTGGTTTCTGAGCTTCAAATCACCATCAACGACACCATGACCCACATCAAGGAAATGTACCGTCTCTACAAGCGCAACATCATCAACCTATAGGAAAAAGAGGGCACACCCCGGGGTGTGCCCTCTTTGCCTCTTCAATCAGGTCTGACAGGATTCCAGCCTCTTTTCAGCCGCTTCAATCCCCCAGTCAAACCAGGTTCTGAGGCAATCCGCCTCCAGGCGCAGGCCGTCTCCGGGATTGAATCTCCCGGGAGGATAAAAGTAGATCACCCTGGCCCCGGTTCCCTTGAGACGGTCTTCGTCGAAGGTGTTGTTGAGGGGGACCACGTGGATCTCATCGAGTTCCTCCGTCAACAGGGGATCGACGAATTCATTGTCCACCATGCCGCCGTCGATGTTCAGACCTTCGTAACGTCGCAGGTCCACCTTGGCGGTTTCACTGAAAACCGGCAGTCTCGTGGCATAGTCGATGTACTTCAACTGCTCCTCAAAGGACAGGGGCTTGAGATCCCGGTAGCGATGCAGCATGAAGTTGTTGCGCACCGGGGCGTAATTCACCAGCCACCGTTTCACCGCCCCGGCCTTGCCGGGGTGGTTTTTGATGGCATCGAGAAGATATCGGTTGTTGAAAAACAGTCCGTCCACGGAGGTCTTGGAAGCCACGCCTCCGAATCTCATCCACCCCGCCACCAGGGCATCAATCTGATTCGTCACTAGAAAATAACTGTTGTAGGCACCTATGGAGGTTCCTACCACCATTTCATACCTCAGTCCCTTGTCCTTCAAGACCTTGAGCACCCCGGCCTGATAGGCGCCCTTGGCCCCACCCCCCTGGAGATACAGGCCGATCCGTTTATCCCCTGAGTGAATGGACAAAGAGACCGCTCCTGAGCTTGGGTTCAAACCAGGTGGATTTCGGCGGCATGACCACTCCGGCGTCGGCAATGGCCAGAAGCTCCTCCATGGTGGTGGGGTACATGGAGAAAGCCACCTTCATATCCGTCGCCACCCGCCGTTCAAGTTCTTCAAGGCCGCGGATTCCCCCTACGAAATCAATGCGCTTATCGGTTCTCGGATCCTCGATGCCCAGCAGAGGACCAAGCAGGTTCTTTTGAAGAATCGAGACATCCAGCCGGTCAATGGGGTCAGAGGGATCAAAGATGCCCTCCCCGGCCTTGAGGACGTACCATTTTTCCTGCAGGTACATGCCCACCGTACCCTTTGTCATGGGCTTGAAGGGTCCCTCTCCCTCCCAGGGGGTCACCTGGAATTTTTCCCCGACACCCTTGAGAAAGGCCTCGGTTGAAAGCCCGTTGAGGTCCTTGACCACCCGGTTGTAATCCATGATGAAGAGATCCTCATCCGCAAAGAGCACACTCATGAAGAAGTTGAATTCTTCACTGCCGTCATAACCCGGGTTGGCCTCCCGGCGTTTCTTGGCCACCTTGTCGGCGCTGGCGCTCCGGTGGTGGCCGTCGGCAATGTAAAGATAGTCGATTCCCTGGAAGACCCTGTGGATTTCATCATTCACCGCTTCGGAATCGATGACCCAGAAAATATGCTGGATGCCGTCCTCTGAAGTGAAATTGTACTCCGGCATATGGAATTTGATCCAGTCATTGATCAGGTGGTTGATGGTGTCGTTTTTCCGGTAGGTCAGGAAAATCGGTTCCGTGTTGGCATCGGTGACGTCGAAGTTGTTGATGCGGTCCACTTCTTTTTCCGGTCGGGTGAATTCGTGCTTCTTGATGATGTCCCTTTCGTAGTCATCCACCGCGGTGCACCCCACCAGTCCGGTCTGCACCCTGCCGTTCATCAACTGCCGGTAAATGTAGAAGCGGGGGGTTTCATCCTGAATCAGGGTCCCCTCCTCCTGGAATCTTTCAAGATTCTCCCTGGCCTTGAGGTAGACCTCGGGATCATAGGGACTCACGGATTCAGGCAGATCGATTTCTGAGCGCACCACATGCAAAAAGGAGCGGGGGTTTCCCTCAGCCATGCCTTTGGCTTCGGAACGGTTCATCACATCATAGGGTAGACAGGCGACCTGGGCCGCCAGTTCTTTTCGAGGTCTGATTCCCTTGAAGGGTCTGAAAACTGCCATAGCTTCCTCCTTTTACAGTCCGAGGATATCTTCGATGTGCCCGAGCACTTCTTTGATATCGTCCAGGGTCGTGTCCGCCATATGGGCGATTCTGAAGGTTTTTTCCTTGTAATCCCCATAACCGTTGGAAATCATGAAGCCCCGTTCTCCAAGGGCCTTGTTGAGATCTCCCACATTGATCCCCCTGGTGTTGAGGACCGTGGTCAAAGTGTTGGACCGATATCCTTCCTGGGCGAAAAGTTCAAAGTACTTTTCACCCCAGGCCCTGACATGCTCCGCCATCTCAAGATGTCGGCCGAAGCGTTCCTCGAGTCCCTCATCAAAAATGAGATCCAGCTGATAGTCCAGGGCATACATGTGGGAGATGGAGGGGGTGGAGGGGTACTGATAATCCCTTTTCTGGATGGTGTTGTAGAGACTCAGCAGATCAAAGTAACTGCCCCTGAAGGGCACCTCCTTGGCTGCCGCCACCGCCTTTTGGGACATGCTGGCCACGGCGAGGCCGGGAGGAAGTCCCAGAGCCTTCTGGGATGAGGTGATGCAGATATCGATGCCCCATTCGTCCACGGGGATCCTGACTCCGGCCAGGGAGGAAACCGTATCCACACAGAAGATGACCTCGGGATATTTTTTCATCACCCCGGCGATTTCACCGATGGGATTCATGACCCCGGTGGAGGTCTCGTTGTGGGTCACGGTCACTAGATCGTACTGGCCGGTGGCCAGGGCCTTGTCCACCATTTCCGGGGTGGTGGGATGGCCGGCTTCCGATTCAAAGAGATCGGCGGGCACGTTGTTGCTCACCGCCATCTGATACCATTTTTTCCCGAAGGCACCGACAGAGAAACAGGCGGCCTTCTTTCTCGTGCAGGAGCGCACCGCCCCTTCCATGAGACCGGACCCGGAGGAAGTGGAAAGCAGGATTTCCGACTCGGTAAACATCAGCTTGCGCATTTTATCGGAAATGCTTCTCTGGAGCTTTGAAGCATCCTTGGTTCTGTGGCCGATCATGGGGGTCGCCATCTTTTGAAGGACGTCCTCCCGCACATCCACGGGGCCTGGAATAAACAATTTCTTATGCATAATAATACCTCCCTAGAAAAACTTTGTGAATATCATAACACTACCCTTGGCAAAGAACAACTCTTTTATTGATACAAGTCCGGTCGCCGATGCTTGAGAATGGGCAGTTCCTCCTTGATTTTCTTGATTCTTTCAGGATCCGCTTCGAGGATGAGGAGTCCCTCGGAGTCATCCAGTTCACCCAGTATCCTGCCCCAGGGATCCACTCCCAGGGAGTGGCCATAGGCCTTGTAGCTGAGGACCCCGCTTCGTGCCGGAGAGGCGATGAAGAGATACATCTGATTGTCGAGGGCCCTGGCCCGGGTCAGAATCTCCCAGTGGGCCGGACCGGTGACATGGTTGAAGGCCGCGGGAATGAAGACGTATTCCACCCCTTCAAGGGCCATTTTACGGAACATTTCCGGGAAGCGGATGTCGTAACAGATGGCCACGCCGATCCTGCCCATGGGGGTATCGAGAACCGTCACCTTGTCCCCGGGGGTCAGGGTCGCCGACTCGAAAAAGGTGATCCCCCCCTTGACATCGATGTCAAAAAGATGGGCCTTGCGGTGCTTGCCGAGAAGTTCCCCCTTGTCATCGATGATGTAGGCGGTATTGTAGATTTTGCCGCCCTCGGCCTCGGGGATGCTTCCGCCGATGAGAAGAATGCCCAGTTCCCTGGCCAGACGTCTTAAAAGGGAGAGGGTCTGACCCTCTCCCTCCTCAGCGTAAGGGATAAAGAACTCGTTGCCATAGGGGGTATTGAACATTTCTGGCAGAACCACCACCCGGGCCCCCCTGGCATGGGCCTGCCGGATAAATTTTTCAGCGGTCTGAAGATTTTTAGCCTTGTCATCCGCCACGTCCATTTGTACCAGACCAATTTTCATCAAATTTCTCCTCCACTCATAAGTCTCGCCTATTCAAAGAGATTCATCAAATACCCATATCCCTGGTCCGCCATTTCCTCATAGGGAACAAACCGAAGCGCCGCCCCGTTGATGCAATAACGGAGTCCGCCCCGGTCCTCAGGGCCGTCGTCGAAGACATGACCCAGGTGGGAGTCGCCGCTGCGGCTCCTGACCTCGATCCGTTCGTATCCCAGTTTGACATCACGCTTCTCTACCATCACTTCCGGGGTGACGGGCTTGACGAAACTCGGCCATCCGGAACCGGATTCAAACTTGTCCAGGGAGGTGAAAAGCGGTTCTCCCGTGACGATGTCCACGTAAAGTCCCCGGGCCTTATTGGTGTAAAGTTCGCTGGTGAAGGCCCGCTCCGTGGCGTCCTCCTGGGTCACCTTGTAGGAAAGCTCCGTGAGTTTCTCTTTCAAGACCGCCTCATCGGGCTTGGGATATTTGCTCATGGGGATGACCACCTCCTCGGACAGGGTCAGATCAATGTGGCAATAGCCTCCGGGATTCTTCTTCAGATAATCCTGATGGTAATCCTCGGCAAAGTAGAAACCGTCAAGAGGCGCCACCTCGACCACGATGGGATCCGCGTACCGGGTCGCCTCGATGCGGATGAAGCCCTCGATGATATCCCGGTCGGCTTCATTTTCATAGTAGACGCCGGTGCGGTACTGGAGGCCGACATCATTGCCCTGTCGATTGAGACTGGTGGGATCAATGATCTTGAAATAGTGGGCCAGCAGCACTTCGAGATCCACCACATCGGCATCATAGGTGATTTTCACAGTCTCGGCATGTCCCGAATTCTTGTAGATCAAATCCTCATAGGAGGGATTTTCCCATTTGCCGTTGGCATAGCCGGATTCTGAATCCAGCACGCCGTAAACCCGGTCCATGTACTCCTCGACCCCCCAGAAACAACCTCCGGCCAAATAGATGGTCCTGAGATTGGTGGTGGCCGCCGGCGTCGGGCCGGAATCCTCCGGAGCCATTCCCTCTTCCTCCTGAGGCTTGTGGGTGCCTCCCCCGAATATGAGATAAGCCCCGATGGCCAGAGCGATTCCTGCTATTCCCAATATAGGATATTTCATAACAACACCTTCTTTCTTGTATGTTTTCCATTGATACCCTATTTGAATGGAATAGTCGATCAAAAAAAACTATCCTTGCCCCCCGGTCGATAAAAAAAGCGCCACAGCGCTTTTTTCAGTAGGAGATGATGACCCCTTCGATATCCACATAGAGGGTGGTCAACCCCGCCGTAGGCACCAGGATGATTTCCTTGAAGTTCGCTTTTTCTTCAAAGGTTTCCTTGAGACTTTCCGCCCGCCCGGGATTGTTGGCATGGGAGATGGACAGAATCCTCTCAGACAGGTCCTCTCCCTTTTCCAGGACCATTTCCACCATCCGGGCAAAGGCCTTGTTGGAACCCCGCGCCTTTTCAAAAAGAAGGATTTCACCGTCAATGGCTCCCATGATGGGCTTGATGTTCATGAAGGAGGCGATGGATCCCTTGAGTCGGGGGATCCGACCGTTCTTGATCAGGTTGTCAAGGGACTCTGAAATGAAATAAGTCTTCATGCCGCTGATGTAGTGCTCCACTTTTTCCACGATCTCTTCAAAACTGTGGTTCTTGTCCATGAGTTCCTTGATCTTCAGAGCAATCAAAGCCTCACCGCCACCGGCGGTCTTGGAATCGAAAATATGAATCCTGCTGTCAGGATGCTCCTCCAGATACATGGATTTCGCCAGAATGGCACTGTTGTAGGTGCCGCTGAGCTTGGAGGAGATCGTGATGGCGAAAACATCCCCCAGGGCCTTGAATCTGGCTATGAAATCATTCGGCGAAGGGCAGGCGGACCCCGCCTTCTGGCTGGCCTTCATGTTCTTTCTGAACATGGCCAGATCGAGTTTCGGATCATCCACATACTCCACGCCATCGAGGAGCAGTTTGAAAGGGATGATATCGATCCCTAATCGTTCCTTCAGACTCTCGTTGAGATCAAGAGCACTATCGGCAATAATGTCGATGCGGATCACCTCCAGGGTTTTATTGTATCTATTATAAGGGATTTTCACCATTTGCACAAACACGGATTGTCCCCCGGACGGGAGACTTCTCTCAAAATTCCTTCCCGGTCAGCGCTGATAGATGATCCTGCCCTTTTTGATGACGGTTTCCACGGTACTGACCCCGAAGTGGTAGGGAATGAATTCATAGGAGTCGAACTCGTGGATCAGTAGGTCCCCCTGCTTTCCGGGATCGATGCTGCCGATGATATGACTCCGGTCCAGGGCGGCGGCCCCGTTCAAGGTGAGGGCGGTCAGGGTCTCTTCGGGGGTCATCCCCATGTAAAGGGTGCTCAAGGCGATGATGAGGGGGATCGATTCGGAGAAACAGCTGCCGGGGTTCATGTCCGTTGCCAGGGCCACGGCCAGTCCGCCGTCGATCATGTCCCTGGCCCGGGCGTAGTCCGCCTTGAGACTGAAGGCGGTGAGGGGCAGCAGGGTCGCCACCACCTTGTTTTCCCTCATTTTCGCGATGCCTTCATCCGACACCTTGAGGAGATGGTCGGCGCTGACGGCACCGAATTCAGCGGCGAGTTCGGCCCCGCCCAGGGGATGGATCTCGTCGGCATGCATCTTGATCTTGAAGCCCAGGGCCCTGGCCGCCTCCAGGTAGATTCTCGAGGATGCCAGCTCGAAGATATTCTTTTCCGTGAAAATATCGGCAAATTCCGCAAGGTTTTCCTTTTTGATGACCGGAAGGACCTCCTCCGCCATATAACGGATAAAGGCCATTTCCCCGCCTTCAAAGTCCTTCGGTACCGCATGGGGTCCCAGGAAGGTGGCCACCACCTCCAGGGGATGACGGTCCCCCAGGGCCCGGGTGGCTCTGAGCTGCTTCATCTCGGTCTCGAGGTCCAGGCCGTAGCCGCTTTTCCCCTCCACCGTGGTGACCCCGAAGCGCATCATGGAATCCAGCCGCCTCAGGCCCGCAGCCACCAGGTCCTCATACCCGGCTTCCCGGGTCTGGGTCACGGACTTGATGATGCCGCCTCCCCGGGCCATGATCTGTACATAGGAATCCCCCCGAAGCCGCCAGTTGTATTCATCCGCCCGGTATCCGCCAAAAATCACATGGGTGTGGGAATCCACAAAGCCCGGCGTCACGGTTTTTCCCCCGGCTTCGATGATGTCATAGTCCTCGAGCCTCAGCCCCCTGGTGATGTCGTCAAAATCCCCGACTCCGGCAATGGTCTCTCCTTCAACAAGGACCGAACCCCCGGGAATGACCCCGATTTCCTGCATTTCAGCGCCCTTTTTGCTTTCAAAGCCGCTGACCGTGACCACCTGGGACGCTTCTTTGATAATCAAACCTTTTTTATTCATAGTGACCATCCCTACTCCATCAATCTTTTTTCCAGGACCTGGTCCACGCAGAAATCCTCAAGTCCCATGTAATATTCAGCAGAATGAATCAAGGCGTCCATGGGGACGAGTCCCACAATTTCGGAACCCACCACCGTCACGCCGTAGCGCCTGGCTTCGACCCGGATCAGTTCGAGAGCCCGGTAAAGGGGAGTCTTGGTGTAATCCGTGAGGTTCATGGAAACCTGACTGATTCCCCGGTCCCTGAGGGCGATGCCGATGGCCTTGACGAACCTGAGTCCTCCCGAGAGATTTCTCACATTGTGGGCGATCTTGTTGGCGACCTCGAAACTCGGCGTATCCAGATTCACATTGAAGGCGATCAGGGGCATCCGGCAACCGATGGCCACGATGCCGCCGGTGGGATGGAGCTCCGTGCCGTAATCCGGTCGGAAGGCTTCGTCTTTGATTTTTTCGGCCATGCCCTCGAACTGGCCCTTGCGAAGCCTGCCCAGATCCTCCCGGTGAGGGGCGGTGGCGCTCTTTTCATAGAGGAAGCTCGGCATCCCGTAATTTTCGTAGATCTCCTGGGCCAGGTCCCTGGAAAGGGCCACGGTCTCCTCCACGGTAATGTTCCTGATGGGAATCAGGGGAATCACATCCACCGCCCCCATCCGGGGATGCTGCCCCTGATGCTGTCTCAGGTCGATTTTTTCAAGAGCAATGCCGACGGCGGCGATGACGGCCTCCTTGATGGCCCCGGGTTCGCCGACAAGACTCACCACCATGCGGTTGTGGTCCTCATCATTGCTGTAATCAAGCATCTTGAGACCCTTTTTTCCCCTGAAGACATCGACGATGGCCTCAATCACTTCCTGGTCTCTTCCTTCGCTGAAATTCGGTACGCACTCCACCAATTGCTTATACACCAAAAAATCCCTCCCCTTCACTCATTTTTTTATTTTTCAGAAATTCCAACATGTCCCCGGTCATCTCATCCAGACCGAACTTCGGATTCCAGCCCCATTCCTCCCTGGCCACGGAATCGTCCAGGGAATCCGGCCAGCTGTCGGCGATGGCCTGTCTCACGGGATCCACTTCATAGGTGATTTCAAAGCCCTCGATCCGCTTGCGGATGGCGGCGGCGATCTCCTCCGGAGACAGACTCATGGCGGTGATATTGTAGGCGTTGCGGTGATGCAGACGATCCGGATCCGTTTCCATCAACTGCACCACCCCCTGGATGGCGTCGGGCATATACAGCATGTCCATTCTGGTGCCCCTGGCGATATAACTGGTATAGGCTCCCCGGCTCACGGCTTCATGATAGATATGCACGGCATAGTCCGTGGTGCCGCCACCGGGCATGGCCTCCTTGGAGATGAGACCCGGGAAGCGGACGCCCCGGGTATCCACCCCGAAACGGGTGTGGTAGTAGTCACAGAGCAGTTCCCCCGACACCTTGCTCACCCCGTAAATGGTGCCGGGCCTCTGAAGGGTCACCTGGGGGGTCATGGTCCTGGGGGTCTGGGCGCCGAAAACGGCGATGGAGCTGGGAAAGAATACCTTGAGCTCTTCCTGCCGGCTGACCTCAAGGACATTGTAGAGGCCCTGCATGTTCACTTCCCAGAGTTTCTGCGGCATCTCCTCCCCCTTGGCCGAGAGAATCGAGGCCAGGTGAATCACCGTGTCCACCCGATGGCGCTTCACCATCCTGTGGAGGGCCGCGCCGTCAAGGACATCAAGGTTCTCATAGAGGCCCTCTTTGGCCACCGCCCCTGCTTTTTCAGTGCGATTGCTGGCAATGACCTTGTCAATGCCGTAGTCTTTTCGGAGGCGTTGGGTCAGCTCGGTTCCAATCTGGCCTAGAGCGCCGGTGATCAGTATTCTTTTCACGATTTCCAACCTCCAAAATTCTTTTTCCACTCCTATTTTATCATATCCCCCCTCACCTATTCAGACAAATACCCGAAAAATATTTCATCCGCTTCCTAAAGCCTATATAATGGAAGCAAGGAGGACTTTCCCATGGACATGCTAACAAGTTCCAGCGAAATGATTTTCAAACTGGTCGTCGCCATTCTCCTGGGGAGCATTGTCGGCATCGACCGGGAGTATTCAAGACGGCCTGCCGGACTGCGGACCCATATTCTGGTCATCGTGGGGGCGACGGTGGTCATGCACGCCAATCTCGCCCTGGTCCGCTTGTATCCTCATATCGATCCCGGCCGGTTCGGAGCCCAGGTCATCAGCGGCATCGGTTTTCTGGGTGCCGGCACCATCATCAAGGAAGGACCCACCATCCACGGCCTCACCACCGCCGCCAGTCTCTGGACCATCGCCGCCATCGGCCTGGCCATCGGCAGCGGCCAGTACGCTCTGGGAATCCTGGCCACCCTCATCACCCTGGTGGTGCTGAGGATCTTTTCCGGGCTGGAAAACCACTTCAAGGCCCGGTCCAAGGTCACCACCCTCTATCTCGAAACCAATGATGAAACCGATGTCATCGACTACGTCCACCGGACCATCGATGAAAAGAACCTGGTCATCGTGGATCTTTCCAGCGATTATACCCAGGGCTATGGACACAGCCTGGTTATTAAGTTAAAATGTGAAGAAAAGCATTGCAAGGACTTGATCCAGGAACTGGCCAATTCAAAAAGGATCCTGAAAATCCGCATGCGTTAGGAGATTTCAATGAAAGCCTATATCCTCAGTCTCATGAAACCCCTTCCCCGTTTGATGTTCGGCTTTCTGGTCATCGCCATCGGGACCAACCTCATGGTGAATTCCGGTATCGGCCTCATGCCCTGGGGCGTTTTCCACTGGGGCCTCACCAACCTGCTTCCCCTGACCTTCGGTCAGGCCCAGCAGATCACCGGTCTGGTGATCATCCTGGTGGCGACCTTCAATCGATTCTACCCCGGAATCGGCACCATCGGCAACATGATTTTCGTGGGCCTTTTCATCGATCTGGTGGCCTCCTTGAAGATTCTCCCGGTGCCCGAGGGCTTTCTCCTGCAACTCCTGGTCCTGATGCTGGGGGTCACCCTCTTCGACCTGGGGGTCTATTACTACCTGAGCGCCGATCTTGGCGGCGGTCCGAGGGATTCCATCATGATTCTCTTTTCCGAGAAATCCATCTTCACCCCCGGTCAGGTGAAAATCATCATGGAAGTCACCGTGGCCGTCATCGGATTTTTCATGGGAGGTCTCCTCGGCATCGGCACCCTCATATCCGCCATCACCGGCGGGCTGATCCTGGACCTGATTTTCAAGTGGTTCAAGTACAAGCCCGACAAGCGAAAAACCAACAATCTGGTCCTGAATTATCAAACCCTGGTTTCCCTGAAGGAGGCCGAACAGGACGCCTGAAAAAAAACTCCCCCTGACCCGGGTCAAAGCCGTCCAGGCTTCACCAGGGACAAGGGGAGTTTTCAATTTAAAATTCCGCTGATTTCGGGGTCCTTGGATAAGGAATCACGTCCCGGATATTGCTCATGCCGGTGAGATACATCACCATCCGCTCAAAACCGAGACCGAATCCGGAGTGGACCGCTGTCCCGTACTTTCTCAGATCCAGGTACCACCAGTAGTCCTCCTCCTTCAATCCCATGGCCTTGATCTTGGCCATCAGCTCATCATAACGTTCCTCTCTTTGGGAACCGCCGATGATTTCACCGACACCCGGCACCAGAAGGTCCATGGCCGCGACGGTCCTGCCGTCATCGTTCATCCGCATGTAGAAGGCCTTGATTTCCTTGGGATAATCCGTGACGAAGACCGGCTTGCGGTAAACCTCCTCCGTGAGATAGCGTTCGTGCTCCGATTGAAGATCCGTCCCCCATTTCACAGGGTACTCGAAGGTCTTGTCCGCCGCCATGAGAATCGCCACGGCCTCGGTGTAGGTGATGTGGGCGAATTCAGCCTTGACCACCCGGTCGAGCCTCTCGAGAAGGCCCTTGTCGATGCGGCTGTTGAAAAATTCCAGTTCTTCCCTGGCGTGGTCCATGACGTAGCTGATGATGTATTTGATCATGTCCTCCGCCACCTGCATGTTGTCCTTGAGGTCCGCAAAGGCCATTTCCGGTTCGATCATCCAGAATTCCGCCGCATGCCGCGCCGTATTGGAATTTTCCGCCCGGAAGGTGGGGCCGAAGGTGTAGACATTGCGATAGGCCATGGCAAAGGCCTCCACCGCCAGCTGTCCACTCACCGTAAGATTGGTTTCCTTGCCGAAGAAGTCCCTGCTGTCATCCACCCGCCCCTCCTCGTCCAAGGGGGGATTCTTGAGATCGAGGGTGGTGACCCGGAACATTTCCCCTGCCCCTTCCGCGTCACTGCCGGTGATGATGGGGGTGTGGATATAGACGAAGCCTCTCTCGTTGAAGAATTGATGGATGGCAAAGGCGACCAGGGACCTCACCCTGAAGACGGCGCTGAAGGTATTGCTACGGGGTCTCAGATGAGCGATGGTTCTCAGGTATTCAAAGGTATGGCGCTTCTTCTGCAGGGGATAATCCTTGTCTGCTTCTCCGAGCATCTCAAGGGCCGTGGCCTGAATCTCAAAGGGTTGCTTGGCTTCAGGGGTCTCGACCAGGATTCCCGTCACCTGGATGGCTGAAGCAATCCCCCATTTTCCCGCCGCCTCGAAATTATCGATTCCCGAATCGTACACCACTTGGATGTTGTTGTAAAAACTGCCGTCATTGAGCTCGATGAACCCGAAGGCCTTCGACGAGCGATTGGTTCTGATCCAACCCCTCAGGACGACTTCTTTGCCAGAATAGGCCCTGCTGTCACTGACTATTTCCTTCACCAGAACTTCCACTTCGATCCCTCCCGAAAAATCACATTTAGAATCCTCAGACCCGGATCGGGGTCTTGAAATCCATTTCACACAGGCAAAAACCACAGCCTTAATTATAGTACACTCCCTCCGGAAAGTAAACCGGGGGCCCGGGCCGGCGTCTAGAGCCTGCTTTGGGGCAATTCCCCCTTGAGAAGAGACTCTTCGAGGCTTCTCCTGGTCCCGGGCTGCTCTCTGAGGCGGTAAGCCTCAGGGAGCTTGGAGGGATCCCCGTATTCGCCCACCGCCACCAGGGCGATGAGCTCCAGGTTGTCGGGAATCGCCAGGGCCTCGGCCAGAGCCGACCTTGAAAATCCGGCCATGGCATGGGTCACCAGGCCCCGACGATGGGCTTCAAGTGAAAAATAACCCCAGGCCGTTCCAGTGTCAAAGGCGGCCCACCGGTTGTCCTTGCCCTTGTGCTGGAACTGTTTGTGGTAAAGGAAAAGGACGTAGGCCGGCACCTCCTGATTCCACTCCCGATTGGCGGTGGCCAGATAGCTTTTGAGCCGGGTCACCTGACCGGCCTCATGAAAAAGAACAAAGCGCCAGGGCTGTTCGTTGAAACAGCTCGGCGCATAGCCGGCCGCCTCGACGAGGGCCCTGAGGTCCTCCTCCTTGACAGGGGTCGACTTGAAGGCGCGCGGTGACCATCTTTCCTTGATACTGTCCATAATGTCGTAATTGAATGTTCTCACTGTATTCCTCCCATGGTCCGTGTTCCGCCTCTACCCCTCTGCCATCGAGAGATTTTCGTGACGGCAGGTTCCAAGTCCCTCGAGGAGACCCCCGGGATCCTCCTGATTCAGCCAGGCGGCAAGATCTTCTCTTCTAAGAATGACCGGCATGCGGTGATGGATTCCGGCGATATCCGGCTGGGCCTCCCGGGTCAGGATCACCGCCGCGGGAAGCCGTTCCTGGCCCACCCTGAACCAGTTGTAGACCCCCGCCATGAAAAAAATTTCCCCGGCCAGGTGAATCCTCCGTTTGATCTTCTTCGACCCCGACTTTTCCCATTCGAAATAGGCGGTGGCGGGAATCGCCACCCTTCTGCGAACCACGGCCTCGGCAAAAGTTCTTTTATCCTCGATGCCCTCGATACGGCCGTTGATCAGGAGTCTTTTTGAAAAATCATAGGCCATCCCCCAGGTCATCGCCCTGAAACCCTCCGCCTGCAGGACCAGCATCCTGTCGGAGGGGTAGATCTCCCCCCTCTTGAAGTCAAGGGGGCTTTCATCAAAATCAGTCCCCAGAAGCCTGTTGACGGCAGGGGGATCCTGATCGAAAAAATACCGGCCGCACATGGGCGTGTCCTCCTTTTCAGCGGTCCTTCAAGTCTGACTGCCTCGCCAGGCCGACGCTGAAATCCAGCAACCGGCTCAAGGGACAGAAATAGCGGCACCAGATTCTCTTGCCGTAGAGTTCCTGGATCAAAAGAGATCCCAGAAGACTCCCCCACATCAGAATCAGAATCCTGAACCAGAGGGTAGCGGTGGTTCCCTCAGCCACATGAAAGCCGCTGAGTCCCAGCAGCAAGCCCCAAAAGACCATGACCACGCCCAGACCGACCCTTCTCATGATTCCGGGATCAAAGGATTTCACCGGGTTTTTTTGTGAATAGCCCGTATCCTGGGCCAGGGCGATGGGGCACATGTGGCGGCAATAGCTCCTTTTTTTGTGAAAAAAGGTCAGAATCACCGCCAGACCGAAGACCAGATAGAGGGTGAACCAGAGTCTCAGGACGCACATCATCAAAAAAACCCAGACAAAAAAAGCCACGCCCACGGTCTTTTCGTAAAGCAGTTTATTCATAGATCATCCCGTAGTAGCGGCCGATGGCCTCAGCCACCTCCGGTACGCTGATGGTTCTCGCCCGTCTGAGGGTTTCCTTGCCCTCGACGAAGAGGATCAGGGTGGGTACCACGAAGACGCCGTATTCCCCCACCAGGGCGGGTTCGACATCCGCCTCGGCCCGGACGCCCTGAATTTTCGGGTAGTTCTGCATCATCTTCTCCACCTTCGGGAAAAGGTCCTTGCAGACATTGCAGTCGGTGGTGGTGAAATAGGCCAGGGTCATGGCGTTCCCGGCGATCATCGCCCTGATGGGCTCCAATTGGTTCACGGTTTGCATAAGTCACCTTCTTTTAAAATTTTCTTTCAAGGGTATCCTTCATCAAGCCCTTCACATTCTGACATGGTGCTGCAGGTATTTCAACAAAAGCCTCGAGGTGGTCCCCACCACGATCCCCGTGGGGACGGCGAAAGCCAGCAGCAGGGGAAGATAATAAAAAATATTGAAATTTTCAATCACCAGGGCCGCCATGAGGAGCTGGCCGACATTGTGGCATACCGCCCCCATGATGCTGACACTGATCATGCTGATGGCCTTCCATCTGACCAGGATTCCCATCACCAGCAAGGCCAGAAGCCCCCCGGACAAACTGTAGAGGAGACTTGAAAGGCTGCCGAACAAGAAGGCCAGAAGCAGGATCCTGCCCACCAGCACCAGCACTGTTTCCTTGTCACTGAGCAGATAGAGGGAGACCAGGGTGACGATATTGGCGAGGCCGAGCTTGGCCCCCGGTACCATGAAATTCAAAGGAATCAGCCGCTCGATGAAGCCCAGAATCATGGCCTGGGCGATCAATACCCCGATCAGGGCGATTTTTTTAGTGTTGATTCTCATAGGCTCCCCCTAATCGGCAATGGCATCCACCTCAGGGGATGCCCCGCCCTCTATTTTCACCACCACTTTATGGGGCAGGCAGATGATGGACTCCCCCGGTTCCCGGATCGGCCGGGACAAGACGCACACCTGGTCCGGACAGTCCGCCTCCAGCATGGTGACGACCCCCTCCCGGACCACGATCCGATTGTATCCCAGGTGGTTGTCGATGAGCCATTCCTCCGTCAGGTCCTCCGTCAGCACCCTTTGAGCCACCAGCTCCCCGTCGGAGGTGATGGTGAGTATCTTCTGGTCATATTTCTGGTTGATCCATTGATTCCCCAGATAAAAGGCCAGGGCGGCCAGGAGCACCAGCAGAATCAGAATCAGATCGTTTTTTTTCATGGCCGGGTGTCCTTCCTTTGGATGTTAATCCAGTCTTTGCCTGTGGAAAAGGCAAAAATATTATATCATGAAAACAAGAAAAATCCTTCCTTAAAAGCAAGGGAAGGATCAATCAAAACAGATATTCTCTGCGGGAAACAGAGATGAGGTATCTGCCATGCCCGATTTTGAATAAGAAGCACTCTCACAAGGCTGTTTCTTATTGATAACATTTTACATTATGTTAATCATCAAATCAAGGACATTTTTGATTTTTTTCCAAGTCAAAACCCATTATTGAAATTATTTTCTCAGGATGCTCAGTTTCACCAGATAGGTCCTGGTGGCATTGAAGGGCCAGATGAGATAAGCCGCCTTTTCCACCCTGCCGATGGACTCCAGAAGTCCGTGCCCGTAGGTCACCGGACTCATCCCGTATTGCCGGACATAGTCCTCAAGATACGCCTCGGCCCTGTCTCGTGAAAAAGCCTGGACAAAGGAATCTCCTGGCTTGAATTCCAGAAAATCGTTCCAGAGCATCAAAACGCCGCCCTTTTTCAGTCGGTCATCCAGAAAGACCTTCAACCCCTGGACAATCAGTACGGTCTTGTCGAGGAGGGCCCTTTGAAGACCTTGTCCCGGTGTGATCCCCGCCTGGTCGAGGGCATAGAAAACCCGGGGCAGAAACAGCTGGGTCAGGACCGGCGTCAGCACAATGGTGTCAAAGTTCCCCAGATCCGGCAGGGGATGGACGGCGGTCTCCTCGACGATTTTCACCATGAGGGACTGGTTCGAACCTGCCCTGATGAGCCCGGCGATGACGGCTTCCTCGTCAAAACCCAGGAGATTCAGTTTTCTGATGGGATGGGGGCCTGCGCCCTGGCGCTGCAACCCCAGGGCGACCCCCTCTTCATCGAGGTCCACAAGGGTCAGGGTCCTGAGTTTTTCCTCCAGGAGGGGGTACTCCAGGTCGTTGCCGTTGCCGGGTCCCAGGACCAGGCCATCCCCCCCGAGATAGGGTGCCATGAGACCGGCGATCTCCCTGCGGTAGGATGACCAGGCTTCACGGCTGCCCCGGGTCTCCTGGTTAAGGGTCTCTTGCTTCACAATGGGGCCTTAGTTTTGAAACTCCGCGGTTTCCAGGGAGGTTTCCAGGTAGGTGGTGTACTCGATGAGGCGGTTGAGCACCTCATAGTGCTTTTTCTCTTCAAAGTAGAGTCTGAAAAAAATCAAACGCTCTGTAGCGGTGGCGGCCGTTTCCGACTTTTCCTTGTAAAAGGCCATGGACTCGTCCTCGAAGGTCAGGGCCTTGTTGAGGGCGATCAGCTTGGTCAGGTACTGGGGAGTGACCTCCTTGCCCAGCAATTCATAGAAGAAATCATTGGCCTCTCCCAGATTCTTGGAGGTGAAGGCCACCTTCGACCCCTCCTTCATGTCCCGGATCACCTCGATATGGCGCAGTTCATCCTCGGCGAGGGAATTGAAAAGATTTTTAAGTTCCTGGATCTGCACTTCATTGGCCAGTTCTTGGTAGAACTCTCGACTCTTTGCTTCAAACTCCAGGGCGAAATCTAATATTTTCATGTTGACCTCCTAATGATATTTTTATATCCTTACCCTTAATCCCTTCAAGATAACAGATTTATGCCCGCCACCCTCCTGACAGATGATCCCCCGGTCTGAAAACCCCTTCACAATTTTTTGTTGAAAAATGAAAATTCTTGAGATAACATTAGAGTAGCACTGTTGAAGGCTGACAGTGGCAAAAAATTGATTTTGGAGGTCGTTTTCAATGGAAACAGGTACAGTCAAGTGGTTCAATGCAGACAAGGGCTACGGTTTCATCACCGTGGACGGCGGCGAGGATGTCTTTGTACATTTTTCCGCGATTCAAGGGGAAGGTTTCAAAACCCTCGATGAGGGACAGCGGGTGGAATTCGAAGTCGTTGAAGGCGAAAAGGGACCACAGGCCGCTTATGTGGTGAAACTATAGGGTTGACATCTCACAAACGCGTACCAAAAAGGCTGCTGAAGACATTCAGCAGCCTTTTTTAGAGGGGAAGGTCCCGGGAGACGAGATCCTCATAGGTCTGACCCTTGACCATCAACTGGCTTTTCCCCTCCCTGACCAGCACGACGGGAGGCATGGGGAAGCGATTGTAGTTGTTGGCCATGGCGTAGTTGTAGGCCCCGGTATGGTAGACCACCAGCAGGTCACCGCTTTCGACCCGGGGGAGGAGGACGTCCCAGATGAGGATGTCACCGCTTTCACAGGCCCTGCCGGCAATGGTGTAGACCTGGGATTTTTCCTGACCCATTTTGTTGGCCACATCCGCGGCGTACTCGGCCTTGTAGAGGGCCGGCCGGATGTTGTCGGCCATGCCGCCGTCGACGGCCACGTAGGTTCTGGTGTTCTTGATGGTCTTGATGGCCCCCAGGGTGTAGAGGGTGATTCCCGCCGGCCCGGCAATCCATCGGCCCGGCTCGATGATGATCTGGGGCCGGGGGGCCTGGATCGCTTCGAATTCATCACTGATGACCTTCATGATCTCCTTGAAGAGCTTTTCAAGATCCAGGGGCTCTGTCTTGTCATCATAGGGAATACCGAAGCCTCCTCCGAGGTTCAGAACCCCGGGGAGATAATCATAGGTCTCCTTGAGCTCCTTGATGAGCTTCATGATCACCTCAAAGGCCTTGATATAGCTCTGGCCGTCGAAGAGCTGGGACCCGATGTGAAAATGAAATCCCTCCAGGGACAGATGGGGATTCTCAAGAATCCCGGGGATGGTCTTTTCAAAAAGAATCTCGTCGATCTGGAAACCGAACTTGGTGTCCCGCTGTCCCGTGACGATGTAGGCGTGGGTGTTGATGGCCTTGAGTCCCGGTGAAAGCCTCAGTAGAATCTTTTGTCGCATGCCCCTGGCGGCGGCCAGCTCCTTGAGATGGGACAATTCATTGAGATTGTCCACCACGATGGTGCCGACCCGGTGCTCAAGGGCGAATTCAAGCTCCTCAGGAGACTTGTTGTTGCCGTGGAAAAAGATGTTTTCCGGATCCATCCCCCCCTTGAGGCCGGTATAGAGTTCTCCGCCTGAAACCACATCCATCCCGAGACCTTCACTTTTAATGATTTCCACCATCCCGATGGTCAAAAAAGCCTTGGAGGCATAGAGAATCCTGGTATGGTCATAGGCTTCGGTGAATACCTTTTTGAGGAGTCTGATCCGCTCCACCAGAATCTCATAACTCATGACATAAAGGGGTGTGGCATATTCCTTGGCGATGTCCGTCACATCCACACCGCTGAAAACAAAGTGATTTTTCACTCTTTGGGTCGCCTCCTTCTGATTGATGTCTTTATATTATGCAAGGATGATACCAGATTCCAGGATGAATTCCCCGGGCATTCGGGGCTTTTCTTCCGATTTTTCGGGAAAACCTCCGTTTTTCAGGAAAGTCAAACATCAATGCCCTTTCTTGAGAGGACTCCCTGTTGATAGTAGTGTTTGATCTCCTTCATCTCCGTCACCAGGTCCGCCAGTTCGTAGAGTTCCTCGGGGCAGTACCTCCCCGTCATGATGACCTCCACCTCCGGATGCTTTTCAGTAATGAGGGTTTTCAGATCCGCCAGATCAAGCATCTTGTAATGATGGGCGATGAAGATTTCATCCAGAATCACCAGATGGTATTTGCCGCTCTTGAGGATTTCCAGAGCCTTCCTGAAGCCCTCCGCCACCTTTTCATGGTCCTCTGGTGTGGGATCTCTTTCGATGAAGCACTCCAGACCGTACTGCTCCACCCTGAGATTGTCCACCAGGGCCTCAAGGCCCACCTCGGAATACTTCATGCCCTTGATGAACTGCCCCACGTAGACCTGCCTGCCCGTCATGACGGACCTCAGGGCGACCCCGAAGGCCGCCGTGGTCTTGCCCTTGCCGTTTCCAGTATAGATGTGAACATAGCCTTTATTCAATGTCTGCCACTCCCTTCGTCATGACCTCTGAAATCTTCTCCCTGAAGATCAAAGAAGCCCTGTCATCAAAGGGCGTCGGCGTCTCATTGATGATTACCAGACGCCCGCCCTTGAAATAATCGACCAGCCCCGCCGCCGGATAAACCACCAGGGAGGTCCCGCCGACGATCATCAGATCCGCCTGGCTCACCGCCTCGACGGAGGCCTCAAGAACGCCTTCATCCAGCATTTCCCCGTAGAGCACCACGTCCGGACGGATGATCCCGCCGCAGGCGCACCGGGGAACCCCCTCCTGGTCCAGAACCGCCTCCAGGGACCAGGCCCTGTGACACTTCATGCAATAGTTGCGATGGGCGGAGCCGTGGATCTCCAGGACCCGCCTGCTTCCCGCCATCTGATGGAGGCCATCGATGTTCTGGGTGATGATGGTGACGGTCTTCCCCGATTTCTCCAGTCCGGCCAGGGCGTGGTGAAGGCCGTTGGGCCTGGCCTCGGGATGAATCAGCAGCCCGCGGTAATGCTCAAAAAAGTCCCGGGGCTGATGGATGAAATGATTGTAGCTCAAGGCCTCCTCCGGAGCAGGACCCTTGAGCTCCTGTTCGTAGAGGCCGTCTTTTGAGCGAAAATCCGGAATGCCGCTTTCCGTGGAGGTCCCGGCACCCCCGAGAAAAACCAGGGATCCGCTCTCTTTGATCCACCGGGACAGGGTCGCCAGGGCCCGGGCATCCACTTACCGCTCTCCTTGATCGATGCGGTCGAAGAGGTCTCCGAAAAGATCCCCCAGGGTGGTCTCCTCCCGCTCCTCGGCCTCGTAGTCCTCCACCATTTCCCCCGGATCCCTGTACCTCAGCCGGATCCTTTTCTCTTCAGGGTCGATGGCCTCGATGGCGACGTTCACCTCGTCCCCTTCCTTGTGACGATTGGGGGCCTCGGAGTGGTGAAGAAATCCCACGACACCGCTGTGGAGCTCCACCAGGCAGCCGCTGCCCAGGACTTTGAGGATTTTCCCCAGAGTCACCTGGTCCTCCTGAAAGTCCTCATGAATCCTGTCCCAGGGATCCCGGGTGAGGTCTTTCAGAGACAGACTGATTTTTTTCGCCTCAGGATCGAAGGACTTGATCTGGACCTCGATGGTATCCCCCACCTGGATCACCGCCTCCAGATCCTTGATCCGGGTCCAGGCCGCATCATTGATATGAAGGTAACCCATGGCATCCCCCAGATCCACCAGGGCGCCGGCTTTGAAAATCATGTGGACCCTGCCCTTCATGATCTGGTCCACCTGTAGCCGCCGGTAGAAGGCCTCTTCCCTTTCCTTGATTGCGATTTCCTTCGGCGCCCTGGATGACAGCACCAGATTCTGGTCCTCCTCGCTGTATGCCATCACCGCGGCCAGGAGGACTTCCCCCAGAAGAGCCTCGGCGTTTTCCACGTACCGGGTGTCGATTTGTGAAAAGGGAATGAAGCCCCTCATCCCGAGACAGTCCACCCTGAGACCTCCCTTGATCACCTCTTTGACCGTCACCTCCAGGGTGGTTCCGTCCCTATGGGCCCTTCTGACCTCTTCCACCGCCTCAAGGACCCTGGCCTCTTTTCTTGAGAGCACCACCTGCCCCGACTGATCGTCCACCTTGAGGATCATGAAAGTGAGACTTTTGCCGACCTCCCGCTCCTCATAGGGGATTTCATTGATTCTGGCGATACCGTCAAAGATATTGCCAAGATCGATGACCGCCTCTTCATCTCCGATGGCGTAAATCTTCCCCTTGATCAGGGTCCCTTCTTCCAAATCCTCCATCTGCTCCTCGTACTCTGACAGGAGTTCCTCCATGCTTTTTTCTTCCACTCATACCACCTCTCCCTTATTATAACAACTGCATTTGAATTGTGAACCGTGAATTGACAAAAAAGAAGACCCTCAGGGTCTTCCGTCAATCAGGGTGAAGACCCTGGACGCCAGGTTGTCGAGGTCCTTGAACCAGGGCCTGGTAAACACGATCCTCAGTCCCGCAGACCCTTCGAACTCTTCGATGACGTAAAGCAGGAACACCCTTGACACCTCGTCCATCTCCGAGGTGTCATGAAGGGTCAGACTGATGGGTCTGATCCCGGTCAGGGAGCGAAGCAGTCCCAGGGAAAGACTGAACAGGTAGTGGTCGTAGGCCTCGGGCCGGCCCGGAAAATCCGTGTCCTTTCCCCTCTCGAAGACCTGGGGCAGGAGGAAGTGGAGCCCGGAATAAGCGGTCTTGTGCTGTCTGAGGAAATCCTCATATTCCCGTGATGACAGCAGGGCCTTGAGAAGCTTTGCCATGAAACCGTAGGGCCTCCTGGCATATTTCGAGGCTCCCAAGGTGATTTCCAGTCGGGGGTCCTGGGGATTTTCTGCTTCTTGAGAAGAGTGGATCAGGTCGTAGAGGGCCTTGGTTGAGTCCAGGGGGGCGATATTGAGTTCCTCCCTGAGGACGTTGATGCACTGGTTGTAGCGGTTGAGGGCGCCGACCCGGTCCCCCTTTTCCAGGAGAATCCTGATGAGGAGGCCGTAGACCTGCTCGTCGTAGGGATTGAGAGCAAGCATCTCCTCAAGGACCTCGATTCCCCGGTCGTGGTCCCTGTTCTCGCTGTACAGGACCCTGAGCCTTTCCAGAACCAGGCTGTAGTTCTTCTGAAGCCGCTCTCTCTGGAAAAACACCCAGTCGTTGAAATAGTTGCAATCCTTGATATAGAAGCCTTCGAGGTAATTGATGCCGCAGCTGTCCTTGATGCTCACGAGAACCGCTTCACCCTGGGCCTTGGACAGGTTGACCAGGTCGTCGCAATCCGATGAAAGCGCGAAGGAGGCACTGAAGGCCAGGCTGCTGCGGTCCGTCTCGATGAAGCGTTCTTCTTTGGACCGGTCCGCCATCACCTTGTTGATGGTCCAGATATTGTACCTGAGATTGTATCTGGCCGCCTTGTCATCACTGGTCTCCCAGAGAATGGCCGCCATTTTTTCCCTGGGTATCTTCTGGTGCCGGGCCTCGTAGAGCAGGTAGAGGATCCCCAGGGATTTCAGACTGAAAAGCTCGGTGATGTCGGCGCCGTTGAGGTGGATTCTCGGCGCTCCGGAGTAAAAAAGCTTCACGTGGTTTTTCACTTGAAATCACCCCGCAGCGACAAAGCCTCGTCGAGATAAAGAGAATGACCCTCCTTGAAGGTCCCCAGGACCTGGATATTCTTGATTTCAGCCGGATCCACCTGGAGGGGATTCCCGCTCAGGACACAGAAATCTCCCAGTTTCCCCTTCTCCAGAGTCCCCTTGATGGCCTCTTCAAAGGAGGCGTAGGCCGGATTGACGGTGAAGATTTTCAAGGCCTCCAAGGGACTGAGGGCAAACTGCGCCTTGGGGTGGTTCACCGCCGCATGGATTCCCAGAATCGGATCGATGTCCGTCACATCGGAATCCGACCCCCCGATGAGGAGGAGACCCTCATCCACCATGGCTCTGAAATTGTTGGTGATGGCCGACAGGGAAGGATCCAGCCGCTTGTCGTACATGCCACCGGGATAGCCCCAGAAGTACTCGAAGGAGGGCTGCACGGAAATGACCAGACCCAGTTTCCCGGCCCGCCGGATATGCTCGAGAGAGGCCAGTTCGAAATGCTCGATCCGACAGCGGCGGTTGAGCTGGCTGCCGGCCTTGAAAACCCTTTCGTAGGCGGTGAGGGTTTGTTCGATGGCCCGGTCTCCGATGGCATGAAGGGCCAGCTGCCAGCCTTCGGACACGGTCTTTTCAACGAAATAATCCAGTTCCTCCTGATTGAAATAGAGATTGCCGCAGGTGTCCATGTCCAGATATTTCCTGGACACGGCGGCGGTTCTTGAATTGAAGGCCCCGTCAATGAAAATATCCCCTCCGATGGCATCCACCCCCAGACTCCTGGCCTTTTCCAGATCGAAGGACTGGTAATACAGGTGAATGTCAATGGGATATTTGTTGCGGTGGGTGGCAATGAACCGGGCATCCTCTTCGTGAAAGGTGAAGCCCCCCTCCATGGCATCGATGGTGGTGATGCCCTGTCGGACGGCCTGGTCGATTTTGATTCGAACCCCTTCCTCCCGGGTGGTGGCATCGATCTGGGCCAGGAGCCGGTTGCGGATGTAGGCGCTGGCCTTGCCGGTGAAATAGCCCAGGGGAAGACTCCTTTCATCCCGTTTGATGCCGTCGATGTTGTAGGGCAGGTTCACGCTGTTCAGGGCGAGGGTGTTCACCGCACTGGTATGGTACTCGATGGAGTTGATCCAGACCGGATGCTCCGGGCTCACCTGGTCGATTTCATAGCGGGTGGGAAAGCGTTTTTCCTCTATTTTCGCCACATCGAGATGATAGCCCCTGATCAGCTTGCCCTTGGGCAGGGTGCGGGTCTTCTCCTTGATGAGTTCAAGGATTCTATGGATGGTGGTGACTTCCCTCAGATCGATGCCGAAGGTATTGAGCCCCGATTGCACCAGATGGACATGGGAATCGTGAAAACCGGGTATCACCGTGCAGCCCTTGAGGTCCATGAAATCGGTGTTCTCGCCGACATGGGCTTCAAAGGACTCCCCGCAGCCCAGGGCCTCTATCCTGCCGTCCTTGACGGCCATCCACCCAAGGGCTTCCTCCCGGCGGACGAGGGGGAGAATATTGCCGTTGTATATGATCAGATCCGCTCCCAAAAAGACACCTCCTCTTCTTTCTTACAAGTATAACAAAAAAACCAGGGGCCGGCGAATTCCTCACCGACCCGGATCTGGCCTAAAGCATTTTTTCGAGATAGTGATAAACCACCTCGGTCATTTTAAGGGCGGTGGGAATGTCCACCCATTCATCGGCACTGTGGAAGTTGCCTCCCTCGGGACCGAAGACCACCACCGGCTGATCCAGTCGCGATCCCAGATAATTGAAATCTCCGATGCTGTCGAAGTAGCCGTAGTTCACCTGGTCCCCCGTCACCTCGGTGACGGCCTCCGAGAAGGCCTGCATCAGGGGATCCTCCCGGTCGCTGACGTAGGGCAGGAAAAGATCCGATCCCGGGGTCGGCCCCTTTCTGAAGGTGATCTTGTAATCACAAGCCAGGTTCAGACTCTTGATCAGGTCGTCGATCTCCTGATAGACGGTTTCCCGGCTTTCCCCCGTGACCATGTGGCGAAAGACCTCGATGAAGGCGTGCTCGGCCACACTGCAGGCGTCGCCGCCCCCCTGGATGTTGATGATGCACTGGTCCCCCCGGCCCAGAATGCCGTCGTCGGGCAGGGTGATCCGGTCCAGGGCGCCCACCACCCTGGCGGCATCCTTGATAGCGCTGATGCCCAGATGGGGATGGGCCCCGTGGGCGCTTTTCCCGTAGAAGTCAACCCGGTAGGAGGTCCCCCCCCTGGCCCCCAGGCAGACGTTGGGGAAGGGGACCCGGGTAAAGGCGGAGCTCGGTTCTGTCACAATGGCGATATCCCCGTCATTGATGAGCTGGTCATGGATCAGGTAATTGGTGCCCAGTCCGAAGGGTCCCTCTTCATCGGAAACAAAACTGAAAATGATTTCCCCTTTGAGGTCCTTTTTCTTTTGATGGATTCTTTCGAGGGCCAGGAGGATCGCCGCGGCCCCGCTTTTCATGTCACAACTGCCCAGTCCGTAGGCCTTGTCACCCTCCACCGTCAGGGCGAAGGGCTCGTAGGTCCAGGAGTCCAGGGGATTCACCGTGTCCAGGTGGGCGTTGAGGAGGATCTTCGGACCCCTTTCCCCGTCCCCCATCCGGCCGATGACGTTCTTGCCTTTGAAACCGGTGACCTGCTCATCCTCGTATTCATGGAGGACGGCTTCGATTCCCTGATCCCTGAGCCGGTGATAGACATAGTCCATGATGGCTTCCTCGTGGAAATAGTTGCTTTTGATGGCCACCAGGGCTTCAAGGGTCTGCAGGTATTCTTCTCTGGTAAATTCCTGAGATGTCATTGTATTCTTCAACTCCTATCCTAACCCGATATCTTGTCGGAATCCGAGTAGGTCCTCACTGATTGGATACTGCCTTCAACAAACATGAACTTGTTGGTATAGCCGTAGATGATGGTGATGATGGGGGCCAGGAAGGACAAGAACACGTAGGGGAAGTAGTCCATGGTGGCGACGCCCAGGGCACCGGTGAAGAAAACTCCGCAGAGTCCCCAGGGAACCAGGGGTGAGGTCACCGTGCCGGAATCCTCTGCAACCCGGGAACAGACCTGGGGCAGCAGTTTCTTTTCCTTGTAGGCCGGCACCAGCATCCTGCCGGGAATGATGATGGCCATGTACTGGCTGGCCGAGAAAATGTTGACCAGAATACTCGAGACCACGTGGGTGGTGACGAGACCGCCGGTGGTTTTCACCAGGCCCTTGATGCTGCCCAGGAGCACTTCCAGCATGTGGGTCTTTTCAAGGAGTCCGCCATAGCTGAGGGCGATGAATCCCAGGGAAACCGTCCACATCATGCTCTGCAGTCCGCCCCGGCTCAGCAGGGCGTCGATTTCAGCCACACCGGTATCCGAAACAAAGCCGTAGTTCATGAAATCCATGACGGATGCCAGAGAGTAGCCTTGGAAGATCATGGCGAAGGCGGCTCCGATGAGGGAAGCGATCACCATGACCATGAGGCCGCCGTACTTCTTCACCGCCAGATAGACCACGATGGCGGGGGGAATGACGGTCACAGGACTGATGTAATAGTTGGCCTTGAGGCCCTCCAGAATCACGTTGATGGAGGAGATGTCGACCTCCGCCGCACTGAAGCGCATGCCCAGGACCAGATAGAGGACCAGGGAGATGACCAGGGCGGGGCCGGTGCTGTACATCATGGACCGGATATGGTCGAAGAGGTCCGCCTCGGCGACGCCGGCGGCCAGGTTGGTGCTGTCAGACAAGGGTGACATCTTGTCTCCGAAAATGGAACCTGAAATCACGGCACCGGCTGTCATGGCTGCAGGGATGCCCAGACCGAAGCCGATTCCCATGAAGGCCACCCCGAAGGTGGCACCTGTGGTCCAGGAGCTTCCCGTCGCCAGGGAGGCGATGCTGCACACCAGGGCCACGGAGAAAAGGAACATGGAAGGTGAAATGAATTTCAGCCCGTAGAAGATCAGGGATGGAATCACACCGGCCGGAATCCAGGTGGCGATGAGAACTCCCACCATCATCAGGATCAGCATGGGGAGCATGGCGAGATTCGAGCCATAGAGAATCCCCTCCTGGATGTCGTCCCAGGTATAGCCGTAGTACATGGCCACCGCCGCCGCAACCACTGTTGCGAAAATCAGGGTGATATGGGTGGCCCAATCCGCGTGGAGGACAAAGATCTGCACTGACATGGCGACAATGAGAAAGATAAAGACGATCAGGACGCCGATCATGCCCGGTTTGCGTTTTTCTTTTGCTGCTTTCAAAATAAAAACCCCCTTTTACCTGATTGTAAAACGGGGGTGGTTTATGAAGTGTTTTTTTGAAGGTTTAATGATTGAATTTTCTGATTACACCATTACTTCCTTTAAACACTTGTCCCTGGGGATTTCGGATACTGGTCGGGATGGGGGGCCTTGATCACCAGGAGCTCGAGGACGGCCTCCGAGAGGTTTCTGACATTCATTTTGAGATTGTAGGGAATCTCGATGAGATGACCGACGACGTAGTCCCGGGACTCCTCCTCCTCGAGGGTCAGATTCAGCCTCCCCTTGAGCACCACCATGTAGACATTGGCATTGGCATAATGCTCCGGCAGGGCCTGCCCCTTGTAAAGAATCATGTGGTTGATCTGCACATGGTCACGACTCAGGACATTCTCGATGACCTTGTCCTCGGACCGGGTGAGATTGAAAACGGTTTCAAGCATTGAAATTTCTCCTTCCGCCTCCAGCAATCGGAGTGCAAATGATTATCTTTTAGAATATTCTTATTCTAAAGTCATCTCAATATTATCAGATAGCCTCCGGCAAAACTGTAACAACCGTTACTAGAAAAGATTTTCGGGTTTGACATAATTATTTTTATGTATTTGTTATTTAAGTGTTTCATTTCGGGTATTAAATGTTATAATGAAGTACTAAACACTGGGGAGTCGACACTTACTCAAGGAAAAAAAGAAAACAAC
Organism: Clostridia bacterium; assembly: GCA_018399635.1. Classification (GTDB taxonomy): domain Bacteria; phylum Bacillota; class Clostridia; order Peptostreptococcales; family Acidaminobacteraceae; genus ML8-F1. The sequence continues at coordinate 145,810 of JAGYOH010000001.1, forward strand.
CGATTGAAAAAGAGCAAACCCGCTGAAAAACGGGGACGCAAAGCTCGAAGTCTAAAATATTCCTTCTGGATATCATGACGGTTCGGCTGCCAATCATCTGTGATGGCAGCCTTTTTATATGCCGTCAAAAAAAGATGATGAAAAGAGGGATTTCAATGATCAAGTACAAAGGAAGAAGGTTATTAGGCTTATTGCTGGTCTTTACCCTGGTCTTGTCAACCGTGATGCCCGCCATGGCATTTGCTGAAATCGAGACCTTGAAAAAGGATTCAGAAACCACCAACTTCATCAGAGTCCATATCGGTAATCTGCTGCTCTCGGCATCAGTCATCGGAGTGGATTATACCGAATCGGACTCTCCCGATGAATCAGATTGGATTCCCATGAGTCTTCAAGGACAACACTATGATTCAGATGATGACAAGTTGTTCGTTTCATCGGATATCAAGGCCTTCCGGGTTCATTACCAGAACCCCGCTCAGACGGTTATTTATGAACCTGCCAGTGATTACGCCGGTGTGGAAGGCGAAGGCACCATCAACTACTGGCTCTACGACGGCGATCCTGAGGGACTGGTCATTCATAAGATGGTGGTCGGCGATTCTGAGGATGACACTGAATTTTCAATCACCGTTACTGGTCCAAAGGGTTTCTCAGAACAGGAGACCATCTCTCAGGAGTCTTCAGTCTGGTTGCCCATTGATGACAATGGTGAATACACGATAGTTGAAACCCCCGCGGCCGGCTATGTGCCTATAGACCCCTACGTCGTCCAAGTGAACAAGAACAAACTGACTATCGTGACCATCATCAACATGAAAGAGGAAGACCCTGACCCGGCCTCCATCACCATCAACAAGGAGATTCTCGACTGGCCGGACTTCGGTGGAGATATCCCCTCATGGTGGGTTTCACCACCGACAGCATTCAACGTCAACTACACCGGCCCGGATACCACAGGTTCCGTGATCATCACTGAAGCTGCCCCAGTGGTTTTGAGTGATATGACCACCGGCGCCTATATCTTTACTGAAGCATTCAGCCCCTACTACACCACCTCCCCCGCCACCATCAATGTCACCCTGGATGAGGGCGGATCTGAAACCATCACCTTCACCAACCGTCTCGACCGCTATGAATTCACAGGGGTCAAGTCCATTACCGGTGAAGCCATCGCTGTCTCCATGGACCTCTCAGGCTATGAATTCTATGTCGACTATGACGGGGACGGCCATCACGACGCCATGGAACCCGGCGCGACAAGCGATATTTCGGGCAACTTCACCATCAGCGGGATTCTACCCGGCACCTATGAAATCAAGGAAGTCGCAAATCCCGGCGTGTACACCCTGGTTTATCCGGCCACCGGCAGTCATGTGGTGACCTTCCCCAGCGATGCACAGGTTGAAGAGTACCGTTTCATCAATGAACTGAATGAAGACGGCGCCATCACCCTCTACAAGAATCTGACAGGTTACCCTGAGTGGGAGGGAGCAGCCCCCGACTGGTGGCTCTTTGACGAACCGGGTTTCACCGTCAACTACTCCGGCCCCACCACGGGCTCCGTGATCATCAGTGAAACCACCCCCGCCGTGATCACCGACCTGGCAGAAGGGACTTATACCTTCACAGAGGTGGACAATCCCCTTTACACCACCTCCCAGGCCAGTTTCACCCTGGACTTTGAACCGGGAGAAATCAGGTCACTCACCTTTGAGAACAGCCTCGACCGCTACAGTCTCGCCGGCACCAAGTACGAGGATGAGGAGGGTTATTTCAACGATGCCAGCAGTCTGGTCCTCCCCACGGGCCCGGCCCTTGAAGGATGGGTCTTCTATGTAGACTACAACGACAACGGCCTCCTGGATGAGGGAGAGCCCTCCGACACCAGCGGCAGTGACGGCAACTACGGCATTGAAAACATTCTCCCCGGCACCTACAAGCTCAGAGAAGTTTCCAAGCCCGGCTGGATCGCCACCTATCCCTCGGAGGGTCATTACGAACTCGCCTTTGGCGAAGAAGAAATCTACTTCTATCCCTTCTACAACTACTTCGATGAAAACCTGCCCGAGACCTGGGATATCCAGGGCTACGTCTTCTACGACGAGGACACGGACAACGACTATGACACCGAGGACATCCCGGTAGAGGGCGTCACCATGGACCTCTTCCTGGGAGTGGATGAAGACGACTACAACGCCAACATCCTGCCCAATTACGGCACCTATCCCAAGGATGGCACCACCGTCACCGATGCCGACGGCTACTACCAGTTTACGGGCATTCCCACCACCACCACCCAGGCCCTGGTGGTCCGCTACAGCAACGTGGAGGGCCCCGTCGTCTCCGAATATGACGGCACCCTGACCGGTACCAACGAAGTCAACTACGTCTACGGGCAATATGACGATCCCTACGTGAACTTCGGTCATTGGGACCATCACCTGCAGATTGAAAAGAGTGTCGACGACAGTTCCGTCGAACCCGGAGATACCGTCACCTACACGGTAATCGTGAGAAACCTGGGCAACATGCCCTTCTACTCTCTGAATGTCACGGATGAACTCGAAGACGAGGATCCGGTGGTACTGGGAACCGACGACACCTTCGAACCAGGGGAAACCCACACCTACACCTACACCACCTCCTTCTCATCCGAGGGAACCTATGACAATATCGCCAGAGCCGTAGGCTACTTCTGGGATGAAACTCCCATGAATGTTGCCGATGATGCCACGGTGGTGGTCTCTGAAGACGACGACCCGCCACGAACCACCCGCTACACCCTGAGCGGCTACCTCTTCAGCGACCTCGACGGGGACAACGTGGTGGATGCCGGTGAAGCCGGATATGAAGGTGTCACCGTCAATCTCTACCAGGGGGATTCCCTCTATCGAACCACCACCACCAATGCCGACGGCCGCTACTCCTTCAGCAGTCTGAGGGGCACCTACACCGTCGTGGCCAATCCCGATGACGAAATCCTGGATGCTCAGATTTCCGAGGCGGACGGCACCCTTGACCAGGAAGTCACGGAGTCGGTTTACTCCACCACTTCAAATGTCAACTTCGGTTACCTCCCTGCTCCCTTGGATGTGACGACCCTGATTTCAGGCTTCGTCTTCAACGACCTCGACAGTGACAATGTCATGGATGCCGGAGAAACCGGTTACTCCAACGTCGAAGTGACCCTGTGGTATGACGGTGAAGCAGTCACCACGACCCTCACCGCCGCCAACGGCCTCTACGTCTTCGACTTCCTGACCAATCCCGAGCTCAACGGTATGGATCCAGGAGATTACACCGTTACCATCGGCACGGCACCAACCGGTGTTTACCAGGTTTCAGAATACGACGGGACTCCCATGGACAGCACCGTGGTTCTGACCCTCACTGAAGAAACCGAAGCAATCACCGATGTCAATTTCGGGTTTAAGTCTTCTGTCACCCCCAGTGGCGAAACTTATTACTATCAATGGACCCTCTTGGGTTGTCTGATCCTGCTGGCCGGTGCATTTTTAAGAAAAAAACCGAGCTTCTAGATCAAGGCAATGGGAGCAGGTAAATGCCTGCTCCCACCCTTAAGGGGGAATCATCATGAGAAAATTCCTGTCCTGGGCGATGATATCATTCGGCCTGGGTCTTATATTATTCTTTCCTCTCAGGGAGAAGGTTTATGATTACCAGCAGCAGCAGTTGCTGGAATCAGCCACTTCCCACCCGGAGGAAGCGCCCACCCCATCACCCGGGAATACACCCGGGAAAGCCCCGGTCACACCAGTCAGCAAGGGGGGTCCCTCCCAGGCGGAGGAACCCGACCTCATGGAGGAATTGGAATCCTCAGCGGAAACCATTGAAATGCCCGATGCCCTGGCCGGCCTGGTGGAAGAATCAGAGCCGGATCAACCCAAGGTGGTCGACGGCACCATGATCATCGACGCCATCGATCTCGAACTTCCCATTATTCGAGGCGCCTCGGCGGAGAACATGCTGGTCTCCATCGCCAGCTTCAAGAACACCATTTCCCCCGGTGACGAGGGCAATTACGCCGTCATCGGTCATCGCAACATCACCTACGGCCGCAACTTCAACCGCCTCGACGAGGTGGCCCTGGGGGATGCAATCAAGGTCAAAAAAGACGGCACCACCTACGTGTATACGGTCAAGGAGATTTTCAGAGTCCTGCCCGAGGACGTGGGCGTTCTTTTCGGCACCTCGGGGAAGAGACAGATCACCCTGATCACCTGTGATCCCATGGGGGATCCCACCCACCGATTGATTGTGCGCGGCGTCTTATAAAGAGTCTTTTAAGCATTTCGCATATTTTATTTGACATTTTAGATACTACATGCTATGCTTTAAGCACGAATAGAAAACCACCAATGTTGGTCTTTCCAACGATAAAGGCAAACCAGCCTAAAGGCTGGGACGCAAAACTACAGGGCCTTCCCCTCATTCAGAGGACAGGCAGCCAGTTACCGAACTAGAGAGACTTTTTATTTGCCCGAAAAATCAATTCATACTTCGCCAATCTCAATAGCGATAAAGGCAAACCAGCTAAAAGGCTGGGACGCAAAGCTACAGGGCCTTCCCCTCATTCAGCAGGAAAGGCAGCCAGCTACCGAAGGGAGATTATTTCAATGTTCAAACGCACCCTCATGTCATTGCTGACCGCCGCCATGCTTTTCACCCCCGCCGCCCTCAGTTTCGCAGACACCGTCGATTACAGCCTCGATGTGCTGGATAACGGTTCTTTCAAAATTCAGACCGCCACCAGCAACGATGTCCGGGTTTTCGTTTCCAAGGGCGATGAAAAAGCCCTCTACACCCTGAAGGAAGACGCCCAGCTGCCCCTTCAGTTCGGCAACGGGATTTACAATGTCACGGTCTACGAAAAAATCAACGGCCGGTTCAAACTCATCGATGAAGAAACCATCCCCCTTGATCTTGAAGATTCAAAAACCGTTTACCTGAACCCGGTTCAAAACGTCAACTTCAATGAGGATATGGCCGCCATCAAAAAAGCCAGGGAACTCACGGAAAACCTCACCAGCCAGGCTGAAAAAATAGAAGCCATCCATCAGTTCGTCATCAGCCATGTCGCCTACGACTATCAAAAGGCCCGCACCGTCACCGGCGCCTACGTGCCCAGTGTTGAAGGCACCTTTGAAATCGGCTCGGGAATCTGTTACGACTACGCTTCCCTGATGGCCGGCATGCTCAGAAGCGTCGGCGTTCCCACCAAAGTGAGCGTCGGTTATGTCGGCACCGTCTATCACGCCTGGAACGAAATCCACCTCGAAGCGACTGACGAGTGGATCACCGTGGACGCCACCCAGGACGCCATCTATCACAAGTACGGTCTCCCGGTGAGCCTGTCCAAGACCTCCGACATGTACCAGGTAAAGGTCACCTATTAACCGCCATTGAATAGTTTTTCATAGATTCTTGATCCCCGGCTCTTCCCCCTCGGGGATCCTCTTTTTGCAGTTGTTTGTCAGATGGGCACAAGAAAACCCCCCGGGAATTTCCCCAGGGGGTTTTCTTGCTTCATCATCTTTTCATCAGGGCTTCGATTTCCTGAACCCCCTTGGGAATATCCGCGGTCAGAACCACGGGACCTTCAGGAGTAATCAGGACATCGTCCTCGATCCTGATGCCGATGGCCTCTTCGGCCACATAAATGCCGGGCTCCAGGGTGATGACCATTCCCGGTGCCAGGGGGACGTCCCTGGCGCCGATATCATGGGTGTCGAGACCCAGATAATGGCCCACGCCGTGGTAATAGTAACGGCCGACCTCTTCAGGTTTTTCGATCATCCCCATCTTCTCAAGCTCCCGGGTGAACACCTCGATGGCCTTGAGATTCAGCTGTGGAAAGGGCGTCCCCGGCACCATGATCTTCAATACCTCCTCCTGGACCGTCAAAACCATTTCATACAGGGCCCGCTGACGGGGGGTGAAGGTGCCGCCGACGGGAAAGGTGCGGGAAACATCGGCGTTGTATCCCCCGAACCTGGCTCCCAGATCGAAAAGCACGAGCTCTCCCTTTTTCATTTTTTTGCGGTTCTCGATGTAATGCAGGATGACGGCATTTTCACCGCTGGCGGCGATGGTCTTGAAGGCATTGCCCTCGGCCCCGTTGTTCATGATGGTGTAATTGAAGAGGGCCTCCATCTGGTACTCGTATAGCCCCGGTCTGAGGCTTTTGAGGATTTCATCGATTCCCAGCCTGGTGAGAGCCACGGCCCCCCTGAGCTGTTCAAGTTCCACCGCCTGTTTGATCATCCTCAAGTCCCTCAGGATATAGTGCAGGGAATGGAGGGCCATTTGAGGAAATTTCTCTTTGAAGTCCCCGGCAAACCGGTGCACCTCATTGGGAGCCTCCTCGTAGGCGTGGCGCTCCAGATCGAAGCAGGCGCCGCTGAGTCCCTTGTCATGGATGGCCTTGTTCAGGACCGATTTGAAATCCTTGCCATAAAAAACCGTGGTGATGCCGCTGACCGCCGTGGCCTCCTCCCGGGTCATCCGTTTCCCCACCCATTTTTCAACCTCAGGCCGGGGTTCCTCGATGAAGAGGATTTCCTCGACTTCGGATCCGGTCTTCACCATCATCAGCCAGAAATTTTCTCTTTGGATCCCCGTCAGATAGTAGAAATTACGATCCGGCTTGAAAGAATAGAAGTCGTCAGCGGTGGCCCGCGGCGCCCTGCCGCTGTAGATCAGGGCCAGGCTTGACGCCGGCAACCACTCTCCCAGTCTGGTGCGATTCAAGCGGTAAAAGTCCCTCACTGTGTCCACTCCCTTAAACCTCCACGATCATTTCGATTTCTACGGCGGCGTTTCCCGGCAGGGCGTTGGTCCCCACCGCCACCCGGGCATGCAGCCCGATTTCCCCAAAGATGACCTCCAAAAGCTCGCTGGCGCCGTCGATGACCTTGGACTGCCTGGTGAAATCCGGCGCGCTGTTGACATAACCCGTCAATTTCACGATTCTCTTGATCCGGTCCAGCTCCCCGATTTCACTTTTGAGGACACTGAGCATTCTGAGGGCACAGATTTTTGCCGCCTCATAGCCTTCGGCTGCCGAGAGATCGAGTCCCAGTTTCCCGGCATAAAGCAGCTTGTCCCCGACCTTGGGCGTCTGTCCGGAGACAAAAATCAGATTCCCGGTCCTCACCGCGGGAACATACCTGGCCGCCGGCTTGGGCATGGGCGGCAGATGATAGCCCATGGATTCGATGCGTTTTTCAAACATATTTTTCCTCCTTGAACAGGTTTCTACTGTTCTTGTAGCGTATTTTTTGATATGCTGTTTTCAGGTGATTTCATGGAAAAAGAAAAACTTGAAACCCTGGTTTTCACCGGGGTGCTTGCTGTCATCATACTCTTCATATTGAACTTCGTCCTGATGGGGGATTATATTTTTGTCAGCGCCATCAAATGGTTCCTTTTTTTAGGCATGCCTGTGATCTATGCCATCCACTATGCCGACTATGACGTTTTCAAGGGAACCATCCACATGGAACCCGTCAATTTCAACCGGGATACCAATATCCTGGTCATCACTTTCCTGCCCCTGCTCGGCGTGGTGCTGGCCTTTCTGGGTACCGAACACCTGATCGATCTGAAGCTCATCGAAGTCGACCTCATCAGCTACTACCGCCTGACCAGGGAAAACTTCATCCTCTACGGTCTCTATATCGTATTTGTGAACTCCCTTCTGGAGGAAGTCTTCTTTCGAGGCTTCATTTTCCTCAATCTCAAGAAGCTGGGCCATCCCCGCCTCGCCTATCTTCTCAGCGCCGGTCTCTTCTCCCTCTACCATCTCGACCTCATCATCCACTGGTTTCCTCCGGGAATCCTGGTCCTCTCCCTGGGGGGAATCTTTATCGGCGGGCTGATCTTCGCCTACCTCGACACCCTCACCCATGGGTTGATGGAGGGCTATGCGGCCCATGTGATGGCGGACCTCGCCCTGATGGTCATCGCCGGACTCAATTTCTTTTAAAAGCAGAACATCAGCAGTATCCATCCGATGTTCTTTTTTTTAGATTTTTTCCCAATGAACCCGCCGGGAATCATAGCGGTCGACGGCTTCCTTTTCACGGACAGGCTCCCCAAGGGCGATGAGACCGACGGGCACGAGCCGGTCCGGTAGATTGAAGAGGTCCCTCACCACCTGGATATATTCCGCGACCGGATAGACCCCGATCCACACGCCGCCGTAACCCCCCGCGTGGATGCCCAGCAGGATGTTTTGAATCGCCGCCGAGGTGTCCGCCACATAGAAGCCGGGTTCTGGCTGTTTTTTCGTATCCGCCATGACCAGAATACCCGCCCCGGAGGTCTTGAGCCCCTTGGCGTATTTGAGATTCCTTGCCAGGGCCTCGAGGGTCCCGGGGTCCTTGAAGATGATGAACTCCTGGGGCTGGAAATTGTGGGCGGTAGGTGCCCAGAATCCCAGCTTGACGATTTCCAGCAGGGTTTCATCATCCAGTACTTTGCCCGTAAATTCCCGGACACTCCGCCGGGTTTTGATGCCTTCAATGATTTCCATCAACTCATCCTTTCATCAACTCCCTGGCCAGCAGGCCACCGCCCAGAATCCCCGCCTCATTATTGAGGGCGGAAATACTCAGCCGGGCCCTGGGCAGGGCGTCGGTAAATTTTATCAGTTCAATCCGCTCTTCCAGGTCCTCAAGAACCGCATCGAGGCCCTGGGCAACCCCTCCGGCGAAAACGATCCGCTCGGGATCGAAGAGGTTGATGAGATTCACCACCCCGTCAGCCAGATGATCCAGATACCAGTTCATGGTCCGGATACCGACGGACTCCCTTCTCCCGAAGCTGGCAAAAACCTCCCTGGCCTGATCCACCGGAAGTGCAGCCTGGTGGTTGTAGTGCCTCAGAAGTCCCGTGGCGGAGGAATACACCTCAAAGCAGTCCTCCCGGCCGCAGCTGCACCGGATGCCTTCATAACCGATTCTCATGTGACCCACTTCAAAACCAAGGCCGTGACTGCCCCGGTAGAGGTCGCCGCCCAGAACCACGCCGCCCCCCACCCCGGTACCCAGGGTCAGAAGAATGCCGTTTTGAACCCCCCTCAAGTCACCCGACTGCTGCTCAGCCAGGGTGGCCAGGTTGGCATCGTTGTCCAGGACCACGGGTATCCCGGTTCTCTGTTCCAGGATTTCTGCCAGGGGGATCTCCTTCCAGTACAGGTTCTTGCATTCGTAGATGAATCTCCGTGTCCCGTCCACGATTCCCGGGACGCCGATCCCCACCCCGGCGATGTCCCCTGCCGAAACCACGATTCCGGCAAGCTTGTCAATCAGCTGCACGGTTCCTTTTTCAATTTCAGTAGGCACCGTTTCCCCCGACAGGATGTCCTCTCCCTGGAGAATCCCGTACTTGATTGAGGTGCCTCCCAGATCGATTCCCAGAACCCTACTCATGGATTTTCTCCTCAAGGGTTTTTTTCAAGGCTTCATGGCCCGGCTTGCCCAGGAGGGCGAACATGTTGTTCTTGTAGGACTCCACCCCGGGCTGGTTGAAGGGATTGACCCCGATGAGATAACCGCTCATGGCGCAGCTGAACATGAAGAAGGTGAGGAGCCTGGCCAGATGGAAGGCGTCCATGCTCTCAATGGTGAAGATGATATTGGGGACCTCCCCGGCCACATGGGCCAGCAGGGTGCCCTGGAAGGCCTTGTGGTTCACCTCGTTGAGACTGTAGCCCGTCAGATAGTTGAGACCGTCGAGATCCTCCTCTTCAAGGGGAATGGCCACGTCAAGGGGCAGCCGGTCGAAGGTGATGACGGTTTCAAAAAGATTCCGCTGGCCCTCCTGGATGTACTGGCCCAGGGAGTGGAGGTCCGTGGAGAAGAGGGCCGAGGAGGGATAGATCCCTTTGAGCTCCTTGCCCTCAGACTCGCCGAAAAGCTGCTTGAACCATTCGGCGATGTAATTCATCTTGGGCTCGTAGTTGACCAGGATTTCGATGTTTTTTCCCCGGCTCAGGAGGATTTTTCTCAGCACCGCATACTGGTGGGCCAGATTGTCTTCGAGTCCCTGGTGACGGTAGGCCCGGTTGCCCGCCTCGATGCCCCTGAGGATCTCCCCGATATCGATTCCCGCCGCCGCCATGGGCACAAGACCCACCGGGGTGAACACCGAATACCTGCCGCCGATATCCTCCGGAATCACATAAGTCCGGTATCCTTCATTCCTGGCCAGGGTCAGAAGAGCCCCCCTGGAAGCATCGGTGGTGGCGATGATCCGGTCCCTGGCCTGGTCGCCGTACTTGTCCGCCATGATTCTGCGAATCAGACGAAAGGCGATGGCGGGTTCCGTCGTGGTCCCGGATTTGCTGATGACATTGACATAGATGTCCTTTTCCTTGACGACTCTTAAAAGCTCCTCGAGATAAACCCCGCTGAGGGTGTTGCCGGCGAAGTATACCGGGACACCGGGATTGTCTTCCGGATCAAAGGGGTTGGTGAGGGCTTCGATCATGGCCCTGGCTCCGAGATAGGAGCCGCCGATGCCGATGACCACCAGGGCCTCGGCCCTTTGCCTGATTTCCTCCCCGAGGGCCATGATGCTCTGAAAAACCCCGGGATCCTCCCTGTCGTGATAATCCATCCACCCCAGAAACTCCGATCCCTTGGCGGTTTTGTCCACCATGGCGGCGTAGAGCCCCGCGACCTCCTCCCGGTAGGCCATGATTTCTTCCTCTGCAACACCGGCATGCCGATCTATCAGTTTCATCCCATTCACTCCTTGTGAAATCATTTCAAGTCCCTTCCTGTTCCTCTTCATTATACTAGAATTTTCAATATTTCTCAGGATGCCTGAGGATTTTTTTAAAGATCATGACGCCAAAACACCCGAAACCCTTCCATCAGAAAGGTTCGGGTGTTTCCGAGTCGGTTGAGGCCGTCTATCTTCCCTCACCCAGGGGAATGATTTCAAAATCATTTTCCAGGAGGTCGATGACCAGCAGTCTGTTTCTTAGAAGGTCGCCCCTGCCCAGCAGAAGCTTGAGCCCCTCGCTCACCTGGAGTGAAGCCACCAGGGCCGGCGTGAAGGAAGGGTTCCCCAGAAGACTTTCCTCCCCCTTGTCCTGTTCCCGGGGATAGATTCTCTCCAGGGTGTTTTCCCCGGGAAATATGGTGGCCACCTGTCCGTACCAGCCGGCAATGGCCCCGTAGACCAGGGGAATCCCCAGGTCCTTAAGGACCCTGGCCACCAGTTTCCTCGTCCGGATGCTGTCCAGGGCGTCAAAAACCAGGTCATGCCCTTGAAGAAGGGCCCTGGCATTCTCCGCCACCAGGTACGTTTCATGGGCGGTGACCTTGACCCGGGGATTCACCGCGGTCATCCGCCAGGCCGCCACTCTGGCCTTGGGCACTCCGACAAGGTCGTCCGTGGCCAGGAGCTGCCGGTTCAGATTGCTTTCACTGAAGGTGTCGCCGTCAATCACCGTGATGTGTTCGACCCCCAGTCGGCCCAGCAATTCCAGAAGGTACCCTCCCAGGCCGCCGCAACCGATGATGCACACCTTTTTCTGGTTCAGCAGGAGGATCTCCTCCTCCGTCAACATCTGTCTGTTTTTGGCATATCGCCCTGCAACAGGGCTCTTTTTCAACCGGGAATCCTTCAACAAACTCACCTCGTTTTCCAGACCTGACTCCTGCCCATCAACCGCCGCCCACCGGCGGAAAGATGGACACCGTGTCCCCTTCTTCAAGCACCTGGTCCAGGCGGCCGTCCCTGCCGTTGACCAGCAGGATGGCCACCTCTTCTTCGGGAATTTCGAGATCCTGGATGACGCCCCCCGGGGAAATCCCCTCAGGATAATCCTTTGACAGCTCCTTGCCTCTTCCCTCTCTCAGGGTGGCGAAGAGTCGAACCTTGATCTGCACCTGAAAATCTCCTCCTTCTATACACAGTAGATGATATTGCGGGACCACAGACAATCCGCACAGGAGGGGGTATTGCCGTGGCAGTCCGCCGCCGTGGATCGTACAAAGTCACAGCCCTCCACAAGATCACAGTCCATGCAGGAGGGGTATCGGTTGCCCTTGACCATGTTTCTGAAGGTCACGTAGGCCGGTTCCTCCCAGAGTGCCAGGAGGGATTTCTCCATGACCCTGCCGTAGACCGCCTTTTCTATTTTTTTGAGCCGGCCGAAGACCACCTCTTCGCCGTCGTGCATCAACCGATAGCAGGGGGTGACCTCACCCAGGGAATTGATCACCATGGCCTCGAAGTCAATGAACCGGCAGACCCGGTCGGTTTTGACCCGGGATTCCGTGATTCTCAGTTCCAGACCCCTTCTGTAGGCCAGGGGTCTGATCCCCTGAAAATACCGGTGGATCTCCTGGTTGTCATACCGGGTATAGAGAATTTTTCCGGCATCTTCCTGTGTGACAGGAATCATGTTGGAAAGGATCAACTCGGAAGCCTTCAGCTTTGAAGCGACCTCGATCACCGAGGGAATGTCCTCCTGGTTGTCCTCGGCGATCACCATCTGGATCTGAAGCTCCGGGGTATGGGACCGGTCGCTTTTTTTGATCCGGTTGATGGTTTGAAGATTCTTCATCAGTTCATGATAGCCAAAGCCCCGTATCCGGTCATAGGCACTGGCCGAACCGTCGATGGAGACCACCAGCTTGTCAACGTACCGGATCATGAGCCGGGCCATGGCTTCGTCTATGGTGGTGCCGTTGGTGGTCACGGTCACTTTGTAATCCTTGAGCCGGGGAAGGATTTCCTTGAAATCCGGGTGAACCGTCGGCTCCCCGATGCCACCAAGAACAATTTCCTTGAGGGAGGGATTGTCCCCGAGTTCCCCGATGATCTTGTCCACCATTGCCGTGGACATATGGCCTCCGAGATCCGGCCAGTTATGACGGTAGCACATCACGCAATTGAGATTGCAGGCATCCGTCAACTCGATATACAGTTTTTCAAAGGACATGCACTGCCTCCATTCAAGAAAAGCTTCCGGGAGCAGTACCGGCTCCCGGAAGCATTGAACTTTAGAGTAGAAATCGCTACCTCTTAAACTCCCAGCTGGTCTTTTCTTTCCTTGCTGGGCACGCCGTCGGTTCCCCAACCCCTGAGTTGGTAGTACTCAGGCAGCATCTTGCTGAGTTCGTTCACGAAGCCCTTTGAGGGTCCTTCGGCAATGGCATCTTCCAGGAGCCGCTTGGGCAGCGTGTCCTCGGAGGGGGTGATGCCGGCTTCCAGATTGAAGACTCTTTCAAGGTTGTAGATTCTTTCACCGGCTTCGAGAACGCCGTTGCCGTCGAGGTCAGTGCCGACGATGGCATTGAAGAGGGCCGCATAATCCGGTGCTCCCATGGCAAAAGAAGTGAACAGACACAGGCCTGATGAGTCGATGAAGGCTGTGAAATCCTGGAATATCTTGGTCCAGGGAGCCTTGTCCTCAAGGGCGAACCGGTCCAGTTTCTCCGGCAGACCCAGGATTTCGGGTGAAATCATGTAGCCGCGAACGTGACAGCCGCCACGGTTGGAGGTGGCGTAGGAGAGACCCTGTCCCTGGATTCCCCGGGGATCATAGGCCGGCAGCTCCTGCTTTTTGACTGACATGGAAAGCTCAGGCACGCCAAAGGCGTCACAGAGTCTGTAGGAACCATCCGCCATCTTGTCCCCCAGGCCTTCTCTCATGCCGATTTTCTTGGTCCATTCCACGATGGCTTCGGCACTGCCGAATTCCAGGGGAAGCCCGCCGAGATCTTCTCCATCAAGGAGACCCTTCTGCTTGAGTTCCATGGCGGCGGCAATGGTGGTGCCAGTGGAAATGGTGTCAAGACCCATTTCATTGCACCAGTAGTTGGCTTTGATGATAGCGCCCATGTCGTCCACGCCGCAGTCGCCACCAAAGGCCCAGATGGTTTCGTACTCCGGTCCGCCACCCTCGATATCATCCACCTTGGTGTATCGACCGCAGGCAATGGGACATCGGTAGCAGGGGTCTTTTTTGACCAGATATTTTTCCGCCATCAACTCGCCACTGATTTGTTCCGCCGTGGCGAATTGTGAAGACTGGAAGTTGTTGGTGGGGAAGGCCCCGTTTTCATTGATGATGTTTACCAGAACCGCCGTCCCGTAGGCGGGAAGCCCCTGGCCGGTGACGCCGTTTTCCCTGATCTTGGTGTTGCAGGTCTTGATGACCTCTTTGAGTCCGGCTTCATCCGATACGGCAACCTTCTGGGTGCCTCGAACCGTCACCGCCTTGAGATTCTTCGAGCCCATCACGGCACCGACGCCGGATCTGCCGGCTGCCCGGGATTCCTCGTTCATCACCGCCGCCATCAGGGACTGCTTCTCTCCGGCCGGTCCGATGGTCATTACCCGGGATTTCTCCGGTACTTCCTTCATGAGGGTCCTTGTGGCATCGGAGGTCACCTTGCCCCAGACATGGGAGGCGTCTCTGATTTCCACCTTGTCATCCTCGATCATCACGTAAACCGGTTTTTCACTCCTGCCCTCTACGATGATCATGTCATAGCCGGCGAACTTGAGCTCGGCACCCCAGTAGCCGCCTGAATTCGACGAAGCGATGGTGCCGGTAAGGGGTGATTTCGTCACCACCATGTATCGGCCCCCTGTAGGTGCCGTGGTGCCGGTCATGGGACCCGTGACGGCGATCAGTTTGTTTTCAGGGCTCAGGGCATCCACCTTGGGATCCACTTCATCCACGAAAAACTTGGTGCCGAGACCTCGGCCGCCGATCCACTTCTTGGCCAGGTCCAGGTCGAGCTTCTCCACCTTCACCGTGCCCTCCGTCAGGTTGATTCTGAGATACTTGCCATGGTAACCGTACATAGAACATCCTCCTTTTTTTGGGCGCTCACCTGAGGTGAGTCGCAAGAAATAATTAACCGTGGTGCATTAATCTATTCCAATTCCTTTCCAAAAGGGAGGCAATACAGTTTCCTACATCACCCATTGGTCAGTCCTCATAGAGATGGCATCCCCTTAGAGAAAGCTGACTCGGAATTTGGTAACGTCTGGCAATGATCCTATTCGATGTTTTCTCCCCGGCGGCGGTAGGTCCCGGATTTTCCCCCGGACTTGTACACCAGGCGGATCTCCCCCATGACCATGTCCTTGTCTACGGCCTTGCACATGTCGTAGATGGTGAGACCCGCGATGCTCACCGCCGTCAAGGCCTCCATCTCCACCCCGGTCTTGCCGGTCAGGGCCACCCGGGACTCCATCAGAATCCGGTTGCCGTCGATTTCAAAGGCAAGGTCGACACTGGTCAGCATCAAGGGATGGCACATGGGTATGAGGTCGCTGGTTTTTTTCGCCCCCAGGATGCCGGCAATCTGGGCCACCCCGAGGACATCCCCTTTTTTGAAGCCGCCCTCGGCCACCAGTCTGATGGTCTCGTCTCCCATGGTGATGACGCCCCGGGCGACAGCCACCCTCAGGGTGTCCTCCTTGTCCGTCACCGAGACCATCCTCGCCCTGCCGTCAGGGTTGAAATGGGTCAGTGGATTTTCTTCCTTCATGGGACTGTCCCCCTTAACCGCCGATTTTGAACATTTCCCGGCTGATGATGTTTCCTTCTTCAAGATGATGCTCCTGGGGCTTGTTGAAGACCGTTCGTCTGAGGGTCGCCTCGAGGAGATCCGGCGAATCAACCAGGGGTCTCAGGGGGATCTCTTCATTGGAGTGCAGACAGGGCTTCAGGTAGCCTTCGGAGGTCATGCGGATGCGATTGCACAGGCTGCAGAACTTGCAGGAAATGGGACTGATGAGCCCCACCTTTCCCCGGCCCCCCGGCAGCTGGTAATAGGTCGCCGGCGAACTCGGATCCTCCGCCTTCACGGGAAGGAGCCCGGGAACCCGCTTGAGGACCTCTTCATTGGTGATGAAGTGGGACTTTGACCAGGTGGCCACCTCGCCGATGGGCATGAGTTCGATGAATCTGACATCGACGGCCTCATCCCGGGTCATCCCGACAAAATCCTCGATTTCGTCATCATTGAAACCGTTGATGAGGACCACGTTGATCTTGATCGGAGTGAGGCCGGCCCGCTTGGCCGCCGCGATACCGGCCAGGGCCTTTTTGAGGTCCCCGCCCCGGGTCATGGCGTGATAGCCCTCGGGCTTCATGGTGTCCAGACTGATATTGACCCGGTCGAGGCCCGCTTCCTTGAGACTCTGGGCCATTTCTTCAAGATAAACCCCGTTGGTGGTCATGGTGATTTCCTTGATCTGGGGGTGGGCCCGGATTTTTTTCACCAGGGTCACGATATCCGGTCTCACCAGGGGCTCCCCCCCGGTCAGTCTGATTTTCGTGACACCGAGCCCGGCCATGACCCCGACGATCCGATCGATCTCCTCGTAACTGAGAATGTCCTCACAGGGGATCTTTTCCACCCCGTCGGCGGGCATGCAGTACTTGCATCTGAGATTGCAGCGGTCCGTGACGGAAATTCTGAGATAATTGATGTTTCTGCCATATCGATCAAACATTTTGCACCGCCTTATAAATCCTTCCCGGCTGGTGGACCTCATAGCCGCCCATGGCCCCGAGCTTGTCATGGAACCACTCCGAGACGAGGCAGGCCTTGAAGGTCTTCACCCGGGGATCCTCGAGATATTTTTCAGGGATCAGAAAATCGTAGTTTTCATAGCCTATGGGGATGAAGTCCAGGTCCATCTCCCTGGCGGCGGAATAGATGCCGATGCCGGCGTCAGCCCCCCCGTCAAAGACTGAAACCGCCACCGCCAGATGGGTGGTGACCTCCCGGGTGTATCCCAAAATGGCCTCCGGACTGATTTTCAGGTCCCTGAGTTTGAAATCCAGAAGCTGCCGGGTGCCGGCCCCCCGCTGGCGGTTGACAAAGGAAACGTCCTCCCGCACCAGGTCCTCGATACCGGCAATCCCCTTGGGATTGCCCTTTTTGACCATGATGCCCTGCTGCCGTCGGACCCCCTCCATCAGGACCACCGCCTGGTCCTTGAAGTATCTCTCCAGGAGGTACTGGTTGTAGATCCCCGTGGTCTCATCAATGAGATGCACCGGAGCCAGATGGGTCTGTCCCCGTTTGACGGACAGGATGCCCCCCATGCTGCCCACATGGGCCGAGGACAGGGGCATCTCGTCGGCAATGAAATCCAGAATCAAGTCATGACTCCCGGTGATCACCAGGCGTTTTTTAATATCAGCGGCGTTCTTGGTCAAGAGGACCTTGACCCTGGCCCCCGCCTCCAGGCCCTCGATATCCTGAGGCACCTTGAGGATGCCGTCGGCCCTGACCAGACTCATGGTGGAGCCGGCGCTGCGGTCGAGGGGGGTTGCGATGAATCCCTCCTCGATATGACCCAGGAGCATCCGGATATGTTCTTCGTGCTTCAGGGAGGAAACCACCCGTTGGGCCAGGGTGACCTCAAGCAGGGAATCCGTCGTCTCCCGGGCCTCCACCCTGGAAAAATCCCCTTGGAGTCCCTGCAGCAGATTCACGCTGTAGCCGGGATTCATGTGAGTCAGGAGGGGCTTGACGAAGACCTCGAAGGTAAAGAAGGAAGAAACGGGATAACCCGGCAGACCGATCACCGGTTTTCCCTTGATTTCACCGAGAATCGTCGGTTTGCCAGGCTTCATGGCAATGCCGTGGACCAGAACCCTGCCCAGGGCGGTGATCACGTCCTTGGAATAGTCCTTGCTGCCGGCGGAGGTGCCGGCAATGGTGACCAGGATGTCGTTTTCTTCCACGGCCCGCTCCACCGCATCCTTCAGTTCCTCGAAGACATCCCTGGCCGGGGGGTACACCGTCGCCAGGGCGCCGTAGGCCTTTGCGTAGCTTCGAAACACCTTGGCGCTGGAATCCAGGATCTTGCCCTTTTCAAGTTCTCCCAGAGTTTGGACGATTTCGTTGCCGGTGGGCAGGATGCCCAGCTTCAACCGCCGGTGGACCAGCACCTGTTCCACCCCTGCGTTGATCAGGGCCCCAAGATCCAGGGGCCTGATGACATGGTCACCGGGTAGAATCATTTCTCCTTGTAGAATATCCTCCCCCACCTGTCTGACATCCTGCCAGGGGTAGGAGGGAACCATGATTTCTATGACCCCCGGCTCAAGGGGAAAGACCTCTTCAATCATGATGACGCTGTCCGCCCCGGCAGGCATGAGATTTCCCGTGTTGACATAGGTGAAATCCACCTTTTCTCTGAGCCGCAGGGGGGTCCTTTCACTGGCTCCCCTGGTCCGGGCGGCTTCGACGGCAATCCCGTCCATGGCCGCCATATGGGCGTCCGGAGAGGACTTCCTGGCCATCACCGCCCGATAGGTTTTTCGAAAAGCCGCCTCTGAAACCTCCACCCACTCGGAGGATCCGGCAATGGCGACTTCACTCAAATAACTTTCAACCGCCTCCGAGACGGGGGTATTGCCGATATAGACATCCTTCATCGCTTCTCATCTCCCGGATGGAGGGTGTTTCTGAGGCGGGTCACCATGACCACTCTGCCCTCCCTGAATCCTTCATCATCCCTTGAAAGGCGGATGAACCCTGAAGCCTTGGACAAAAGGGTGATCATCCCTGATTTCGCGTGGATGGGGGTCGCTTCCAGATACCCGTCGGCATCCGGGGGACCCAGAGTCACCATGACGAAGGCGTCCCTTCCGGGTGCCCCGTGGACCCGGCTTTTCAGCCTGGCGGCCACCCGGATCGGTTCAAGGCTGGTTTGATTCAATTGATCGAGATAGGGGACCACCACCAGATTGTAAAGCAGCAGGGCTGCAGAGGGATGTCCCGGCAGACCGAAAACCAGTTTTCTCCCCACCCGGCCCACGATGGTGGGCTTTCCGGGCTTGACGGCCAGGCCGTGGATCAGGATTTCGCTGTCTTCACAGCTGGTGATGACCTCCTGGGTGAAATCCCTGACCCCCACGGAGCTGCCTCCGGAAAAAAGCACGCAGTCCGAATCCCTGAGGGTGCTTTTGAAGACCTCCCTAAGGGCTTCGTAGTCATCCTTGACCAGATGGTGCCCGGTCACCGTCACACCGTATTCCTTCAAGGCGGCGCTCAGGGCGTTGCCGTTGATGTCTCTGATTTTACCGAAGGTGTAGGGGTCCGTGGCGGCGATGATTTCATCCCCGGTGGAGATCACCCCCACCCTCAGTTTTTTCATCACCGGTACATCGCCGATGCCGAGGCCCGCCAGCAGACCGATGTCATAGGGGGACAACCGCCTTCCGGCCTCCATGACCTCTTCATCCCTGGCCACATCGTCCCCCTTGTAGGAGACGTTTTCTCCGGGATAGACCGGCCGCTTCACCAGTAGAATGGTGTCGTCCATCTTTTCGCAGTATTCGATCATCACCACCCCGTCGGCGCCATCGGGCAGGGGACCTCCCGTGGGAACGTACAGGGTTTCTCCCGGTCTGAGGGCCACGATTTCCTCCTGGCCCATGGTCATTTCTCCGGCCAGGGTCATGAGGCTGGGAATCGCCTCAGAGGCCCCCTGGACCTCATGGGCGAAAACCGCGTACCCGTCCACCGTGGAACGATGAAAATCCGGCAGATCCACCGGGGAGACGATATTCCTGCCTAGAACCCTCCCCACCGCTTCAGAGAGGGGGACTGTTTCAAACTGTTGAGAAACCTCCGCCCTGCGGCCGAAGGCTTCGATGATTTTCAAACCCTCATCCAGGGTCTTCACGTCAAAGAAATCCAATGTCTAGCCTCCAAATAAAATGTCAATCCCCGCTCTTGGGGTTTTCGGGTGTTGCGCACTCCCCGTCATCACCGACGAGTATCTGGATTCCGTGAAACAGGGGCTCCAGGATATAGGCCAGGGACTCCCTGACGGCCTTGGGACTGCCCGGGAGATTGATGATCAGGGTTCGCCCGCGGATTCCGGAGAAGCCCCGGGACAGCATCCCCTTGGGGGTGATGGACAGAGAGTTCAGCCGGATGGCCTCGGCAATCCCCGGGGCTTCTCTTTCAACGACCCTTCGGGTCGCCTCCGGTGTCACGTCCCGCTGACTGAATCCCGTCCCACCGGTGGTCAGAACCAATTCGACCCCCACCTGGTCACTGAGACGGATCATTTCCGAGGAAAGGGCGCCGATCTCATCGGGCAGCACCACCTTGCTCACCACTTCATACCCGGCAGACGCCATCATATCCACTATCACCTGGCCGCTGACGTCGACCCGCTGACCTGCGGAGCCCTTGTCGCTGGCGGTGATGATTCCCACCCTGTACATCTTCAACCTCTCCTTATACGTCAGTCAGGAACTGATTGCAAATCCTCATCCTGTCCTCGAAAATTGTATAGATTATGTTCATTTTACCACTATCATTCTCTTGAATCTATCACAATATGAGGGATTTTTTTTTATTTCGAATTTTCTGATAATATGTTAACCGCCATTTTATTCCCTAACCCTCCCATATTATCCCTTAATCTACCAATCCAAGGCCTAAAAACACCCGGACCTGCCTCTCCCTTGTCAGAGACCCCCGGATTTTTTTTGATGTTTTTCTTCTTGCGCCCCCGGTTGGCGGTTTTTTTTTCCGGTGTTGCCTTCTTTCTGGCGGGATGGTAGAATGGAACCGTTACCGGTACCGTTTCCAGCATGGGAGGTTTTTCAAGTGAAAGTTCTCAATATCCGGGATATCGCCCGCTTGTCCAAGGTGAGTGTTTCAACGGTTTCAAGGGTGATCAACGACCATCCCGACGTGAGTCCCGAAACCAAGGCCCGGGTCAAGAAGCTCATCGCCGAGGAGGGCTATATTCCCAACACCAATGCCCGCCACCTCAAACTGATCCGGGAAAAACAGGTGGGCCTCATCGTCAAGGGACTTTTCAACCCCTTTTTCGCCCAGATCGTTGAAATCATGGAAAAGGAACTCACCCGCAGCGGCTTCTCCACCCTCCTCCACTATTCCCAGGAAACCAAAAATGACATTGATATTCTTTTGGAAAAAACCCTGGAACAGCATCTCGGCGGCCTGGTCTATCTGGGCGGGGATTTCGACGCCCCCTCCCTCAGACGGTTGAAGACCCTCAATATCCCCGTGGTTCTCACCTCGGCGGATTTCCCCTGGGAGGAAAGAAACGCCGATTTTTCCAGCGTCACCATCGACAATGTCCAGGTGGCCTTTGACGCCGTGAGCGCCCTCGGCCGACGGGGCTTGAAGAAAATCGCCATGCTCTCCCCGAGACTCGATGAAGGCAATGTGGGAAGACGCCGCATCCAGGGCTATGAAAAAGCCCTGAGCGCCTTTCATCTTCCCCTCGACCCCACTAAAATCGTCTACGGTGATTACACCATGGCTTCGGGCTACGCCGCCATGGGGCAGCTCATGAAAAGACATCCCGATGTGGAGGGGGTTTTCGCCGCCTCGGACCAGATCGCCCTGGGGGCTGCGAAATGTTGTCTGGACCTGGGAATCGCCATTCCCGGAGAAATCTCCATTATCGGTGTGGACGGCATCGACTGCACCCGCTACTATCATCCCAGACTCGCCACCATGGCCCAGCCCATGGCGGAATTCGCCGGATATTCCCTTGAGCTTCTCATGAAGCAGATGGAAGGCGTGGAGCCCCCCCGGCGCCACATACGGCTTGAAACCACCCTCATCGAGGGTGAATCCATGACAGGAGGCACACCATGAAAGAAAGAAGCAGCGGCATCCTGCTGCATATCACCTCTTTGCCCGGCCCCTACGGCGTCGGCACTCTGGGACAGTCCGCCTATGATTTTGTCGACTTCCTCAAAGAAAGCGGACAGACCTACTGGCAGATTCTCCCCCTGGGAATCACCTCCTACGGCGACTCCCCCTACCAGTCCCCCTCTGCCTTCGCCGGCAATCCCTATCTCATCGACCTGGACCGGCTGGTGGCCTGGGGGCACTTGAAACCCGAGGACCTGACCCATCTCCCCAAGGCCTCCCTGGATGATCCCGTGGACTTTCATGACTTGTTCCTGACCCGGGTCCCCCTGCTGAAAATCGCCTTTCACAACAGTTTTTCCCGTCTTCAGGATGAAATCGACGCCTTTCGCCGCCGCCATGAGGCATGGCTGCCCCCCTTCGCCCTCTTCATGGCGGTCAAGGCCCGCTTCGAGCTGGCCCCCTGGACTCATTGGCCGGAAGACTACAAGCACCGGGATCCGGAGACCCTGCAGGCCTTTCTCCGGGAAAATCAGGAGGAAGTGGACTTCTGGGTCTATGTCCAGTATCTTTTCTTCAAGCAGTGGGAAAACCTCAAGGCCTACGCCAAGGGGCAGGGCATCCGCTTCATCGGAGATCTTCCCATCTACGTGGCCCGGGACAGCGTGGACGTCTGGTACAACCCGGAGCTCTTCAAACTCGATGCCAAAAAAGATCCCGCCCTGGTGGCCGGATGTCCCCCGGACGACTTTTCCCTCACGGGACAATTGTGGGGCAATCCCCTCTACGACTGGGACCAGATGAAAGCCACGGGCTATGAGTGGTGGATCAGAAGGATGGCCATGGCCGCCCATCTCTTCGACAAGGTGCGCATCGATCACTTCAGGGGCTTCGAAGCCTACTGGGAGATTCCCTCGGCCTCCGCCACCGCTGAAAACGGCGTGTGGACCCCCGGACCCGGCCTCCCCCTCTTCAAGGCCGTCGAAGAGGCCCTGGGGCCCGTGGATATCATTGCGGAGGATCTCGGCTATCTGACCCCCTCCTTTTATGCATTCAAGGAGGCCACCGGCTACCCCGGCATGAGGGTGATGCAGTTCTGCTTTGATGCCAGGGACTCCAGCAATGCCCTCCCCCACGATTTCGAAATCAATGCCATCGTCTACACCGGCACCCACGACAACGCCACCACCCGGGGCTGGCTGGAGGAGGAAATCCAGGAGGAAGACTTCGCCCTGGCCAGGGATTACCTGGGGCTGACCGAGGAAGAGGGTCTTGTCGCCGGCATCATCCGGGGCGCCATGGCCACCGCCTGCGCCATCGCCGTCATTCCCATGCAGGACCATCTCAATCTCGGCAACGAGGCCAGGATGAACACCCCCTCCACCCTGGGCGGCAACTGGCGCTGGCGAATGAGTCAAAACGCCCTCACCGAAGATCTGGCCAGGAGAATCCACCACCAAACAGAAGTTTTTAGGAGGCTCAATCATGCCCTTTGATAAAAAAGAATTTCAATCATCCGTCAAACGATACCTCTTGAACCACTACAAGGAGGATCTCCCGGCCGCCTCGCCGGAAGCGGTCTATACCGCCGTCTCCAAGGCCGCCATGGCCTGGGGGATGGAGAACTGGTTCAACAAGTCCAGATCCAGGTCTCCCAGAGCCTATTATTTCAGTGCGGAATTCCTCATGGGAAGAGCCCTGATCAACAACCTGATCAACCTGGGCATCTACGACGAGGTCAGGGAGGCCCTGGCGGAACTGGGACTGGCTCTGGGGGACATCGAGTCCTTTGAAGCCGATCCGGGTCTGGGCAACGGGGGCCTCGGTCGGCTGGCGGCCTGTTTCCTGGATTCCGCCGCCACCCACGACATTCCCCTTTACGGCTACGGCATCCGCTATGCCTACGGGCTTTTCAAACAGGAATTTTCGGATGGTTTTCAAACCGAAACCGCCGACGACTGGCTGGCACACGGGGATCCCTGGTCCCTGAGAATCCTCGAGGATGCCGTGACAGTCAACTTCGATGATTTCACCGTCAGGGCGGTCCCCTACGACATGCCGGTGATCGGCTACGAAACCGATACCGTCAACACCCTCCGTCTCTGGCAGTCGGAGCCATTGGTTCCCTTTGATTTCGACGCCTTCAACCGGCAGGAATACGACAAGGCCAATGTTCAAAAAAACAAGGCCCAGGACATTTCAAGGGTGCTCTACCCCAATGACAACACCGAAGAGGGCAAGCTCCTGAGAATCCGGCAGGAGTACTTCTTCAGCAGCGCCTCCCTGAAGGACCTGGTCAACCGGCACAAGACCCACCACGGCGATATCCGCAGCTTCGGCGCCTACAGCAAGATCCAGCTCAACGACACCCACCCCGCCGTCGCCATCCCTGAACTGATCCGCCTACTCATGGATCAGGAGGGCCTGCCCTTCGAAGAGGCCCTGGCCATTGCCAGGGAGACCTTCTCCTATACCAACCACACCATTCTGTGGGAGGCCCTGGAAACCTGGCCGGTCCTCTATTACGAGAGAATTCTTCACCGGATCTATGAAATCATCCTTCTCCTGGATGAAGCCCTCCTGAGAGAACTCGACGCCCGGCGGATTCCCGGGGAAAACCATCACCATTACAAGATCCTCCACGAGGGCACCCTGAGAATGGCCAACCTCAGCATTTTCGTCTCCCATGCCGTCAACGGGGTGGCGGAGCTCCACACCCATATCATCAAAACCTCCACCCTGAAACCCTGGGCGACCCTTTACCCCGGAAAATTCCAGAACAAGACCAACGGCATCACCCAGCGGCGCTGGCTGCTCAAATCCAACCCCCAGCTGTCGGACTACATCACGGACCTCCTCGGTCACAGGGACTGGGTCAAGGATCTCGACCACCTCAAGGCCCTGGAGGCCTTCGGGGATGATCCTGAGGTCCTCAGGGGCTTCATGGCGGTCAAGGCAATGAAAAAACAGGAGCTTGCCGACTACATTCTTGAAAAAGAAGGGATCCGTCTCGATCCCGGAAGCATCTTCGATATCCAGATCAAGCGACTCCACGAATACAAGAGACAACTGCTCAACGCCTTCAACATCCTGGACCTCTACTACCGCATCAAGGAGGATCCCGGTCTCTTCATGCCTCCAAGAACCTTTATTTTCGGGGCAAAAGCGGCACCGGGCTACTACATCGCCAAGGGAATCATCAAGTACATCAATGAAATCGCAAAACTGATCAACGAAGATCCCGACATGCAGGACCGCCTCAAGGTGGTTTTTGTGGAAAACTACAATGTCTCCTACGGAGAAAAGCTTTTCCCCGCCGCCGACTTTTCCCATCAGATCTCCACTGCCGGCAAGGAGGCCTCGGGAACGGGCAATATGAAATTCATGCTCAACGGGACCCCCACCATCGGCACCTACGACGGCGCCAACATCGAAATCTTCCAGCAGGGCGGGGAGGCCAACAACTTCGTCTTCGGCGCCCGGGTGGAGGAATTGGAGGCCCTTGCCGGCTCCTATGATCCTGCAGGCTGTCTGGCAAGGGTCCCCGGACTCAGGCGGGTGGTGGACTCCCTGGTGGACGGCACCCTCTCCGACGGCGGCACCGGCATGTTCCGGGCCATCTACGAAAGTCTGGTTCATGAGGACACCTACTTCCTCCTCAAGGATTTCGAATCCTACCGGGAAACCGTGGACCGGTCCGGCAGGGTTTATGAAGATTCCATGGCCTTTGCAAAAATGGCCTGGTTGAACCTGGCCAACTCCGGAAAGTTCAGCTCAGACCGCACCATCAAGGAATACGCCAGGGAAATCTGGCAGCTTTAAGAAAAGGCCCGGGGAAAATCCCCGGGCCTTGCTCATGCTCTTGTGAAAATCAGGTAGTCCTCGATGGTCCTCCGGTCAAGGGGCCCGGGCGCTTCCCCTCTTGTAAGCTCTCGGTAACTGCCCCCCAGGGCGAAATCGTGGGTCAGGGGTCCGGAGCCGAAGTTCACGGCGGCCACAAAGAGACTTTCGGGATCCCGGATGATGAGGAGATTTTCACCCACCACCTCGTAGACGCGCTCATCCCCCGCCAGGGCCTTTTCCTTCATGAGGCCGTTGAGCTTCTTGACCAGGGCGACGTACTCCGGCACCTCCCGGCTGAAATCCACGGGATCCACCTCGAAAAGACTCGGGGTTTTTACCGTGTCGGTTTCCTGGCCCCCGTAAAAGAGGGTCGCCCCCTTGAGGAGATAGACCATCACCGTGAATTTCTCCTTTTCCTTCTGGGTCCTGCCATAGGCCAGAAATCTCGGCTGATCGTGATTTTCGATGAATCTCAGCTTGACATACCCCTCGGGATAGAGGCGGTCCTGGTCCTCGACGGCATCAATATAAGTCCTCAAGGAGGCCCTGCCCTTGACGAAGTCTTCAAAGACGGGATGGATATCGTAATCATACAGGATATCGAAGACCTCGAAGAGGGTGGCGTCATCAGCCCCCTCATAGCCTCTTTGACGCAGGGCGTGTAAAAACTCCGTATGGACGGATTCCCCCAGCCAGAGGACCCCGGCTTTCACCTCGGCCACCGCCGCCTTCGCCGCCCGCCAGAAGTCCATGGGCACCAGGGAGGCCACGTCACAGCGAAAACCGTCCACGCCGAGGGTGACCCAGCTTTTCAGGTAGCCCATCAGCAGGGGCCACAGGTCCCGGTTGGAAAAATCCAGATCGATGACATCCGCCCACTCCGGCTCCTTGGTCACGGGATTGCCGGCGGCGTCCCTGAGGTAGAAGCGGGGGTCCCGGCGGTAGAGATCGGCATCATGGGCGGTGTGATTGTAGACCACGTCCATGATCACCTTCAAGCCCTTTTCATGGGCCCTGCGGATGAAGGCGGCAAAATCATCCTTTGTCCCGTATTCTGGATTGATGGCGCCGTAGTCGGCGATGGCGTAGGGACAACCCAGGGGGCCCTTTTTATTGACCTGGCCGATGGGATGGACGGGGAGCAGCCAGAGGGCGTCGAAGCCCAGGTCCCGGATCCGGTCAAGATCCCGGACCAGACTGTTGAAAGTATTGCATTCACCGTGGTTTCTCAAGTAGATTGAATAGATGGTCCATTGATTCTTGCCGGTCATGAAATCACCTCAATAAAAAACCCACAGATCTGGCTATGGGTTTTGCTTGAATTCCTGGTACAGGGACAGGCTGTAAAAGTTCACCGCCTCTAGAAAATTACGGATATCATACCCCGTCAGGCTCTTGATTCTGCCCAGACGGTAAATCAGGGTATTGCGGTGAATGAACAATTTGTTCGCCGTATCGGTGACATTGAGATTGCAGAACAAGAATTCTCTCGCGGTATGCATGAGTTCCTCCTCCAGGGAGAGGGGGGGTGCCAGACTGAGGACCTTCTTCACGGAACCGCCTTCCTCCGACCCCAGACTGTGATGAAAAATCCCGCTGAGGAGCATCTTGTCGAATTCATAGATTTTCGGAGTCCGGTTCAATATCCCGTGGATGGCCCTGAGGCTCCGGATCACTTCAAGCCCCGCGGGCATTTCCTCCTGACTCGTCAGGGGCTGGGAAACGAAAACAGCGATATCTTCAAACACCGTCGCCTCGAGATCGCTGTGGATGTCCGTCACCGAGTATTCCTGGGGATCCTGGACGGCCTTGAGCACCACCAGGGTCCGGGAATCCTTTTTCAAGAGGGAATCCTCCGGAAACATGGTCCTGAAAAACGCCATGGCGTCCTCGATCCCCTCCTCAGACTCCAGCCACCAGATTTTCAAGGGGAATTCAAGGGATTGTCTGATTTTTCCCGGCAGGCGGCCCCCGCTGAAAAAGACTTCAAGAGACAAGTCCTCCTCGAAAAGGGGGGGCATCAGCGCCTCTAGAAGCGCACGCTCCCGTGGTGTCAGGGCCTTGTCCTTGAAAAGAAGGACGCCCTCCCCCAGGCGGATGCTTTCCGGGTATTCGCCGGATATTCCCTGTTCATCGCCGCCTGCAAAAACCACCTTGGTTCCCAGGATGGCTTCAATTTTCCGGATCAGTTGCTCATGCAAGGACATCACCTTAATCAAAGAATTCTGTTTTCAGTCTCCGCATCGAAGAGATGGAGTTTCTCACTGTCGTAGGTGATGAAAATCTCATCTCCCATGGTCACGTCGTTTTCACTCGTGGCCCGGGCGATGTACTGGGTGCCGTCGAGCCTGTAGTAGATATAGATTTCGCTGCCCAGGAGCTCCACCACTTCAACCTTGACCTTGATGCCCTTTTCACCGATAAAGGTATCCTCCGGCCGGACTCCCAGAATGATTTTCTGGGAAACGTAGCCCTTGTCCCTGAGAATCTCCTGGGTGGCCGCCGGCAGCTCCACCAGATCATCCTTGACCTGAAGAAAAATCCTGCCCTCCGACTCCGTCACCGAAGCCCCCATGATGTTCATCTGGGGTGCGCCGATAAAGCCGGCCACGAAGACGTTGCCTGGATTCTGGTAGATGGTCTTGGGGGGACCCACCTGCTGGATGACGCCGTTGTTCATGACGCAGATCCTGGTCCCCATGGTCATGGCTTCGGTCTGGTCGTGGGTCACGTAAATGAAGGTGGAGTCGATCTCCTTGTGGAGTCTGATCAGTTCGGCCCGCATCTGGACCCGGAGCTTGGCATCGAGATTGGACAAGGGCTCGTCCATCAGAAAAACCTCGGGCTCCCGGACAATGGCGCGACCCAGAGCGACCCGCTGCCGCTGTCCTCCGGAGAGTTCCTTGGGCTTTCGGTCCAGGAGCTGGTCGATGCCCAGGACCTCGGCCACGGCAGTCACCTTCTTCTTGATCTGGTCCTTGGGCACCTTTCTGAGCTTCAGACCGAAGGCCATGTTGTCAAAAATCGTCATGTGGGGATAAAGGGCATAGTTCTGGAACACCATGGCGATGTTCCGGTCCTTGGGAACCACATCGTTGACCCGGCGTTCTCCGATATAGAGGTCGCCCTCGGTCACCTCTTCGAGACCCGCGATCATTCTGAGCGTGGTGGTCTTGCCACAGCCCGAAGGACCGACCAGGACCATGAACTCCTTGTCCCCGATATCGAGATCGATCCCTTTGACCGCTTGAAAGCCGTTGGGATAGGTTTTTACGAGACCATTCATTCGAACGTCTGACATATGTATCCTCCTTTGTGTACGGTTTGTTTCAATTATACCGGAAGAAAACCCCGGAACCCATTGGAACATCCTCCAAATTTCCCCCGGGGTTTCTTGTAGCTTCATACAAGGCTATTTTTTCGCTTTAGCGATAAAGGCTTCGAAAATCCTGAATTGTTCCTCCACGGACTCCGCCATCATTTCAGGATGCCATTGAACCCCGAAAACATCAGGATGCTTCAGATGCACCAGGCCCTCAACGATACCGTCTTCACTCGTGGCGATGGCCGTGAGTTCCTCTGAAAGCTCGTCGATGATCTGATGGTGGTAGCTGTTCACATGGAGGGTTTCCTTGAGGAAGATATTGTGGAGCATGGAATCTCCCAGAAGAAAGACCTTGTGGGCGGTGTCCTGCTTCATCAGACCCAGGCCCACATGCTGGATCTGGGTTTTATGATAGGTATTAATGTCCTGGATCAGGGTGCCGCCGAAGGCCACATTGATCAGTTGGAAGCCCCTGCAGATTCCGAGGACCGGAATCCCCTTTTCCACGGCCTTCTTCAAGAGGGCGATTTCAAAATCATCCCTTATCCCTCCCACGGTACCCAGTCCCCTTTTGATGCTCTGTCCATAGTGCTTGGGGTGGATGTCGGCGCCGCCGCTGAGCAGCAGGCCGTCTAGTCTTTCAACCACACCCTCGATATAGGCTTCATCCAGAATCGGCGGGATACTCAGGGGAATGCCGCCGGCCCTTTCAATATTTCTCGCGTAATCCATCGAGGTGGCATGGGTGTCCCGACCCAGAATATCCCGGTTGAAATCCTTTCCCGGCGTTCTTGCATCATTGAGATTGCTGGTGATACCGATCAATGGTCTCATGTTTTTCCTCCAAATTGTTTGATTTATTCCAGTTAATCATTTTTTCAAATCCTTGTCCATCAAAAAACGATGGGGAGTGGCTCCCCACCGCTGCTTCATCTAGCCCACGATCAGCCAGATGCCAAGGCCGATTGCCGCCACACCCCAGACGTCGAAAAACACCACCGTGCCCTTTTCACCCAGAACCCTGATGAAAAACATGATTTTTTTCATACGCCAGATACTTTGTGGCTTTCGGTAAGCAATGCCGAGCACCAGAATACCGTAGATGATGAGGATGATTCCTAAAGCCGCCATGCCATCCATTCGATTGCCTCCTTCTTCAAATTGTAACCCGGGGGACCCCGATACCCTCCTTCAAGTACTTGAGGAGTCTGCCCACCAGATTCATCAACTGGTCGTCGAGAATATCCCCTCCCATTTTTTTGGTGTAATCCACCACGGAATAATTCATGTCCGTGATCAGATGCGCCAGAAAATCCACGTCAACGTCCTCCCGGATCTCGCCTCTTCGGATCCCCAGATCGATGAGGTGCCTGAAGATCTCCTGATTCCTGGGGAGATGTTCCTTCACCATCTCCCTGTAGAGGGGGGAGGCGGTGTCGGCCAGATGAATCCTGGCGATGTCCACATACCGGGGATGCTCTCTGGCAAACTGGATGCCGGACTTGAAAAGCTCCTCGATGACGGCGAAAAATCCATGGCTGTCGGGATCACTCAAAAGGGGGGAGAGGTATTTGAGTTTTTCCTCGACAATGAGGTGGATGACGTAGCGATACAGGTCTTTTTTGTCCTCGAAATACTGGTAGAAACTGCCCTTGGCGATGCCGGATTCCTTGACGATGCGGTTGACGCTGGCCTTGTCATAGGGGAGATGCTCGAATTCGCCGATGGCCAGATCGATGATTTTGTTCCGTTTGTCCAGGGGCAGATTGAAAAAGGTGCTGGTCGGCAATTTCCCACCTCCCTGTCGGAATGTGACCTGTCAGTCATATTCATAGATACCCCCTCTGGAAAAATCAATCAGAATTTTGTCCTTTCCGGATTTTTGAAGTATAATGGAAAAAACCCAGGAGGTGGTTCCCATGACCATGTATGTCCATCAGGATCAACTTGAAAAACTGCCCCTCCCTCCCTTGAGGGATACCGGCGACAAGCTCCTTGAATGGAGCCGGGTATTCCTTGGGGACGACCTCTTCGATGAAACCCGTCATGCCGTGGGGCGTTTCATCGACGACCCCGCCCTCGGCCCGGCCTGCCAGGAAGTCCTGGCCCGGCTCGATCGGGATGAGCGGCATCCAAGCTGGCTCGAACCCCTCTGGAAGGCGGCCTATCTGGGAAATCCGGAACCCCTGCCCATCGGCAGCAATGTCACCTTCATCGCCAGAAAAAATCCCGCCACCGAGACCCTGGATCTGCCGGAATTCGTGGCGAGCCTGATCCAGGGCCTGGCCTCCTTCCATCAGATGATCCGGTCGGAGTCCCTGGAACCCGACTTTCAGGGGAAGGCCCCCCTTTGCATGGACCAGTACAAGACCCTCTTTGCGGCAACCCGGATTCCAGGCGAAAGGGAGGATTCCTACACCGTCAATCCGGAAGCCAGGCATGCCGTCCTGATCCACCGGGGCCATTACTATTCCCTTGAAGTCCTCGACAAAGAGGGTCTGCCCTCTTCACCGGCCTCCGTCGCCGCCGCAGTCAGAGCCATTCTGAAGACAGGGGAAAAAACCGATCCCCCGGCCATCGGCAGCCTCACCACCCTGCCTCGCAGACAGTGGGCCGGCCTCCGCGGGGCCCTCTTGAAAAGCAGCCCCCTCAACCGCCAGAATCTCGCAACCATTGAAGGCGCCCTTTGGGTCATCGTCCTGGATCACCGGTCCTACCCGGACGGCGACACCCTGTTCAAGCACCTTCTCGGCGGCGATGCCATGAACCGCTGGTACGACAAATCCCTTCAGTTCATCCTCGGCCACCGGCGGGATTACGCCATCAACTACGAGCATTCCGGCGTGGACGGCACCACCCTCGGCCGCCTGGTCGCCCACCTGTACGACCATCTCTCCGCTCCGGAAACGACCCCCTTCCCCCTGGAGGATCCCTTGGTCCGGCCCATGGCATTCGAATTGGATGAGGACTTGAAGCAGGCCGTCCATGAAGCCTCCCTGAAAAGTGAAGCGGCCCTTTCGGACCTGTCAGTGACCCTGCTGGCTTTTGAGGATTTCGGCAAGGACCACATCAAAAAAATCGGGGTCAGTCCCGACGCTTTTCTTCAGCTCTCCCTGCAGCTCGCCCAGTTCAGGCTTTTCGGCCGGGTTCACAACGTCTACGAAGCGGTGATGACCAAAACCTTCCGGGGAGGCAGGACCGAAACCATGAGACCCGTCACCCCTGAGTCCCTGGCCTTCGTCAAGACCCCTGACCTTGAACATCTCAAGGCCGCCGCTGAAAAACACATCAGCCGGATCCGGGAATGCCAGAAGGGCCTCGGCGTGGACCGCCACCTTTTCGGGCTCAGAGCGGCCTTCAATACCCTCCATCCTCAGGAAACCGAACCTGAAATTTTCAGGTCTCCCGGCTATCTGGCCCTGACCAGGAGCTCTTTTTCCACCAGCACCAGCAGTGCCCGGGGCATGTGCTACGCTGGCTACGGTCCCCTGCTGGATGACGGCTATGCGGCGAGATATCTCATCTTCGAAGACAGACTGCACTTCGCCCTCACCTCGAAAAAGAGCAATGAAAAGAATCTCCAGGCCTTCAAATCACAATTGATCGATGCCCTCAGACGAATGGGCAACCTTTGACACTCCCCACGAATAAATCCGGGGGATTCTCAGGCGATTAAACCGAAGTGCATTTCTGCTATCGGAGTACGACCCTGAGTGAAGTAGCCTCATCCATCATGAAATCCACCTTGCCGGCCCTCTTTTTTGACCAATGAGGGCCGGTTTTGTTTCCACCTCCGGGATAAGGGGTAAAAATTGAAGAGCGCCTTAGCTAAAGGAGGAAAAAAGATGCGAAACAGTTTTACCATTGTCTTGTCCGGAGAAGCCGGCCAGGGACTCCAGACCCTGGAGGACCTCATCATGGCTTCCGCCGGTGAGGAATATCACGTCTACAGCAGCAAGGAAATCATGAGTCGGGTCAGGGGGGGCAACAACACTGTTGAAATCCGTCTGGCCACCGAACCCGTTGCCGCCTATCAGGAAACCATCGACTATCTTTTCCTTTTGAATGACCATGCCTATGACCGTCTGGACTCCAGGGTCCAGGACAGCACCGTGATTTTTGCCGAGGAATCCTTCCTCAAGGGACACGAGGGCGGGCACAAACAGCTTCTCTCCCTGAGGGCCATGGCCAAGGCCCTGGGCAACCCCATTTACATCAACACCCTTCTCTTCGGCTATATCGCCGGCATACTGGATTTGAATCAAGGGACCTGCCACGACCTGATTTCAGACCGGTTCGCCGCCCTGAAACCGGCAATCATCGCCAGCAATCTCAAGGCCTTCGATGAAGGCAGGCGGGCCTCCTCCGACCTCGACCTTCCCCCGACCATCAGGAAGACCAGCCACCCGGTCCCCCTGAAAATCCTCAACGGCACCACTGCAGTGGGTCTGGGCGCCCTGGCGGGAGGCTGCAACTACATCAGTTCCTACCCCATGTCCCCCTCCACCGCCCTGCTGGTTTTCCTCTCCAATCACGCCAGGGACTTCGATGTCCTGGTGGAGCAGGCCGAGGATGAAATCGCCGCCCTCAACATGACCCTCGGAGCCTGGTATGCCGGGGCCCGGGGAATCGTCACCACCTCGGGGGGAGGCTTCGCCCTGATGGAGGAGGCCCTGAGTCTCTCAGGAATCACCGAAACCCCCGCCGTCATCCACATCGCCCAGAGACCGGGTCCCGCAACGGGACTGCCCACCCGGACGGAACAGGGGGACCTGAACCTGGCCGTCTATGCCGGCCACGGTGAATTCCCCCGGATCATCTTCGCCCCGGGCTATCCGGAGGATGCCGTGAGACTGACCCAGAAGGCCTTTTACCTGGCGGACAAATACCAGGTTCCGGTGATGATTCTCACAGACCAGTATTTCCTGGATGCCAACTTTCAAATGGCCCCCTTCCCCCTGGAGGAAGCCCCCCTGGAATCCTTCGTGGTCAAGACCGACAAGGCCTATCTTCGCTACAGGCTGGCGGACCACCCGGTTTCCCCCAGGGGCATCCCCGGTCATGGGGAGGGTCTGGTCAAGGTGGACTCAGACGAACACACGGAGGAGGGCCTCATCACGGAAGATTTTGATGTCCGGCAGCTGATGAACGACAAGCGCCTGGACAAGGAATCCCTGATTCTGGAGGACTACCAGGCCGCCGAACTCATCGGCCCGGAGGATTATGACACCCTGATCATCGCCTGGGGATCCAACTACGGCCTGGTCAAGGAGTATGTAGAGACCACGGACCGGGACAAGGTGGCCTTTCTCTATATCAAACAGGTCTTTCCCCTGCATGACAGCATCCGGGATTACGCCCTGGCGGCCAGGCAGGTCCTGGTGGTGGAAAACAACGCCACGGGACAACTGGCGGCCCTATTGAAGCTCCACCTCGATATCAAGGTCGACGACGCTGTTTTGAAATACAACGGCGAGCCCTTCAGTATCGAGGAATTCGAAGCCATCTTGAAGGAGGCCCTTTTATGAAGCCCTTTGAAATGCATCCCAACACGGATATCGCCTGGTGTCCGGGCTGTGGCGACTTCAGCATCCGAAAGGCCCTGATCCAGGCCCTGACCGAACTGGATCTCGATCCCACCCGGGTGGTCATGACCTCAGGCATCGGCCAGGCGGCAAAAATGCCCCAGTATGTCAACACCAACTTCTTCAACGGCCTCCACGGGCGGGGACTTCCCCTGGCCGTGGCCGTCAAGTCGGTCAACCCCTCGCTGACGGTGATTGCCGAAGGAGGCGACGGGGACATGTACGGTGAAGGAGGCAACCACTTCATCCACAACATCCGACGAAATCCTGACATCGCCCACTTCGTCCACAACAACATGATCTACGGCCTTACCCAGGGACAGGGGTCTCCCACGAGCCCGGTGGGCCAGAAGACCACCGTCCAGGTGGAGGGGGTCATCAACGAGCCCTTCAATCCCCTGGCCGTAGCCATCTCCCTGGGGGCGACCTTTGTAGCCCGGGGGTTCTCCGGAGACATTCCCGCCCTGACCGTTCTCATGAAGGCGGCCATCACCCACAAGGGCTACGCCCTGCTGGATATCTTCCAGCCCTGTGTTTCCTTCAACAAGGTCAATACCTTCAAGTGGTACCAGGAAAACACCTATATTCTCCAGGAAAATCACGATTCCGGAGACCGGATGAAGGCCCTGGCCCTGGCCTTTGAAAAGGACCCCTACCCCCTGGGCATCCTCTATCAGGTAGAGAACCGGCCCACCTACGAGGAAAAGGCCCCGGTTTACCAGGCCGACAAAACCCCCTTGATTCATCGACAGCGCCGGCTCACGGCCGTGGAAGCCTTGATGACCCCTTGATCCCAGCACAAACAAAGAACACGCCAGGCACTTCGGCGTGTTCTTTTGATGTCTTCCACCCGGCTGACGCTTTAGTCCAGCATGGCCTTCATGAAACTGCCGACGCTGCTGCCCAGGGTCACGGGATAACCCACCCGGTGGAGGGAGCGCTCGATGGTGGCCAGGACCGATACCAGATCGTGCATGTCGATGTTCCCCATGTGGCCCAGGCGGAACATTTTGCCGGCATAGGCCGCCAGGCCCCCCGCCACGATGATGCCTTCCTCCGCCAGGGTGCTTCTGAAGAGACCGTCGTCGATCCCCTCGGGATAGACCAGATTGGAAAGGGTCACGGCCCGGTGGCCGGGATCCGCCAGCACCTTGAAGCCCAGCCCCTCCAGGGCCTGCTGCATGGCCCTGGCCACCTTGAGGTGTCTTGCGTACCGGTTTTCAAGGCCCTCCTCCTTCATGATCCTCACGGATTCCTTCATGGCCCAGACCAGATTCACCGCCGGGGTGGCGAAGTACTTCGAAGGGTCCTGCATGATGGGCAGCCACTTCTCGAAGTCCACGTAGAACTCCGGAATCGTCCCGAGGGCTTCCCGCCGCTTCAGGGCCTTGGGCCCCGCCCACAGGAGGGCGATTCCCGGTGAAACCCCGAAGGCCTTCTGGGATCCCGTAAAGAGGACGTCGATGCCCATGGCGTCCACCTTCTCCGGCTCCGCCCCCGTGGCGCAGACCCCGTCCACGATATAGACCGTCTCCTCGAACTGCTTCATCATCCGGCCGATGGCCTCGATGGGGGCCGCGACTCCCGTGGAGGTGTCCACATGGGTCACGGTCACGGCCTGGTAGGTCTTCTCCTTGAGCTTCTGCTCGATGGCGGCCACCGGAACGATCTGTCCCCATTCGCTCTTTAAGACCTCCACCTCGAGGCCCTTGTTCTCGCAAAGGCCGACAAACCGGTCTCCGAAGTAGCCGTGGGACACCACGAGGACCCGGTCTCCTCGTTTGGTGGTGTTGCTGATGGCCATTTCCATGGCCAGGGTGCCGGTTCCCGCCACCACGAAAACCTCACCCTGGGTTTCCCACAGGTCCTTGAGGTCGCCTATGAGCTCCCGGTAGTCCTTGACAAAGTCCGGATCCCCGAAGGCCACGGTCTCCCGTCCCATCTGGTCCTGGATACTCCTGACCACGGGGGTCGGTCCCGGTATCATCACTAATCGTTTGTTTTTCATGTTCCGCCTCCATTATTCTTTCAATACCAAACTGCCGGTGGCTTGCCGACTAATGCCTTATTTCTTCGTTGTCATGACGGTATCCCGAATCAGTTCGAGATAGCTTTCGGGGGTATTGGGATTCACCACGCAACCCGGTCCCAGGATGACGCCGCGGTGGTTGTTTTGATTCCAGGCATCAAGAACGTGGGCTTTGATGGTTTCTTCGTTCCCTGAATCCACCATGACGTTGAGATGGCTCAAACCACCGATCAGGGTCTTGTCCGTCATGGCCAGGGCTTCCGAAATGGTCGGTCCGTCATCCCGGTCATGCCAGTTGATGGCCTGGACCGGATAATCCGCGATTTCCTTGAACATGGTATTTGAACCGTGGAGATGGAGGACGTTGAACCAGGCGATCTTGTTCACAGCCCCGAGAATCTGTTCGTCATATCTTCGGACGAATCTTTCCTGTTCCTCCAGGGTCAGCTTGTCGTAGCAGGACATCTGGGTGGAATAGAAGACACCCTCGGCACCGCGTTTGATACTCTCAGTCATGTATCCGATGGTGGTATCGGCAATCACCTGCAGGGCCGCCTCGAGTTTCTCGGGATGCTCTCTCATATGCCTGATCAACTGGTCCTCTCCCGCCATCTTCATGGCATTGGTGAGGGGGCTGAAGGCCGTCTGAATCAATGGCACATCCTTGGGTTTTTCAAGCATGGTGAGTCTGAGCCCCTCAAGGGCGTGGAGATATTCTCCGTCAGTGCCGCTGTAGGGGGTCAGCCGCAGCCAGTCCTCCGGCTTCTTGATGGCCGGTTCGGCGGCGATGGCGGCGGTGTCGAAGCCCGGGAAGAATTTGAGTTTTACGCCCCAGTCAATGGTTGAAATCATGCCGTAGGGTGTGAACTTGATGAAATCCAGTTGGAACTTTTTCTGATATGCCAGGGACAATTCCGCCAGCTTTCTGGGGTGCTGGTCCAGATTCGGGAAATGACGCCACAAACTGAAGGGTAAGCGGTCCGTCTCCTTTTTCTGGAGTGCTGCTTGAATCCTTTCTCTGCTGTTCATCGTGTTTCCTCCTCTTCCTATTGTTTTTTCTCATGGCTGCCTTACTATTTCAATGCCCTCGCCTTGGAGCCGGGAGAACAGAAAAATCCAGTATGATGACTTTAAAAACCGACTATTCCGATAAAATGACATGTTCCTTGTCGACTTCGATTTCGTAGGTCACTTCCAGCTTGTCGATGTCCTTCTTCTGCAGGGCTTCGATGATCAGTTCATGACCGATGATGCTTTTTTTCATCTGGGACTCCTTGAAGAACCAGCGGTCGAAGGTGCAGTAGATCTGGTAGTTCAGATTGGTGAGAATCTTGTTGGTCCACTTGCACTTCTTTCCAGTCATGTCCAGGAGCTGCTTGTGAAACTCCATTTCCTTGTCAATGAATCTCATGGCCTTGTGGTCCGACCCGGATTCCGCTGCAATCTGCTTCAATTCACTGTTGAGGGCCATGAGCCGTTGGATTTCCCTCTCTCCGTAACGGCCCAGGGTGATGAGGCATTCCATCAGATTGTATTCCAACAGGGACCTCAGCCGGCTGATTTCTATGTAATCCGCCTCGTCGTATTCCGCCACGAACCAGCCCTTGTAGGAGATGGCCGAGACAATGCCCTGTTCCTGCAATTCCTTCAGGGCTTCCCTGATCGGCGCCCGGCTGATATTCAAACTCTCAGAGTATTTTCGTTCACTGATCCGGCTTCCCGGCAGCAGATTTTTTTCAACAAATATTTCTTCTTTCAGATGCCTGACCACAAAATCCTTCAGATTGCCGGTACGCACCTGTTTCAATTCACTTGATCCCAAAAGAATCCCTCCCTCGCACCATTCAGTCGACTGGTCGACCGGTTGACTAAAGTATAGCACCCTCCGATTGCAAAGTCAATTCTTCAGAGGCTCTTTTCTCCTTCTCTGACTGATCTTTTGCCCTCCCACCTGGAAGAACTCCCCCGGACCGGTTCCGGGGGAGTTCTTCATCATTCTTGCCATTCCAGCCCGGAAGACCAGGCCTCAAGAGCCCAGCTTGTCCTCAAGGACCTGTTTCACGATGCCGGGGTTTCCCTTGCCCTTCGAGGCCTTCATGCATCGGCCCATCAAAAAACCGAAGGACTGGGTTCTGCCGGCCCTGTAGTCCGCCACCGCCTGGGGATTTTCCTCAAGGACCCCCTGGATGATCCCCTCCAGGGCATCCGCCGAGCTGATCTGTTTGAGGCCCATTTCTTCAATGATGGCCGCCGTCTCGTCCTCCCGGGTGAGGAGGACCTCGAAAACCTCCTTGGCCGCCGTCCGGCTGATGGTCCCCTTCCTGACTTCAAGGACGAGATCGGCTAGTTGTCGGGGACTCAGAGGAATCCTGGCTTCATGCTTCATCACCCTCAGAACCTCGGTGATGATCCAGTTGGCGGATTCCCTGGCTTCCCCGGATTCCACCACCGTGGCTTCAAAGAATTCGGCGATTTCCTTTTCTTCGATGAGAATATCCACCTCGGCCTCCTTGAGACCGTAGGTGGTCATCATCCGCTGCTTTTTCTCATCGGGAAGTTCCGGGAGGGTGGCCCTGATGCTTTCCACCCACTCTCCGTCGATCTTCACCGGGGGCAGGTCCGGTTCGGGAAAATACCGGTAATCGTGGGCATCCTCCTTGGACCGCATGGACAGGGTCCGTCCCTTGGCCTGGTCCCACCGTCGGGTCTCCTGGACCACCTTGTGACCCTCCCCGTAGGTGTAGAGCTGGAGCTGCCGGCTCTCTTCCTTCTTCACCGCCTTGAAGACCTCCTTCATGGAGTTCATGTTCTTGATTTCCACCTTGGTGTTGAGACCCTGGAATCCGACCTCTCTGAGTGAAATATTGACATCCGCCCGCATGGAACCCTGCTCCATGCGGCAGTCGGAGATTCCGGAATAGACCAGGATGGCCCTGAGTTTTTTCAGAAAGGCCACCGCCTCCGCAGCGCTGCGAATATCCGGTTCAGTGACGATTTCGATGAGGGGGACGCCACCCCGGTTGTAATCCACCAGGGTATAGGCCTCATCCTCGAGATGGATCAACTTGCCCGCATCCTCCTCGATGTGGATCCTGGTGAGATTCACCCGGGTCTTTTTCCCCTCTGCCAGGACATCGACAAAGCCTCCGGTACAGACAGGCAGATCGAACTGGGAAATCTGATAGGCCTTGGGCAGATCCGGATAAAAGTAATTTTTGCGGTCCATCTTGTTGATCAGATTGATCTCGCATCCCAGGGCGTTGCCCGCCTTGACGGCCAGATTCACCACCTCCTGGTTGAGGACGGGCATCACGCCGGGCAGGCCGAGGCAGACGGGGCAGGTGTTGACGTTGGGCGCCTCGCCAAAGGCGGTGGCACAGGAACAGAATATTTTTGACCGGGTGTTGAGCTCCACATGGATCTCCAGACCGATGACGGTTTCATAGGTCGCCATCATTTCACCTCCTTGAGTTCGGGCACCAGATTCAGGCCGAGATCCTGTTCAAGGGCGTAGGCGATCCGGAAGAGCTTGGTCTCCTCGAAATGGTCCCCCATGAACTGGATGCCGACGGGCAGTCCCCCTTCACTGAATCCCGCCGGCAGTGAAATGGCCGGAATCCCGGCAATATTCACATTGACGGTGAAAAGGTCCGCCAGATACATGGCCAGGGGATCCTGGGTCTTTTCTCCCAGCTTGAAGGGCAGGACGGGCACGGTGGGGGATACGACAGCGTCATAAACCTCAAAGGCCTCCTTGAAAAGCCGCCTCACTTTTTGCCGGAAGAGCATGGCTTTTTTATAATAGGCATCGTAATATCCCGAGGAAAGCACGTAGGTGCCCAGCATGATCCGTCGTTTCACCTCCTGACCGAAGGCCTCGGTCCGGGACTTGACCACCATCTCTTCAAAGCCGTCGTAATCCCGGGTCCTGTAGCCGAAGCGCACCCCGTCATACCGACCGAGGTTCGAACTGGCCTCCGCTGATGAAATCATGTAGTAGGCGCTCAACCCGCTCTCCGTGATGGGCAGGCTGAATTCCTCCACCTCGGCCCCGAGGGCCTCCAGCCGCTTCACGGCCCTGAGGACCGTTTTCTTCACCTCAGGGTCCACCCCTTGGGCGAAGAATTCCCTGGGGACTCCGATTCGAATGCCCTTGACACCGGATAGCATGGAAGCAGTGTAACCTCCTCTGACCCTGCCCTCCACCGAGGTGGCGTCCTTGGGATCAAAGCCCTCGATGCCCTCCAGGGCAATGGCGGCATCCTCGACGGTCCTGGCAAAGGGACCGACCTGATCCAGAGAGGAGCCGAAGGCGATGAGGCCGTACCGGGACACTGCACCGTAGGTAGGCTTGACTCCTACCAGACCGCAGAAGGAAGCCGGCATCCGGATGGAGCCTCCGGTGTCGGAGCCCAGGGCGTAGGGGGCGAAGCCCGCCGCCACCGCCGCCGCCGGACCCCCGGAAGACCCGCCTGAAACCCGGGTCATGTCCCAGGGATTTTTCACTGGATAAAAGGCTGAATTCTCATTCGACGATCCCATGGCAAATTCATCCATGTTGGCTTTGCCCAGAATCACAGCCCCCCTTTCCCTCAGCCGGCCCACCACCGTGGCGTCATAGGGGGGGACGAAGTCCTCCAGCATCCTTGAAGCACAGGTGGTCTTGAGCCCCCTGGTGCACAGGTTGTCCTTGACCGCCAGGGGCACTCCGGTGAGAAGACCCGGGGCCTCTCCCCCCTGGATCTTCTCATCGATTCCGCGACTCATGGCAATCGCCCCGGCTTCATCGAGGCTGAGAAAGGCCCCGATACCCTGATCAAAGGCCTTGATTCTTGCCAGATAGGCCCTGGTGACTTCCTCAGCCTTGAAATCCTTGTTTTCAAGACCGGTATGGATGGCCTTGATGGTCATTTTTGCTATATCCATGTTCTCCTCCTAATCCACAACTCTTGGGATTTTCACAGCCGTCCCGGCCATGGACCGCGTATTCCTGTAGAGCTCCTCGAAGTGCTCGAAGGGGATCACCTGATCCTCCCTGAGTCTCATCCCCTCCTCCTCGAAGGGATAGAGGTCGATACCCTCGAGATCCTCCTGACTGAGGTTGTCAAAATGCGCCAGAATGTCACTGAACTCCCCGGCCATCTTGAGGGCCTCCTCCTCAGTGAAGCTGAGGTGGGCCAACCTGGCGATATAGGCTACTTCTTCCTTGGTCACTTTCATGGTCAAATCCTCCTTTGATTAAGGTTTCAGCCGGTTCAGATCCCGGGGAACCAGGGTCGCCTGCCGGATGTTGTCCAGTCCCAGGAACATCATGGTGATCCGCTCGAGACCGATGGCCAGGCCGCCGTGGGGCGGCATGCCGTACTTGAAGGACTCCAGGTAGAAATCGAAGTCCTCGGGTCTTCCTCCCGACTTCAGAATACTGGCGGTGAGCTGGTCGTAATCGTGGATCCGCTGCCCGCCGGTGGTGATTTCAAGACCCTTGAAAATCAGGTCGAAGGACCGGGTCATCCCCTCAAGATTCTCGTCGGGCATGGTATAGAGGGGACGCTTTGAAGCCGGGTACTTGGTCAGAAACACGAAATCCGAATCGTATTCTTTCTTGACGTGGCCGGCAAGAAGCTTCTCTCCCTCGGCATCGATATTGCCCACCGGAGATTTCTTGTCGAAAAGCTCGAGGAGGATTTCCTGGGCCCGGGAAAGGGGGATTCTGGGAATCCTTCCCACCTCGGGCAGGGTGACCCCCAGAATCTCCAGGGCCTCTCCGGCCGCTGTTTTCAGATGTTGGATCATGGCCCGGATCAGTCCTTCCTCCAGGTCCATGAGGTCCTCTTCATTTTCGATGAAGCCCATCTCCAGATCCAGACTGATGTATTCATTGAGGTGGCGCCAGGTGCTGTGGGGCTCCGCCCGATAGGCGGCTCCGATTTCAAAGACCCGTTCGAAGCCGGCCCCCACCATCATCTGTTTGTAAAACTGGGGGCTCTGGGCCATGAAGGTCCGGGTCCCGAAATAGTCCAGCATGAAGACATCAGAGCCTCCCTCGGTTTCGATGCCGATGATCTTGGGGGTGTGGATCTCCGTAAAGCCCTCCCCGGTCAAAAAATCCCTGAAAACCTGGGTGATTTCCTGCTGGACCTTGAATATGGCCCGCTGGTCCATTCTCCTCAGAGAGATGGTCCGGTGATCCAGCTGTTTTTCCAGAGAAGCGTCAATCTGCCTGCCGTTGATGGCAAAGGGCAGCAGCTCATACTTGGCCTCTCCCAGGATGCTGATTTCCTGAATCAGCAGTTCGAATCCCATGGGGGCCCTGGGGTTGGCCTGAAGCACCCCGGTGACGGCCACCGATGCCTCCAGCCTGAGACCCCCGAGAATCTCTTCATTCTCCAGAATCATCTGAAGTAGGCCGGACCGGTCTCTCAGGGTCACAAAGGCGAATTCCTTGAATTTTTTGAGATTGTGGATCCAGCCCCTCAAACTCACCGGCTGATCCATCTGTGGCCTCAAATCCTTGATCAGTGTTCTTTCCATTGTCATTGTTCCTCCCCTTGACTGAAATTTTTCCATTAAAAAACCCCCGCACTTAAAAATCAGATTTTTAAGGACGAAGGTCGGTTTCGCGGTGCCACCTTAATTAGCATAGGCTCTCTTTGCTCAGGTACGGATTGTCATCGATACCCTACTGCTGTAACGTGCAGATGACGTCCAAGTCTACTCTCAAAAAAACTGATTTCGGTTGGAAACTCGGGGATGTTCTTCAAATAACCTGTCATGGCCGAACTCCCACCCTCATCGGCTCGCTAATCATCTCGTGTTATTCTACTCTTCCCGTCATTGTTTTTAATCCTATATTTTGAGTCAGTATATAATACCTTCAAATAAATGTCAACAGGTAAAAAGTGTCGCAATCAACACTTGCTGCAAGACACTGTACTGACTGATCCATTGAATCATGACAATCCCTCTCTTATCCGCTATCATCCTTGAGCGACCCTTCATCCGCCGTTTTCATTACAGATTTCTTTTCAATTTCAGGACCCCTTCAAACAGAAAGTTTCCTGACAATTGATGAAATGGTCTTGGTGCATTTCACCACCGCCGAAAAAATCAAGACGCTTCCCCTGGCTTAATCGAATCTCCTCAGAAATTCCGAAAGCTTGCCGAGGCCTTCCCTGAGTTCTGAGGGATTGAAGGCATAGCCGATCCTCATGGAAGGGCCCATGTCGAAGCAGTCTCCCGGGACCAGCATGATTCCCTCCTCCTCCATCATGAGGGTGCACAACTCCGTGGAAGTCATGGCCATGTCATAATACAGCAGAGCCGTGGTCCCCCCCTGGGGTTTGACATAGTCGATGTGGGGCTCTCCCTTGACAAAGTCATCGAGAATCTCGAGGTTCTCCCGGATGATGCCGAGGTTCCTCTTCAGTATCAAGTCCTTGTGTTTGAGGGCCACCCCGCCGATGACCTCGTCGAGGATGCCGCAGCTGATCATGTTGTAGTGGCGAATATTGTAAGCCTTTGCTATCACATCAAGGGGACCGGCCATCCAGCCGAGTCTCAGCCCGGCCATGGAAAATACCTTGGACATGGATCCGGTGCTG
Organism: Clostridia bacterium; assembly: GCA_018399635.1. GTDB lineage: Bacteria > Bacillota > Clostridia > Peptostreptococcales > Acidaminobacteraceae > ML8-F1. Next base: position 189,870 of record JAGYOH010000001.1, read on the forward strand.
ATGCCCTTGTCATACAGATCGATCACCGAGGGCACATAGCCCTCCTTCTGATTCAGGTGGCGGTAGACCTCGTCACTGAGGATGTAGGCGCCGTATGCCCTGGCGATTTCAACGATCCGCGCCATCACCCCTTCAGGAATCAATTGTCCCGTAGGGTTGTTGGGGGAATTGAGGCAGATCACCCTGGTCTTGTCACTCATCATGGCCTCGAGTGCCACCACATCGGGAATGAAATCGTCTTCCTTCTTAAGCCTCAGGTACTTCACCCTGCCCCCCAGGGATTCAGGAATGCTGTAGTGCTGCTGGTAGGTGGGAACCACGGCGATGACTTCATCCCCCGGCTCGACCAGGGTGAAAAGGGCCAGAAAATTGGCCCCGATGGCTCCGTTGGTGCTCAGGATGCGGTCGACGTCCAGATTCCGGTAAAGACCCGCCACCCCCTTTCTGAACGCCAGATTCCCTGGAATCTCTCCGTAGCCGAGCCTGATGGAGGACAATCCCCCGAGGGCCTCTTCTTCCTCGCCGATGAGTTCTGACAACTGATCGATCGAAATGGAATCGACACAGGTTTCTGCAAGATTGTAGCGACACTTGGTTTCATACAGGTCCATCCAGTACTCCACCCCGAACTTATCAATCTTCATCCAACACCCTTCCTCTCCTCGTTTTTTCTTCAATTTCATTATACCACAGGGGTCATGAGGTTTTTTGATTGAACCCTTCAGAGTATGTTATACTCTTCCCATATAGGGAAAAAAACTTTGCCGCAAAGGGTTTGTACAGGAGGTGCATCGTGAGCAGGGATTTGATGAAACTGAAGGAAAACTGGGAATCCTACGTCCTGAGAGGGGAATTGCAGGTTGACACCCGCCAGGTGATCAAGGAAGCCTGGGACCGCTGCCTCAGCCACGGGGTGGATTACAAGGACGGCTACGGAAAAATCATTTCAAAGGAACACCTCAGAATCAAACTCCAGAAAAACAAGAATCTCATCACCATTGCCAGACCGATTCTTGACAATGTTTTTGAAACCATCAAGCAGACCAGTTTCAGCCTCGTCCTCACCGACTCGGAGGGGGTCCTCATCCATGTGGTGGAGAGTGAAAACATCCACTTCGAGCACAACACCCTGAACTTCGTCCTGGGCACCCGGTGGGACGAACTGAATGTCGGGGCCAACGCCATCGGCACCGCCCTGGCCACCAAAGAGGCCATCCACATGGTGGGGAGCGAGCACTACTGCCTGTCCCACCACCCCTGGACCTGCAGCGCCGCCCTGATCCACGACAGTTCAGGGCAGATCATCGGCTGTCTCGATATTTCCGGCAGCGTCGAAGAAGAGCACGTCCACACCCTGGGCATCGTCACCACCACGGCAAAAATCATTGAAAACCAGCTGGCTCTCATGGAGTCCTATGAAATGATGCACACCGCCTTCAACGCCATCGTCGACGGTCTTTTCGTCATTGACCGCAACTACGCCATCACCCGGGTGAACGAAAAAATCGCCGATCTTTTCGATATCCCCGAGGAAAAGCTCTTGAATTACAACATGAAGGAGATTCTCAAGGATCTCGAAATCACTCAAAAGGTATTCATCCGGGGTGAAACCATCCGCATCAGCGACTACGCCATGAATCTCAGGCACAAAAAACTCGAATGCCTCATCAATATCTCTCCCATACAGCTGGGCAATCACATCACCGGGGCCGTGGTCCTGGTGAAGGAGGCCCACCAGGTGCGAAAGGTGGTTTCCCAGATTGTGGGCTTCAGTGCCAGCTACCGCTTCGACGACATCATCACCCGGGATCCCAAAATGCTCGAGGCCATCGAATTCGCCAAAAAAATCGCCCTGACGGACTACACCGTTCTCCTGCAGGGAGAAAGCGGCACCGGAAAAGAGCTCTTCGCCCATGCCATCCACAACCACAGCAAGCGCAGCCAGGGCCCCTTCATCGCCATCAACTGCGCCGCCATGCCCAAGGACCTCGTGGAAAGCGAGCTCTTCGGCTACGAGAAGGGGGCCTTCACCGGAGCCGCCACCGAGGGAAAGCCCGGCAAATTCGAACTGGCCAACGGCGGCACCATCTTCCTTGACGAGATCGGGGAACTCCCCCTGGAAATCCAGTCCAAGCTCCTGAGGATTTTCGACAATCAGAAGGTGGTCAGGATCGGTGGCCAATACGAGAGAAGCCTCGATACCCGGATTGTCTGCGCCACCAACCGCAACCTCAGGGATGAAATCGAATACAGGACCTTTCGAGAGGATCTTTTCTTCAGAATCAACGTCATCAATGTCACCCTGCCCCCCCTGAGGAACCGCAAGGGGGATATCATGCTGCTTGGCGGGGAGTTTCTGAGAGTTCTGAACCAGTCCAGCACCAACGAGAGCAAGGGCTTCACCCCGGAATTCGAAGCCGCTCTTCTGAAGAATCCCTGGAAGGGAAATGTCCGGGAACTTCGCTACTTCATCCAGAGAGAATACCACAAGAGCGACACCCACCGCATCGAAGCCCGCCTTCAGGAAACCCCGACCCGGCCTGTGGAGGTCACCGACCGGGGAATGGACCTCAAGCATCACGAAAAGGAATTGATTGAAAGAGCCCTCAAGGCGACCAAAGGCAATGTGGTGGAGGCCTCCAGGAAGCTCAGCATCGGCAAGTCCACGGTGTATCGAAAAATCAAATCCTACCACATCGATCCCCATGACTACCAATGATCCGCCACAAAAGCGCCTTGCCGGGCGCTTCTTTTTCTCCGGTTTTTCCCATTCCGGGATTCCTTTTTTGGGAAATTTCCCGCTTTTGGGAAAACTCTCCCCCGCCAATTCCCGGTCTGCAGGCCTCTTCCCGACCCGGCAGCCCTTGGCACGGACCTTGCATTAACAGTAGAATGACTCCCACGCCCCTGGTCTTTCCTAAAAAACAAAAGGGGGGAAACTTTTCGAGGAGAGACCCTTGTGAAAAGAGGCGGTCAAAGCGGCCTCAAGCGCTCCGGCCCTGATGCCGTCGGGAATGCCCAAATGTCGGCCATTACTATCTGTTTTTCTGGCACCAAGACAAGAGGAGGAATAATTTTGAAGCTGAGCAATGAGAAGATTTTAAGCATGTACGATACCATGCTGAGAATCAGAAAGTTCGAAGAAAAGGCCATGGGGCTTTTCGCAGAAGGAGAAATTCCGGGCTTTGTTCATCTGTACCTCGGTGAAGAAGCGGTTGCAACCGGAGCCTGTGCCAATCTCGAAAAGGATGACTTCATCACCAGTACCCACCGGGGCCACGGTCATATCATCGCCAAAGGCGGCGACATCAATTTCATGATGGCGGAGCTTTACGGCAAAGAAACCGGCTATTGCAAAGGCAAGGGCGGTTCCATGCACATCGCCGACCGCTCCAAGGGCATCCTCGGTGCCAACGGCATCGTCGGCGCCGGACACAATATTGCCGCTGGGGCGGGTCTCAGTGTCAAATACAGAGGTACCGACCAGGTGGTCCTCTGCTTCTTCGGCGACGGTTCCACCAACCAGAGCACCTTCCATGAAGCCCTCAACCTCTCGAGCATCTGGAAGCTTCCCGTGGTTTTCATCTGTGAAAACAACGGCTACGGCATTTCCATGAGCCAGGACAGACACCAGGCCATCAAGGATGTCTCCGACCGGGCGGTGGCCTATAACATTCCCGGCGTCACCGTTGACGGCAATGATGTCTTTGCGGTCTACGAAGCGGTCAATGAAGCCGCCAAGCGGGCCAGAAAAAATCAGGGCCCGACCCTGGTGGAATGCAAGACCTACCGTCATCGCGGTCACTTCGAAGGCGATCCCACCATGTACCGGACCGATGAAGAGCTTCAGGAATGGTTGGAAAAGGATCCTGTCAAAAGAATGCAGCAATTCATGCTGGACAATGACATCGCAAGCCAGGCCGATCTCGATCAAAAAGGCGCCGAAGTGGATGCCATCATCGCCACGGCCGTCAAATTCGCCCAGGACAGCCCCAAGCCGTCTTTGGAATCAGCGGTAGAGAACGTGTATTCCGATATCGTAGAGGAGGTAAAAGTAAGATGAGGACAATGACCTATGGTGAAGGCATTCGCGAAGGGATGCGGATCAGAATGATGGAAGACCCCAACGTGATCATTTTCGGTGAAGACGTGGGGCAATTCGGTGGCTGCTTCGGGGTCACCGCAGGCATGTTTGAAGAATTCTCGGGAGAGCGGGTCAGAGATACGCCGATTTCCGAAGGAGTCATCATCGGTGCCGCAGTCGGCTCCGCCGCGACGGGCCTCAAGCCCATTGCAGAACTCATGTTCATGGACTTTTCCACAGTGGGCATGGACCAGTTGGTCAACCAGGCCGCCAAAATGCGCTACATGTTCGGAGGCAAAATCGCCCTGCCCATGGTAGTCCGTCTCCCCAGCGGCGGCGGCGTCCGGGCGGCAGCCCAGCACAGCCAGTCCCTGGAAAGCTGGTTCACCCACGTTCCCGGACTCAAGGTGGTTTATCCCTCCAATGCGGCTGATGCGGCCGGCATGATGCTCACCGCCATCGACGACGACAACCCGGTGATCTTCGTGGAGCACAAGGCCATCTACGCCATCAAGGGAGAGGTTCCCGATGTCATCGAGCCCATCCCCTTCGGCAAGGCCTCCGTCAAAAAAGAAGGCAAGGATGTGACCCTCCTCACCTACGGCAAGCAGGTCTACGACGCTATGAGCGCGGCTGAAACCCTGGCCAAGGAAGGCATCGACGCTGAAGTCATCGACTTGAGAAGCCTTTATCCCCTGGACAAGGAAGCCATCGGCGCTTCTTTGAAGAAAACCGGCAAGGTCGTCCTCGTCTCCGAGGAAGTGAAACGGGGCGGATACATCGGCGAAATCGCCGCCATGATTTCCGAGGAATTCTTCTTCGATCTTGATGCGCCCATCCTGAGAGTCGGCGCCCTCAACACCCCCATCCCCTTCTCGGCAGAACTGGAAGACTATGTCCTGCCCAACGACCAGGACATCGTCAACATGGTCAAAAAATTATTCTAAATACCGGGGTGCGTGATGCCATGGGGCATCGCGCACCTCTAGATAGGAGCACATCATGACAACCATCGGAATCATTGCAAATCCCGCTTCAGGAAAGGATATCCGCCGCCTGGTCTCCCATGCGACGGTGATTGACAACAACGAGAAGGTCAATATCATTGAACGGATCATCCTCGGCGCCCAGACCTTTGGTGTCAAGAAAATCTACGTCATGCCCGATTCCTTCATGATGGGATACAAGGTGACGGAAAAACTCGAGCTTTCAGGTGAACTCAAGGTTGACATTGAAATCCTCGACATGAAAATAAAGGCCTCACCCAAGGACACCCAGACGGCCGCCGCCCTGCTGGAGGAAATGCAGGTGGGCTGCATCGTGGTCCTGGGGGGTGACGGCACCCATCGGCTGGTGGCCAAATCCATCAACAAGGTCCCCCTTATCGGCATCTCCACGGGAACCAACAACGCCTACCCCAAAATGCTCGAGGGCACCGTGGCCGGCATGGCGGCAGCCGCCGCCGCCACCAATGCCATCGACTACGAAACCTACTGTGAAAGAGATAAAATCATCGAGGTCTACAAAAACGGCGAGCTGGTGGATATCTCTCTGATGGATGCCGTGGTTTCCGATGAAATCTACATCGGCGCCAAGGCCATCTGGGATCTGAAGACCATCCAGCACATCGTGGTTTCCAGCTGCCATCCGGCTTCCATCGGCTTTTCTTCCATCCTCGGCGCCAACATCAAAATCGACGCCTCCGATGACTTCGGCGCCAGCTTGAAAATCAATTCCGGCGACAACCACTTCCTGGCCCCCATCGCCGCAGGCGCCATCGTCGAAGTCACCTCTGAGGAGATTCAGAAAATCGAACTGGGAGAAACCTTTTACCTGGAGCCGGATTACAAGGGCATGATCGCCCTCGACGGAGAGCGGGAAGTGGGCTTTGAAGCCGGAGACCGCCTCGGATTCAAAATCGTCAGAAACGGACCCCGACACGTGGTGGTGGAAAGGATTCTTGAATCCGCACTTGAAAACGGCTTTTTTCAGCGTTGAGAAATATTTTGGAGGGATGTTATGGCACAATTGATCGTGATGCCTAAATTAGGCTTGACCATGAAGGAAGGAAAACTCGTCAAATGGCACAAACAGATCGGAGATTCCATTGCCTTGGGAGAAAAAATCTTCGTTGCTGAAACCGATAAACTCACCAATGATGTGGAAGCCACCCAGAGCGGCATCCTGCTTCAGATCCTTCAAGAGGAGGGAGCCACCGTCAAGGTCCTTGAACCCCTGGGAATCGTCGGTGCCGAGGGAGAAGACCTTTCCCAGCTCCTGGCCGGGCTGGACTCCGGAACCAAGGCGGAGGACCGGGTCAAGGAAGCTGAAGCGCCCAAGGCCGTGAAGGCTGAAGCCCCGGCAAAACCAGGGGGAAGAATCAAGGCCTCTCCCAAGGCCAGAAAGCTCGCCGAATCCATGGGAATCGACCTGAGCCTGGTGGAAGGCACCGGCCCCTCGGGTTCCATCACTGAGAAGGATGTCGAAAACCATGAGCCCGCCACGAAGGTCAAAATGAGTCCTGCCGCCGCCAATGTCGCCAGAACCCTCGGGGTCGATCCAGCGGCCATGGATGCCTCGGGACGACTGATGAAGGGGGACGTGGTGGACCACTGGAACCGCCAGAGCCTGGAGGACCTCGTCAAGCCTCAAGAAACCCGCACCCCCATGAGTTCCATGCGAAGAGTCATCGCCGAACGGATGAGGGAGTCCCTGGAAACCTCCGCCGTCGTCCATTACAATCTGAGTGTGGACACCACTGAAATGACCCGGCTCCGGGAGAAACTCAAACCCGTCCACAAGGTCACCTACACCGACCTGATCGTCAAAATCGTTTCCGCGGCATTGATGGTCCACCCCCTGCTCAACGCCTCCGTGGAGGGGGATGAAATCGTGACCCGCAACTACGTCAACATGGGCGTCGCCGTCGCCCTGGATGAGGGCCTCATCGTTCCCAATATCAAATTCTCCCAGGCCAAGGGCTTGAAAACCATTTCACAGGAAATCCAGGAGCTTTCAGGCAAGGCCAGAACAGGCACCCTCACCCTGGATGAAATGACCGGCGGCACCTTTACCGTCACCAATCTCGGAATGTTCAACATGGAATCCTTCACCCCCATCATCAACCAGCCGGAGGTGGCCATCCTGGGCATCAACTCCATCATGGAGGTTCCCGCCAGGGTTGATGGCGAACTGGTCTTCAAGCCCATGATGACCCTCAGCCTGTCTGCGGACCACCGGGTGGTGGACGGCTCCGAGGGGGCGAAATTCCTCAATCTGGTAAAATCCTACATGGAAAACCCCAGCATACTGATGCTCTAGGTCCAACCGGACAAAAAATCAAAAGACAAGGATGTTGCTAACGTGTTTACAGTGATTGTCAAAGGACTCATTGTCAAGGACCAGCAGGCCCTGACCCTTAAAAGGCATGACAAACAGGCCTACGGGGCCGGCTTCTGGGAACTGGTGGGAGGAAAACTGAAGGACGGGGAAACCATCGAGGAAGGTCTTGAAAGAGAAATCCTTGAAGAGACCGGCATCGGGACAACCCTGACAAGGCTCCTCTACGCCACCAGCAACTATTCAAGCAGCCTGGGAAGCGTTCTGATTCTGGTCTACCTCATGACCCCCCATTCCCTGGAAGTCACCCTGTCCCATGAACACATGGATTACCGGTGGGCGAAACTGCCTGAACTCAGGCGGTTGATCGCACCCCAGATTCTGGAGGATCTTGACCGCTACGGGGCCCTTGACATCGACGAACTCAAATGAACCGGCGACATTCCACAGGAGGAATGTTATGAAAATACTAGTATTGGGTGGCGGACCGGGAGGCTACGTGGCCGCCATCCGAAGCGCCCAGCTCGGAGCTGAAGTCACCCTGGTGGAAAAACGATACCTGGGTGGCACCTGCCTCAACGTGGGCTGTATCCCTACCAAGGTCCTGCTCAACACCACGGACCTTTTGACCACCCTTTCAAAACAGGGGGACTCTCTGGGCATCCTCGGCGGTCCCTTCGGCCTTGACTGGCAGAAACTGCAGTCAAGAAAGCGGGAGGTGGTGGACACCCTGGTGGGAGGGGTGGCCTCTCTCCTTGACAACAATCAAATCACCGTCATCCGGGGCAGCGGAGAACTGTTGACTCCGAATACCGCCAAGGTGACCCTGGAGGACGGCCAGACCCTCGACATCGCCTTCGACAAGGCCATCATCGCCACGGGTTCTGAGTCTTCGACCTTTCCCATCCCCGGAATCGATCATGAAGCCGTCCTCACCAGCGATGGCATTCTGGCCCTTGAAACCCTGCCCAAGAGCCTGTGCATCGTGGGGGGCGGCGTCATCGGCGTCGAGTTCGCCAGCCTTTTCTCCCGTCTCGGCGTCCAGGTCACCATCGTCGAAATGCTTCCGAGAATCGTGGACCAGATGGAGGAGGAGGTGGTCGCCTATCTGGATGCCACCCTCCAGGAGGACGGGGTGACCATCCATACCCGGTCCAAGGTGGAGGGTTTCAAGCCTTCAGCCAGGGGCCTTGAAATTACCGTGACCACTCCGGAGGAAACCCTCACCATCGAGGCCGAGAAGGTTCTTCTGGCCATGGGGCGCAGACCCGTGACCCGGGGCATCGGTCTGGAAGCCCTGGGCATCACCGCGGGCAAGGGCATCCCTACCAACGCCGTGATGCAGACCAAGGTGTCCGGCATCTACGCCGTGGGGGACTGTACCGGCGGGGCCATGCTGGCCCATGTGGCGTCGGCCCATGGCCTCATCGCCGCCGAGCACCTCATGGGACAGGTTTCAAAAATGGACTTGAAAACCACGCCCTACTGCATCTACACCCATCCGGAAATCGCCTCCGTGGGCATGACGGAAAAGCAGGTCAAGGCCAAGGGCATCGACTATGAAACAGGAAAATTCCCTCTCATGGGCAATGGCAAGGCCTTGATTCTCGGTGAAACCGAAGGATTGATCAAGTGGATTGCCGACCGCCATACCCGGGAAATCCTCGGGCTTCACATCGCCGGCCCCAAGGCCACGGAACTGATCATGGAAGGGGCCCTGGCCCTGAGACTGGAAGCCACCGCCGATGAACTCATCACCACCATCCATGCCCATCCGACCCTGGGTGAGAGCCTGATGGAGGGGGCCCACGGGATTTTCCACCATCCCATCCATCTGCCCAAATGACAAAAGGTCGACTGAAAAACTGATCGAAGGGTCAGTTTTTTTTGCCCTTTTCCTTGTTCAGAGACCCCGGCAAAACACCCCGGTGCAGGCCCTGACTTGATCCGGAAAAGGAAGCGGCCCACGGTGCCGAGGGGTTGGTGCAGCAGGGTTCTGAATCGCCGAAAAGGGGGGATTCTTTTCTTGGAAAATTTTTGAGTCTACCCCTCCTTGTGGTCGCTCTGGATCAAATCCACATAAGCCTTTTGCCCCGCCATCCCGGGTACTTCCAGATTTTTTCCCGCGGCAGAGTCAAATCAATCAAAATTTTTGGTATGTACCCGGTCCCTCGTGTATAATGGATTAAGTCGACCTCACCCACACCCCTGTCGACTAGAGGAGGTCACCATGAAAACAATCAAAATCCCCGGCGCGTCAATTCTCATGATCGCCTTGTCCGTCATCCTGCTGACGGGATGCACCGCTGAAACCACCTACGACCTGGAGCCCTTTTCCCTGAGCAACGGGCTGGAGGATACCGGCTACTGGCAGGGCGTCACCGCCCTGGACCACGTCACCCTGCCGGATTCCCTGTCCGTCACGGTACCAGGACCGGTCCATGAAGTTTCACCGGCCCAGGTCCAGGCGGAAATCGACGGCATCATGGCCTATTACGCCGTGGAAACCGAAATCCTGGACCGGCCGGTCCTTGACGGGGATACCCTGCGCATCGATTATACGGGAACCATCGACGGCCTACCCTTCGAGGGAGGCTCCACCGGGGGCCAGGGCACCCTGGTGACCCTAGGCACCACCTCCTACATCGACGGCTTCCTGGACCAGCTCATCGGTCGCAGCCCGGGTGAAACCTTTGACATCGAGGTCACCTTTCCCGAGGACTACGGCGACCCTCAGCTGCAGGGAAAGGAGGCCACCTTCGCCATCACCCTCCATGGGATCATTGAAGATGAGGTCCCTGAACTCAACGATGACTTCGTCACTGAAAACCTCACCGAATTCTACGGATTCACCTCCAAAGAGGACATGACCCTGACCATCGAAAGGGCCTTGAGAGAATCCGCCATCACGGACCATGTCCTGGGAACCCTTCTGAGTGAAGTCGCCTTCGATTCGGTTCCCCGGGAACTGGTCACCTACCAGGAAAGAGCCATGATCCACGATTACGAGGATTACGCCGGGTATTACGGCATCACCCTCGATGAATTCCTCATGACCCACATGGGCATGACCTCTCAGGAGGAACTCATCGAGGCGACGGCTGAAACCAACCGTCTCAGCGCCGAGTACTATCTCTTTCTCCAGGCGGTGGCGGAAAAACAATCAATCACCGTCTCCGAGGAGGCCCTTTCAGCCTACTTCAGCGAAAACATGGGGACCTCGGACTACAGCGAGCACGAAGCCCTCTACGGAAAACCCTACCTGAAACTGGTGGTCCTTCAGGAAACCGTCCTGGATCATCTGGTCGACCTCGCCCGCCTGGCAGACTGACCATCAAAAAACATCCCGACATGGGATGTTTTTTAATACAATCTTTTGAAGAGGGATTCCCTGAACTGGTCAATGCCGAAGTGCCCGATGAGGGCCTGGGCGCCTTCACTCATGATCCAGTCTAAAAATTCCAAAGCCTCCTCCTGATAGGCCCCTCTGCGATGTCCTCCCCTGAAGAGAATCAAAGAGAAGGGGTTCTCCAGAAGGGGATGGGGGGCACTTTTGATGCCCATCCGACCCTCCTCCCCCGAGATCAGATAGGTGGCCCGGTCAATCAACGTATAGGCACCGGCATTGGCCGCCATCTTGAGAATCCCCAGATTCCCCAGCAGACCCCTGTTTTTCAGATAACGGTTGTCCTCAGGAACCAGTCCGGCTCTTTGCCAGAGGTCCTGCTCCTTGAGGTGAGTCCCGGAAAAGTCGTCCCGGCTCACAAATTCCAGCCCTTTTCTGGCAATTTCCTGGAAGATTCCCACCGGATCACCACCGGTTTCGGAAAAATCCTCTCCGTCGACGGGTCCCACGATCAGGTAATGGTTCCCCATCACCCGTATCCTTTTGAAGATATCCCCGGCTTCAACAAATTGCCGCTCCAGTTCCGGGGCATGGCACAGGGCCAGATCGGCCCGACCCTCCCGGCCCATTTCCAAGGCCCTGCCGCTGCCCACGCCGATGGTTTTCACAATGATGCCCGTGTCTTTGAAAAATTGCTTTTCCAGAACATCCATGAGGCCGGTCTCCACCGGTTCAAGAGAACTTGCAATCAGTATGGGCTGTCCCTTGGCTATGATATCGGACTCCTTCGTCGAAGGAAAAATGCGGCCTAGTTTTTCCTCGATCTCCCTTTCCAGACTCAGGGACTGCTCCAGCAGTTTTTTCCCCTCCTCCGTCAAGGCGGCCCCGCCGCCATAGGCGCCTCCCACGGTACGGTCCATCAGGGAGACTCCCAGGGCTTTTTCCGCCTCCCCGAGCAGTCCCCAGGCATAGCGGTAGGATACCCCGAGTTTTTCCGCCGCCCTGCTGATGGAACCATGGCGAAGAACCCCCTCGAGGAGGCGGAAAACGTTTTCCCCCTTCGAGGGCCTGTTCCCTTCCATTTCCAGGGACAATCTCAAATCAGGTGTTTTCTTTTTTGAGTCGGACATAGTCTTCACCCATCCTTCAGTAAATCATTCTGCCTTCAACATAAGCCCTCGTCTTCACATGGGCCTCCGATGAAAAAACCCTTTCAACGGGACCGGTCTCGACGATTCTTCCCTCATCGATGAAAATCACCTCATCGGCAATCCGCTTGGCCTGGAACACGTTGTGGGTCACCATCACCACGGTGATCCCCTTGTCCCTTTTCATGCTAAGAATCATGTCCTCGATCAGGGCGATATTCCTGGGGTCGAGATTAGCCGTGGGTTCATCAAGGAGCAGGAGCTTCGGTTCAAAGGCCACCGCCCGGGCAATGGCCACCCGCTGGGCCTCTCCCCCCGAGAGGGTGTCCCCCCTTCGATGGGCCAGTCCCTCCATGCCCAGATAGGCCAGAAGTTCATCCACCCGTTTCTCAATATCTTTTCGTGGCACCCTTCTCGCCTTGAGTCCATAGGCGATATTGTGCCGGACACTTTCTCTGAAAAGCAGGGTCCTTTGAAAAACCAGGGCCATCTCCCTTTGAATCCTCAACCGCTCCCTGTCATTACCGTTTTCAAACGCTTCCCCCATGAATCGATAGGTTCCCCGGGTGGGTGGGGTCAGAAGATTGATGATTCTGAGCAGGGTGCTTTTTCCGGCACCGCTGGGACCGATCACCCCGTAGATCAGACCCTTGTCCAAGGAAAGAGACTCGATGCGGAGGACCTCCTTGTGAAACACCTTGTTGATTCCCGTCATTTCCAGAAGCGGTCTGTTATCCGTCATGGACATCCCCACCCTTCTGAATGCTGTAAAGCACTGAATTCACGAAAAACGACAGGCTCAGGAGTATCAGTCCCAGACCGATGGCCAGTTCAAAATTGCCCTTGCGGGTCTCAAGGACGATGGCGGTGGTCATCACCCGGGTGCGACCGTCGATATTGCCCCCCACCATCATCACCGCCCCCACTTCAGCCACCACACGGCCGAAACCCGTGATCACCGCTCCCAGAATGGCAATCCGGGATTCCTTGACCACCGTCCAGGCGGCAAAGCGACTGTCAGCGCCCAGGGATCTGGCGGTTTCTTCAATGACCTGGCCCTTGGCACGAATACCCACCATGGTGAGTCCCGTAATGATGGGGAAGGCCAGAAAGACCTGGGCGATGATCATGGCCCGGGGCGTGTAGAGCAGGCCCAGCACCCCCAGAGGGCCCTGCCTGGAGAGAATCAGGTAGATGATCAATCCCGCCACCACCGGCGGCATCCCCATGAGGGTGAAAATCACTTTATTGATGAGCCGGGTCTTTTTCTCGGATTTCAGACCCAGCCAGGTCCCCAGTGAAACTCCAAGAATCGTTGCAATCAGGATCGCCGACAAGGACACCCACAGGGAAAGCCCCACGATCCTGATCAAATCGGGATCCAGGCTGACAATCATTCTGAGGGCCTCTAAAATTCCCTCTCCAATCCGGGACACGCTGTTACCTCCACTCTAGATAAGGAGCAGGTCTTCTAAAGACTTCCCAAGACCTGCTCACTGGACTTATACGCTACTCCAATCCAAAACCGGGGAAAAACAAGGTTTCTCCGTTGACCTGGTAGGAACCGATCAGATTCTGGCCCTCCTGGGACATCAAAAAATCAACATACTGCATGGCTTGTTCATATTTGACCCCCGGGTGGATTTCCTGATTCACCGCCATGACGCCGTACTGGTTGAAGAGTCTGGCATCCCCCTCGAGGGCGATGACCAGGTCGAGATTGTCCTTCATGGCCACATAGGTGCCCCGGTCCGTCATGGCATAGCCCTGGACTTCACTGGCCATATTGAGGGTGTCCCCCATGCCCTGCCCGATGGAAAGGTACCATTCTTCGAGGCCTGGTTCGATTCCGGCAGCCTCCCAGAGTCTGAGTTCCATGCGATGGGTCCCGGAATCATCCCCCCGTGAAACAAAACCGCTCTTGGCTTCATGAATCGCCTTGAGCCCCGCGAGGGCATCCCCTGCTTCTTTCAAGCCTGAAGGATCACCTTCGGGTCCTACAAATATAAAGTCATTATACATCACATCCGACCGATTGACAAAGGCACCTTCCTCCACCAGGGCCAGTTCGGAAACACGGTCATGGACCAGGAGCACATCGGCATCGCCCCTTTTCCCCGTCTCCAATGCCGCCCCGGTTCCCTGGGAAACCACCCTGACCTCGATACCGGTCTTTTCTGTGAAGACCGGGTTGAGATAATCAAGCAGCCCCGAATCGTAGGTGCTGGTGGTGGTGGCTAAAATGATGAAATCATCGGTCTCTTCCGCCTCTGTCGCCGGTTCCTCCGCAGGTTCTTCGACGGTTGTCGATTCCGCTGCCGGTGGCGATGTTGGTGCCGTGCATCCCATGAAGGTCAGGCTGAAAACCGCCAGCAAAACCACCAACAGGGTCAGGCCTTTCATCCTCGCTTGCTTTCGGGCCATTGAACCATTCACCTCTCTCTTTCTGAATCAATCCTTGGCGATCATCACCGAGCTGGCTTTGATCACCGCATAAATCATGTCCCCCACCTCGAGCTCAAGCGCCTCGGAGGAGGTCGTGGTGATGCTTGAAACGATGTTCACCCCCTCCACCGTCATGACTACCTCGGTGGATACCGGTCCCTTTTTCATTTCAACAATTTTTCCTTTGATCTGGTTTCTGGCTGATAATTTCATTCTTGTCACCTCCCTTCTCCTTGAAATTTTCGGGGATATGCGCTTTTTCCACAAAGCACTACAACCCCGGATGACAGAAATATGCGAGGTCAAACCTCTATATGCACAATTTTACATATCCCTTGGCACCAGTATACCCGACCCCTGTCAAAAAAACCAAAAAATCCTCCAAATGCTTAAAATTCAGAATTTGACGCTTCCGTACTTCCTTAAAAAACCTTCGAGCCGGAGTCTTTACAACCTGGGAACCCAGACGAAGCCGTCTTCATCGCCATGGGCCTGTATTCTTTTCTCCAGGTAAAGACCACCCGTCAGGGCCGAAACCAGGGCGTCGAGAAGATCCTCATAACCCTTCAGCTTGTCAATCCGGTAGGTTCCATGGGGATCCAGGGGAGCCAGGAATTCATCGAGATTCACCAGAAAGGTCCCCAGCAAGGACCGAAGATGATTCAACATCTCCACCCGTTTGATCCTTCTCTCCTCAAGGGAAAGAGCCGGCCAGTATTTCAACGAGTGGCCGACTTTGTAGGGCAGACGATACTCTAGAGAAAACATTTCTATGAGGGAGGCATGGGGATAGACCTCAAAAAAAGCCTTCTTTTCACCGGCTTCAAGGGCCAGGTGAAAGCCAAGGGTGACCAGGGTATCCCTGAAATCCTCCGACAGGCTACCCGGTCGCTCACGGCTTGGACTGTGGGTAGAGGCACCACGACCCCCGTAGATCCTGGAAATCATATTGTCACAAGCCCGTCTCCCGGTAATGAGCCCCCGCGAAAGAGGCATGTCCAAGGCGATGACCTGGACCTCGCCCCTCCCCTGTTCACTGGCCACCTTGATGATTTCTTTGAAAGCCGGCAGGCCCCCCAGGGGTTTTTCATCCTTGTCAAGTATGAACCCCCTTTCGGCCAAGAATTCCTCATAGGATCGGCCCAGTCTGACAATCCTGAACCCCTGCTTCACCCGGGTGATCAGGGCGACCCCTGAGGGATGGTGCTCAGTCCAGGCGGCATCGATGCCCAGGACAAGTCCTGCTTCTGGTTCGGATTTCTGAGAGATGGCAATCACTCCTCCCTTTGATTCGGCTCTAACTGAATCCTAGCACTATCTGAGGCATTTTCTTTTTGATAAAGCCTATCATTTTCAATATAGCGAAATAATTATGTTAATCATGGGGTATTATTTAGATAAGTATTTAACAATCTTTTGAACTCATGAGGAGGATGGTTATGAAAAAAAGAATTACCGTTGACGGCATGACCTGTATCGATTGTGAAGAAAGGCTTTTTACCGCGCTGAAAAGCAAAGGTTTGACCGACATCGAGATTCATCTCGATCAAGGACTGATCCTGATCAACAACCATCATGATCTTTCCGATGCCGAAATCGTCAACACCGTGTTTGAAGTCGGCTACGTCGTGAAAAATCTGGACTGATTCTCCCCCTCTCCAAAAAACAATGACCCGGTCCCTCCAAGGGACGACCTCGAGCCTCTTTTCATAGAGGCTCGATTCTTTTTGTCATCTCAGGACCGGAACCCTGTCAACATCATAAAAAAAACCCTCATCAGGGTTTGATTGGTGAAACACGAAGGACGGACACAGCCGGTTCGAAAATCAGCTGCCGGAGGATTTTTTGATGGTTTTGGCGAACAAGGGTTTTCTGCTGGCATCCCCCACCTTGATCCAGAGGCAGTCCTCGGTGATGTTTTTGTACAATTTGATTCCAACCCACTGCAGCGGCGTCCAAATGGGCTTGAATGTAAACCACGGCATAATATCCCTCCAAACCTGCAATGCCTCAAGAGTCCAGTGAGTTGATTGAAGAGAACCATTGGAATTCCTTCACTCAACCTCTACACCCGCCTTTAAGTTTTCAGCCTTTCAGGCGCTAGCTTGAATTAAGTATAACATGCATCGCTGACAATTCACTGACACACGACATCGATTCCGGAATCTTGAAGCAAAACAAAACACATTTAGGCTTAAATCACAGTGATACCAATTGCTTCAGGCTTTAATTTTTATACTTTGTTGCCAGAACACTCGTGACTTCCAGTCATGAGATGAAGGGCGACATGGGTTGTTATTATGACCCCCTCTACACGGTAGAAAGATGGTATGATATGGTTGAATAAGGCATAATTGCCATCATTGTGATCAGAAATGCAAACCGTCATCATGGACGGGGCGATGTCTATGCCATCAAATGCCACTTGGTATGGTGTGTCAAGTATCGTAAAAATATTCTGAGGGGTTCAGTGGATGATAGACTCAAAATCCTTCTACGTGACATTGCAGCCAACCAGAGTTTTTCAATAGAAGAAATCTAACCGGACTCTGATCCTATTCATGACTTGTTTTGACAAGGCGCTAAATCCGTGTCCTGCTAAAATGATTGAAAGTCTGCAAAAGAGCACCTGTACCAACGTGCAGCAGAATTATTATCTTTTTGATTAGTATGATGACGTCCTTGAGGGCATTGGACTGGCTTTGGATGTCGATTTTTCAACGAAGATTAGAACTTTGCAACAGATCAAAAAAATATTTCCGAAACTAAGAACCGATGAATTTACGCTACACAAAAACGAAAAAAAGAAACCCATGAACCGTACTGATTCCAGTAGGTTTCATGGGTTTTTCTGCTTCATTTGCTGCAAAACTCAAGATAACAGGCATCACTGACAAATCACTGGCACACGATATCGATTCAAACCAATGGGCGTCAATGACAGCAATCAGTTTTCATGATGGTTCCCATGGGTCGCCGACCGACTGAAACGTATTCTTTTGATCAAGAGCGGCCAGCTTCCTTTTTCTATCGCCAGAGAAAACCCTTCTTAAAGGTGGCCATCATTTCTGCGGTCAAACTGATTCCTCCCTCATCATCGGGCACATCCTCTCTTGACACCCAGACCGCCTGGGACAATTCATCCTCCTGGAGGCTGATGACGGCCTTTCCGGCAAGTTCTGCAAAAAAACCTGCCAGCAGGGTGTCGGTGAAGGGCCAGGGTTGACTCTTGTAGTACTTGATTTTCCTGACCTCAAGCCCCACTTCCTCCATGACTTCCCGACTGACCGCCTCCTCCAGAGTCTCTCCGATCTCCACGAAACCGGCTATCAGCGCATAGCCTCCGTAATCCCGGCCGGCGTACCTGGTCAGCAGCAGCCGGTCTCCATGGGTGACTCCCACAATGACCACCGGTGAAATGGTGGGATAAATCCTCAGGCCGCAGGAAGGGCACTGAAGATGACGCTCCCCGATTCCGCGCCCCATGGGCTCCCGACATCTTGAGCAGTATCCGTGGTTCTCATACCACCGATTGAGCTGCCACCCCACTGCCCCGGGAAAGGACCGCCAGAACTTTTTCTCACTTCGAAACCGGCTGGTGGAGACATAGTTCCAACCCGCCACGGCATCGAGTCCCTTCTCCTCCACCAGAAAGTAATGAACGTCATCCACGGTGAAAAGGAACTGGGCCGCGGCCTTCAGGTGAGGATGACTTTCCTCAAAATCGGCAAATGAAGGGTACCAGAGCTTGTCCTTTTTCCCATTGACCAGCACTTCATCCTCCTGGTAGGCCAGGAACAAATCCTCCGGTACGGCCTTTCGGTTCTTGAAACCATTATCGAATATTCTAGGTGCGATTTCTTGAATCACAGTCTTCACTCCCTTTTCCGGCTTCAAAGGCCTTTCATGTACCAAAACCGCTCATTCATGACTCTAGTCTTGGGGAATTCAAGCTCCTTTTTCAGCGGTCTGAAACAGTTGGTCTTGACCATTTGATTCCGTGCTTTGGAGCCCCCTGCTCAACCACACGGATTCAAGAAGCCTTCCCCTGGTCAAAGAGGCATGCAATACAACTCATCCAAACTTTGAGGATCCTTTGTCACCTTGCTTCTATCTTAACCCAATGTGAAAAATCATGCATCCCCCTGCGAAATTTTTACGAAAAAGAGACATTTTTAAATGTCTCCACTCCCTTCGGTCGAACTCCTCTTCATTGAAAAACTCCTTGAAAACGCCTCGACGACAGCGGGATCAAAATAAGTCCCACTTGATTCCTTGATTGCCATCATTGCCTGCTTCCGGCTGACAGGTGACGGTCCATAGGGGTTCACCATCCGGTCGTAGACCTCGGCCACAGCGATGATTCGGGCCATGAGAGGGATTTCCTCCCCCTTGAGACCCTTGGGATAGCCCTCGCCGTTGAAGCGCTCGTGATGGCTGTAGACACCCTCTGCGATATCAAGAGTCTCGTCAAAGAGATTGAGAATCCTGTAGCCGACGATCGGGTGAATCCTCATCTTTTCCAGTTCTTCCTCCCCCAGGGGATGTTTGTTGAGCATTTCCTCCTCGATGACGATTTTCCCGATGTCGTGATGGTATCCCGCCTTTTCCATTCTGTGGATCTCGGCGGCCTCGAGGCCCAGGGCGGAAGCGATTTTTTTACAAAGACTGGCCACCGCCACGGAATGCGCCTCCTCCTCCCGGCTTCTCTGATGCAGAGTCTCCATGAAACTGCGAATGAGGTTTTGGTTGATCCTGTTTCGATTCAAGGTTTTTTCCTTGTACATGGCGTTTTCGGCATTGGTCATGATTTCCTCAAGGGATTTGCCCGGGACGACCTTGGTATCACTCCCCAGGGAAATGTTAAATTTTACCACATCGATGACTGCCTCTTCAAAGCCCTTGTGAATTCTCTTCATCACATTTCCGGCCTCGTCTTCACCGATACCCGGCAACAGAATCAAAAATTCATCCCCGCCGACCCGGGCAATGGCATCCTCTTCTCTTGTGGACTGCCTTAAAATCTCTGCAGCCCTTTTGATTAAATCGTCCCCGGCCCGGTGTCCGAAAACATCATTGGTCAGTTTAAGCCCGTTGATATCGCCGACGATCACCGTAACGGGCACCTCATCGAGGCTATTGTATTCCTTGATCAGTTCTTCGATAAAATGGCGGTTTTTGAGTCCCGTCAATTCATCATGGAGGCTCAGGAATCTGATCCGTTCTTCATGACGTTTCCGATCAGTGATATCCATGAAATTGATTACAGCGCCGACAAGCTTGTCCCCCTGATACTGGGGATACGAGAAATATTCCACTTCAAAGCAAGTCCCGTCCGCCCGCCACAGCACCTCATCGTCAGCATGGGCTCTGACACCCTCTTTGTATGCCCTGTCCATTAGGCATGCTTCAACCGGCAGGGGATTTCCGTCAGGCTTCGAATGATGAATCAATTCATGCATACTTTGGCCGATCAGGTCATTTTCATGGTCATAGCCCAGCATTTTCAGGCAGCTGGCATTGGTGAAGGTGCATCTTCCCTCCAAATCGACGCCGAAAATCGCCTCGGCGGCTGAATCCAGCAATAGCCGGAGCTTTTCCGCACTTCTTTGAAGATGATCCTTTGTATGCTGAAGTTCACCGGTGCGCCTGGCCACCGTGTCCTCCAGGTTGACGATCAGAAATTGAAGGGAGTCCGCAACCTTGTTGAAGGCCAGGGAAATTCTCCCGATTTCATCCAATCGGGTGATTCTCGCCCGCCGGCTAAGGTTCCCCGTGGAGATTGCTTCACTCGCTTCAAGCAGATCGGTCACGGGGGAGATGATGATTCTGGTTGCCAGATAGTAAACCAAAAGGGCGAAGAGGGCGATGAAAAAGACCATCACGATGATGGCATCGATGGTTGCATCGACCCTGCTCATCAAGGGCTTCCCAGGAATTGCTGAAATCAGGACCCAGTCGATATTGGATCCTGCGATGACTTCAGAATTGACAAAATACGCCTTATCCCCTATGGTCATTTCAAAGGATCCTGGGCCCGAATCCTCCAATGAACCTGCCACTGCCTGCATGACGGGATTTTCAATCTCTCCCGGGGTGATTCTCCCGTAGCTGCCCTCCGCCCCGATCTTGAAATTTTCAAAACCAAGGGAATTGGCAATCAAATATCCAGTATCCCTTTCATGGATAATCGCAAAGCCGTCCCTGTCCTTAACGATCTCTTCAAGAAAGCGGTCGATGCCGGAAAGCAGCATATGGGCTCCGAGAACCCCCCTGGCCTCCCCTTGTGAATCATAGACGGGAACGGCGGCTGAAACCGTCAAATCATCCATGACGAAATGCTTGTAGACCGGCGAGTAACTGAAGCCCCCCGTGGAGACCGCCGCCTTGTACCAGTCCCTTGTCCTGGGATCGAATTTTCCAGCCACCACGATTCGCTCCCCGGCTGTCAAATCCTCATTGACCGAATAATACCAGCTGACACCACCGGTTCGGGCATTATTGCGCATGATCTCCAGATCGCCTTGAGGGTTTCTTCTTGCACCGTAGTACTCACCCTCGGCCGTCCCGTAACTGAAGCTGTAGATATCTTCACTGTAAGACGCCAGCACCCCTAAAAAAAATTTCTCTCTAGAAACCGTGTCCTCAAGATCCAGTATCCCGTTGGCGATGATCTTTTGATTCAAAAGATTCATGTGCTCGGGGATTGACATGAATTCCAGGATGTTTTCATGGATCTCTTCGTTGAGATCTCCGGCCACTTTGGCCGTATGCTCCCGGGCCGAGGTCCTCCAATTGCTTAAAATCACATGGGAGATTCCAGCTATTGAAACTGACAATATCAGCAGGAAAATCAAAAAAAGGATCCACCGGATGGACAGGCTTTTCGGGGCCGTGCCATGCCTTTGCTTTTTCATCTCTTGTCTCCTTTTCTCCAAGGCCTCAAATGACTTGTCCCCTGAATCAGGTCCCCCTGTCATTCGATTGCTTCAACGGTCAGTTCAGAAAAACTCACTGGAACACCGTTCCATCCCCTGAAGCCCGTGTGGTTGTTCATGGGATCGATATCACTCTCTATTTCAAAATCCGTCAGAATCTCAACACCGTCAAGGCTGATGGACACCCGTTTTTTACCTTCGTTTTCGCTTTTTGTGACGGTGATGCTGATTTCCTTTTCAGCCTCCCACCAACCACTGTCATCATTGTCCGGTATCGTTTCATTGACCGTGGTAGAGGTGCTTTTATTTCCGATTCTCTGGACAATTTCCGCACCCTGGCTTGAACTCTCGCTGCCGTTGACTCTTTTCCGAAGAATGATTTCACTGTAACCTCTGTCAAATTGAAGGATGTAGCCCGTATCCCGGTTATCGTCATCGGCATCGAGTACCGTCTCGAAAAACATCCCCATTCCCCCTGAACCGCCCGAATCATCCCCCAGCTTGAAGGCCGTCCTCAGCGTATATTCTTCGGCACTGTTGCCGATGAACAGAAGATCGCTGCCATTGGTCCCCGTCGTGTGCAGACCGTTTTCGTCCACTTCCCAGGTGCCGCCACCACCGCCACCCCAGTCACTGTAGGTGAAATCCTCCGTCTCCGTCGTCTTGAAATCATAATGAAGCGAAGCCTCATTTGCTACGACAAAAAGACTGTAGAGCCATTTTTGAGCGTCAATGTGCCACAGAAATTGCGCATCAGGTTTTTGAGGCTCCAGCACCTGATTCAAAAAACCCTCCGTGACAAGGACGGCCATCCTCTGGTCATCTTCATGGATGCCTTCAAAGACATCGACGGTTGAAGGTCTTCTCAGGATCTTGTACCCGCAGGTGGCCGTATTCAGGTTTCTAAGGGTAGCCTGATCCGCGGCGATTCGACCTTGATCGACAAAGGCAGAAAACCTGGGCACCGCCATGGCAGCCAAAATGCCCAGCAGGGCAATGACGATTATCAATTCAATCAATGTGAATCCCAAATTTCTTTGATTCAAATCCATTCTCCCTCCTTTTTTCATAAGTTGATATAAGCCCGTCCCTCAAGCCAAAGGCAGGACAGGGACTCTCAATGCGCCATCACGCCCGCGCATTTTTTCTTATCTCTCGTTATCCGAATTATATCTGCATATATGACCATTCTAACATTCCGAAATGAAATGTATAGTCCATATGGCTTATTCAAAATATTTCACAAAAAAAACCCGCCGCATCACCCGGCGAGGTCCTTGATTTTTGAATTGCAGTAAGTGTGTTTTTCCAAGGCCGTGAAGGGGGCAATCCCTTGCCGCTTTTTTCACATCGCCGGCCTGCCCTTCATCGATTCCGCAAGCGATGACCGGAATCACGGGTCAGCAGACTCCGGTTCCCAGGAGTCAGCGTCGGTTCTTGTCTCTGATCGCCTTTTGCCGCTGTTTCATGGCCTCCTTGCCGCCAAACATCCTTTTGATCTTTTCCTCTTCAATTTCCCTCGAATTCATCCGTGCATAGTCGGCTTCTCTTTGAAGCTTGAGATAGTTTTCAAAACGTTCCCAGTCCAAGTCTCCTGAATCAAGAGCCTCCCTGATGGCGCAGCCTGCCTCGGTGGTGTGGCTGCAGTCGGCAAATCGGCACTTGTCCTTGAGGGCCTCGATATCCCTGAAGCTGTGGTCGAAATCCGCGCCCTCCACCCCCAGTTCCCGCATGCCGGGGGTATCGATGACCATACCGCCGCCTTCAAGCCTGAAAAGCTGCCGATGGGTCGTGGTATGCTTCCCCTTGCCGATTTTTCGAAGGTCCCTGGTTCTCAACTCATTCGAACCCCTCAGTCGATTGATCAGGGTTGACTTCCCCACTCCGGAAGACCCGATAAAGGCGATGGTCCTGCCCGGTTCAATGGCGGCTTCGAGGGCTTCAAGCCCCTCCTCCGTCATCACGGAAAGGGCCGTGACCTCGACGCCCGGGGCCACCTGCTCCACCCGTCTTGTCATCTCCTCGGGATTGTCACACAAGTCTTTTTTGGTGAGAATCACCGCCGGCACGGCCCCGCTGTCCCAGGCCACGGCCAGGTAACGCTCGAGCCGCCTGAGATTGAAATCCTCACTCATGGCCATGCAGATATACACACCGTCAATGTTGGCGGCCACCACCTGGGCCTCCTCCCGTCTCCCCGGCGCCCTTCTCACAAAGCTGCTGGTCCGCTCAAGCCGATGGTGGATCACTCCCACTCCCGATGCCTCAGAAACCACGACCCAGTCCCCCACCGCCGGATAATCAGAAGGCCTCCGGGACTGGAACCTGAACTTTCCCGAAATCCGGGCCGATAGGCCACCGGCTTCGGTCAGCAGCCGATAAAGACCCCGTTGCTCCTCCATGACCCGGGCCACCACCCCCTCCCTGTAGCGGGAGGCTTCTTCCCGGGTCTCTTCAGACAGGCCCCATCCTCCGAGATCATACAATCGATCCTGTGTCATTTCTTCACCTTCCTTCGACTCTCTTGAAAACATATCCGCCGAGTTCCACCCCCAGGGCCCTGGCGATCCGCTGACACTTGGCCTTCAAGAGAAAATAGACCTCGCGGTCAGGGTCTGAAAGGGCTTCGAAATTCCCCTGCCCCTTGCTGATCACCAGATCCGCCCGGCGATAGACCTCCTGGAACTCCTGACTCGCCCCGGTCATCACCGTTCCCGGTGTGCCGCAGCCCGTGGACATGAGAATCACCCCTTCGCCAATGCCGGCACTTTGAGCCTCCTCCAGGGTGGCGTCATTGAGGATGGGTCTCTCCCTCACCGCATAGACCACCCCATGGGTCTTCAACAGCCGGTCCACCAGAATCCGGTCAAAGACCACCTCCCCGGCATTGTCGGCGATGATCAGAATCTCCCCGGCGGTGTCCAGACTTTTCTTGAAAACCTCATAATCTGAAAGGGAAAAGGGTCTTTCCAGCTCCTCCTTGAGTCTTTCTTCAAGGTCGTAATCCAGATACAGGGCTGAATCGAGGACATTTCCAGTGGCAGAAACCTTGAGGGCTCTCAAAAGCGATGCTTCCCCCTCATCACTGTAGGCCCTGATCAGGGGGACCACCCTGAGGGCCTTTTCAATATCCGCTTCCTTGACGGCCTTGTAGGGGTCCGCCACTCCGGTCAGGGCCTTGACCCTGTCCTGAATCACCTCCGACAGTTCAGGAGCCGTGGCATAATTCCTATAGTCCGAAAGGATTCCCAGGGTTTCAACCATGATCTTCTCCTGAATCGATTCATTCTCCGTGGCCATCCTGGCTGCATCCAAGGCTTGTCGCAGCATGCAGGGCAGACAATCCAAAAAAATTTCCATCATCAACCTCTTCTGTCGTTATTTCAAGGGGACTTGCACAAGCCGTTTCTTGACGGCTGATCCGCACCCCCTCAATCTCCTGATTAAATTGTAGATGATTTTCATCCTTTTTGAAAGAGCCCGGCTGCAGGAATTGCAGGACAGCCTTTTGCACAACAAAAAAGCGGCGGACGCTTTTGACACGTCCCCGCCTAGATGATGGTGACCTCTAAAAAACCCGCCTTCACGGCAATGGCTTTGAGTTTTTCCATTTCCTTTTCCCGGGGTGGCAGCAGATTCTGGTATGCCGGTCTCACCCCGTGGCTTCTCACCCGGATCAACTTGTAGCGGATTTCATGATCCTTCAAATAGGGCTTCAGCATTCTTGAAACCGCCTCCACGATCCCCGGATTATCAAGAACATCCCTGATGACCACGGTTCGAATCTCATAGAGCTTTCCCCCGGCCGCCAGTCCGAGGGCGTTGTCAAGGACCACGTCAGGCGGATGTCCTGTAAGACTGAGATGGGCCGAAGGGTCTACGGCCTTGATGTCCAGCATCACCCCGTCGGTGTATGCCAGAAGTTCTGCCATGCCCTCGAAGGAGATGCCGCCGTTGCTGTCGATGAAGTTGCTGAGGCCTAGTTTTTTCGTCTCCTTGAAAAGAGGCAGAAGGAAATCCCTTTGCAGGGTGCATTCACCCCCCGAGACGGTGATGCCCTGGATAAAGGGCAGATTGCCCTTGATTCTTTCAAGAACCTCCTCAAGGGTCATCAGGATCGCGGTTTCGGATGTCAAGGAAATGGTTTCAGGATTGTGGCAGTAGGTGCAATTGAAGTTGCAACCCTGGAAAAAGATGGCGGTGCGGTTGCCGGGACCGTCCACCACACTGCTGTCAATGATCTTCTGTATCAGGGCCTCAGCCATCCACACCCACCACTTTCCGGTTGAGGATACCGTGCTTCTCCAGAGGATCCTTGGCGTACTGGATGGTGTCGTAGCTGATTTGTTCCCCCTGGTTGAATTTTTCTAGATCTGATTTTTTCACCAGGTAACCCGTGACCCGGATGATGTCTCCGTCCTCGGAATAGGCGGAAATATAGCGCATTCCGGACTCGAAGCCGCCGTTGAAGATATCGAGGACCGCCTGGGGGTTGGCCTTGGCGGTATAATCGAAGGGGAAATGATCGCCGATTCCGGATGGAAAGTAGGGATGAACCTGGCCTGCCTGTCTCAAGTGATCGTAAAGGGGGATATCCTTGTCAATGGCCACCCGCATCCCGGCGGTGGTCCCCTCATCTCCCGCCGCTCCCACCTGGGAGTGGAGGAGGAAGCGATGATTCCAGATTTTGCCGTACTTGCTTCTGAATTCACCCACCCGCTTTTGTATGACATCAAGGATGGCCAGGGCCAGGGCATTGGCCTCGGAATCCCGGCCGTAAACCAGGTCAAGACCTTCTACTGTCATCAGGGTATCCACCGCTTCGTCCATGCCCACAAGACCGAAGAGTCCGACAAATCGATCCAGATCCACAAAGCCCTCCTTGACGAGGAAACTGGACTTGAAGAAGGGGGTCTCTTCAACTAAAAATTTGATTTTACCCTCCATCAGTCTCAACAGCGCATCGATGGACAGGGGGAGCAGGCGGTCAAAGAAGTCCGCCCTTGAGCTGGATTCTCCCGCGATTTTATTGAGCCTCAGTCTGGAGAGGGTGAAGGCGCCGCCACCGATGGGGAGACCGTTGTAGCAGCTGGCGATGCCGTAATCTCCCTTGAAATCCCTGCGGAAGATTTTGTCATTGGCAAAGGCAGGATTGGCACAGACCAGTGAAGATGCCACACAGGAGAGGGCGAAATCGTCACTGGTCTTTTCCTTGTCATACAAAATCGTGAGATTGGGTGTCACGTTCTGGAGTTCCTGAATCAGATCAATGATCAGTTCCCCGGCCACCGTTGACTCGGGCCCCACATTCCCATGGGAAAAACTGTCGTTGATGGTGCGGTCAAGGTGGATCAGGAACCATTTGATCTGCTCCCGGGCCACTTCCCTATCCTCGATGAAGGGGTCCAGGAGACGGTCGATCCGGCCCAGGTAAACCGGAAACCGGGTGATGGAGGGCACATGGTGGTAGAAAATCTGCAGGGTCTGGATGGCCTCCAGGAGATTTTTCGGTGGATCCAGGCGAAGAAACTTCGAACCTTCCCTGAAAAGCTTGTCATAATCCGGCAGGATGTACCTCGGGGCATAGGGTGCATGACCCTCGTCGAGGTCACAGATGATCCCCTTTTCAAAGAGTTCAAGGATGGTCTCATCCTCCCCCACCGGCAGCGGCAGTTGATTTTCCGCAAGCTTTGCCAGGGCAAAGGTCTGCTGCTCATAGGTCAGACTGGGATTTTGAATGATCTGAAGCACGTCTTCCCTGGTTTCTTCATGTTTTTGATAGATTTTCAACTCATGACCCCCTTCTCGTCGCGATAATTTTTGCTATTGTCTTGAGTATAATCCATGTGGTACACTCAAATAAATGACATTTGTCACTTTTTTTAAGGGGGTGTCGAAAATTTTCAACCAGACCTTGAAGGAAATTCTGGACCTTGCTTTCAACCAGCAGGGTGAATCCCTGCAGGACATGAAGACCCGTCTGTCCGGCCTAGAATCCCGATCCTTGAAACTCATGCAAAAGAGACCCCAGGAAGGCCTTCTCCACCAAAAAGACCCCCTCCGTGAACTTTACATACTGATTTCGGGGACCACCTATACCCTTCATTTCACCCTCGAAGGCCGCAGGGTCATCTCAGACACCTTGTCCGGTGGACAGATTTTCGGTCTCATCGAGGTCCTCAGCGAAGAAACAACCTCCCGGGCGGCGGTCCATACCCTCACCGACTGTCTTTTCATAGAAGTCAACCGGGAACTATTTTTGCAGGCCCTCTACGAGGACCCCGAAATCTCACAAGCCATCATGCACTATCTGGCCAGATTTTCCAACAGGCTCATTGCCGCTTTTGAGCGAAGAACCTCTGTCAGCGCCTACGAAAACCTGCTGCTGTACTTGTACAACAAATCCCTGGGTCAGGATTTTCCCCACCGGATCAAGGAAAAGAAGGCCTTCATCGCCGACGCCCTCCATGTCGACAAAAGGACCCTTTACCGATATTTGAACCGACTCAGTGACGAAGACTTGATTCTCAGGGAAGGCCAGACCATCCTCATCACCAGGGACCGGTTCGTACGCCTGGCGGATAAAATCGGATCAATCCAACTCTGATGCGATTTCCCAGGACCGCTTTGATAAAAAGGGCAAGAAGTCATACCGGCTTCCTGCCCTTTTTCACCCTATATCCTCTACCACTTTTTTCTCTGGTCCGGGAAACATGTCCCACACCCCGGATATCATCGTCTTTCTCAGTCCGGTCTTGTCCGGAAAAAATTTCACACTCCTTGTCAACTCTCCTCCGAAAACCTCATCCACTTTGTTTCAGTTCTTGCACCAAGATAAGCCCTGACCATTTCCCTGTATTCTGCAAAACGTTCCTCCTCCTCGATCAGGAGGGGGCGGGCCCGCCAGACCGCCTCGGTGAAGACCTCGGTATCCCTTCTTTCATAGGAGAATCTGATGATTTCATCCAGGGCCAGGATAAAACGCCCTTCAAACTTTTCCTGCATAGGCAGGGCCCAGAACCAGCTCTCCTGTTGAAAAACTCTTCCTTTGTAGATTTTCAGAAGTCTGCTGTCCGGTGCCTTGACGACGGATTCAAAGGCCTCCAGGTCGAAATAATCCGGATGGATTTCCAATGCATAGGCCTCATTGGCATAGTGTATCCCCACCTTTTTTTCAGGCAGACCGCCCAGTGATTTTCTCATGGAGTAGACAGCGGTCTGCAGATGGGTGACGGCCCTCGGATAGGTCATGTCCGGATAGAGGGCCTCGATCAGAAGGTCCTTGTGCTGTGGCATCCCCCTATGAATCAGCAAAAAACTGAAGAGCTCCGCCGATTTTTTTCGCTTGAAGGCAATGGTTGATGGCCCGAAATTCATCCTGAGTTCGCCAAAAATCCGGATGCTGAGTTCCTCCTTCGAGTCGCGATTCCCGGAAACTCTTCCCCTTTTCAGTTCATCCAGCATTTTTTTCAGGGTTTGATGGAGTCTTTCCACCCTCATGGGCTTGAGCAGGTAATCAATGGCATGGGCCTCGAAGGCCTCCGAAGCAAAGTTGTTGTAGGCGGTGACAAAGGCGATTTTCAGATCGGGATTCAAGGCCAACAGGGCATGAGCCAGTTCTATGCCGTTGCCGCTTGAGAGCTCGATGTCCAAAAAGGCCAGATCCGGGGGATCGGACTCACACAAAGCCAGGGCCTCTGAGGGATTGTTGAAGCCTCTGATGACAAAGGAGGGATCATAGGCCTTGAGATAGCCGATAATTTCTTCAAGCACATAGGATTCATCATCAACGACCAGCACTTTCATCGGGTTTAACCTCCTTTCTGGCCAGGATGCTGAAGGAAACCGCAGTTCCCCGGCCTTGAACACTTTCTATGGAAAGACTTGATCCGAACAGGACCTGAAGCCGCCTCTGGATATTGCTTAATCCGATTCCGGATTCAGAGACGGCAATCCCGCGTTTTATCCTTTCCACCTCTTCGGGAGCCATGCCGATGCCGTCATCCTTGACTTCAATCACGACGCGGTGGCCGTCATTGACCACTGAAACCAGGACCTTTCCGGTTTCAGTCTTTGGCAGAATGCCATGCCGGATGGCGTTTTCCACCAGGGGCTGGATCGTCAGAAGGGGGACCTCCACCTCTAGATCTCCTTCCAAGTAAAACTCGGAATTGATTCGATCCCTGAATCTCGCCTGTTCGATACTGACATAGGCCTTGACGATTCCAATCTCCCTTGAAAGCCGGATGATGCCGGTGGTTGATTCAAAGTCGATACCCCCCCTGAGATAGTCCGCCAGGTCATGAATCAGTTGTTTGGTCATGGGCGGGTTGACCTCCGCCATGGAGGCGAGAACACTCAAGGTATTGAATAAAAAATGAGGCTTGATCTGGGCCTGAAGAAACATCAGTTGAGAGGCCAGCAGTTTTTCCGACGAGACCGACAAATAAATCAGGTTCTTCACCCGGGTCTTGAGTTCCCAGGGTTTGAAGGGCATGGTCAAAAAATCCGATGCGCCATTGGTGAGCCCCTCGGCGATATAATTCTCCTGACCGATTTCTGAAATCAGAATCACCGGCATGATTTCCTTAGGGATCAGTTCTCTCAACTGCTTGAGACTGTTCAACCCCTGACGGGGATTGTCCCGAACATCCAGAACCAGAAGATTGACCGGCTCAGGTTGAAGGAGTATGGAAAACCCATCGAGGCTGTCTTCGATTCTGACCACGTGATAACCGCAGGGAGAAAGTCTGCTTTTGACTTCCTCGTACCGGAATTCATTGACCGTGACCAGTCCGATATTCGGCTTTTGATTCTTATCCTCGGTGAGCTGATGATGACGATTCATCACATGCTTTTCCAATTGCTCCTGTTTTTCTCTGGACTCCTGAAGTTCCTCCTTCAGTTGTTTTCTGATGCGATAGGATTCCAAGGAGTCATAAGAGGTCGAGATGGAAATCAGAAACATCTGGATCACGACACCCACTGAGGTGAGTTCTCCCAAGGGGCTGACAATCTTATTGTCCTGAAGCAGCATATCGTGGACACTCATCGCGAAGACCAGAAACCCTCCGATCATCACAAGC
Source organism: Clostridia bacterium (assembly GCA_018399635.1). GTDB lineage: Bacteria > Bacillota > Clostridia > Peptostreptococcales > Acidaminobacteraceae > ML8-F1. Next base: position 220,256 of record JAGYOH010000001.1, read on the forward strand.
AATCCGGTCCGATAGACGGGAATCGCCTTGAAGTACAGCCACAAGGCCCTGAAAGCAACTACTATGATCACAGCCTCCATGACGTGGATCCAAGCGGTGAATTCCGAAACCGGCGTTATGGCAATCAGAAGGGTCATGATCGTGGTATAGGTGTTCAGAAGCCACTCCTTCTTGAGGCGGCTTCGGTCAAAAAACAATTCTTTGAAGGCCGTGTAGAGCAGGGCCGGAAACCACAGCAGGGTGAAATAGTTCAATCGCACCAGCAATTCATAGGGCAGTTCGGGATAGACCGTAAAAATCTGATAACTCCCATAAAGACTGATTCGCAGCACAGCCACCCCACAGAGCAGAATGACCACCAGACTCTTCCGAACGTCCTTGAGAATCAAAAAAAACAAAGAATGGTAGATGGCCATGACGAGAAGACTGCCGATGAGAAGGCCGTCCTTCAACAGTATCCGGTTCTCCAGCTGTTTGATGCCCTCCAGGGTCCCCAACTGGATCGGATACCAGATGCCGCCTCTGGCATAGAGGTGGTTGGAGACCTGCACCACCACCTCCACGGTATCCTCTGAAGCCTCAAAATAGAACCACTGGGGCTTGTTTTCAGGGATATGCCCACCGGGCTCATGACTGATCCTGCCGTTGCTGGCTTTCAGTTCACCGTCGACGTACATCTCGTAGGCCGTGGAAACGGAATCCAGGCGAAACGCCAAGGGAACACCGACGGGCACACCCTCCATGACCAGTCGATAGGAAGCTGATCCGAAACCCGGAAGATCTTCCCCGTCAATGGCGTAGGTATTCCAGACCTCGGGCACTCTGCCGTAGAGATCCGGCCCGCCGACCTTGCCTGAGGACTCCGGATACAGGAACTGCTGCCAGTAGACTTCCCAATCACCGTTGAGATTGACGACCTCATGGCCCTGCAGAGGCCTTTGGGAGAAATCAATGGTGCCATCGGCCACACGCAATTCTTCGGGATGAATGATGATCCCCACCAATCGACCACCGATTCCCAGAATCAGCAGAAAAACGAGGAACAAAAAAAAATTTCGCAACCAGGTAGAGAATCTGATCAATTTTTTAGTCATGGCATACTCCAGTCATCCACAGGGATTCTCTTGAATAATCACCGGGATTTTTCAATGGGATTTTTCTCAGTCTATCATATTACCCGCTCTTTGAACAAATTTTAAATGATCGCCGCATTCATTTCAATTGCCGAATCCGCCTGCATCGGCTCAAATCCGAAAAAGAAAAATTCAACCCAGGCCTTGACCCCTTCTTGAGGGGTGCCTCCTTTGCAGACCAGCACCTTCGACCCCAACGCAAAAGATTTTCATGACCGCCTCAAAAGACCTATAGCCGTAACAGCTATAGGTCTTATAAAATGGTTCTAAAAAATCTAAACCTTCACGGCCTTTTTCATCATGGCACTGGAAACGTGACTGATACCACCGGAAAGGGAGATTTTCTTGAACAAGGATGTCTTTTGACGAATGTCCCACCAGGACCCGGCCAGAACCGTGACGCCGGTGTCCTTGAAGGCCTCGGGATACATGGGGGTGGAGGATCCCACCAGGACGATTTCCCGGGCGTTCTGACACCAGTCCAGCAATTCCTCGAGGGTCTGGTTGATCATAGTGGTGCCGCTGATGATCACCACGTCACACTCCGGCAACAGTTTCTCCTGGTCTTCCATGGGATGGATTTTCATGGTCGCTTCGCCGCCGCTGAGGGTGATGCCCTTGTCAAAGATAATCACTTTCTTGGCCGCCTGGGCGAACTGTCTGGCCACTGGTTCAATGAATCCGATCATTCCAACCATGTCTTCAGGATGGATTTCGAGACCGAAACAGGGGGTGCTTTTGTCATCATCCGGGAGATCGAGTTGGCGGCTGCCGGCGTTCAGGACAGCCATTCCCAGTCCCCTTTGGGCGTCATCCTCACCCGTGACCGCCAGCCTGGCCACCTCGTAGGCATTTTTCCCGATGATGTCCTGGGCAAAGCCGAAGGAGGAACATCCCGAAGGCAACCGGTCACGCAGCATATAGGAAAGTCCGACGTCTCCGTTGTCGAGTTCGATGCCGATCAAGGACAAACCCAGAACCGCATCCTTGACAATCATGTTCTTCAAATAGGGCCTTGCCGCCTTCAATACATTATCCATTATCATTTTATCCCTGCTTTCATCTTATTATTCCAGGTCCGGCGGAATGCAGACCTTTCTCGAATGCCCCGCCACTTCCAGGAGTTTCAGGGGCACATTGTAAATCTCGCTCAGTACCTTGTCGGTCAGAATCTGATCCCAGGCTCCAAAACTGAACCTTGAATGCCGGTCAAAAACCGCCACCTTGCCTTCCAGCATGATGGCCTGGTCCGGATTATGGGTGGTCATCACGATGCCATAACCCTGACCCGCCAGTTCCCTGACCATCCTGAGGATCTTCAGTTGATTGCCGTAATCCAGATGTGCCGTCGGTTCGTCCATCAGAATGAATCGTGCCTCCTGGGTGATGGCCCGGGCGATGGATACCTGTTGAAGTTCACCTCCGCTGAGCCGGGTATAGGGCTTGTGGGCAAGATGCCTGATCTCCAGCTTCTCCAGGGCCTCCTGCGCCTTAAGATAGGCCTCTTCACCGGGTTTTTCGAAAATCCCCAGCCAGGGCGCCCGGCCGGTGACCACATACTCCAGAACGGTATAATCGAAGGACGTCTGGAGAAGCTGGGGGACATATCCGACCACCCTCGCCACCTCCAAGGGGGTCAATGTGTCGATATTCTGGTCGTCAATGGTGACGGTCCCCCGGCTAGGCCTGAGCAGATCGGTCATACAATGCAGGAGAGTGGTTTTGCCGATGCCGTTGGGTCCCAGTATGCACACCACTTCTCCAGACTCAACCACAAGGTCGACATCATCGAAAATCCGTCTGCTTCCGTCATAGGAGAAACTCACCTGATTCAGGGCAATCTTCATGGTATCATTCCACCTTTATTCGCTGTTTGTACAGCAAGTAGCCGTAAAGCGGCGCCCCAATGAAACCGATCAGTATCGACAGAGGGATTTCTACTGTCGAGAGCGTTCTGGCCAGAGTGTCGATGATTAGCATGAAAAGTCCTCCCATCACCAGGGTCAGAGGCAGCAACCTGGTATTGTCGGTTCCGATCATCAACCTCCCCAGATGGGGAATGACCAGACCGATCCATCCGATATTCCCGCTGATGGAAACCGCACTGGCCGTCAAGAGGCTTGCGCAGACAATGACGATTCCTCTGACCCTTCTGGTATTGACCCCGATCGTCCTGGCTTCAACTTCACCGAAGGAGAGAATATTGATCCGCCAGGACAAGAGAATCAGGACTGTCGCAGCCGCGACAAAAACCGGCAGAATACCCAGGATTTCCTGCCTCAGAACATTGGCGACGCTCCCCATCTGCCAGAAGACGATGGAGGAAAGCTCCGTCTGTTCCTCCGCTACGAATTTCATGATTCCCAGCACCGAACTCATGAAGCCGCCCACGATGATTCCCGACAGTACCAGCATCATGTTGGAGTAATTCCTGAAGAGTCTGGGAATGGTCGTGGCCAGCGTGACAGCCAGCAACCCACCGGTGAAAGCCATCATTTGGCGGGTTAGCAGACTACCACCCAACAGAATCGCCCCGGCAGCCCCCACCGCCGCCCCGGAACTGACTCCCAACAAGTCCGGCGATACCAGGGGATTCCTGAACACGCTCTGATAGATTGCTCCCGACAATGACAGCATGCCGCCGATAATGACAGAAGCCAGAATCCTCGGCAGGCGGACATGGAAGACAATGCTCTCCATGACCGGATCAATCTGATCCAAAAATCCGAGTTGATACAGAAAAACCTTCGCCACCGCCGTCGGGTCATTGCTGTACCTTCCCCTGCTGAGAGAAAAAAAGATCCCTGCCAACAAAAGGATAGACAACAGCAGCAGCTGTTGCCTGAATCCATTTTTCTTCACCATGCCGCTATCAAGATTGCGGGGAACCTTCATTCAATCCCAAGGACTTCTTTGGAAAAAGTCTTGCCGTAGACCAGGTTGTAATACTCATCGGCATCCTTGAGAATATCCGCTTTCGTATACAGGTCAGGATGGAGATTGTGGGTCGCCCAGGCTATACCCAAGGACAAGGCGGCTGTGGGTTGGTCCCAGGGTTCCAGCAGGGAAGGGAAGGCATAGACTTCTTTATTCTGGATGGCACTGATGCTGCCCCAGGAGGGGTCATTGTAAAGATCTTCAGCCGTATAACCCGCGTAGGCCGGATACCAGATGACATCCGGATTCCATTCGATGATCTGCTCGATGTTCACATCGGCAAAATCTCCTGAAACATCCACTCCGGAAACCGCATTGATGCCACCGGCGACTTCAATCAGCTGGGTCTGGATCATCGCTTTGGGGGCCACTGACAGGGCGGAACTTCCCCCCAGGAAGAGCACCGACTTTTTATCCTCCACTTGAGAGGTGATTTCCCTGGCTTTTGCAATTTTTTCATTGAAAAAACCGTTGATCGCCTCGGCGCGTTCCGGCACCCCGAGAGCCTCACCCAGCAGTTCAAGACTGGCCGTCACCGTGTCGAAGCTCTCCTCGCTGGGCAGGGCCACGATTACTTTCATATTCACTTCTTCAAAAAGGGCCACCTGGTCCTTGAACCTCTCCGGAAGAATTGCCAGATCAGCTCCGGTTTCAAGCACGGTTTCAAAGTTGATGCTTCCGCCCTTGCCGATTTGAGGAAGATTGTCATAGTCCTTCATGACCGCTTCATAGAGGGTTCTGGACATCTCCTTGTTGCCGAAACCTCCCATAAAGCGCTCTCCACCACCTAGGACCACGGCGGCATTCAAGGTCGGATTGTGGGTCCCCACCACCTTCCTGGCCGCTTGCTCAAGCACCACTTCCCTGCCCAGGACGTCCTTGAGGACAATCCGGGTGTTCTCAGGTTCTGTTTCAACCTCCGGCTCTGCTTCAACCGCCGGTTCTGTTTCAACCGCCGGTTCTGCTTCAACAGCCGGTTCCTCCGCTTCAGGAGCCGTACTTTCAGTGCTGCAGGCCGCGAGTGAAAAAACAAGAAGCACGACGACCGCAAGCAACCACAACCTTGATAATTCCTTTTTCTTTGGCATTGAGACATCCCCTTTTATGTATTTTCAACAGCAGATGAAAGGTCCTTGTTTCACCTTCTCCGGCACAAGAATTATGAAGCGGGTCTTGTTCTTGAAGGAAATCGACCGTCATCCTTCCAATCCGCCACAGGCCTTTGAAAGGAGAAGACCATCCATCATTTCCTAAAGTTTACCAGTTTGAAATTTCACCGTCAATACGTTATGCATATTTTAACATATCCAGTTCGCAACAATCCGCAATCAAGATAATCGATGTTTTTCAAGTTTGTTGTCATATAACCCCAGGCTCTACTGACTGACCAGGCCAAAAGTGCTTGAAATCCATTCAAATCAATAGTTATGGCCTTGCATCCTCCACGTGATCATTGATCGGATGGAAGGTACTTCTAACTGCTTCACCAACTAGACGCTCTGTCATGAATTCGGCGCTTACAGTCTAGTGTTAGAATTCCGGAACATATACTCTTCATTCCAAAATATTTCAAATTTCCATTTTGTTTTGAACCTAGAATTGCAATAGCAAGTTGAACCAGACCATCTATAAAGTCAATCCCATAAAAGTGTAAATTCCTCGGCAGTGTAGATTATGCGATAGCGGCAGTCATGGTTTAGCCATTGGATTCAGTCAATGCCTGGTAGTAGAGAGCCATCTCGAAGTACTTGCGGTCGGTCTGCCATTTCTCATTCTGTTCCATCAGCAGGGCCCCGATGAGGCGGATGACGGAAGCCTCATTCGGGAAGATTCGGTTGACGCGTTCTCGCCTGCGCTATTTTATACACTCTTTCATCATCTCTAATAGAAATGATTACAATCAGCATCTTATTCTGATCTCGAATAACACTATAAACCACGCGTAGTCCAGCACTTCTCAGCTTAATCTTCT
>JAGYOH010000010.1 GCA_018399635.1 Clostridia bacterium
ATGAGGGGGCGGTGGTAATCCCACTGCTCTACTCTATCAAGGGTGGATAAATAACTATCTACCCTAACCTGACGGCATTAATTTCTTAAATACCAGATAATTGCTGTATAATATAACAAATACTGTGAAAAAGGAGGGATGTATTCTTGGACCAATACAATCAGGTCGTTGAACTTTGGCAATCATACAAAATCGCATCCGCCGAGGATTTGGATAAATACCTGGACAGCTTCCGAATCCTCTTTGCCTTTCATTCCGGGAAAATAGAGAACGAGGAAATTACCTACCATGATACCAGGGAAATCTTTGAAAACGGTCGGGTGGTGGGCTTCACCGGGAGTCCCCGCGCTCTGTTTGAACAGCAGAACCAAAAGCTGTGCTATGAGTTTTTAAAGGAAAAAATTGTGAAGCAGGAGCCTATCAGCATCCAACTGATCAAGGAGATGCATAGTGTTCTCACGGGAGGAACCTACGATGAGCGCAGGTACATCGCCAATGAGGAACGCCCTGGCGAGTTTAAAAAGCACGATTATGTAACCGGCATCCATGAAGTGGGCTCCGCTGCGGAAGATGTGGAAAAGGATATGGATGAACTCATTACCGAAGTAAACAGATATGACGGGCCGGATATCTTGAAAGTAGCCGCCTATCTTCACGCCAGGTTTGAGTATATCCATCCCTTCGCCGACGGCAACGGCCGAGTGGGCAGGACCCTGATGAATTACTATCTCATGCTTCATAACCATCCGCCACTGATCGTCTATGACGAGGATAAGGTATTATATTACGAATGCCTGCAAAAGTATGACGAAACCGAGGATCTGAATTCTCTCTGTGAATTTTTCAAATATGAAACAGAAAAAACATGGAAAAAGGCACTGGCTCTTGCCAATGGTGTAAAGCAGGAGCGCAAGGGCCTGCCGGATTTTAGGTGAGGTTGGGGGCGGTTCTTTTGCTTCCATTATCAATAGCATATTAGAATAAACAAAAAAAGTGGTGAACTACTCCCACTTCTATAAAGGGGGGTAGTTCACTAGCATTCTATTTGGAAGCTAATGACATTTTGCATAAACCAACTTTGTATTTGTCAAAGTTCATAAAACAGAACCAACAAGCCTACTATAAATGTTTATCCAATATTCATTGGGGTTATCGAAACAGCTCAAGAGGCAGTGGAGATTGCAAGAAGCATTGCTGCTATTCACGAAGAAGACCTGAAGAAAATTAATGCAATGGGGCGTACCAGTGAGAATGCTCTCGTAATATATGAAGGCTTGTTTGACAAGCCTACAGTCAGTATCGAAGAAGCTACAAAAAAATCGGAAATAAGCGTAGCAACAAGTGGTCGCTTGTTAGATAGGCTTTGCGAAGAAGTATCTTGAGCAATCTGGATAATCGTACACGCAAGAAAGTTTTCATTAAGAAATTCGAATTTTGTGTCTTGAAAATCAGACCCCTATAAGTTTCAAACAAAAGACAGTCCGTAGAATCATGGCGGACTGTCTTTTGCTTGTCAAGGGCAGGTGACAAGGCATTTCAAGCTATGAGTAAGGGGATAAAAGCGATTTTTCAATAGGAAATCCGGTCGCCATCCTCGATAACATCCTCCGGACTGAGGATGATCACCTGGTCATTTTCTTCAAGGCCTTCAAGAATTTCATAACGGCGGTCGCCCCTGGCTCCTACAAGCACTTCTGTGAGTCGGGCCTTGTTCTCAAGGACTATAAAGACATAGTCCTTCTGGTCCTGCCTGAAGACCGCCTCCTTGGCCACGGTCAGTACCTCCTGCCGGCGGTTGAGCATGAATGTCAAGGCCACTTCCCGGCCCAGCAGGTGGAATTTCTCATCAACCTCGATCTCTACAAGGCCCTTTTGCTGGGCAACCCCAAGGTCTGAGATGACGGTCTGGATCATGGGATGAATTCTTCGAATCTCCCCTTCAACCACCGTCGTATCATAGGTGATTGCTACCGGAGCCTTCATTTCCATCAGGACCAGGTCCTCTTCAAAGAGCCTGGAGGCCACGTAGTAGTCATTCTCATGAACCTGGACCACGGGACTCAAGGCGGCGACAAGTTCACCCTCTTCGACGAACAGATCGCTGACAATGCCGTCAAAGGGCGCTTTGATCTCGTATTTTTGAATCTGGACCTCCAGGGATTCGAGCTGGGCCACCAGGGACTCCAACTGGAAACGATACTGCTGGACGACATCGGTGTCGCCTCCCCGGGAGGCGGTATCGGACTCGTTGAGGGCCATGATGTAGTTCATCTGGGCGACGGTGCTTTGCAATTCCAGGGAGTCGAGTTCGGACTGGCTGATGGCACCCATCTCAAAGAGGGTCTTGCCCTTGTCATAGTCATCCTGGCTTTTGAGGGAGTTTTCCCGGGCGATTTTCACTGAACCTTCATAGTTTTCCAGGGTGAGTTCGTTGTAGGGTGCCGCCAGATAGGCGATGTTGCTTTCCAGGGATTTGATCTGGTATTCCAGAGATCTGAGTTGATAGTCGAGGGTGCTGTCGTCCATGCTGACCAGGGAATCCCCGGCCAGGACCTCGTCGCCGACCTCGACGAAAATCGAGAGGACTTCACTACTTCCTGGCGCCTTGAGCAGGAGACGGCGTTCGCTTTCTACCTTGCCGGTGCCGACAATGGCACGGTGGATGTCCCCTTTGACAGCTGCATCCAGGGTGACCTTGGTAGAGGCCGTCAAGAAGACGATAGCCCCGATGCCGCCGATGACCACTATGGCCAGCAAGAGCAGCAACAGCCGCTTCTTTGGTTCAAGTTTGATTTTATCCATCTCTTATAACCCTCCTTCAATCCTATTCAATCGCTATTAGAAAGCTGGGCCTTGCGGACTTCAATGCTCAAGACCCTTTCTGATTTTCGGTGCGAGTACCAGGAAAACCAGGGAACTGATCATGATCACGATGGCGGTATAAAGCAGAATCTCCCCCCAGGACCCGCTCTTGGAAAGAATCAGGTCATTGGCCTTGTAGGTCCAGTAGAAGGGAATCCAGTAGAAGAACTTCTGCCATTTGTCCGCCAGGAGTTCTGCGGCGGCCACGGATCCCATCAGGGGGAGAAAGAGTATCTTGATATTGCCGGCGGCGTTCATCACGTCATCGTTGTTGATTCCTTCAATGAAGCCCACCAGGACACTGATGATGGAAGAGGCCAGCATCATGAGCATGATCTGAAGCAGGTTCACGGTGCCGAAGCCGGTGATCACCAGCATGACCAGGAGTCCGGCCACGGGCACGACGATGCCGATGATGCTCTTGCCCATGATGAATTCGCCTCGTGAGATGGGGGATACGTTGATGGCGCTGACGGTATTGTCTACCTTCTCCTCGACAATGTTCAGGGCGATGAGCATGCCACCGAGGACCGAACCCAGCATGATGGCGACATTCACGAACAGCTTCTTCATGGGGGGGATGGTCCGGCCGAAATCCACCAGCTCGACGCTGGTGTCCTCAGCAGTCACGCCGAAGTATTCGTAGGCCCTGAGGGTTTTGACATAGTCGATGAGGCCCTCCGGTTCGTTTCCCTGGGCAAGTATATGATAATCCCCCTTCTCAGGCAGGATTCCTACGATATTGTCCCGTTTGGCCACCCGGTGCCGGATGTCTTCGGTGGTCTCGAAAAGCTCCACCACCGCATAATCCCTGTAATAGGCGACATGCTCCGGGTCATCGTTTTCAAGGAGGGCGAGGGTCACCGTGGAGTCATTGATGCCCGGAAGGAAGAGATTGATGATCAGGGCGAAGAGCAGGGGAAAGGCGATGATGTAGAGGGCGATGAAGTCCCTGAGGCTGACCTTCATATCCCGGAGAAAAACCGCGATTATTTTTTGGTTCACTGTGTCTTCCTCCTCTCAACCCATGGTGAGGGTTTTCTTGAATCGATGATTGGCAAACCAGAAGAGCACCAGGCCGCATAGCAGATATCCCCCTGAGACGCTGAGGAGGTATCGGATATCGTCGCCGCCCAGGATGATTTCCTTGAAACCCTCCAGCAGATGATAGGTCGGCAGAAAATGGATCCACTGGGGTTCCCAGCTGGGGGTGAAATAGGAAATATTGGGAATCATCAGAAAGACGATGAGAATGTAGAAGACACCGAAGGACTGCATCATGTCCCGGTAGTAGGAGGTCAGAACCAGGCCCAGGGATGAAAAGGCGAAGGCGGATACCGTCACCAGCAGGAAGAGATTCAGATAATTCACGCCAAATCCCATCATGGGGACCACGAGAATCAGACTGGTTCCCAGCATGGTGACCATCAAAACGCCGATCTTGCTCAAAAGATAATGCCATACCTTGGAGGCGGTCACCGCATAGGCGAGAATGATGCCCTCCTGTTTGTCCAGAAAAATATAGGCGGCGATGATGAAAAGTCCCATCAGACTGCCGTTGTAGGTGAGAAAGACCGGCAGGACATTCTCCCTGTTGTTGAGGGTCACCGGACTTTCTTCAAGGGTTTTTACGGTCTGGGTCTCCATGTGCCGCTGGATGAAACTGGGGCTGACCAGGTTGTTGTGGAGAATCATATAGAGGTTTTTCAGTCTTTGGGATTCATAGCCCTGCAGGTAATACCTGTAGATCATGTCGCCTTCACTGCCGAGCAGGATTTCTACGGCGATTTCCCGATCTTCCTCCGCCAGAATTCTGAGGGCCTCCCGATCCTGGATGAAGTAGAGGTTGCGGGTATCCGTGACGAAAAGGTCGGCTTCGTAGACCCCATCTCCGACTTGAACCTCGACTTGCTGAGGGGTGATGGCCTCATCCTCCTCGTCCAGGATGCTCCTGTAGATTACTTCTACGTAGTCCTGCGGGAGGTCTCCGGCATAGAGGTATTCGTCGATTCTTGGGTCGCTTTTCTCGGGGACGGCAATGAGCAGGATCAGAAGCAGTACGAAGGCCATGCCGACTTCGATATAGAAATACCAGCTTTTTGAAGACAACTGAAGTTCTTTGAGAAAACTGTACCACAGCTTCACTTAAACCAGGCCCCTTCCTGTCACCTTGATGAAAATTTCCTCCAGGGTGGCCTCCTTGGTATGCATGGTTTGGATCGGATAAGTGTCGAGGATGATTTTCAACCGTCCGATATCCTCTTGGTTCACAAAGGAAAGGGATTCTTTGATGATTTCATCGCCGGCCACGTATTCCACCTCGATGAATTTTTCACCGTACTGGAGTTTGAGGTTCTTGGGCGAGTCGATCAAGACCAGCCGGCCGTCCACGATGAAGCCCACCCGGTCGCAAAGCTCATCGGCGATGTACATGTTGTGGGTGGTGAGGAAGACCGTGACCCCCTTCTTGTTTTCTTCTTTGATGATGCCTTTGATTTCAGAGGCGATGGCCGGATCGAGGCCGGTGGTCGGTTCATCCAGAAACCAGAGGGTGGGATGGTTGATCATGGAGCGGGCAAAGGTCAGACGGTGTTTCATTCCCTTCGAATAATCCCCTGCCTTGATATCCCCCTTGTCACTGAGTCCCACCAGTTTCAGAAGCTCCTCGGGGTCCCGGGTCTCCACATCGAAAAGCTTCCTGTAGAAGGCCAGGTTCTCCCTGCCTGTCATCTTGCTGTAGACGTTGGACTGCTCGAAGGACATGCCGATCTTGTTGAACATCACGTTCTTGATGTGCTTGACATCATAGCCCGCGACATTCACCTCTCCCTTCTGAAGCTGCAGCAGTCCGGTCAGGATTCCCTGGGTGGTGGATTTGCCGGCGCCGGAGGGGCCGAGGAAACCGAAAATCTCCCCTTCCTTGATTTCAAAACTGACGTCCTTGACGGCATATTGGTCGTCCTTGCTGTAGGAATGATACAGGTTCTTGACCGTGATCATTTTCCATCCCCCTTTTTCCTTGGGATTGAACCGGTTATGTCAACCGGTTCCTTGATTTGATTCTATCATAACCTATGATTCCTTACATTGTTTTATGGTGTGATATCGTCACCCTTGTGCCTGTTTTTTACCGAATAGCACCGAAAAGCCCCTTGCTTTAGCCATGGGAATGAAAGGTGATCATATGTTTGCGTCATAAGCTTAAAGGGTGTATCATACAGGTATGGATAACACTAACTATCAATCAAATAAAAATGTAGTCTGTTCGTGCAAGTACCCTGTGGAATGGTGTCCTGAATATCGACGCAAGGTTATTGTTGGCCCTGTAGAGAAGCGCTTGAAGGAGATTGTAAAAGAGGTTGCCTCTTAAGCTAAACGTCGAAATCATTGAAATGCAAACCCTGCCAGATCACATACACTTGCAATTAGGTTGCCCCCAATTCGGCATCCATAAGGCTGTCAAAAGAATCAAGGGACAATCATCAAGAGTACTAAGAAGTGAATTCAAGCACTGACTACAAAACTACCTACTCTTTGGACTAATCGTTATTTTGTTTCAACGGTTGGTGGTGCGCCCCTATCGGTTATTAAAGCATCTATTGAAAATCAGCAAAGGAATCAAAGGAAGTGATTCTATGCGTACCGTCAAAATCAAACTAGCCCCCACAATTGAACAAGAAAATCTTTTTGATTTCAATCAGCAAAACCTATATCAAAACAGTCAATGAAATTGTGTCCGATATGGTCGAGGCTGAAAAGGCGCTTCAGCTCTCTTCGAAGATGTTGACGCACTGATGCCAAGTGCCGTCAAAAACCAAGCGATTCGTGATGCCAAAAGTGTCTACAAGAAATCAAAGAAACTGGGGACGGTTCCCATTCTCAGGAAACCGGTATGTCTTTGGAACAATCAAAACTATACCGTTAAGGAAAACACACTTGAGTTTCCTGTTTTGATTAACAGCAAATCCAAACGAATCGGAGTCAAAGCGATCTTTAATGATTATCAGAAGACTTTAATTGAAGAGGCTGCTAGACTTGGTATGCTTCGCATCACTCAGAAGTCGGGCAAATGGATTGCTCAGATTGCAATTGAAGACCCGAACGATCACAGTCACACAGATATCGTCATGGGCGTGGATTCGGGCTCAAAGTTCAACCATTAGCTAAAAATATCTGATGGCAGGTCAAATTCTTCGGCAATGGCTGTATGAACAAGTTTTCAAGCGTCGCTTTCGAGCAATTAGAAAAACTCGGCCAATGAAAACCTTGAAGCTATCGGAAACTCTCTGATAAAGAGCAACGCTTGGATGAAAAACCAAGACCATAAGATTTCAAGAGAAATCGTCAATTTTGCAATCGAAAACCATGTAAGCACCATCAGACTTGAAAACTCTCGGGCATCAGACAAACGGCAAAGACAAGCCGTAAAAATAGAAAGAATCTGCACACCTGGTCATTCTATCGTTTGGCGGGCTACATTGAGTACAAGGCAAGGCTAGCGGGTATCACGGTGGAATATGTCGATCTGCTGCACCAGTCAGATTTGTCCGGTCTGTGGCAAGAAAAACAAAGCCAAAGGTAGAAACTACACTTGCAAGTGTGGATACCACTCCCATCGGGATCTGGTCGGTGCCATCAACATCATTAAGGCACCTCTGATAGCTGGCGCTGCTTAAGCAGTAGGCTTTGAGCCCATGCGACTATAGGTCCTGGCATGGGACGGGGTGATGGCACACCCCTTGACTCAGGGTCGTACTCCGATAGCAGAAATGCACTTCGGTTTAATCACCTGAGAATCCCCCGAATTTATTCGTGGGGAGTGTCAATTGGCAGACTGGAACTTTTCACCATAGTCGCCTTGATTGCACCCAGGACCTGGCGCAATGAAATTTGATCAGAAAAAGATTTGACACTGCCAAAAGCAGCCCTCTACCATGAAAGGTTCAATCCTCATTGACAATCCGTCAGTGCAATGATCCGATAGGATAAAATCATTCATTTTTTGAGGAGGTTGCTTTGATGGTAATCCCCAGGGTTTTTTCAAATTCCTGTATCAGAGCAGAATGATCGAGGGAAGCCACAGATGTACTCAACCCCTCGTGGACCACTTTGAAGGCGTCCTTTGTGGTGTTGAGTGTGACGTCGAGGGCTCTTGCCAATTCCATGGCAAGGGCCATATCTTTTTCCAGCAGGGAGAGCGTAAAGCCCGGAGCAAAGTCCCGGTTCAGGACCTTTTCCTTGAATTTCACCTTGACGGCATGATTGGAGCCTGAACTCCGGCTGATGACATCAATGAGGGTCTCGGGATCGATTCCCGCCTTGACCCCCAGGGAGATGGCTTCACAGGAGGCCACGAATAGGGTTCCGTAAAGCAGGTTGTTGACGACCTTCAGGGTGTGGCCGGATCCGGAGGGGCCTACGTAAAACAGATTCTTGCCGAGGATCTCGAGGATGGGCCGACAGGAATCGAAATCCGCTTCCTGGCCGCCCACCATGATGCTGAGGCTACCCTCCTGGGCGCCCCTGGGTCCGCCGCTCACCGGGGCATCAAGCATGGCGATCCCTTTGAGGCCCAGATCCCTGGCGATTTTTCGGGTGCTTTCCGGCTGGGAGCTGGAGGTGTCAATCAGGACAGCCCCTGATTTCAGACCGTGAATGAGGCCGGTTTCCCCATAAACCACCGCTTCCACCGCCTTCGAATCCGGTAGGGAAAGCAGGACGATGTCTGAGGCCTTGGCGACCTCCTCAGGGGAAGCACAGGGAATACCGCCGAGGCTTTTCAATGCCAGGAGGTTGGTCTGGGACCGGTTGAAGAGGTTGAGGACATAGCCTGCGTTGATCAGATTTTCTGCCATGGCTTTGCCCATGGTACCCAGGCCGATGAAGCCGATGACGGGTCTTTTGTTGGCCATCGAAATTCTCCTTTCCTTTTCTTAATCATAGCACATGCCAGGGGACTTATTGAAGAGAAAGGGTCATTAGCAGCGGTTTCATCTCTTTCGGGGTTCGCATCGAGGACTTTGGGTATACTGAAAACATCCAACAGGAAAAGGAGAAGATTCATGGAATACAGAAATGCAAGGGTGGAGGATATCCCCGAAATTCAAGAATTGCAGAAAAAATACCATGTGGCCACCATCCTGGAGGAGGACAGACCGGATGGCTTTGTCACCACCCTCTTCACCCGGGAACAGTTTGTGGCCTTGATTGAAAAGGAAGGAGGGCTGGCCATCGCCTTGGACAAGGACCGCCTTGCGGCTTATGCCATGGCGGCATCCTGGGACTACTGGTCCTCCTGGCCTCTGTTTCAGCACATGATCCAGGGGTTGGGGGAAATCGAGTACCTGGGGCGGCGATTGTCCACTGAAAATTCCTACCAGTACGGGCCGATCTGCATCGACAAGGACTATCGAGGCAGCGAGGTGCTGGCCAATCTTTTCGAATTCTCCCGACTTCAAATGAAGGACAGGTTTCCTGTCCTGGTGACCTTCATCAATCGGATCAACCCGAGGTCCTTTGAGGCCCATACCAGAAAACTGGGCCTGGAGGTGCTGAGAACCTTTGAGTTCAACCAGAATCAATATGATGAACTGGGATATGACACCAGCAAACAAACCCCTGGAACCATCAGATGACTGAAAAAAAGAGATCGACGCATCTGTCGGTCTCTTTTTGCAGGGATCACTTGAAGAGTTTTGCGGCCTCTCCTGGGGTAAAGGCTAAGGTGTTGACGTAGGTGGGATCAATCGAATAGCAGTAACGATAGGTTGAATCACTCACGACTGAAGTCGCGAGTGTTCTGGCAACTGGCATAAAAAGCCTGCTACAGCCATCCGTCAACTACCCACCACCTAAAGTAGTGGGTTTCTGTGCCACAAATATTTATGAAAAAAGCACCTCTTGAGTTTCAGAGGTGCTTTTACAATCATGGCGTCCTATGCTCTTTGATCCGGGCCTACTGGATGGCGTCTCCGCCTCTGACGGAAAGGGTGCCGCCCAGGGCGTCCTGGTCACTGGAGTTCAGTGGTCTCGAGGTCGTAAAAACGTCGTAGGTCTCGCCCACCGGATCTCATAAGCCTCCACGGCTTCAAGACTGAGGGGGTGTTTTCAGAATCATCGTCGCTGAAGCTCACGACGACGGGAATGTCGGAGTTGTTGGTGATGGTGAAGGCGCCGGTATCCACGTCGCCGATGGTGAAGAGGGCGTCGGGGTTGAAGCCTCTTTCTGCCGCCGGCGGCATTGATGGCCGCATTGAGGTTGAAGGCGACTTCGCCGCTGGCTGCCGTCACCATGAAATCATCATATTCGATGAGGTCCGTGAACTGGACGGCGACGTTTTCGTCGGTATCGGCCAGAACCAGGCCGGCATCCACGTCTCTGTCGAAACTGATGCTTGAAAGGGCTGCGGCACCGGTGGCGGTGACCAGGAGGACCAGGGTCAGTACGAGGGCGGACATTTTCATTCTTTTCATTTTCATTCTCTCCTTTTAAGTGGGCTATGGGGGGTGAGGGTCCATCATTTTTTGGTTTATGTAGGTATCGGTTGCTGTTTGACTTGACCCCAGTATATCCCTAAAGGGGGGAGGGGGACCAGTGCGGGCCGCACGGCTTCACCGTGATTTTTTCACGAAGTTCTCCCTGAGGGATCCCTCTGTTTGAGGAATCCTATCCTCTATGATCCGCCAGAAGGGGAAGCCGCCGCTGGTTGTCGTCACCATGAAATCTAAGTATGGGATGAGGGTCGTAATAGGACGGCGACCTGGTCATCGGTATCCCGCCAGGACCAGGGGCAGTGCGAGGGCGGACAGTTTCATTGCCCTGGATCCTTTGCGCAAGGACAAAAAAATTGAAGCCGCTCGAGTCGAAGAGGCTTCATCAGATTTGAAAAAGGGTTTTTCCTGGGGGGCTTGGGATTCTACTGGATGGCGTCTCCGCCTCTGACGGAAAGGGTGCCGCCCAGGGCGTCCTGGTCACTGAGTTCGGTGGTCTCGGGAGGTCGAAGTAAAAACCGTAGGTCTCGCCCACCGGAGTCTCATAAGCCTCTACGGCTTCAAGACTGAGGGGTGTTTTCAGAATCATCGTCGCTGAAGCTCACGACGACGGGAATGTCGGAGTTGTTGGTGATGGTGAAGGCGCCGGTGTCCACGCGTCGCCGATGGTGAAGAGGGCGTCGGGGTTGAAGCCTTCCAGTGCCGCCGGCGGCATTGATGGCCGCATTGAGGTTGAAGGCGACTTCGCCGCTGGTGCCAATCACCATGAAATCATCATATTCGATGAGGTCCGTGAACTGGACGGCGACGTTTTCGTCGGTATCGGCCAGAACCAGGCCGGCATCCACGTCTCTGTCGAAACTGATGCTTGAAAGGGCTGCGGCACCGGTGGCGGTGACCAGGAGGACCAGGGTCAGTACGAGGGGCGGACATTTTCATTCTTTTCATTTTCATTCTCTCCTTTTAAGTGGGCTATGGGGTGAGGGTCCATCATTTTTTGGTTTATGTAGGTATCGGTTGCTGTTTGACTTGACCCCAGTATATCCCTAAAGGGGGGAGGGGGACCAGTGCGGGCCGCACGGCTTTGCCGTGAATTTTTCACGGCTTTTGCCCCATGAAAAAAAGTGGCCAGTGGCCCCCGCAGTGATTCGGTCATATTCTTGAGGGTGTAAATGAAAATAACCCTTGAATTTTTTTCAGTTTTCTATAATATAGAGGTATAGCGGGGTGTGGCTCAGCTTGGTAGAGCGCATGGTTCGGGACCATGAGGGCGGAGGTTCAAATCCTCTCACTCCGACCATAGAGATTCAGGCAGAAACAAAGTGATTTGTTTCTGCTAATTTTTTATAGAGAATTCCGGTCTGTGATGTCTCGAGGCCGGAAATGAAAGGATCAATTTTTTATGGGCTATTTTGATGCCATCCAGGGTGTATTCAGTCTGGTCATCGTGATTGTCATCGGCTTCTGGCTGACCCGGATCGAGTGGTTCGATGAAAAAACCTCGGAGATGTTCGCCAAGCTGGTCATCAACATCACGATTCCCGCCATGATGCTGCAGAACATGGTGGCTTATTTCGATATCGGTGAAATTCTCCACCTGGGCATCGGTCTGATGGCCATCCTGGCAGGAATTGTCAGCAATTATTATCTGGCCCTTCTCATGGCCGGGGTTTTCAGGATTCCAAGGGAAGAACGCGGCGTATTCGCCAGCATGGCCGCCCTCTCCAATACCATTTTCATGGGACTGCCTGTGAATATCGCAATCTTTGGAGAGGTCAGCATCCCCTACGCCTTGACCTACTTCATCGTCAACACGGCGGTCTTCTGGACCCTGGGGGTCTACGGCATCAGAAAGGACGTGGATCCCGGGCAGCGGTTCAATCTCAGCACCATCAAAAAACTCATCACCCCGCCCCTGGTGGGTTTCATACTGGCCATTGTGGTGGTGGTGTCCGGGATTTCAATTCCCAGAATCGTGGACGATACCACCCGGATGCTGGGAGGAATCACCACGCCGGTTTCCGCTTTTTACATCGGCACCGTGTTTTTTTATCTGAGTCGACGGAAAATCACTCTGGACTACCGGATTCTTCTGGCTTCCATCGGAAAAATCATCCTGTCCCCCTTGATCGTCTATTTCTTTCTCAGCTTCACGGACCTGAGCCCCCTGATGAAAAACGTCTTTATCATACAGGCTTCCATGCCGGTCATGACCCAGCTGGTGATCGTTTCAAAGGCCTACGGGGCCAATGAGGAACTGGCGGCCCTGGGGGCTCTGGTGACCACAGGCCTGAGTCTCATGACGATTCCCCTGTACATGTGGCTCTTCAATATGTAGGACAGGAAGCATCTCATGGCTGAAGGGATGCTTTTTTGATGGCACAAGCCGGTGGAACTGATATAATTGTAAGGAGGTGAGGGTCATGACGTTGCATCAATTGCAGTATTTCAAGAGACTGGCCGAGGTCAGACATTATACCAATGCGGCCAGGGAACTCCACATTTCCCAACCCAGTCTGAGCTATGCCATCCACTCCCTGGAGGAGGAACTCGGTGTGCTTCTTTTTGACAAAAGCCACAAGAAGATCATCCTGACTTCGGCAGGGAGGATATTCTACGCCCATGTGGTGAAGATACTTGAAATGCTGGATGAAGGCATCAGGGAGACCAGAAGCATCGGCGAAGCCTATCAGGGAATCATCCGTGTCGGGACCATCTACAGCATGGGTTTTCATCTGTTGCCCCGGCTCATCGATGGATTCTATCAGCAGGTGGGCAGGGACCGGGTGAAATTCAGTTTCATGCAAAATGTCAACGACCATCTGGTGGCGGACCTGCAGGGGCATCAGATCGATGTCGCGTTGCTGACTGAACCCGGGGAAACGCTGGAATCCCTGGCGATTCTCGAGCAGGAACTGTTCGTGGTGGTGAACGCCGGCCATCCCCTGGCAGGGCAACAGACCGTGAGGATGGATCAGATCAAGGATGAAACCCTGATACTCACCACCCCGGAGAGCGGACTCAGGCGATTCCTGGAGCGAGCCTTCAAGAGGCTGAAAATCAGCCCCAAGATCCTCTTCGATGCGGCGGAATGCAATGCGATTCTCTCCCATGTAGCCCTGGACCAGGGGGTGGGGATCATTCCGGATATTCCCGCCATGGACCGTGAGGGGGTCAGGATTTTGAGGATTGAAGACCAGGGTTTCAAACGGAAAATCTATCTGGCCTGGCTCCGGGGGGAAGCCCTGTCGGAGGAGGCCCGCCGGTTCATCGATTTCGTGGCTCTCCAGTACGGCTTGAAAGAGGTCCCCCCTGAATGATAGTCTGAGTCTATGGCAGGGATCGAATTTAACGATTATACTTTGAGCGGGAATCCGTGCTATCATGGGGAAAGAAGGGTCGTTGACAGGAGGTCGAGGATGATGTACAAGCCGGATCGCGTTGTGATTTGTGAAGTGGGTCCCCGGGACGGACTGCAAAATGAAGAAAAAGTCCTGACGGTGGAGGAGAAAATCAGTCTGATTGAAAAAGTGGCCGACGCCGGTTTCAAGGTGATCGAGGTGGGGTCCTTCATGCACCCCAGGGCGGTGCCCCAGATGGCCACCACCGACGAGGTCTTCAGGGGACTGCGCAAAAAAGAGGGCGTGGAGTACAGGGCCCTCATCGGCAATGCCAGAGGGGTCGAGCGGGCCGTGGCCTGCGGCTGTGACAAGGTCAAACTCAATGTGTCGGCCTGTCGGGAGCACAACCTGGCCAATCTCAACATGACTCCGGAGGAGAGCGTCGCCAGATTCAAGGAATCCACGGACCTGGCCAGGGCCCATCAGATTGCCGTTTCGGGTTCCATTTCCATGCCCTTCGGTTCCCCCTGGCAATACCGGATACCGGTTGAGGAGGTCAAGACCATCGTGGAGGCCTATATTGATCTGGGAATCACAGAGATTTCCCTCTCTGATGCCTCCGGCATGGCCATGCCGGACCAGGTGTACGACCTTTGCAGCCGGCTGAAGGCGGACTACCCCGAGGTCAAATGGATTCTTCATTTCCACAACACCCGGGGGATGGGAATCGCCAACATCGTCGCGGCCATGGCTGCCGGGATCACCTGGTTTGACGCCTCCTTCGGCGGTCTGGGGGGCTGTCCCTTTGTGCCCGGCGCCGCGGGCAATGTGGTGACGGAGGACGTGGTCCACATGTGTGAGGAGATGGGAATCGAGACGGGCATCAACCTGGACAAGGGGTTGGAAATCGCCCGGTGGGTGGGCCGGCTGGTGGCTCATGAACTGCCCGGCTTTGTGCTGAAGGCCGGCAAGAACTCCGATTTGCTCAAATGATCAGGAAGTGGTTTTCAAGAGGGTCCTTCAAGGCGAAGGGCCTTTTTTGATTGTGATGGGACCGGCTGATGCGACAGGAGATGGTAAATCACCATCAGGAGGCAGACCGGTTGAAAAATGAGTCCTGGTGATTTTTGAGTCAAGGATTGTGAAAAGGTGTAACAACGTTTACCGAATAGCACCGAAAAGCCCCTCGCTTTAGCCATGGGGATGAAAGGTGATCATATGTTTGCGTCATAAGCTTAAAGGGTGTATCATAGAGGTATGGATCACACTAACTATCAATCAAATAAAAATGTAGTCTGTTCGTGCAAGTACCCTGTGGTATGGTGTCCTGAATATCGGCGCAAGGTTATTGTTGGACCTGTAGAAAAGCTCTTGAAGGAGATTGTAAAAGAAGTTGCTGCTTAGAGCTAAACGTCGAAATCATCAAATGGAAACCATGCCAGATTACATACACTTGCTATTGGAGGTTGCCCTCAATTTGGCATCCATAAGGCTGTCAAAAGAATCAAGGGACAATCATCAAGCGTACTCAGAAGTGAATTCAAGCACCTGACTACAAAACTACCCACTCTTTGGACAAATAGCTATTTTGTTTCAACGGTTGGTGGTGCTCCCTATCGGTTATTAAAGCGTCTATTGAAAATCAGCAAAGGAATCAAAGGAAGTGATGCCATGCGTACCGTCAAAATCAAACCAGCCCCCACAATTGAACAAGAAAATCTTTTTGATTTCAATCAGCAAACCTCGCATCAAAACAGTCAATGAAATTGTGTCCGATATGGTCGAGGCTGAAAAGGTGCTTCAGCTCTCTTTGAAAGATGTTGATGCACTGATGCCGAGTGCCGTCAAAAACCAAGCGATTCGTGATGCCAAAAGTGTCTACAAGAAATCAAAGAAACGGGGACGGTTCCCATTCTTCAGGAAACCGGTTTGTCTTTGGAACAATCAAAACTATACAGTTAAAGAAAACACACTTGAGTTTCCTGTTTTGATTAACGGCAAATCCCAGCGAATCGGAGTCAAAGCGATCTTTAATGATTATCAGAAGACTTTAATTGAAGAGGTCGCTAAACCTGGTATGCTTCGCATCACTCGGAAATCGGGCAAATGGATAGCTCAGATTGCAGTTGAAGACCCGGAACTGATCACAGTCCACACAGATATCGTCATGGGCGTGGATCTCGGCTCAAAGTTCCAGCCGTAGCTAAAACTTCTGATGGCAAGGTCAAATTCTTCGGCAATGGGCGTATGAATAAGTTTTTCAAAAGACGCTTCAGAGCAATTAGAAAGAAACTCGGCCAAATGAAAAACCTTGAAGCTATCAGGAAACTCTGGATAAAGAGCAACGCCGGATGAAAGATCAGGACCACAAAATTAGTCGTCAAATAATTAACTTTGCAATCGAGAACCATGTAAGCACCATCAGACTTGAAAAACTCTCGGGCATCAGACAAACGGCAAAAAGACAAGCCGTAAAATGAAAAGAATTTGCACACCTGGTCATTCTATCGTTTGGCGGGCTACATTGCGTACAAGGCAAGGCTAGCGGGGATCACGGTGGAATATGTCGATCCTGCCCGCACCAGTCAGATTTGTCCGGTCTGTGGCAAAAAACAAAGCCAAAGGTAGAAACTACACTTGCAAGTGTGATACCACTCCCATCGGATGCGGGTCGGTGCCATCAACATCATTGAGGCACCTCTGATAGCTGGCGCTGCGTAAGTAGTAGGCTTTCAGCCCATGCGACTATAGGTCCTGGCATGGGACGGGGTGATGACACACCCCTTGACTCAGGGTCGTACTCCGATAGCAGAAATGCACTTCGGTTTAATCACCTGAGAATCCCCTGAATTGATTCGTGGGGAGTGTCAACTGGAGTTGCAGGCAGGCAGTTGATGGGAAAAGACGTTGAAACGGGCGTCTTTTTTTGTTTTTTTAAATGGGACCGAAATCATTGGGGTCTGATGGTTTAAAGTTTAGAAAATTTGGTGTAAAATGTAAATACAATAGAATGAAAAACAGGCAGGTCGGACGAGGATTCATTTGTCACAGTATCAATCTCTTTCATGGGAGGCGTTTTGAATGAGAAAACCGATCCAACCCCACCCGGTCAATCTGAAGGCCGACGATTTAGCAGGTCTGCCCGGCCTTGTCGTCGCCGCCGATGCCGGGGACAGGATTCTCTATTGCAATGAAGCGCTTTGCGAAAAATTGGGTCATGACAAGGAGACCTTGACGGGCATGGCCTTCAAGGAAATCCTTGATGCCGGATCCCGGGCCCGGTACGAGTCGCTTGACCGGGAGGTGGCGACCAGTACCTTGAGTGGCAGATTCCTGTGCAAGGATTCAGGCAGGCTGCCCTTCAGGGGAGGGGTCAGATTCTCCATTTCTTCTGAATTGGCCATGACGGGTGTTTTTTTTGAAGAAGAGGAAGAAGACCTTCCCAAGGAGGTCCGTGACAATCACCGAATCCTGATTGAGAACAGTCGGGACATCATCTTCAAAATCTCCTGGGAGGGACGTTTCATCTTTGTCTCTCCGGCCTGGGAAAAAATGCTGGGCTATTCGGTGGCGTCGATTGTTGGAAAGAGCTATGAAGACTTCCTGCATCCGGAGGATCTTTCCCGGTGCAGGGATGTCTTCTATCGGGCCTTTGAGACCGGGAAAACCGAGGAAATGATCGAATACCGGGTCAAAAACGCTTCGGGCCAGTGGCGGTGGCATTCTGCCAGGGTGACTCCGATTGAGGACGAGGACAGGACCATCAATTCTTTCATGGGGATTGCCAGCGATATCACCGAGGCCAGGATGGCCCAGGAAAAGGCCAGAAGTTTTCAGGACCTGATGCGGTACGTGATTGAATACAGTCGCGGTGCCGTGGCGGTCCACGACCGCGATCTCAACTATCTGTATGTGAGCAGGTCCTATCTGGAAAGCTACCGGGTCAAGGAAGAGGAAGTCATCGGGCGGCACCACTATGAAGTCTTTCCGGACCTGCCCCAGAAGTGGCGGAAAATCCACCAACTGGCCTTGAAGGGTGTCGTTTCGAGTGCTGAGGAGGATCCCTTCGTCAGGGAGGACGGCATCGTGGACTGGACCCGGTGGGAGTGCCGGCCCTGGTATGAGTCCACCGGGCGTATCGGGGGCATCATCATCTACACCGAGGTCATCAATCACCAGAAGGAAATCGAAAAAATGATCTACAATGAAAGAGAGCGCTTCAAGACGACATTGCTTTCCGTCGGGGACGGGGTCATATCCACCGACGAGAAGGGCAGGATCGTCATGATGAACCCCGCCGCAGCACAATTGACGGGGTGGGGCCAGGATGAAGCCGTCGGGGAGCTCCTGGAGAAGGTCTTTTGTATCGATTACCAGGATCAGGAGGTGCTGCCCGTGAACCTGGTGGAAGAAGTCATGGCCCTGGGAAGAATCCTTGAACTGGAAGAAAGCGCCGTCCTCGTCACCAAAAGCGGACAAAGGATTCCGATCGAGGACAGCGTCGCCCCCATCAAAGACACCTTTGGCAATATCAACGGCGTGGTGGTGGTTTTCAGAGATTTTTCAGAAAAGATCGAGAAAATCAACGAGATCAAATACCTGAGTCTTCACGACCATCTGACAGGACTCTACAATCGTCGCTATATGGAGGACAGCCTGGAAAGACTGGATCAGGTCAGGAACCTGCCCTTCACCATCATGGTGATGGATGTCAACGGTCTCAAGCTCACCAACGACGCCTTCGGCCACGAGATGGGGGACGAACTCCTCAAGGCAGTCGCCGGGATGCTCAAGAACGAGCTCAGAGGTGGAGAAATCCTCGGCCGGGCGGGTGGAGACGAATTCAACATTCTGCTGCCGGGTATCGGTGAAGATGAGGCGAAGAGGATCAAGGACAGAATCCTGAAGGCGACGGCCAAAATCAAGCTCGATTCCGTCATGGTTTCCCTGGCCGTGGGTCATGCCACCAAAACCGCCCCGGAGCAGGACATCAAATCCGTCTTCACCCTTGCCGACAACCGCATGTACAAGGACAAGCTGCGGTACGGCAAGATCATGCGGAGCCGGACCATCGAAATGGTGCTTCGAAATATTCACCTCAAGTATGATTCTGAACAGATCCACAACGAGAGGGTGTCGGAGTACTGTGAAGCCATCGCCAGAGCCATGGCCTTCGATGATGCGGGTGTGAAAAACATCAAGACCGCCGGGGTCCTCCACGATATCGGGAAGATCATGGTGCCGCCGGAAATTCTGAACAAACCGGGCCCGCTGACTCCGGAGGAGTTCGAGGTCATCAAGCGCCATCCCGAAACCAGTTATCAGATTCTGAGATCCGTGGATGACTATGCGGTTTTCTCGGAGGATGTCCTCTACCATCATGAAAGAATCGACGGCGGGGGCTATCCCGAGGGACTGAAGGGGGAGCAGATTCCCCTCAATGCGAGAATCATTGCGGTTGCCGATGCCTATGAGGCCATGACGGCGGACCGGCCCTATCAAGTAACACTGACCAAGGAAGAGGCCATCCAGGAACTCGAAAAGCATGCCGGAACGCAATTCGACACCGAGGTGGTCAGAATATTCGTCGACAAAGTGCTGAGATAGTCTGCTAGAAAACCTGCCCCCTGGCGGGTTTTCAACCATGAAGAAAAGAGGATCAGGATGCCGAACAGAAAAAGAACCAACATCAAGCCGGGGGACCGGGTCAGGATCGTGCTGAAGGCGGACCAGGGAAGCGGCACCCTCACCGAGGGGACCGTGGACAAGTTGTTGACCAATGCCAAGGACCATCCCCATGGCATCAAGGTCAGGCTCGTGGATGGCCGGGTGGGCAGGGTCAAGGAGATTCTCTAGGGAATCCTAATCCCATGCCCGGCGGCGGTTAGAAAAGAGATGAGAGGAGGGGTCCTGGGGCCCCTTTTCAATTGTAAACATTGCTAAATCCATGGCCTATCAGTTATAATGAAATCACTGAATATGACACCCAATTCTGGAGGGAAAATGGCATTCACTAAAAAAAACTTGTTGATAGTCGGCCTCATGGTGATGATGACGGTTTCAGGCATCCTTCCCGTCGGCCGGGGAATCGCCTTTGCCGAGGAGATGCCTCAGCGCTACATCATAGGCTATGAGTCCGCCGGTGTGCGGTCTCTTTCGGAACAGACCCGGCAGGTCACGAGCCTGGGCGGCGAGGTTGAAAAAGACTTTGAATTCATCAATGCCTCGGTGGTGAGCCTGACGCCCTCGGAGGCCAAGGCCCTTGCGGCCATGGAGGGCGTCGCCTACCTGGAGCCGGATTATCCGGCATATGCCCTGGAGACCGGTGGCGGGGACTGGGTCCCCTGGGGGGTGGAGGAGGTCTTTGGAGAGGCCGCCTACCCCTATCTCCAGTGGGAGAACCTCTCCATGGCGTCCGTCAAGGTGGCGGTCCTGGACACCGGCATCGACACCGACCACCCGGACCTCGAGGTGGCCGGAGGGGCAGGTATCAGTACCAGTGGCTACAAGGACTATTACGGTCACGGGACCCATGTGGCGGGGACCATCGCGGCGACGATGGAAGATGCCGGGGTCGTGGGCTTCGCCCCGGAAATCCAACTCTATGCCGTCAAGGTGCTGAGTGATAACGGCAGTGGCAGCTACAGCGACATCATCGCCGGCATCGACTGGGCCATTGACAATGACATGGATATCATCAACATGAGTCTGGGCGGCGACTACGCCAACACCGGTCTGGGGGATGCCGTGGATGAGGCCTATGAGGCGGGGATCCTTCTGGTGGCGGCGGCGGGGAATGACGGCAACCATGCTTCCCCCCTCTACCCGGCGGCCTATGACAGCGTCATGGCCGTATCGGCCTCGGATGCCGCCGGGGACATGGCTCCTTTTTCCAATGCCGGTCCGGCCATCGAGATCATGGCCCCGGGGACCAACATCCTCAGCACCTCCATCCACACCCAGGACTATGCCATGGTAAATGTGGGGGGGCAGGGCTATGGGGCCAACCCCCTGACGGATTCCCCCACCGGCACGGTTTCGGATCATCCCCTGGTGGATATCGGCTACGGGAATGATCCGGCAGCCATCGATCAAGCCCTTGTCGACGCGGGGATCGGGGATTCGAACTGGATCGCCCTGATAGCCCGATACGACAGTGACCTTTCATCGAAGATTGAAAACGCCGGGTCAAGGGGGGCGGCGGGGGCTGTCATCATCAACAATGACTATTCAGAACCCTGGGAAATGGGGGACTACTCCGGCAGTGAAACCATCCCGGCGGTTTCAGTTTCCTACAATACCGGCAGGGCCATCAAGGAAGGAGACCTTGCCATGGGGACCCTCAGAATCGCCACCGGCAGGTACGAGACCATGAGCGGGACTTCCATGGCCTCTCCCCACGTGGCGGGGGTGGCGGCCCTGGTCAAGGCCGAGAACCCCCACTTTACCAATGAAGAGATTCGGACCCGGTTGAAGGAGAAAGCCCAGGATCTCGGTCTCAGCGCCGAGTATCAGGGCAGCGGTCTGGTGCGGGCGGACCTGGCTATGAAGGTCCCCCTGGCTCTCAAGGATTTTACAGCGGATTCCAAGCTCTATGACGGCACCACCGGGGTCACGGGGGCCGCCTTTTCCCCGGACACGACGGAGACGGTGGATCTTGACTTCAGCTACCAGGTGGCCTTTGACACCCCGGATGCCGGTGAGGATCGCCTGGTCCGCTTCACCGACATCGAGATTTCCGGCGGCCCGGACCCCTTTTACCGGCTGGTCACCCCCAGCGGCCAGACCACTGCCGATATCGACCCTGTGCCCATCACCCTTGGGGGGGTGACGGACAGCAAGGTCTATGACGGCAGTGAAGCCTCCGGCCAGGAACCGGTGGTCACCGGTTCCGCCGTTTCGGGAGAAATCCTGACGGTCTTTCAGAAATTCGAGTCAAAAGCCGTGGGAGAAGGACTCACCCTGACCCCCGAGGCCGTCATCACCCGGGAAGGGGAGCCGGTGACGAAAAACTACGCCCTCACCGTCCTGCCGGTGACCACCGGGGTCATCACGGCGAGGGATCTCACCATCAGCAGTCTCACCGCCGAGGACAAGCCCTATGACGGCACCACCGGTTCGGTGGTACTTTCAGTGGCGGACGACCGGGTCAGCGGAGACGCCATCAGCTACAGTTACACCGCCACCCATGAAAGCAAGGACGCCTCGGCGGGCCAGGCAGTGGTCATTTCGGATTTCACTCTGAGTTCCGAGGGGGACGGGGGCAACTACTCCCTCAGGACCCCTTCCCTCACCGGCGTCACCTTCGATGTCCTCAAGAAGTCCCTGGTCGCTGAAGCCGTCCTGCCGGCAACTCCACTGTATTACGGTGAAGAGGCCGCGACACCCGAGGTGGTCTTCTACGGTTTTGTGGCGGGGGAGGATGCTGAGAGCCTGGGCATCGACTTTGAAACCGGCACCAGCTACAGGGCCATGGACGGGGTGGGGATTTATGAAACCACCCTGACCGCCACCGGCTCCGACCCCCTCAATTATCAGTTGATTCCCACCACCACCACCTTTGAAGTGATCCAGCGGGACCTGACCCTGGGAGGGAGCTTTACCGCCTATGACAAGGTCTACGACGGCACCGCCGCCGCCACCCTGAAGGAGGATCAACTGACCCTTGAGGGGGTCCTCGAGGGAGACCTGGTGACCCTTGAAAGTGTGACCCTGGCCTTCGAGTCCTCCCAGCAGGGCAGCGACATCACCGTTCAAATCACTGGAGGGTCCTTGAGCGACCCCAATTACCGCCTGTCTCTGACGGGGGCCCCCACGGCCCTGGCCAGCATCACGGCGCCTCCCGCCCCACCACCCTCACCGGCTCCCGCCCCGGCCCCGGCCCCCGCACCCATGCCTCCCCTGGAGCCGGTGGATGAGACCGTGGATGTGGCGCTTGATGGAAAGCCGGTGGCGGGGATTGCCGTCATCACTGAAGGGGATGAGGATTTCCAGGGCACCATCCTGACTCTGGATGAGGAAAAAACCCTGTCCCTGCTGGAAGAAATGGAGACACCGGTTGCCGGGGAAGCCGGCCCGGTTCTTGAAATGCCTCTGCTTGAGGATGACCGGATCAGAATCAATATTCCCTATGGGGTGGTCGGGGCCCTTCAGACCCGGGCCATGACCCTGGTCGTCCACCACCCGGCAGGATCCTACACCCTGCCCCTCCAGGCCCTTGACATCGGGGTCACCGCCTTGAGAGGTTTTGACAGGTCCGAAACCCTTCTGGAGATCGGTCTTTCGGTTCTGGAGCCTTCAAGGCTTGCCGGGATTGATGCAATCATTGAAGCAAGCGGCCTGGTCGCCCTGACGAAACCCCTGGAATTCTCCCTGAGGTACCGGGAGGGAGACAAGACCTACGAGGTCACCCGTTTTGACCGTTACGTGACGCGCAGGATCCTCATTCCCGAGGGGGTGGATCCCGCCAGGGTGGCCACGGCGGTGGTGATCGAACCGGGGGGCGAGATCCGTCCGGTACCTACCCGGATCCTCGACACCTACCGGGACAAGGCGGCGGTCATTCAAAGCCGGTCCAACTCCGTCTATGCCTTGATTGAAGGGGGAGCCGAGGTGGCCGGGGTTCTGAACCACTGGTCCAGGGATGCCGTGGAGGATCTGGTCGACAGACGGGTCATCCTGGATTCCGGGGCCTTCAACCCGGAGGGTCATATCAGCCGGGGGGAATTCGCCCGCTATATCACCCGGGCCCTGGGGCTGTATGAGCCCATCCCCGCCGGTGACGGTCTTTTCACCGACGTCGCAAGGACCCATCCCCTGGCCGCGGACATTGAAACCGCCGTCTCCTATGGCATCATCCAGGGTTATCCCGACGGGACCTTCAAGCCCTCGGACCTGATTTCCAGACAGGAGGCCATGGTGATGTACGCCAGGGCCATGGCGGTGGCGGCCCTGCCCCCCGTCGACAATCAACGGATCGAGAGCTATACTGACCGCGGCCAGGTGGGTGACTGGGCCTATGCCGGGGTGAGCCAGACCCTCAGTGTGGGAGTGTTCAACGGCACGAGTCCCACCACCATCTCGCCCCTCCTTACCTTCCGATATGCCGAGGCAGCCACGGCCGTCCGCAATCTGCTGATCAAGGCCAGACTGACATACTGAACCGATCAGGAATCCCTGCAAGGGGGTTCCTCTTGATTTTTTGCACATCGGGGTGAATTTTCCCAAAAAAAGGGTAAAAGGATAATGTTGTCAATCCAAACACAAATCCAGAAATGAGGTGCGGGATATGAATCAGGAACAGGCAAAAATCATGAAGCATGCCAAGGGCTTTATTGCAGCCCTTGATCAGAGCGGCGGTTCCACCCCCAAGGCCCTGGCGGGTTACGGGATAGAAAAGGACCGTTACGGCAGTGAAGAGGAGATGTTCGACCTGGTCCACGCCATGAGGACCCGGATCATCAAAAGTCCCTCCTTTGACAGAGAGGGGATTCTTGGGGCCATACTTTTCGAACAGACCATGGACAGGCAGATCGACGGCCTTCATACCGCCGATTATCTCTGGGATAAAAAGGGGATCCTTCCCTTCTTGAAGGTGGACAAGGGCCTTGCCGAAGAGGCCGAAGGGGTCCAGTTGATGAAGCCCAATCCGGGCCTCGAGGCGCTGCTCAAAAGGGCCGGAGACCGGCATGTTTTCGGCACGAAGATGCGGTCCGTGATCAAGAGGGCGGATCCTGTGGGAATTGAAAAAATCGTCGCCCAGCAGTTTGAAATCGGCAGAATCATCCTCGCGGCGGGTCTGATGCCGATTCTGGAGCCGGAGGTGGACATCAATTCTCCGGACAAGATTGAGTCGGAAAAACTTTTGAAGGCCCTGATTCTCAAGGAACTTGACAGCCTGACGGGGGACGGGCAGATCATGCTCAAGCTGTCCATTCCCACGGAGGATGACTTTTATGCCGACCTGATCGCCCATCCCAGGGTGATGCGGGTGGTGGCCCTCTCGGGAGGATATTCCCAGGCTGAAGCCTGTGAACGCCTTGAGAAAAACCAGGGTCTGATCGCCAGTTTTTCCAGAGCGCTGCTTGAGGACCTGAGGGACCAGCAGAGTGACAGTGAATTCGACCAGGTGCTGAAGGAAGCGGTGGACAAGATCTACAAGGCCTCCATCACTTAAGGAAAAGAGAGGCGCAATGAAGAAAAGCGGGCGGACCGCAGGCACAGGGTCCGCTCTTTTTTGTTGCAAAGGCAACAGAGTGAGTTTTTGTTTTTAGGGGGTATAAATAAGTATAAAATCAACTGGATAGACTCATTAAAAACTGATACTGGGTGATGTATCACAGAATCGGAGGGATGAATCGTGGTGACCTTTGAAAAGGTGTCAAAGACCTATCCCGGCGGAGTGATGGCGGTGAAGAATCTCAATCTGACCATCGCCCAGGGTGAACTTGTGGTTCTTATCGGACCCAGCGGCTGCGGCAAGACCTCGAGTCTGAAAATGGTCAATCGACTCATCGAGCCCACCTCCGGCAGGATCATCGTGAGCGGTGTGGACACCCAGAAACTTGATCCGGTGGCCCTCAGAAGAAAAATCGGGTATGTCATCCAGGACATCGCCCTCTTTCCCCATCGCAACGTGGCTCAGAATATCGCCACGGTGCCCCGGCTGAAGAAATGGGACCAGAAGAAAATCCAAGAAAGGGTGGATGAACTGCTCAGACTGGTGGACATGGACCCGGCGCTCTACCGGGGCCGGTATCCCCTTGAACTCAGCGGCGGACAGCAGCAGAGGATCGGCGTACTCAGGGCCCTGGCGGCGGAGCCGGAGGTTCTGTTGATGGACGAGCCCTTTGGCGCCCTGGATCCGATCACCCGGGAACAGCTGCAGGATGAACTCAAGCGGCTGCGGCAAAAGGTCAAAAAGACTATCCTCTTCGTCACCCATGATATGGATGAGGCCCTCAAGCTGGCGGACCGGATCGTGCTGATGCGGGACGGGGTCATTGTCCAGGTGGACACGCCGGAGGGCCTTCTCAGGGAGCCTGCCAACGATTTTGTCAGAAACTTCATTGGAGAAAAACGCTTGATCCGTCAGCCGGACAAGGTCCTGGTCCATGAGGTCATGCGGACCAAGCCCACTTGTATCGAAGGAGACAAGGGGCTGCATCAGGGCCTTGAGCTGATGCGGGAGGAAGCCGTGGACAGCCTGCTGATCATGGACAGGTCCGGGGATTTTCTAGGGGTGGTGGAGGTCCAGACCATCCAGCAGAACCTGGAGGCCCGAAAAAGCCTCGAGGCCATCATGACCCCCTGGCCCACGGTAAATGAAAATGACAGCGTGAAGCGGGTGGTCCGGTTGATGGTGGAAGGGAATCTGAGATTCATCCCCGTGGTGGACGAGACGGGCAGAATCAAGGGTATCGTGACCCGGGCCAATGTGGTGAACTTTGTCCTGGACTACATGTCCTAGGAAGGAGGCAGGGATCGTGACCATCTTCGAATACATGTTCCGCCACTACCAGCTCATCGGCACCCGGGCCCTGGAGCACCTTTTCATCGCCACCAGCGCCCTGGTCCTGTCCATGCTCCTGGCCATTCCCCTGGGCATCCTCCTCACCCGGAAAGAGAGCTTTGCAAAGTTCGTCCTGGGACTGGGCAATGTCATCATGACCATTCCGAGTCTGGCCCTGCTGGCCTTCATGCTGCCCGTCCTGGGCATCGGGAACAAGCCCGCCATCGCCGCTCTTTTTCTCTATGCCCTCATGCCCATCATGAGAAACACCTACACGGGTATCAAGCAGGTGCAACCCTCCCTGATCGAAGCGGCCAAGGGGATGGGGATGACGGATTTTCAAATTCTGACGGGGATTGAACTGCCCCTGGCGATTGCCGTGATTCTGGCGGGAATCAGGACCACCTATGTGATTTTGATCGGCTGGGCGACCCTTGCCGCCTTCATCGGTGGCGGCGGCCTGGGTCAACTGATCTGGGCCGGCCTCACCAACATCAATTACAATCTGATTCTCAGCGGTGCCATCCCGGCGGCGGGACTGGCCCTTCTCTCTGATTTGTTACTTGGGCGGCTGGAACTGAAACTGACCCCTCGGGGGATTCGAAAGGTCGTTAGGAAGGAGGGAGTCTTGAAATGAGATCAAAGAAACACTATAGAGGCGCGGCAGTGCTTCTAGCCATCCTGGTCCTGTCCCTGGGCTTGCCGGGATGTCGGGGTGAGGATGAAGATCCGACCCTGAGAGTGGGTGCTCAAAACTATGCCGAAGTCATCATCATGGCCTATATGGCCGAGGCCCTCATCGAGGACAGGACGGATGTCGAGGTGGAAGTGGTGGCGAGACTGGGCAGTGCCGCCGTCCTCGACCAGGCCATGCAGACCGGTGATGTGGATATCGGGAGTCTGGTGTTTACAGGAGGATCCACGGGGCTGATGCATCCCAGAATGCTGGAAATCGTCGAGGACATCAGAGACCCCAAATGGCGGGATGCCGCTACGGTTTTCCAATTCGTCAAGGAGCACTCTCCCGAGGCCCTGGGCAGGATATGGATCGATCCCCTGGGCTACGAGAACACCTATGCCGTGGTGGTGAAAAGGGACCTGGCCGAGGCCCGTGGTTTGAAAAGGATCTCTGACTTGAAGGGGATGACCGGGGAGATGATCATCGGCATGGACGACGCCTACATGGACCGGGAAATCGACGGTTATTATCCCCTCCTGGACCTCTACGGACTGGACCCCTTCAAGGATACCGTCAGCATGCAGATCAATCTGCTGTATCAGGCCCTGAGAGACGATCAGGTGACGGTGGGGGTCGCCTATTCCACCGACGCCAGGATTCACGCCTATGACCTGGTCTGGCTTGAGGACGACCTCAAGCTCTACCCTCCCTTCGAGGCCGCCTACGGGGTGAATCTGTCGGTTCTGGACCAGGTGCCCGAGGTGCCGGAGATTCTGGGAGTGCTGTCGGGGAAGATCGATATCGATACCATCAGACGCCTCAATTATGAGGTGGATATCGAACAGCGGGACCACAAGGAGGTCGCCCTTGAATTTCTGAAAACCCACGGCTACATCGAGTAGCCGGACTCCCCTGGACCAGGGGAGTTTTTTTGATTCAAGATAATGGGTCCCCCGGCATGGGCCTGAGAGGAGGATTTGAAAGCGATTGTCATTAGAGAAGGTGTAAATGCACTTAAGACGCACCTTGACGTATAAGAAATATCTGGAAATAAAAAATGATTGCATCCGTCAGTGAATCAAGATATTCTAAAAAAAGAATGAACCCAGAATTGTATGAACTCTTCGTTGGACTGATTACAAAGGTTGCCAAGTCAATCAATCAAGGAGCTGCCATGAAAAAGCATGACTATGCCAGCGCGCTGGAACATCTGGAAATTCCCTTTATCCGTTTCGAAGTGGTGCCGGTTGAAGACACTGGGTCCGGGGGCCTGGTTTTCACTGCCGATGACCTGGTCCCTGAGTCGGGTCTTGCGGCCGGGGCGACAAGCGGCCCTGGGCACCACCTTTTTTTGTCATGGGCGAAATCACCTGCTTGTGAGTTGGAGGCCTTCTGCCATGCCGCCGTCAGGGAAGAAAAGATCTACTATTTTGAAACCAATAATGAGACCGCAGGGGGAGAAATCAAGGGAGTGGTCTTCCCTGAAGGGCCCGATCAAGGAAAGATATTCCTGAGCAGGAGACCGGCTGAAGAAGGCCGGGACCACGAACGCGACAGCATCATCCACCATCTCGAGGATATTCATTTCATCCTGGGGGAGGATCTGGTGGTTCGCCGCTTCTATACCTCGGATAAGAATTACCGTTCCTTCGCCGAGGCGAACCTTGTGGGAAGAAGTATCCTCACCCTCTTTCCAGGGGGCTTTGACGAGGAAAAAAAGCAGGCGCTCAAGAAGGCAAGGGCCACGGGCAAGCCCCAACTGGTCTCCTTCGAATCCCATCTGTATCAGAAGAATCGCTGGTATGACGCCCGGGTGAGTCATCATTCCCACTCCGGCCAAGGCTATTACCTGGTGAAAATGACCAATTCAACCCGGAGCAGAGACCTGCACCACGAGGTGGAAAGTCTGGCCTCACAGGTGGACAAGTTTTTTTCCATGGAATTGATTCTCATCAGCATCATGGACACAAGAGGCAGATTCGTGAGGGTCAACAAGGCCTGGGAGGGCCTGTTGGGTTACTCTGAAGCCGAGTTGGTGGGGGTGGACGTCAGGGAGTTTCTGCATCCCGAGGATGTGGCATTCACCTTCAAGAAGGCCCGGCAGCTCATCGAGGGCCAGGAGACGACTTATGTCACCAACCGCTACCGCGCCAAGGACGGGACCTACAGATATCTCGAGTGGCATTCCAAGATCGAGGGATACTTGATCTATTCCTCGGTGCGGGATGCCAGCGACCGGATCAAACGGCAGGAGGAAATCGAATTTCTGGACAGCCACGACCAGCAGACCAGGCTGCTCAACCGAAAGGCCCTCAGAATCAGAGGGGAGGAGATGAACCGGGTCACCGATGACGGTCTGCGCTGGGGGGTCTATTTCATCGACGTGGACAATTACAGCGGCGTCAACAACGCCCTGGGCCATGTCGAGGGGGACCAGATTCTCATCAGCATCGCCCAGAAAATCCAGGAGAGCTTCCTGGACAGGGGAATCGCCTACCGCTATGAGGGGGATGAATTCGTGGTTCTGAGCCAGGTCAGGGAAAAATCGGAGCTGGTGGACCAGGCCAAGAAGCTTCTGAGCAGAATCGCCTCCCAGGTCTCCTTCGAGTCGCGGAACTTTCTGGTGACCGCCAGCATCGGGGTCGCCCTGGGCGGTGAAGGCGACCGGATCAGCGACATCATCGAAAATGCCCAGACCGCCCTCTTCAAGGCAAAAAGACAAAGAAACACCTATGCGGTCTATGAACCCAGTCTGGAGGGGATTCGAACCCGGCAGATCATTCTTTCCGAGGATCTGCCGGGGGCCCTGGACAAGGGCCAGTTCGAAATCAAACTGCAGCCCATCGTCTCAGTGGCAAAGGGGATCGTCAACCAGGCCGAGGCCCTTCTTCGGTGGCGGCATCCGGAACTGGGGGAGATTTCCCCGGGGGAGTTCATTCCCATGGCGGAGTCCACCAGACTGATCATTCCCATGACAGAATGGCTCGTCCGAGAGGTCTGTGAGATGCTGAAAAGGTTTGAGGAAAAGGGCCTGGGGAATCTGGTCGTCAGCATCAATCTTTCAGCCCTGTCCCTGGAGAACCAGGGGACCGTCTTCTTTGAGAAAATCAAAAAAATTCTGAAGGAAACCGGAATCGAAGCCTCCCGGCTCAAGTTTGAAATCACGGAGAGCATCCTGATCCGGGATTCCGAGGAGATTGCCGAAACCCTCAGAGCCATGAGGGATCTCGGCATGAAACTGGCCCTGGACGACTTCGGGACCGGCTATTCCTCCTTCGCCTATTTGAAGGAACTGCCCTTTGATGTCATTAAAATCGACCGGTCTCTGGTTTCCAATCTCCACAAGGATTCCCGGGAGCAGATTCTGGTGAAATCCCTGATCGCCATCATCCACAGCCTGGGTTATGAAGTGGTGGTGGAGGGGGTGGAAACCCCGGAACAAAGTGACATCATCAAGGCCTACGGCGGCGACTACATTCAGGGTTTCCTTTACAGCAGACCGGTTTCTGAAGACGCCTTTCTGGACTACTGCAAAGGGACGGCCCCATCAATCTGCTGATCCCGTCACCATGGATCGAGTCAACAGGCAACTGGATTGACTCTTTTTTTTGTCGAAAAACAGGGAAATCAAGGTATAATGGAAACAGTCAAAGGAGTGGTTCAAGTTGGTGGAAAAGGGTTTGATCTGTACGAATTGCGGACGCAGCTATGAATTGAAGCAGTTGCATTACCGGTGTGGCTCTTGTGGAGAGCCCCTGGAGGTGACCCTTTACGAGGGGGGAGGCATTGCCCGGGGCAATGCTCTGGCACAAAGTGTCTTGTCCCGATACAAGGCTTTTTTTCCTTTTGAGACCCTGGATTCCAGGGTTTCCCTGGGAGAAGGCATGACCCCCCTGGTGTCCTCCCCCGCCCTGGCGGCCAGGGCGGGTATCGGCAGCCTGTTGCTGAAGAATGAAAGTCAGAATCCCACCTGGTCCTTCAAGGACAGGGGGACGGTGGCCGGCGTGCAGCATGCCCTGAAGCTGGGAATCCGGAGAATCGGAACGGTTTCCACCGGGAACATGGCCCCTTCGGTGGCCGCCTACGGCAGCCGGGCGGGGCTTGAAACCTTTGTCCTGGTGAATGAAGGCATTCCGAAGGAAAAACTCTCCCCCATCGGGATCTACGGGGCCCATCTCATCAAGGTGGCGGGGGACTACGGCCGCCTGTACCACGAGAGCCTCAGAATCGGCCAGGAGCAGGATATCTATTTCATCAATTCCGACGCCCCCATGAGGGTGGAGGGGTCCAAGACCATCGCCTTTGAAATCTGTGAACAACTGGCTTTTGACATGCCGGATTTCGTGGTGGTGCCCACCAGTGCCGGCGGCAATCTGAGGGGAATCGCCAAGGGGTTCAGAGAATTCCTGAGGGCGGGCCTCATCCACCGCCTGCCCAGGATGGTGGCGGCCCAGGCCCGGGGCTGCTCCCCCATCGTCAAGGCCTTTGAAGCCGGCCGATTGGAGATTTCCCGGGAGGAGGCCCCCCGCACCATCGCCCACGCCATTGAAAATCCCCTGCCGCCCAGCGGCAATGAAGTCTTGAGGATACTCAGGAAAGAGGAAGGCCTGGCGGTCTCCGTCACCGAAGCATCGATCCTCGAAGCCCAGAGGACCCTGGCCATGGAGGGCTTCTTTGTCCAGCCGGCTTCAGCGGTGGGCTATGCCGCGGTCCTCAAGCTCGCGGAGGCCGGAACCATCAAGGAGGAGGACCGGGTGGTGGTCGTCCTCACCGGCAGTGGTCTGAAATACACGGCGGCCTTGGACCGGCACACCCTCGAGGAAGAAACCTGTGCCCTGGAGAATCTCGGGGACCATCTGCTGCAATACCGGGGCTTGTGAGGTCGCCACTAAAAAATTGATAGATTCTTAACCTGCATGTAGATTTTTTTATGGTATGCTGTCCTTAGAAAAAAGTTGGGAGGAAGTTTATGAAGCTGACCAAGCAGGAACTCTCATGGGTCTTGTACGATTGCGGGAACTCCGCCTATTCCATAGCCATCACCACGGCCCTGCTGCCTACGGTTTTCGGGATGTTCGACAATGTAGGAAGCACCATGAATCTCGGTTATTTCAACACCATCGCCAGCATCATCGTGGCGGTTTTAAGCCCCATCCTGGGCACCATCGCAGACTACAAGGATAAAAAGAAGCGGTTTTTCATATTCTTTGTCTCCCTCGGTGTGATTTTCACCGCCTCCCTGGCCCTGGTTCCGCCTTCCAGCGGCCTGTGGCAGCTCCTGATCCTGTTTTACATCCTCACCGCGGTCGGCTTTGCCGGCGCCAACATCTTCTATGATTCCTTCCTGGTGGACGTGACCACCGACGACCGCATGGACCGGGTCTCCACCCGGGGCTTCGCCTTCGGCTACATTGCCAGTGTGATTCCCTTCGGAATCAGTCTGGCTCTGGTTTTTCTTCTGGGAATGGACCAGGCCATCGGCTACCAGGTCGGCTTCATCGTCACGGCTCTCTGGTGGGGTCTGCTCACCATCCCCATCATCAGGCATGTCAAGCAGCAATACTATATCGAGCCTGAGCCCAGGCCCGTGGCCAACAGCTTCAAGCGGCTGGGGCTGACCCTCCAGAACATCCGGCAGCACCGGGTGGTGGTGGTGTTC
Organism: Clostridia bacterium; assembly: GCA_018399635.1. Classification (GTDB taxonomy): domain Bacteria; phylum Bacillota; class Clostridia; order Peptostreptococcales; family Acidaminobacteraceae; genus ML8-F1. Next base: position 32,544 of record JAGYOH010000010.1, read on the forward strand.
CTCATCGCCTACTTTCTCTACATCGACGGGGTGGATACCATCATCAAGATGGTGGTGCCCTATGCCACCTCGGTTCTGGGAGCCGATGCCCTGGATACCTTCACTCTGCTGGGGATTCTTCTGATCATCCAGATCATCGCCTTCCCCTTTGCCATTCTATATGGCAATCTGGCCAAAAGGTACTCTGCCAGGGCCCTGATCATCGTGGGAATACTCACCTACATTTTTTCCTGTATCGCGGCTTTTTTCATCTCCACGGTGGCCCATATTTTCATTCTGGGGGCCATGATCGGATCGGCCCAGGGCGGCATCCAGGCCCTCAGTCGGTCCTACTATGCCAAGATCATTCCCAAGAAGAATTCCAATGAATTCTTCGGGTTTTACAATATTTTCGGAAAATTCGCCGCCATCATCGGGCCTGGAATCATGGCCCTGACCTCGACCCTGACCGGCAATCCCCGATGGAGCATCCTGGCCATCATCCCCCTCTTCATAGGGGGCCTGCTGGTGTTTCTGACTCTGCCGACGGACAAGGGAAGATCCCCCGCCGTCGAGTAGCCTGTTGAGAAAAGGAGAATGATACCATGCCAGAATTTGCCAAGCGCATGACCACCATGGCAGAATCAGCCAAGGTCATCCGGAATCTTTTCGGCGCCATGAACGATCCCGATCTGATTTCCCTCGGAGGCGGGGCGCCCGCCCCGGAAGCCCTGCCGGTGGAAGCGGTGAGGGAGATTCTTGATGACGTCATGCGAAGGGAGGCCAGGGGACCCGAGGTCCTCCAGTACGGCAGTGTCATGGGTCTGCCCGACCTCAGGAAAGTGGTGGTCGAGGATCTTTTAGGACCCAAGGGAATCCAGGCCGACCTTGAAGAAATCATGATCATCAACGGAGGACTCGAGGCCATGAATCTGGTCTGTCAGCTCTATATCGAGCCGGGAGACGTGATTCTCGTGGAATCCCCCACCTTCGTGCAGTCGGTTGAAATTTTCGAAATGTTTCAAGCCAGGTGCATCGGGGTGGACATGGATGACGACGGCATGATTCTGGAGGATCTGAGAAAAAAAATACAAATCCATCATCCCAAAATGATTTATGTGATTCCCACTTTCCAGAATCCCTCGGGACGCACCCTGTCCTTGGACCGGCGGAGGGAGCTGGCTGCTATAGGGAGTGACAAGGACATCATCATCCTGGAGGATGATCCCTATCGGGACATCCGCTACAGCGGCCCGGAGCTGCCGCCGGTGAAGACCTTCGACAGGACCGGTCACACCATTCTGGCCAACAGTTTCTCCAAGATCTTTTCTCCCGGAAGTCGCCTGGGCTACATTTACGCCTCAGGGACCATCATGGCGAAACTCTTTGATGCCAAGACCGCGACCAACTCCCATACCGCCAACCTGCCCCAGGTGGTTTGTGCCGAATTTTTCAAAAGAGGCTATTACCAGCCCCATCATCAGATGATCTGCGACCTCTACCGGGAAAGAAGGGACACCATGGTGGCGGCCATCGACGAGTGGTTTCCCGAGGGAACCAGGCGGGTCTATCCCCATGGGGGACTTTTCACCTGGGTGGAGCTGCCGGAGGGCATCAATACCACGGCGCTCCTGGAGGAGGCCGTAGGGCGTCCCGAGGTCAAGGTGGCCTTTGTGGCCGGGGAAGGATTCTTTGTGGAGGGGGGCGGCAAGGGCAACAACGCCATGCGGATCAGTTTCGGGTCCGTGCCGCCGGAGAGGATCCGGGAGGGCATCAGGCGTCTTGGCGGGCTGATCCAGGAAAAAATGAAGTGATTTTGAGGCTTTCGAGGTCTTCCTCCTCGAAGGCCTTTTCTCTGCCCTAGGACACGGGAGGCTTTGAATTTCAATCCTCATGCCTTATAATAGTGGTAATAGCGTGGAAGAAATCGCAAATATGCTCAGAATGGGGATTCCTGTGAGAGATTATCATCAGAACTTCAACAGAAAAATATTCTTGATTCCCATGGCTTTTGTCACGATTTTTCTGACCATCATCGGAATCAGTGTCAGGGATTATATCGAGGACCATTCCTACAATCACCTGGAAAAGGAGACCATGCAGCTGGCCAGGGGGTATTCCAACTCCTTGTCCCTGGCCTCCGAGGCGTCACGGGTGGTGGATGGATTTCTGGGAGAAAAAATCATCGGGGCGGCCAGACTTGTGGGAGACCATGAAGGGGAGATGACCCCGGAATTCCTCAGAAGCATCGCCGAGGCCTTCGGGGTTGAAAAAATCTATGTCTACGACGGTGAAGGCGTCATCACCGCCACCTATACCGGAGAGTACCTGGGCTGGCGGGCGGAGGAGGGTCACCCGGTCCATGCCTTCCTCCAGGGGGAGGCCGATGTCCTGGTGGAAGAGATCCGGCCGGATACCGCCACGGGGGTCAACTACAAGTACGGCTACTACAGAATGCCCGAGGGAGGCTTCGTCCAGGTGGGAATCCCGGCTCAGGAAATCAAAGGCTTTCTTCTGAGCTTTCAGATCAGGAGTCTGATTGAGCGAATCATGCTGGATGAGACCATTCGAGGGAGCTCCTTTATAAACAATGAGCATATCATCATAGAGTCCAGTCTTCCAGATAGAAAGGGCAGACCCATCGAGGATCCGAAGGTCCTTGAAGCCTTGGAATCCGACGAAGAGCAGGGGTTCATCAATGAGATGGAGGGGAGAAGGGTCCAGGTCACCCTGGTACCCGTCATGCTCAACGGGAGCCGGTACGGCACCCTGGCAGTAACCCGGTGGACGGAGGATACGGACCGTTTCATCAATCAAGTGACGATCCTGGGATTTGTGTCCCTGGCCGTCCTCTGGGGATTGTTCTTGTACGCCATCAGGTCGGCGGACAAGAAAAACAAGAGACTGCTGGCCCTGGCCTATTTTGACGATCTGACGGGGCTGCCCAACAAGATCAGTCTCATGGAGACCCTGTCCCGGGAACTCAGGGAGAATCCACCCCTGAGGGGTGGGTTGATTCTCCTCAATCTCCTGAATTTCAAGGAAATCAATATCAGGTATGGTTATGAGGAAGGAGACCGGATTCTCAAGGCCATGGGGGAAAAACTCAAGGGGCTGCTGGCGGACGAGGGCCGGTGCTTCCGCTTCACCGGGGACAGGTTCATTTACTGGTCGGAGGCCAGGCAAGACCAGGCGTCCCTGGAGGATCTCGCCATGAAGATCAACCAGGTTTTTTCAGGATCGACCCCTTCCGGCAGTTTTTCTGAACCGCTGTTTCTGCGCATGGGAATCCTTGAACTCGGGCCGGCCTACCAGAGGGTGGATACGATTCTCAGGGATGTGAGCCTGTCCCTCGACAGTGTCAGCGGGGATGGCGCAAGGAATTATTCCTTTTTCAACGAGGAAATGGAGAGAAGGTCCAGTCGGGAGAAGGTGATTGAAAAAACCTTGAGAAAGGCGGTTGACCAGCCGGAGGAGGAATTCCTCTCCCTGGTCTATCAACCCCAGTACGACTACAGGCTTCAGAGGGTGACTTCCCTGGAAGCCCTGGCCAGACTCACCGTCCCCGGGCTCGGGGCGGTGTCTCCGGTTGAATTCATCGAAATCGCCGAGAAGCGGCAGCTCATCGTCCCCCTGGGAGACCGCCTCATGGAAATGGCCTGCCGGTTCATCAAAAGAATGGAGCGGAAGGGCTATCCCGGCGTCAAGGTGGCGGTGAACATTTCCCCCATCCAGTTGCTCCAGGAGGATTTTGTCCAAAAAATCATCGCGGTTCTGGAAAGGCACCAGGTCCCGGCCTCCTCCCTGGTCCTTGAAATCACGGAGTCAGTGCTGATTCACCGCTATGAGACCATCAATGAAGACTTCAAGACCCTCGAGGCCATGGGGGTGGAGATTTCCCTTGACGATTTCGGGACGGGATATTCCTCCCTGGCCAGACTCAGGGAGATGAACATTCATCAGATCAAAATCGACAAGAGCTTCATTTTCAATCTTCGGGATGATTTCCCGGGGGAATTCGTCACTGGAGAAATCATCGCCATCGCCCACAAGTTCGGCCTGGAGGTGGTTGCCGAAGGCGTTGAGACCCGGATGCAATGGGACTATCTGAAGACCCACCACTGCGATATCGCCCAGGGCTATCATCTGAGCAAGCCCCTGGATGAGGAAAAACTCATGGGCTTCATGGCGTCGGGTGGAAAGCCGGACTGATTCAATCGCTTTATTGATAACGTGTCATTGCGTCTTAAATGAGATTAATTAATGCTTAAAGTCATGAATGATTAATGTTATAATTCTGATAATGAGTATTGACAAATTTTTTAGTGCACTTCAGTGCCAGGTTCAGGCAAATCGTCCACCAGGGACGGCAGGTTTGAATGGAGGGATTTTTCGGATGAAACATCATTTGGACAGGATAGGAATCAACCGCTACAAGGGGCTTGTCGACCATTCGCCGATGGGTTATTTCCTTTGCCGTGTGGTGGTGGATGACGAGGACCATCCCCTGGACTATGAATTTCTAGAAGTCAACAGGGCTTTTGAAAAGCTCGTCGGACTTCCCGAGAAAGAAATCATCGGCAAAAGACGCTCGGAGGTCTTCACAGAAACCCCGGAAGGATTCCATTACTGGCTCAACACCTATGCCGGGGTGGCTCTTGGCGGCGGGGACAAGGAAATCAAGGAATATTCCCACACCCTGGGGGGCTATTACCGGGAGTATGTCTACTCGCCGCAAAAGTACTATTTCGCCGTTCTGATTACGGATATCACCCGGGAGATGAAGGAGACCGAGGACAAGACCCTGATTCTCAAGGCCTTGAATGAAATCATTTTCGAGCTCGACGAGGACTTTGTTTTCACCCAGATCATCGCAGCAGAGGAGGACAAACTCTTCTACCCCAGGGAAAAAATTCTAGGGGCTTCCATCAAAATCCTCTTTGAGGAGGATCTGGTGGAGACCTTCATCAATCATCTTGAAATGGTCCGACAAACCGGCAACAAGACGGAGATGGTCTACCCCTCCATTGTGGCGGGGTCTGACCAATGGTTCCGGGCGACCTTTGATTATCTCGTCAGTGAGGCGGGAAACCGATATCTCATCCAGATCACGGATATTACTGAGAAGAAAAGGCTGCAGGATGAAGTGGCGGAGAGAAATCACCAGATTGAGGAGTTTTTCTCCGTCAATATCGACCTCCTGTGCATCGTGGATCCCGAGGGTCGGTTTGTGAGGGTGAACAGGGCCTGGGAGGATGTCCTGGGATATCGGGTGGAGGAACTGGAAGGGGCCAGCATTTTTGATTTCATCCATCCCTGGGATTGCAAGAAAACCCAGGAGGCTCAAAAGTCCCTGGCAGAAGGGAATGAAGTGACCAGTTTCGTCAACCGCTACCGCAGGAAAGACGGCGGCTACAGCCATATGGAGTGGCGGTCCAAGCAGAGCAAGAATCTGGTCTATGCGGCGGCAAGGGACATCAGCGGGCGCATCAGGCTGGAGGAGGAGCTCCAGTCGACCAATGAGCGGCTGACGGAGATCGCCCTGCACAGTCGCACCTTCGCCTGGGAGGTGGATCAAAGCGGCACCTACACCTACGTCAACCCGTCGGTCAAAAACGTGCTGGGCTATGAGCCGGAGGAGATCGTCGTGTCTTATTTCTATGATTACAATCCTGAAGACCGTCGCGGGGAGTTCAGGGATTCGGTCCTCGAGGTTTTCCGCCGGCAGGAAGTGATTGAAAGCCTGGCCAATCCGGTGATCACCAGGGAGGGGGAGGTCCTCTGGGTATCCACCAGCGCCTACCCCATATTCGAAGAGGACGGAACACTCAAGGGATACCGGGGTTCCGACACGGATATCAACGAGACTTATCTGAACCAGAGGGCCCTTGAAAACCGGGAGGAATTCCTCTCGAAGATTCTCAAGACCACCCAGGAAGGCTTCTGGATGGTGAATACCGAGGGCCGCATTGAAATGGCCAACGAGGCCTACAGCCGGATGACGGGGTATTCTCTCGCAGAGCTCAATCAAATGGCCATCAATGATCTGGAGGCGGAGGAAAATCCGGAGGAAACCCGGGGACGGATTGAAAAGATCTTGAAAGACGGCTCTGACCGTTTTGAAAGCCGGCACCAAAGAAAGGACGGCAGTATTTTTGATGTTGAAGTCACCATCAATATGATGGGAGGGGAGAATCCCACCTTCATCTGCTTCTGCCGGGACATCACCGAAGCAAAAAGAGCCAAGCAGATTCTTCACAATGAAAGAGAACTTTTCAAGACCACGCTTTTTTCCGTGGGGGACGGCGTGATTTCAACGGACCGGGAGGGCCGGGTGGTGGTCATCAACGAGGTGGCCAGCCAGTTGACTGGGTGGTCACCGGAAGAGGCCGTGGGGAGGTCTTTAGACGAGGTTTTCAACCTCATCAACGAACATACCCTCGAAACCATCGAGAATCCGGCCAGGGAGGCCATCAAGACGGGTCGGACCTTTGAACTGGAAAGCCACACCCTCCTGATCTCAAAGGGGGGATTCAAGATCGCCATCGAGGACAGCGCGGCCCCCATCAAGGATCTTGAAGGCAACATCACCGGTGCCGTCATCGTTTTCAGAGATTTCACCCAGAAAAAGGAAAAGCAGCGCCAGGTGGAATACCTGAGTTTCCACGACTATCTGACGGGTCTGTACAACCGACGGTATCTTGAGGATGCCATGGTGAGACTGGATACCTCCAGGAACCTCCCCTTCACTCTCATGGTCATGGATGTCAACGGTCTCAAGCTCATCAATGACGCCTTCGGCCATGATGCCGGAGATCAACTGCTCAAGACGGTGGCCCTGACCCTCAAGCAAAGCACCCGGTCCGACGACATCGTGGCCAGAACCGGCGGGGATGAATTTGTCATCCTCCTGCCCAATACCGATGATGAAGGGGCCAGGAGGATGCGGGACCGGATTGTTGAAGCCACCGGCAACGCCGGCTTTGAATCCGTCATCGTTTCCGTCGCCATCGGTTGGGCCACCAAGCGACAAGAGGAGGAAGACATTTTCGAGATTCAAAAGACGGCGGATGACCGGATGTTCGAGAACAAACTCAAATACGGCAGATCCATGAGAAGCCGGACCATCGATACCGTCCTGAGGAATATCCATAACCGATATGACCGGGAGAATATCCATTCAGACCGGGTGGCAGAGCTGGCGGAGCAGATGGGCCGGGCCCTGGGTCTCAATGAGAGGGAAACCAAGGAACTGAGGACAGTGGGGGCCATCCACGATATCGGGAAAATCATGATTCCGCCGGAAATCATCAACAAGACCGGGGAGTTGACCCAGGAGGAATACGACCAGATCAAACGCCATTCGGAAATCGGTTACCAGATTCTCAAGGGGGTGGCGGAGTACCGGGAAATGGCGGAAATCGTTTTGAATCATCATGAACACTACAACGGTGAAGGTTATCCCCAGGGCCAGAAGGGCCGGGAGATTCCCCTCAATTCGAGAATCATCGCCATTGTGGACGCCTATGAAGCCATGACCTCCTATCGCAGTTACAAAAAAACCGTGAGTCATGAAGAGGCTGTAGAGGAACTCAGACGCTGCAAGGGGACCATGTTCGATCCTGACCTGGTGGAGATTTTCATCGAGTCGGTTCTCGGTAGAGAATCAAATAAAAAAACCTGACTTTCAATCGTCAGGTTTTTTCTTGGTCATCGGGGGTACTCCTCTCTGAGGAGGGAGAAGATCATCTGGGATTTGTACTCTCCGGCGGCAGAAAGATAGGCCTGACGCTTGGTGCCCTCAAAGACCATGCCCAGGCTTTGATAGAGATGGATGCCCCGGGGGTTGTCGGTGAAGACATCGAGCCAGAGGCGGTTGATGCCGAGGGTTGAAAAGCCGTAGGCCATGAGTCCTTGAATCACCTCGCGACCGAAGCCCTGGTTTTTGACACCCATCACGATTCGCTTGAGTTCCAGGACATGGCTGTGGTCGTCCACCACAGCGATGAGAAATCCGACAGGGGTCTCGTCGCTTTTGAGGGTGACACTCAGGAGCAGGATCACGGGGGATTCGATTTCCCGGAGATGGTCCTCCCGGGTGCCCTGGAAAACAAAGTCGCGGCTTTCAGGTTCTCTTTCAAGGGCCATGATGTAGGGGATCTGGTCAGGGGTCGCTTCCTGGATTTTCAGTCGCTGGGTTTCATAGTGTGTATTCATGGGGAGCCTCCTTTGTGGTGGGTCAATTCCATTATAAGCGCCCCGGTCCGGGATGACAAATCGGTTGAAACCATCGATGAAACCTCTTGTTTTGGGTATGAGTATACCGTATGACCAATGAATCCATTCTGGAGGGGAAAAAATGTTTGAAGGGAGACTGTACATTGACGGTGCATTTCGCGAATCGGCAGACAAGGAGGGCTTCGAGGTCAGAAATCCCTATACCCTGGCCGTCATCGGTGAACAGGCCGCGGCGGCTGACCAGGATCTGGCCGATGCCTTTGACGGTGCCACCAGGGCGTTTGATTCCTGGAAAAGGCTCACCGCCTATGAGCGGGCCGGATATTTGAGAAAACTCGACCAGCTCATGAAGACCCATGAAAGGGAACTGGCTGAGATCATCACCCTGGAAAACGGCAAGCCCCTCGGGGAGGCCCTGGGGGAGGTGCGTTATGCGGCGAGTTATGTGACCTGGTATGCCGAGGAGGGCATCCGGGTCATGGGAGAGATGATTCCCGAGCACCTGCCCCATCTGAGACTCAAGGCCAATCGGGTGCCCATCGGTCCCACCGGCATCATCACGCCCTGGAACTTTCCCCTGGCCATGTTTGTCAGGAAGATGGCGCCGGCTCTGGCGGCGGGTTGCACCGTGGTGGTGAAACCGGCCAAGGCGACCCCCTTGACGGCGGTGAAGCTTTTTGAACTCATCCATGAAGCGGGCTTTCCCAAGGGAGTCTGTCAACTCATCACCGGAGAATCCAAGGGAATCGGGGAGGCCATGATGGCCCACAAGGGGATCAAGAAGGTTTCCTTCACCGGATCCACGGCGGTGGGCAAGGCCCTTTTGAGGGCCAGCGGAGACACTCTGAAAAAACTTTCCCTGGAGCTGGGAGGCCATGCCCCCTTCATCGTGTTCGAGGATGCGGACCTGAAGAAGGCGGTTCTGGGAGCCGTGGAATCCAAGTTCAGGAACTGCGGCCAGGTCTGTATCGCCACCAACAGGGTCCTGGTCCAGGCCTCGGTCTATGAGGACTTCATTGAAATTCTGGAGAGTGAAGTGAAAAAACTCACCTTCGGGGACGGCCTCACCGGGGTGGACATGGGGCCCATCATCAACGAAGCCGGCTATGAAAAAATCGTCTCCCATGTGGAGGACGCCCTGGCCAAGGGGGCAAGACTCATCACCGGCGGCCGGGGGATGCGGTCGAGGGGAGAGGAAGGGGGGTTCTTGTTCCAACCCACGATTCTTGCCGATGTGACCCCTGAGATGAGAATCACCCGGGAGGAAACCTTCGGGCCGGTGCTTCCGGTCATGGTCTTTACAGAGGAGCAGGAGGCCTATGACCTGGCCAACAGCACCCCCTACGGCCTTGCCGCCTATGCCTACAGCCGGGATCTGAGTCGATCCTTCAGGATCACCGAGTCCCTTGATTTTGGAATCATCGGTATCAATTCCGGCAGAATCAGTGCCGCCCAGGCTCCCTTCGGCGGCATGAAGGAGAGCGGCTTCGGCCGGGAAGGCGGCCGGTACGGTATCGAGGATTATCTGGTCCTCAAGTATACCGCCATTGCCATCGATTGAAACCAAACAGAATCATCGAGGAGGTCATCCCATGTCGCGATATGAAACGGCTCCCTATGAAGTTCTCCTGAAGGAAGGGTCCTTTGAGGTGAGGGCTTATCCCGAGCTTGTCCTGGCGGTGGTCAGTGAAAATACTTTGTCTGACAATGACGGCTTCAGGGAGATTTTTGGCTACATTTCCGGGGGCAACCACCGGGGCGAAAAAATCGCCATGACCACACCGGTGATCAATGAGGAAGGCGCCATGGGCTTTGTGATGCCCGTCGCCTATACCCTGGAGGACCTGCCTGCGCCTGAAAGTCCGAGGGTCCGTCTGCAAAAAATGAAGCACCCGAGAGTGGCTTCCATCAGATTTTCCGGCAGGGCGACTCCTGGGAGGATGAAGGCCATGGAAGGCCGGCTCAGGGTATGGCTGGAGGAAAAGGGGTACACCCCCCGGGGGAGGCCCAGGCTCCTCAGGTACAATCCCCCCTTCACGCCGCCTTTCCTAAGACGCAATGAGGTGCAGATCGATATTCTGACTGGATAAGGTCAAATATTACAAAACCGTGATTTCTTGCTGATTCTCTCGAAAAATCCGGGGGCTCCTCTTATAATGAAATTGAAGTATTGTCGGAGGAGTGGAGAGGATGCGTAAAAGAATCGTTATTTTGAGTCTGCTGTTTGTGCTATCAAGCACGTTGATCGCCTTTGCAGGGGACCTTCAACCGGTGTCGGTGATGGCCCTGGGCCAGAGGGTGGAATCGGTGGAGGAACACTTCATAGAGAATGACCGGGTCCATGTCCTGGTGCGGGAGGTCGGTGAGGCCCTGGGAGCCCGGGTTGACTGGGTGGCGGAAAGCCGGGAAGTTATCCTGACCCGGGAGAACCGTCAAGTCGCCTTCAACATCGGCAGCTTCACGGCTTCGGTGAACGGGGAGGTCAGGACCATGGATACCACGCCCCTTCTGATCGGCGGCAGGACCTATCTGCCGGTGAGGTACCTGGCGGAGTTTCTGGATTTTCAGGTGGACTGGATGGCGGAGGAACGCCTGGTGAAAATTGAAGACCCGGGGGTCGAGGATTCTCCAGAGGAGATCGAGGCCCACCCCTACAGCAAGGAGGACCTGCTGTGGCTTTCCCGGATCGTCCAGGTGGAAACCGGCGGGGCATCGCCTGAAATGATGCTGGGTGTGGCCAACGTGGTGCTCAACCGGGTTGAAAGCCCCCTTTTTCCTGACAACATTCACGATGTGATTTTTCAGGTGGATGTCCATACCCAGTTTCCACCGGCCCACAAATCCTCATTTTTGAACCTGATTCCCGGCGACCTGGTGATCGAGATGTCCAGAAGGGCCCTGGAGGGAGAAAACAATGTGCAGACCTGTCTGTATTTCAATAATTCACCCTTCAGCTCGAAGGCCGAGGACCTGTTCAAGGTCATCGACGGCGAGTATTTCTACTATTGAGGTCGGTTCCATGACTGTCAAGGCCCTCCCCATGTCGAGGGCCTTCGTTTCGTGAAGAGGAGGACTGCCATGATCTACATTTTTGGTCACCGGAATCCCGATACGGATTCCATTGCCTCAAGTATCGCCCTGTCTGAGCTGAAGCAGCTTCAGGGATTTCAAACCGAGGCCTTTGCCTTGGGGCCCCTCAGCAGGGAAACCGCCTTTGTCCTCAAGCGCTTCGGACTCGAGCCTCCGAGAATACTGGAGGACATCAAGAACGAGGTGCGGGACTTGAACCATGACGAGGTGGTTCCGGTGGCCCCGGATTCTTCCATACTCCAGGCCTTTCAGCGCATGGAACAGGAAAAGATCAAGACCCTGCCGGTGTGCGATGAATCCCGAAAACTTCTGGGCATCCTCACCATGAAGGACATCGCCATGGCCCTGATCACCGAGGATGAAAGAAGACTCAGCACCCACACCGACAATCTCCTTTCGGATCTCAAGGGGAAGTTCCTCGTCGGTGACCCGCAGCCGGTGGAGGGACGGGTCATGGTCATGGCCTTTTTCCACAAGACCCTGGAAAAAAACACCCACCTCGACAAGGGTTGGATCACCATCGTGGGGGACAATTATGACAATATCGACTACTGTATCCGGTCCGAGGTCGGTCTGATCATCATCACCGGAAATCATGAGATTCCCCGGAACCTCATGGACCAGGCCCGGGAGAAGGGAATTCCAGTCATCTCCGTGGCCTATGACACCTACCTGACTTCAAAGAGAATCCTCCAGTGCAACCATATCAAGGACATCATGCGCCGGGACAATCTGCATCTGATGAGACCCTACGAGCTTCTTGAGGAGGTCCACCTCAGAGTCAGGGACCACCGCCACTCTTTCTACCCCATCGTGGATGAAAAGGACCGCTATATCGGCCTGGTGGGAAGAAACCGCCTGTTGAGTCCGGCCAAGAAGCAGGTGATTCTGGTAGACCACAACGAGTTTTCCCAGAGTGCGCCCGGCATCGAAGAAGCCGAGATTCTAGAGGTCGTGGACCATCACCGGATCGGGGATCTCAGAACACGGGATCCCATATCCTTCAGAAACATGCCGGTGGGGAGCACCTGCACCATCCTTGAACAGATGTACCGGGAAGCCGGGATCACCCCCTCGAAGGCGATGGCTTCCGTGATGATTTCGGGAATCCTTTCCGACACCCTCTACTTCAGGTCTCCCACCACCACTGAAACCGACCGCCTCGCCCTGGGGGCCCTGAACCGGATCGCCGGTCTTGATCTGGATGGATTCGCCAGGGAACTCTTCACCGAGGGCACCTCCCTGGAGGGGTTGTCGACCCGGGAGATTTTTTATCGTGATTACAAGACCTTCGAGCTCGGCCGGGAAACCATGGGAATCTCCCAGATCTTCACCCTCGATATGGAGGGGGTCATGAGCCGCAGGGAAGACATCATGGCTCTGATACGAAAGACAAAGGAAGAGGACGGCCACCACACGGTCCTGATCATGATCACGGATATCCTCAAGGAGGGATCGACCCTTTTTTATGAGACCCGGCGGGAGAAAATGATCACCCTGGCCTTCGGCTTCAGGGCGGAGCAGGGGATTTTTCTCAGCGGTATCGTATCGAGGAAAAAGCAGATGGTGCCCGCTCTAATTGATGGCTATCACCAGACCCTGAGTTCTTAGGTGAATTTTGCGGTTGTTTTGACACATGATATGAGGAGGCGGAACATGAAAAACAAACGATTAGTGATGATACCGGGACCGACCCCCGTGGTCAGGAGTATCCAGGACCAGATGGGACGGGAGACCGTGGCCTTCGGGGATCCGGACTTTGTCAAGGACTACCGGGAGCTCATAGGCGACCTCAAGGACCTGTGGGAAACCCAGGGTGAGGTTTTCGTGGTGGCGGGAACCGGCACCCTGGCCATGGAAATGGCCATCAGCAACACCACCAAACGAGGAGACCGGGTCCTCGTGGTGTCCCACGGCTACTTCGGAGACCGGTTTGTCGGCCTTTGCGAGAACAAGGGCCTCGAGGTGGAGGTCTTAAAGAGCGAATGGGGACAGATCGTTCCGGTGGCCGCCATCGAGCAGAAGCTCAAGGAGAAGACCTACCAGGCCGTGACCGTGACCCATGTGGACACCTCCACGGGAGTCGCGGCCCCCATCGAGGCCATCGGCCGGATGATGAAGCAGTTCGAGGAGACGGTCTATATCGTGGACGGGGTCTGCGCCACGGGGGCGGAGCCGGAGAAGGTGGACGCCATGGGCATCGACGTCCTCTTTACGGGATCCCAGAAGGCCTTCGGGGTTTCACCGGGAATCGCCCTCCTGTGGGCGGGGCCCAAGGCCCTGAAGCGGCGGGAAGCCCTCGGGACGATTCCGGAGTTCTACGTGGACTTCGAGAAGTGGCTGCCCATCATGCAGGACCCTTCGAAGTACTTCGCCACCCCGGCGGTGAATCTGGTCTGGGCCATGAAGGAATCCGTGAGGATCATGAAGGAGGAGGGCCTTGAAAACCGGTACGCAAGACACCTCAAGGTGGCCAGGGCCATGCAGCAGGCCCTGGAGGGGCTGGGCTTCAAGGTGCTGGCGGATCCCGGCCACCGGGCCGTGACCCTTTCCAATCTGGTCTATCCCGAGGGGATCGACGACGGTCTCTTCAGAAGCACCCTGGCGGAGGAAGGCATCATCGTGGCGGGGGGCCTGGCGGCCTATGCCGGCAAAATGTTCCGCCTGGGCCACATGGGGAACATCGACATGCACGATCTGGTATCGGTCCTGGCCACCATCGAGCGCTCCCTCCACCGGGTGGGCTATCCCGTGACCCTGGGCAGCAGCGTCGGCAGTTTCATGAAGGCCATGCTGGAGGATTAATAAAAAAAAACAGTTCCCGTCCTGAAGAGGACGAGAGCTGTTTTTTTTATCAGTCTCGGCTGGGGATGAACCGTCTGATACAAGGGGGCAGGTCAATGACTCCGGGTCATGGCATCCAGCCGGGCTCTGATCCGCCCCTCTTCCCGAAGATTGGTCAGGACCACCAGATAGTCCTCTGCCTCAATGGTGCTGTCACCCGAAGGGGTGTGGTCCCTGGCGTTTCTGCGGATGGAAATCACCAGGGCCCCCTTGGGAAGCCCCAGATCCCGGATCGTCTTTCCCTCGATGACACTGCCGTGGTGAACGACGGTTTCAATGATCAGCTTCCGGTAGAGGTCCTTCTCCTCATCCGGACTTTTGTGGGGGGCATGCTCAAGATTGATTTCAAGGAGGGACTCATAGACCGGGGGGCTTTTCAAAAGATCCGCCACCACATAGGCGACGATGCTGATGATGGTCAGGGAAAGAAGGTGGCTGAGACTGCCTGTCATTTCAGTCAGCAGGACGATGCCGGTGATGGGAGCCCTGACAATGGCTGAAAAATAGCCTGCCATGGCGAGAATGACAAAATTGAAAAACAGGTCCGGGTCGACGCCCCACCACAGGGCTGTCAGGTTGGCAAAACCGCCACCCAGCAGAGCTCCCAGCACGAGAAGAGGGAAGAAGATTCCTCCGGGAGAACCGGACCCGAAGCTGATCATGGAAAACAAGAACTTGAGGATGAAAACCATCAACAGCCACTTGAGGCTCTGATGCTGGCCGAGGACTTCGATGATCCGGTGGCCGCTTCCCAGGATGACGGGAAAACCCAGTCCCGCCATACCGGCGACGAGAAAGACCGCGACATAGCCGGAGCTTTGGAATTTTGCAGCAATTGCCTTGAAGAAAACCACGGATTTGACCAGCAGGCGGTTGTAGAGGGCTCCGAAGAGTCCTGTCAGGAGGCCCAGCAGGACCACCAATGGGTACAGATGCAGGGGAATGGCGTTGAAGATTTCGAATCTGAAGATGGGCTCCAGGCCGAAAACCTGCTTGGAGAGGAAGTCCGCCGCCATGGCCGAGGTCATGGTGGCCAGGAGGACGCTGGGGGAGATATACTTGAAAACCTCTTCAATGGCGAAAATCACCCCGGCCAGGGGGGCGTTGAAGGCGGCGGCCAGGCCGGCGCTGGCACCGCTGGCCATGAGAATCTTTCTTTCCGTCCTGGTGGTGGAGATTCTGTCTCCAAGGCCGTTGGCGGTCAGGGCGCCGAGTTGGATGGAGGGGCCTTCCCGCCCCACCGACAGGCCGGCGAAAACCGTGAGGATGCCGCCGAAGAATTTCGCAATCAAGGTCGAAAACCAGGGCATGTGATAGTGCCCCGTGAGCTGCCCCTTGACCTGGGGAATCCCGCTGCCGCCGATACAGGGGTAACGTTTCACCAGGCGGCCCATGCCCCGGCCCAGGACCCCCAGGAAGACAAAAAGAGGGAGAATCAGGTGGTGATTCAGACGGACATGGGTGTAGAGGTGGAAGCTCATGGCTTCCGCTTCGGTGAGGGCCAGGCGGTATAAAATCGTGACGATGCCCGCACAGAGGCCTACCAGAAGCCCCTTGGCCACGGTGGGAATGCGATGATTGAAAAGATGGACGGCCTTGTGAAAATCATTGTGCACGGTTTCACCTCACCAACAGAAGATTCTGTGACTATTGTTAATATAATATCAAGTTAATTTTACAGTTTTTGGGACGGATTGTCCAGATGAATGGGGCGATAATGGTATACAATATACTGAACAATCAATAGGAGTCATGATCACTGGGGATCTCTGCCGCTGAGGAGGGTTTATCAGTGAAAATTATTATCAATTAAGAGTTTACTATTACACTGGTATACACTTTTCGTGTAAAATGGAAAAATCAAATATCAACAAGGAGGAAATCGACTTGAAATTGAATCAGCGCATCCAATACTTTCCCATTTCAGCCTTTTCCATCATTCTAGGGATGACCGGACTCACCATCGCCCTGCAGAAAATCCATGAGCTTTTCGGGATCCATTTTCGCCTGGACCAGATCATGCTTGAGATCACCCTGGTCCTTTTTGTTTTGATCCTGGGCATGTATGCCATGAAAGTGATCCGCTTTCCCCATGAAGTGAGAATCGACTTTGCGGACCCGGTCCGGATGAATTTCTTTCCCACCATTTCCATCAGCCTTCTGCTCCTGAGCATTGCCTTTCTGGCGATCAATGGCGGCATTTCCAGGGGACTGTGGCTGCTGGGGACGACGGTCCATACCTTCTTCACCTATCAGATCATCGCCATCTGGATGATGCATCCCAAGTTCGAAATCAAGCACATCAATCCGGCCTGGTTCATTCCCGTGGTGGGGAATATCCTGATTCCCGTGGCCGGTGTCCAGCACTTCGCCGCAGAAATCTCCTGGTTTTTCTACGGCATCGGCCTGGTCTTCTGGGTCCTGCTCTTCACGATTTTCATGTACCGCATGATTTTTCACAGTCCCATGGTGGAGAAACTGGTACCGACCCTGGCGATCCTCATCGCCCCTCCCGCAGTCGGCTTCATCGCCTATGTGAAACTGACGGGGCAGCTCGACAGTTTCGGAAAGATTCTCTATTACTTCGCCTTGTTTCTGACCACCTTCCTGCTGACCCAATGGGGGCTCTTTTCCAAAATCAAGTTCTACCTGTCCTGGTGGGCCTATTCCTTTCCCATCTCTTCCATGACCATCGCCACGGTGCTGATGTACCATCTGACGGGGTTGAGTTTTTTCAGATTCCTCAGCGGCACGATTTTCGGCATCCTGGTTTTCCTGATACTGCTTTTGATACCCTTGACCCTCAAGGCCATCAAGCAATGTGAAATCTGTGTCGAAGACTGATTCCTGCCCCCCTGGTCCACACGGATTCCCGCATCCGAAATTGTTAAGCCCGTCCTGTCATCGGCGGGCTTTTTCATTGGGCCCAACTCTTCCGTTGACAAAGAGCGGCCACTAAAGGGATAATGGACTTGAACCTCCTCCGGGCTGATGGCTTGCGGGGAGGGACAGGCACATGCTGATGGAGAGAGGAGGGATCCGGTTGGGTCGATGGCGTACGGTATTCATCGCATTTTTTTTTCTGGCCCTGCCTCTGGGGACCTTCGGCCAGAGTCTCTACGGCATCGACTATTCCGATGAGGTCTTCAGGGTGGGCTTCGATCCCAATCTCCCCCCCTATCAGTACATTGAAGAGGGCCGGTACCAGGGCTTCAATCTGGATCTCATGAGGCGGATCGCCGAGGAGTACGACCTGAATATCGAACTGGTCCCCCTGCCCCTGAATGAAGCTCTGGTCCGGTTTGAGCGGAAGGAACTGGACATGGTGCTGGGAATCCGCTTCATTCGCAACATGGAAGAGACCATGGATTTCAGTGATTCTCTGGTGCAATCCACGGTTTCCCTGATCATTCCCGAGAATCGGGAGCTCGAAATCAAGGAGAAACTCAATATGGAGCCCTTCATCATTTCCGTGGAATGGGATTCCCCTGAATACGAGTTCGTGAAAAACATCAAAAAAGCCAATTACAACCTGGCCTTCAACCAGGAAAACGTCATCGAGCTGCTGCTCATGGGCCGGGCGGACGTCATGATCGGGGTACGCCATGTGGCGGAGTACACCTTTGACAAATATGATATCGAGCAGGATTACGTCATCAGCAATCTCTACGAATCTCCGGTGGATTACTATGTAGGGCTTTCGAAGGATTACCCGGGGCTGCTCACCATGGTGAACAACACCCTGAGGGATATGAAGATCAGCGGTGAGTACGAGGACATCTACAACCGCTGGATCAACGACAAAAATCTGGAGCGTCAGAAAATCATCGTGGAATACCTGGTGGTGGTCCTTCTGACGGCCTTGGGGGTTCTGTTTGTCATCGCGGTCCTCAACCGGCAGTTGAAAAAACGGATTCTGGACAAAACCGAGGAACTGCGCCTGACCAATCAGGAACTCGAAGAAAAAATCATTGAAATCTGGCAGAGCAATGACCTGAAGAATCTGATTCTGGAAAGCAGCCCCCGGGCCATCATCATTTTCGATACCGGGGGAGTCATCATGATGATGAATGAAATGGCGGTGAAGCATTTCGGAGAGGGCAGAAACCGGGAGGGTGAAAAGGTCTTCGCCCTGGACCCGGTCAACCGCATGCTGGAAAATTGCCTCGAGGGGGTCCTCGACAGAGGTGAACGGTTCATGGGTGAGGAATTCGACCAGGTCATCGCCGGGCAGACCTATGCCTACCGGTATGCCCTCTACCCCCTCTACAATTATTTGAAGGTGATCGACGGCGCCATCCTCACCATCGAGGACATCACCGAGGAGAGGGTGGTCAGAGCCGAGGCGGAGGAGAGAAACAAACATCTGGCCATGACCCGGCTCATCGCCAGTATCGCCCATGAAATCAGGAATCCCCTGACTTCCATCAAGACCTATATCGAGTTGCTGCCGCGGAAAATCGACAATGAAAAGTTCAAGGACCAGATCGCCACGGTGGTGCCCAAGGAGGTGGACCGGGTGGACCGGTTGATCCAGCAGCTCATCGACTACTCCAAGCCCAGGGACCGGCACATCCGGGAGATTGAAGTGAGGGAACTCGTCGACTACTGTCTGTTTCTTTTTCAACCCCTACTTGAAGACCAGGGCATCGCGACAGAGAGAGAAATTGAAGAGGACCTCGCCATCGTCGCCGACTCGGACCAGATGCGGCAGGCCTTGATCAATCTCATCGTCAACAGCATGGATGCCATCAGGGAGATGAAACTCGAAGACCCGGACCGGGACTACCGGCTCAGCCTCAGGGGCTGCCGGGAGGGATCAAGAATCAAGATTGCCGTTGAGGACAACGGCATCGGCATGACCCGGGAGGAGCAGATGAATGTTTTCGAGCTCTTCTACACCACCAAAAGCCGGGGCAGCGGCATCGGTCTGCCCCTTTTCAAGGAACTCATTGAAAAGAACCAGGGTCGGATCGGTATTTCAAGTGAAAAATATGAAGGCACCTGCATCACGGTAGAATTTGAAGGAGGTCCCCATGAAGGAAAAGATTCTGATCATCGATGATGAAGAGGCCATCGGCCTTTCCCTGGCCTTTGCCTTGGAGGACCAGTATGAGGTGTCCGTCACCACGGATCCGAGAGAAGGCCTCAATCGGATTCTCAGGCAGTCCTATGATCTGGTGCTGCTGGATTTGAGGATCGGCAAGGTGGACGGTATCGATGTGCTCAGAGAAATCAAAAGCATCGAGCCCCGTATCCAGGTGATCATCATGACCGCCTACGGCACCATCGATTCCACGGTGGAGGCCATGAAAACCGGCGCCTTCACCTATCTGACCAAGCCCCTCAAGCTCGATGAACTCGACCGGACCGTGGCTGAGGCCTTGAAGGCGGGACAGGGGACGGTCCAGGTGAAGATGGATCCAAAAGATAACCTCAAGTACGGCATCATCGGCAGAAGCCGGGCCATGCAGGAGATTTTTCAATACATCGACAAGCTCAAGGATGTGGACACCAGCGTCGTCATCGAGGGGGAGAGCGGCACCGGCAAGGAACTGGTCGCCCGGGCGATTCATTTCGCCGGCAAGCGCAGGGACAAGGAGTTCGTCGCCATCAACTGTGCGGCGATTCCGGAGAACCTCCTGGAGGAGGAACTCTTCGGTCACAAGAAGGGCACCTTCACCGGGGCGGTCACCGACAAGATGGGAAAGCTGGAATTCGCCAATGGCGGCACGGTGTTCCTCGATGAGATCGGCGAACTTCCCCCGGCCATTCAGGCCAAACTGCTCAGGGTGATCCAGCAGAGGGAGTTCAGTCCCCTGGGGAGCAATGCCACCATCACCCTGGACGTCCGTTTCATCGCCGCCACCAATCAGGATCTGGATGATCTGGCGGTCCAGGGCAGGTTCAGAAAGGACCTGATCTACCGGTTGAAGGTTTTCAGTATCAGGATGACCCCCCTGAGAGACCGGCCGGAGGATCTCGGGCCCCTCCTCACTTGCTACATCAGGGAGTGCAATCAAAAGCTCGAGAAAAGCATCAAGGGGTTTTCAGCGGAGGCCCTGAAGCTGCTGAGGGCCTATCCTTATCCCGGCAATGTCAGGGAACTGATCAATATCATCGAGTACAGCGCCCTCATGGCGGGGGATGATCTGATAAGGGTGGACAATCTGCCCATCAATGTCCAGCAGGGGGGAAATCCTCCTGAGAATTCTGAAATCAGCAACAGCATTCAAAACCTGGCAGGACTCACCCTGCAGGAGGCGGAGAAGCACCTGATCATGGCGGCTCTTGAGAAAAACGGGGGTCATCAGAAGAAAACGGCCAGGATGCTGGGCATCAGCGAGCGGGGACTCCGCTACAAACTGGAGGCCTACGGCCTGAAGTGAGGGGCAAAAATTGCTTCAAGAGGCAAAAATTGCCTCTTTTTTTGAAGTTCAAGGACTCTGGCGGGGAAGTCGGAAGGCCTGAAACCCTTGCAATGAGACGACTTTGGGATAAAAATCTTCATAACGTGGGTTTGGCATGGGAATTGCAAATATTATGGAGTGAAATCAATCAATAAAGGAGAGTGTATGATGAATAAGAGAATGTCGATGCTGTTGTCTTTGCTGATGATCATGGTATTGGTTTTCACGGCCTGTGCCGCAACCCAGGCCCCGGCCGAGGCTCCCGAGGCGGATACCGAAGCCGGGGAGCAGGAGCCGGCAGGAGAAGAGGCTGCCTACAACAAGGAAGACTATTTCCTGACCGTGGCGACAGGGGCGACCAGCGGGCTTTATTATCCCATCGGTGGGGCCTTTTCAAATGTCTTCCAAAACAAGCTGGGTTTCAAATCCTCCGCCCAGTCCACCGGTGCCTCTGCGGAAAATATCAACCTGATATTGACCGGAGATGCTGAAATGGCCATTGCCATGTCGGATGCCGTCGCCCAGGCCTATCAGGGCTTCGGGGCCTTCGAAGACAAGGAACCCGCTGAAAACCTGCGTGCTTTGACCGGACTGTATCCCAACTTCGTCCAGCTGGTCACCACCAAGTCCTCCGGCATTCAGAGCTTTGAAGACCTCAAGGGGAAAAAGGTGGGCATCGGCGCACCGAATTCAGGGGTCGAGCTCAACGCCAGACTCATGTACGAAGCCCACGGCATGACTTATGAGGATTCCTCCGTGGACTACCTCAACTACGGCGAAGCCATCGACCAGATGAAAAACGGTCTGGTGGATGCGGTATTCGTCACCAGCGGCATTCCCAATGCGACGGTGATGGAACTCGGCGTGACGGATGAAATCGTCCTGGTACCCATCGAGGGTGACGGACTTCAAAAACTGACGGCCAAGTACCCCTTCTTCGTCCCTGAGGTGATTCCTGCCGATGTCTACGATACCGAGGGAGATGTCAACACCGTGACCGTGAGAAACATCATGCTGGTCCGGGAAGACCTGCCGGAAGACCTGGTATACGACCTCACCAAGGGCATCTTTGAGAACATCGGGGACATTCAGGCTTCCCATGCCACCGCCCAGAAAAACATCACCCTGGAAAACGCCCAGATCGGCGTGGATATCCCCTTCCATGACGGGGCTGTGAAATACTACCAGGAACAAGGATTGATGGATTAATTGCAATGAAAAGAAAATTTGGAAAGATGAAGCATGCCAATGCTTCATCTTTCCTCAAATTGATGGTCCTTGCGGCATTATTGTTCGTTATCTATTATTTATGGTTGAGTCCCGTCGAGGTCATGACCGTCTCCCATCAGGCAACTGGAGAAGTCGTTTACAGGGCCCTGGTCCAGCCTGGTGATGTGCTTGAATACGAATGGATTCATTCCTTCGAGTTGATTCCCTACACGGAGGAATTTGTCATAGAGAAGAAGGGTCTTTTAAGACTCACCACCATCAGGGTGGCGGGTTTTGGTGCGGGAATTCCTGAAAACAAGGGGAAAATGACGGTGGAGGACGGCATGGTGGTCATGTCTGAGATCGATGAAATTTTTGAAGAGATCAACTGGATCCACACCACCAGCAACTTGACCAGAATCACCCTGAAGGGTGAAACGATTCTAAGAGGAACCGACCTGCCCCACCACGAGCCCTATAATTTGAGAGTAGAGGAGAGAAGTCGGATATGGACCCTAAGCAACTGATCAACGAAGAAATGGTCGAAGAAGCCAAGCAGATAGAAATTCTGGAAAAATACGACAAGGAATCCAAAACACGAAAATATGAAAACCGGAGCATCGCCCGCCTGGTCTACTGGCTGGCAGTGATGATTTCACTCTACCATTTCATCACCTCCTACACCGGATACCCGGCCACCCACCTCCACCGGTCCCTCCATGTGGCCATGATGATCGCCATGACCTTCCTGCTCTACCCCAGGGGGAAAAAGAGCTCGAGAACCGTCATTGCCTGGTATGACTGGGTGTTTGCGATTCTGGGCGGGTCCGTGGCGGCCTATGTCTGGATCGACTATGTGGGCTTCATCAACCGGATGGGCATGCCCAACACCATGGATGTCATCATGGGGACCATTCTGGTCCTGCTGGTTCTGGAAGCTTCGAGACGGATTTCGGGCTGGCCCCTGGTGATTCTGAGCCTGCTCTTCATCGCCTACGGTCTCTTCGGTCAGGATATTCCCGGCATCTTCACCCACCGGGGCTACAACTGGCCCAAACTGGTCAATCACATTTTCATCAATACCGAGGGGATCTACGGCACCTCGGTGAGCGTCGCTTCCAGCTATATCTTTCTCTTCATTCTCTTCGGTGCGGTGATGAACAAGTCGGGCATGGGGCAGTTCTTCAATGACATCGCCCTGGCACTGGCGGGGCACACCAAGGGGGGGCCGGCCAAGGTCTCGGTCATTGCCAGCGGCTTTCTGGGCAGCATCAACGGCTCCGCCATCGCCAACGTGGTGACCACCGGCGCCTTCACCATTCCCCTGATGAAAAAAACCGGCTATTCGAAGAATTTCGCCGGCTCCGTCGAGGCCTCGGCCTCGGTGGGGGGACAACTCCTGCCTCCGGTCATGGGGGCCGCCGCCTTCATCATGGCAGAAATGCTGGGGGTCAAGTACAGCGTCATCGTCATCAGCGCGGCCATACCGGCCCTGCTCTATTACTTCGGCATCATCGTCCAGGTACAACTTAGAGCGGAAAAGGACAACCTGGAGGGAATCCCCAAAAAGGACCTTCCCCGGGTCAAGGAGGTCATGGTGGCAAGAGGTCATTTGCTGATCCCCATCATCTTCCTGCTCTACATGCTCCTTTTTACGGGAACCACCATCATCTTCTCCGCCTTTTTCACCATTCTGGTGACGGTCTTCATCAGTTTTCTGAAAAAGGAAACCCGGATGAGCATCCGGGACATCTTCGACGCCCTTGAAGAGGGGGCCCGGTCAACGGTGTCCGTGGCCATCGCCTGCGCCGTGGTGGGCATCATCATCGGAGTGGTTTCCTTGACCGGCTTTGGTCTGAACATGGCCAACGCCATCATCCAGCTGGGCAACGCCAATCTTCTGGCCACCCTCTTCCTGACCATGATCACCTGCATGATTCTCGGCATGGGACTGCCCTCGATTCCGGCCTATCTCATCACCGCCACCATTGCGGCTCCTGCCCTGATCCAGCTGGGAATCGCCCCCATTGCGGCCCATATGTTCGTCTTCTATTACGCCATGTTCGCCAACCTGACGCCGCCGGTGGCCCTGGCTTCCTTTGCAGCGGCGGGGGTTTCCGGAGGCGATCCCATGGAAACCGGCTATCAATCGGTGAAACTGGCCATTGCGGGATTCATCGTACCCTACATGTTCGTGTACAACAACTCCCTGCTCCTGATCAACACCGGCTGGCTTCAGGCGATTCTGGTCCTGGTGACCTCCGTCATCGGCGTCTTCATGATCGGCGTGGCGGCGGAGGGCTACCTGATGCGAAGGGTGAACCCCTTCCTGAGAGTCGCCCTGCTCTTCGGGGCCTTCATGCTCATCAGCGAGAATGTCTACCAGGATATCCTGGGACTATCCATCCTGGCGGTGGTGATTTTCGCTGAAAAGTTTCTCAAGATCAAAAAAGACAAAGCGGTGGTTTGAGACCCCCAGCAAAAAAGCGCTCCATGAGCGCTTTTGCCGGGTCTAATGCAAAATCCCCTTCAACACCTTCGAGGCGGTGGACTTGTCCATGGCCTCGAGTTGTTTTTTGTAGCCCGGCCAGCCGTCAAGGGTCTCCACAGGGGCGCCGAACAAAATGATTTCAAGATTGTTTCTGATCCGGTTGAGATGCTCATAGGCCAGGAAGGCCTTGTCCTTCCTGAGCAGGGTCAGGGTGAGTCTCAGGATTTCGATGACTTTGTCCCGGTCAAAGGATTTGCGCAGGGTTTCTTCGCTGGCTTGAAAGTTCCCCAGCTCCGTGTCGTCCCCGGGATCCAGTTCCTTGCGGATCAGCAGCTTGAGATAACCGACCAGACACCTTCGTCCCTGGCAGACGGCGCAGGTATCCTCTCCCAGGCAGATTTCATCCACGGCGACGGCCAGGCGGCTGTAATAATCGTGGAGTTCACGGGCGTAGCGGCGGTAGGGGGATTCGAAACCGGCGCGCCTTGCCTTGAGCTGGGGGTTCAAGATCAGATAAACCGACAGCCCCATGAGGAGGGCGAAGACGAGGATATTGACAGGGGTCGTCATGGTCCCGGGCAGGGTCTGGTAGAGCTTGGTCACACCAAAGAGCATGAAGACGGAGGCCGCCACCAGTTTGATGGTGAATTCCGGAATCTTGTCGCCGAGTTTTTTGCCGACGATGATGCCGAGTCCCCCGGTGAATACCATGCCGGTGACGGTTCCTGCCAGGATGGCCAGGGGATAGAGGGCATCCGTGGCCAGGGTGATGGCGGTGAGCTGGGTCTTGTCCCCGAGTTCCCCGATGAAAAAGGCCAGGGCCACCGTCATGACAGGTCCGAATCTGACGGTCTTGTTTTCATCCTCGTCATCCTCGGCTGCCAGGAGGGTCCACAGGGCAAAGCCGATAAAGGCGATGCCCGCGACAATCTGGATCGAATTGATGGGCACATATTCGGCGATGAAGCTGCCCAGCATGACGGCGATGCCGTGGTTGAGGAAGGCTCCCAGCAGGATGCCCAGCAACACCTTTTTGACGGGATACTGGGTGGCGAAGGCCATGGCCAGAATCTGGGTCTTGTCACCCATTTCAGCGACGAAAATCAGGATAAAGGCTTGAAAAATTTCAGAAAACAATTCATTTCCCCCTTAAAGTGTGCGGGTCTGTGTAAAACAAAAGGAGCGGACAATCGACTAACAGACCACGAAAAGTGGTCGATTAGTCTAAAAGTCTCGCTCCTTTGAATCAGATTCAAAGCGAATAAAACCAGGATTTCTCCGGTATGTTGATTTTATTCAAGTCTCGGCTCAGCTACTCCCTTTTAAACCTTGTTGCCGGTGCGGATTCTCCTTGGATGGACAGGGCAGTGGGTCCTGGACCTCTGTCGACCTCGGCCTTACAATCTTGAAAATCTTTCTACGGCGATACGGGCTGCATAGTAGTTGATTTCAGGGGTCAGGGGCTCGGCCACACAGCCGGGTCCGATCATGAGTTTTCTACGACCGGCATCCTTGATGGCCTCTTCAATATGGGCCTGGATTTCGTCGGGGGTGGCAGTGGCCAGGACGGCTTTTTCATTGATACCGCCCAGGAGGCATTTGTCGGTGATTTTTCTCGCCTCAGAAAGACTCGGAGCCACCCATCGGTCATGCCAGCTGATACAGTTGGCAGGGTATTTGCTCAGTTTCTCAAACATGATGTTGTTGCCGTGGATGTGGTTGACATTGAAGAAGGTCTTATCCTTGAAGCTGTTGAAAATTTCCAGATCATAGGGCATGGCGAATTCGTCGAAATCCTTTTCACTGATTTCGTCGGTGGTGCCGTGTTGTGTGGCAAAGAAGAATCCGCTCACCCCGGCCTCGATATTGGCCTTGACAAAATTGATGGTGGTCTCTGTGATGACCTTGAGGGCCTGATGGAACAGTTTCGGATCCTCTTTCATATCCTGGTAGATGCGGTCCCCGGCCAGTTTTTTGGCGGTGGTGATGGGACTGAAAATGGTCTGGATGAAGGGCATGGAGCCCTTGAGTTGATTGGCCACATGCTGGGTCAGCTGCAGTTGCTTGCCGTAGGTGCCGTAAATGGCAGGCAGGACTTCAAGCCTTCCCCAATCCTTGATATCCTTGATTCCGAATTCGTCGATGATGGGGGGCTGGTGCTGGGTACCGAATATTTTGACCTTGGCGCCCAGGTCCTGGACCGTGTACAGGCCAAAGGGCATGAGTTTGATAAAATCATAATCGTATTTTTGAGCGACTTCAATCTGCATGTCCGCCAGGCTCTTGGGATCCTGGTCCTTGTGGGGATAATGCAGCCAGATGCTCATGGGGATGCGGTCAACATCGTCACCCTTGAGTGCGGCCTTGACTCTTTCAGTCTTTGTCATCATGGAACTCAACTCCTCCTTATGGGTAAGAAAAAAATCAGCAAAAAAAATGGGTATCCTAGTGGGATGTAAAGAAAGACAGCTCAGGTATTTCGTTGAAGTGTTCCTTGAATTGACTTAAGTTTAACATGAAACCTTCTTTTGTCAAGGTCAGAAACTACCAAAACTGATGGATTTGTCTACAGGTAGCAGAATTTTTCAGCACATAATTATGCAGACCATGCCTGTCCTGGGTTTTTCAAGGAGGGTCATGGGACTTGGCCGATTCGTCTAAATCGGCCATAGGGGTGGAATCGGCCGCGGCGCATCCGGCAGTGGTGGTTATGAAGGGATCATCACGCCTTCAAGGGCTCGGATCCAGTCGACAAGGGTCCTCCCCCTCAGCCGGTGCAGGTGGGAATCCGCCAGAGGCCGGGGACTTGTCAGAATCCGTCGGAACCATAAGAATCATTGTCGTTTAGACAGATTCTAGCAATGATTCATGGGACAAATTGACAGTTTTCAGAATTTTCTCAATGTAAACTGAAGAAAATTAAAAAAAAGTTTGCCTGCTAGCATACAAATTTTGAAAGCCGTGAGAACTTGTAATTTCAAAGCCGGCGGGGTTTTTTGAAGGCTTCAAAAATCAGGGTGAAGGGCCCTGAAGCCCCTGAAATCAGCGGTTTACAGTTGACGAGAAAAACCATTGGTGGTATATTGTTTGTAAATTATCCGAAGTCACAGGCTTTTAAGGCTTCATGCAGGGACCTTAAAAAATCGTGGATGAAGGGGAGGAATAACAAGACCCGTCAAGCGCAGGTTGCATGACAACAATGGCTACCATGGCACCAGGTGGGTAGACCTTACAAAAGTTGATGATCCGATTCTTGGTCATGTGAATAATCAATCAAAGGAATGCATAGATGTATTAAGGAGAAGCCAGTGTTTTGAAATTTTCCAAATCTTGAACCGAAGGGTTTTCACCAGATTGGTCAAACATCTGTTTCTGCTTCATAAATGTGTGCATTAAGAATTTTGATCAGGTTCTAGACACTATCAGGAAGAGGATTTCCATCCACATCGCCCTATATCATGGAGGAATCCACGTTTTTGGAATTTATTGTGTTGTGTCAATTTTCCTGTAAACCTGTCGATTGCTCTGTTTTTTTTGTCAGGCCGGGATCAAGTGCTTTTGGTATTGAAATACGCTCAGGTATTTTCAATAAATTTCGTGAAGGGGGGGATGCCAAGCGAAGGAGAGGGAACCGCAGCGATTTTTTATTCTACACAATCTTGGAAGAAAAAATTTGGAGGTTATGTCAATGAAAAACACGAAGTATATGATCCTTATTGTATTATTGCTTTCAGTATTCATGGTATTTGCTTTTAGTGGATGTTCCGCGCCGGCAGCAGAAGAACCGGCAGCAGAGGAACCGGCAGCAGAAGAACCGGCGGCAGAAGAGCCGGCTGAGCCCGTTTCCGAGTTGAGACCAGAAGGTCTGCCCGCTGATTATCCCAGCGAGAATATCGAATACCTCTATGGTTTCGGTCCCGGATCCGTTCAGGATGTCTACATCAGAATGCTCTTCGACTGGGCCAAAGAACATGAGGATTGGGATTACGATATGGTCATCGACTATCGCAGTGGTGCAGGTGGAAGGATCCAATGGTCGGCCACCGCTGATTCGGATCCAGACGGATACACCATCGGTTTTGCACCCAGTGCCATGCTGATTTCAGCGGTTGCTGAAGACTTGAGCTATAGACATGACAATATGAGCTATATTTTCAACATGATGAGTGACCCCGGTATCATCGGTGTGGCTTATGACTCTGAGTTCAACACCCTTCAGGACCTGGTAGACGCGGCTCTTGCGGCACCTGGAACCGTCACGGTAGGGGTTACCTCTACGATCGGCCAGGAAGGTCTTACCATGAAGCAGATTGAAAAACTGGCAGGCGCCGATTTCAATGTCGTAGCCTTTGATGCCGGTTCCGAGGTCATCACCCAGGTCATGGGCGGCCACATTGACGCCTTCTGTCTCAACGTATCTGACGCGACTTCATTCCTGGCCGACAAAGCCGTCAAAGCGGTCGCTACAGGTGACTCCAAGCGTTCTCAGTTCCTGCCCGACGTGCCCACCTACCAGGAAGCCGGATACAATGTCCTTCAGGTCAACATGCGTTCCGTTGCCGGACCGAAAGACATGCCGGAACCAATCCGACAATACCTCGAGAACTGCATGCTGGCAGCAGCGGCTGATCCTGAGATCAAAGCTGAAGCCGAAGCCATGCAAATTCCATTGGATACTCTGACGGGTGCCGAGGTTGAAGCAGCCTTCACCAGCATTGGCGAAGATCTTGAAAAATTGTGGGAAGCAGATCCCTGGAACTAGACCCTTATCCAGACAACGCTTTAGTGTAGGATAACCATCCATGCATTTGCAATTCAAGGGGTCTTGAAAAAAGACTCCTTGAATTGTGAAAATGCAAATCATACTAGCCGAAAAGGTGGTCAAGAATGGATACTAAACCAGCAAAGAAAGCCTTTAACTACAACTATCCTGTAGTAGTTTTTCTCTATACCTGGGCCTTCGTTTTCTTGATTTCAGCGACAACCATCAAGGATTCGGGTTCAAAGATTTTCCCTTATTTCGTCAGTGGGATGGCGATTTTTTTAGCCACGATTCTACTTCTCAAGAACCTTTTCAACATCGGAAAAAAAGAAGAATTCGATTTCACCGGTACGGCCAAGGCCACCAAGTACTTCGGACTCCTGGTCGCCTATATCACAGCGGCAAGCATTGTAGGATACTACATCGCCACCCCCTTCTACCTGGTATTGTCCATGAGGGCGCTGGGGCAGAAGAATTACAAGGTCATGATCATCAGCACCATCATGGTATCATTGTTCATTTATGTCTTCTTCGATCTTGCCCTTGATATGAAGATTCCCCAGGGAATCCTGTTCAAGTAGGCACTGCAGTCCAAAATTCGAAAAAAATTCCCGCATTTATTAAGGAGTGTAATACATGGAAGTATTAGGTTATTTTATTGATATCTTGACGCCGACCAATCTGTTATGGATTACCGTGGGATCACTCGTCGGGACATTGCTCGGTGCCTTGCCGGGGATTTCAGCCACAACGGCCATTGCAATCTTTCTCCCGGTGACCTACAGCATGGAGCCGGTTACCGGACTCATCACCATGGCCACCATTTATGTGACGGCCTCTTACGGGGGGAATATCACCGCCGTGCTCATCAATACCCCGGGTACCGACGACTCCCTCTTCATGACCATCGACGGCTATCCCATGACCGTCAAGGGTGAAGGACTCAGAGCGGTGGGCATCACCACCTTCAGCGCCTTCATCGGCGGGATTGTAGGCGGCGTGGCCCTGCTGTTCATCGCCCCTCCCCTGGCCAAGATCGCCATCCGGTTCGGACCGGTGGAACTCTTTCTGACCTCCCTGATGGGGATCGTCATCATCGTCGGCCTGACCAAGGGATCCATGCTCAAGGGTCTGATCAGCGCCTCCCTGGGTTTCCTCTGCGCCGCTGTAGGGCTTGACAAGGTCACCGGCATCCCGAGACTCTGGTTCGGTGTAGAACCCCTTTACGATTCTCTGCCCCTCTTGCCCACCATCCTGGGACTCTTTGCGGTATCCCAGCTCTTCATTCTGGCGGCCAGCCCCTCGGATACCATCGTGACGGATGTCAAGGGGATGAAGGGCGGTACCTTCATCAAGCTCAGCGACCACTACCATATGTTTTTCAACAACCTGCGTTCAGCCATCATCGGGACCGTGGTCGGGATCATCCCCGCCGCAGGAACCACCGTTGCCGCCGGACTCAGCTACAATATCGCCAAAAGAACCGACAAGCATCCTGAAACCTTCGGTGAAGGCAATCCCCAGGGACTCGCCTCGGTATCGGCGGCCAACAACGCCGTGGTCGGCGGTTCTCTCGTACCCCTGCTGACCCTGGGCATCCCTGGAAACGGGACTTCGGCCCTCTTCCTTGGCGGACTGTTGATCCACGGACTCTCTCCGGGAGCGCAGCTCTTCACCAAAACCCCGGAAATCGCCTACGGACTGATTTTCGGCCTCATCATCGCCAACTTCTTCATCCTCGCCCTCGGACTCTTCGGAGCGGCCTTTTATGCCAAGGTGACGGTCATTCCCACGAATATTCTGATTCCCATCGTCGGATCCTTCATCATTCTGGGAGCCTACACCTCCAGACAACTGGTCTTTGACATGTATCTGATTCTTTTCTTCGGCATCGTGGGCTATTTCATGATCCGGACACAGTTTTCCATGGCCCCCTTCGTCCTGGCCTTTGTCCTGGGCAAGATCGTGGAGACCCAGTTCAGACGGGCCATCATGCTTTACGGCATGGGTTTCTTCGACAAGTTGATGAATCCCCTCCCCATGGGTCTGCTGGCCGTCAACATTCTCTTCTTCTTCTCCCCCTTCTGGCCGGATATCAAGGCGTTTTTCCAGAAGAAAGCAGGAGGCAGGGCGGCCTAGTCAAACCGCCTGGATTCAAGGAGTTTTTCTTCAGATTACGACAAAAACCTACATCAGTCGGGACTATCATGCTATGATTGATGCAGCAGCAAGAAAATCATTGTGCATCGTTTGGCATGACATCAGAGCAACGATCAAGTACGGATAAGGGGTTGGCACTCATATGGACAGCGACACGTGGATACAGATCATATTTCTTTTTCTACTTATTTTAGGAGCGAGTTATTGCGCGGCATCGGAGATTTCCTTTGCTTCGATGAATAGAATAAGAGTTGAAAACTATGCTAACCACGGGGATGCACGGGCAAAAAAAGCGATTTTCATCACCAATAATTTTGATCAGGCCTTGACCACTCTTTTGATCGGGAACAATATCACCCACATAGGCTTCGCGTCGTTGGCGACTGTGATTTCGACGCGCCTGTGGGGGGTTCAGTCTGTCAAATATACCACCTTTGTCGCGACAATCGTGGTATTTTTGGTGAGCGAATTGATCCCGAAGAGTTATGCCAAGGACAACAGTGAAAAGTACGCTCTGGCGGTGTCGGGGTCCCTGGTGGCCCTGATGAAGATCATGACCCCCGTCACCAGGTTTTTCACCGGCATCACCAACCGGATGATGGGATTTTTACCCGAGGGTGAAAATACCAACATGACCAATGAAGAATTCATCGATATCATAGAAATCGTCCAGAATGAAGAAGCCCTGGATGAAGACCAGAAGAAACTCGTGCATTCCGCCGTGCACTTCGACAACATCACCGTAGGGGATATTCTGACCCCCCTCAAGGATGTCGAGGCCATGGCGCTTTGCGCCACCAAGGAAGAAATCATGGAGAATATCCGCTCTCAGAAATTCTCCAGAATCCCCATTTACCGGCAGGACATCAATCAGATCGTCGGAGTCCTGCAGGCCACCAGCTTCATCAAGCAATTCCTGACCGATCCGGATTTTGAAGTGCAGGAAATTTTGAGCGATCCCTATTTTGTCAAAAAGGACGTGCTGGTGGACAATCTCCTCAAGGAGATGAGTACCCGGAAGTTCCACCTGGCCATTGTGGTGGATGATTTTTCAAAGACCATCGGCGTGATTACCCTGGAGGACATTCTAGAAGAGCTCGTTGGAGAAATCTGGGATGAAACCGATTCCGAGGAAGATTATGACAAGCAGTAAATCGATGGTGTATTTTCCATAAGCCATTAGGAGTGTAGAAAAAATGAGTATAGGCCCCTATATCGGGATTGTCATTCTAGTGACGCTTTCGGCATTCTTCTCGAGTTCCGAGATCGCCTATGCGGCGGTCAATGAGCTGCGGCTCAAAAAACTTTCGCAGGAAGGCAATTCAAGCGCTACCATCGCCACCTATATCCACGATCATTTTGACAAGGCCTTGACGACGATTCTTATCGGCAACAACCTGGTCAATATCGCCGCTTCCTCCATCGCCACCCTGATCTTCATCGAGTGGCTCGGGGAGAAGGGGGCCCTGGCCTCCACCGTGGTCATGACGGTGATCGTTTTGATATTCGGTGAAATCACCCCGAAAATCATTGGAAAGACCCATACCACCAGGCTGGTCCTTTTTGCAGCCCGTCCCCTCTACCTCTTGATGGGGCTTCTGCGCCCCGTCAACGCCCTGGTGACCCTCATCATCCGGAGTCTTTCAACCATCTGGCGCCGGGGCTGTCCGGTGGAGCCGACGGTCACGGAAGAGGAACTTATTTCAATCATCGAAACCATCGAGGACGATGGCATCATCGACAAGGACCGCAGCGACCTCATTCAATCGGCACTCAAGTTTTCAGACATTCAAGTCCAGGAGATTTTCACCCCGAGGACGGACATGGTGTCGGTGGACATCAACGACGGGATTGAAGCAATCCTTGAAACGGTCCTGGCCACCCCCTACACCCGAATCCCGGTCTACAATGAAAGCATTGACGACGTGGTGGGCATTTTACATGTCGGCAGTTTTCTGGTAAAGTATGCGGAGGACCAAAATTTCGATATTCAATCGGTCTTTCTAGAGCCCCTCTTCGTCCACAAGACCATGAAGCTTCCCATGTTTTTCAAGGAATTGAATTCAAGACACCTTCAGATGGCCATCGTCATGGACGAATACGGCGGGACCATGGGCTGCGTGACCATGGAGGACATCCTCGAAGAACTGGTGGGGGACATCTGGGATGAAACGGATGAAATCGTCGATGAGTTCGTCAAGAACGCCGACGGCAGCTGTTACGTCAGCGGAGATCTTTCCATCCGGGATTTCCTGGATATCGTGGACCTGGACGATCTGGAAATGGACAGTGAATATACCACCATCGGAGGATGGGTCATTGAAATGCTGGACGGCATACCCGAAGTGGGGGATTCTTTCATTTACAAGAATCTGGCCATCACCGTCGAGGAACTGGACGGCATGCGGGTCAAAAGCATCAATGTCGTCATTGAAGAAGCGGGGGATTGAAACGTTGCCCCGGGACAAGGACTGCAGCAGAATTGGATGCAAACCAAAAATCATATTAGGAGTGAAACAATGAAAAAAATCGATATGGATCAACTTAGAAATGAAATCATCGGGATCAACGAGGTCTTCGAGACCCCCTACGGCTCACGTGCCATCACCTATGCCGATTATACGGCTTCAGGAAAGCCCCTGAAGTTTGTCGAAAACTATCTGCTGGAGCTTCAGCGATTCTATGCGAATTCCCACACCGAGGATGATATTACCGGGGAATCCATGACCAAGCTCCTCCACGAGTCAGAGCATATTATAAAGAAGGAAGTCAACGGTCTGGACAATTGTTCTGTGATTGCCGCGGGAACCGGATCCACCGGTGCCATGATCACCTTCAGCAAGATCATCGGTCTCTATATGGCCCCGGCGACCAAGAAAAGAATGCTGGAGCTGGCCCAGGACACCGGGTATGCAGCCGCCATGGAGAAGTTCTTCGGCCAGGAGCAGCTCGAAGAAGCCCCCGTCGTTTTCATCGGTCCCTTCGAGCACCATTCCAACATCCTGATCTGGCGGGAAAGCATCGCCGAAGTGGTTGAAATCGGCCTCGACAAGGACGGATACATGGATCTTGAAGAGCTCAAGGCCAGGGTATCGGATCCCAAGTACAAGAACCGCGTCAAAATCGGATCCTTCTCAGCGGGTTCCAACGTCACCGGGGTCAAGCTACCGGTTTACGAGGTCGCCGGCATCCTTCACGAGAATGACGCCCTTGCCTGTTTCGACTTTGCAGCGAGCGGCCCCTATGTGGAAATCAACATGAACAAGGACGAGGCGTCCTACTTCGACGCCGTGTACATTTCACCCCATAAATTCATCGGCGGCCCCGGTTCGGCAGGTCTGCTCGTGGTCAGAAACGATCTTTACGACATGAGTCTTCCCCCCACCTCCGTGGGCGGCGGAACCGTGGACTATGTCAGCAGCTTCGGCCAGGACTACACCAGAAATATCGAGGAGCGGGAAAAGGCGGGGACTCCCGGAATCATCCAGATTCTGAAATCCGCCATGGCTCTTGAACTCAAGGGTCAGATCGGAGTCGATTTCATCACTGAGGTGGAAGAGGATTTCATGGCCCAGTTCATCGCAAGATTCAAGGACAATCCGAATATCGAGATTCTCGGACCCGATGATCCCACCCGAAGAATATCCATCATTTCCTTCATGGTGAAATACAAGGGCTCCTACCTGCATCCCCGTTACATCACCACCCTGCTCAATGATCTTTTCGGCATCCAGTCCCGCGCAGGCTGTTCCTGTGCCGGCCCCTACGGCCACGGGCTGTTGGGGATCGATCAGGAAACTTCGGAAAAATTCAGAGGCCTGATTCAGCAAGGCATCAGCTCCATCAAACCGGGCTGGGTCAGGGTCAACCTCCACTACACCATGTCCCAGGAAATCATCGATTTCCTCCTCGATGCCATCGACTTCGTATCCCGGAAGGCCCATCTCTTCCTCAAGGATTACCAGGTGGACCTCAACGGCGGCGGATGGTCGCATATCAACCCCGTGGAAGGCAACAAAATGCTCGATACCTTCAGTGTCCTGGAGAGCTTCAAAATGATGGGGAAAGAAATTCCCACCAACGAAGCCATTGACTGGACGGCGGCCTACAAAAATTATCTGGCCGAAGCTGAAAAACTCGCCGGGGCTCTTGAAAAGGACTACAAGGAAGCCTTCGGCAGCTATAAGAATCCTGAGGCGCAGGCCGTCAACTGGTTCTACTTTGTCAACAGCATCAATGGTTAAAGCATGACCGGCACCACAATCATCTGCCAATTATTGCATTGAAATATTTGGGTTTCCCTCCTTGTAAAAGGCTTGAGTAAAATACTCAGGCCTTTTGCGTTGAAAAGACTTCCTATATCCCCCCCGGGGGGATATAATGGTCATGAGGTGATGAAGATGTCAACCCAGCACAAGCATCGAAAAAGCATTGTCAATCGGCTGTCTCGAATTGAAGGTCATGTCAGGGCCGTCAAGGTGATGGCCGAAGAGGACCGGGACTGCGGGGACCTGCTCATCCAGCTCGCAGCGATCCGCTCGGCCCTGGACAATTGCGGCAAGCTGATTCTGAAGGACCATCTGGAGGGCTGCGTGATGGAAGCCGTCAAAACCGGTGATGAAGAGGTGGTTCTCAAGCTCAATGAGGCCATCGACAAATACATCAAATGAAGGGACTTGAAACCATGGTCATCCGTGATACCGTCTTGCCAGGCAAAAGAACCCTTTTCACCACCATATGGCTTCTGGCGATTCCGGCGGTCATTGACAATTTTTTTCAAACCATCATCGGCTTTGTCGACACCCTCTTCGTTTCCAGAATCGGTCTGGTGGAGGTTTCGGCAGTCGGTGTCAGCAACGCCATTTTGGCGATTTATTTTGCGGTCTTCATGTCCCTGGGGGTTGCCGCCAATGTCCTCATCGCCAAAAATATCGGTGCCGACAACCCCGGGAAAGCCGGCCTGATCGCCCAGCAGTCGATTCTGCTGGCCGTCATTCTGGGAATCCTCTTCGGGATTATCTCGGTCTTCTTTGCGGAATTCCTTCTCAAGCTCATGGGGGTTGAAGAGCAGGTGCTGGCCACTGCCCTGGTCTATTTCCAGATGGTGGCCGTGCCCTCCATATTCATCTCCCTCATGTTCACCCTGTCCAGTATTCTCAGAGGGACCGGAGATACCCGGTCTCCCATGAAGGTGAGCATTCTCATCAACCTGCTCAACATCCTCCTGGACTACCTCCTGATTTTCGGCCTGGCCTTCATTCCCGCCCTGGGCCTGAGGGGGGCCGCCGTCGCGACGGTGATCTCAAGAATGATCGGCGCCATGGGCCTCGGCTGGTATTTCCTCCACAACAAAAGCCTGAGCATTGAAAAGCAGGCCTGGCGGCTTGACCAGGGGGTTCAAAAGCAGCTGATTTTTCTCGGCACCCCCGCTGCGGCGGAGCGTCTGGTGATGCGGGTGGGCCAGGTCCTTTATTTCGGGATGATCATCTCCCTGGGGACCAATACCTTTGCCGCCCATTCCATCGCCGGCAATATTGAAATCTTCTCCTACATGATCGGGGTGGGGTTTGCAGCGGCGGCCACGACCCTGGTCGGACAGAGTCTGGGGGCGGGTGATATTCCCCTGGCCAGGCGCTACGCCAACATGACCATGCTGGTCAGCGGCGGCATCATGACCGTGGTGGGGATAGGGCTCTATCTCTACGGGAGCTGGATCGGTGGATTCTTTACCGGGAACCCCCAGGTGATCGGTCAGATCAGCCTCGCCCTGAAGGTGGGGGCCTTCACAAAGCCGGTCCTCGCCGTGGTCCTGGTGATGACGGGAATCCACCAGGCGGCGGAAAACACCCGGTTCCCCATGGTGGTGACCGCCATAGGCATCTGGGTCATCAGGACCACCTTTGTCTACTGGCTCGGCATCGCGCTGGGCTGGGGGATTCTGGGCATCAATATCGCCATCAGCCTGGACAATATCTTCAGAGGAATCGCCCTGAGCATCAGTTACAGAAGGGGAGGCTGGTTGAGGTTTTCCAAGGATGAAACCGAGGGTGCCCCCGTCATCGCCCTGGGTGCTGTCTCAAAGGGGTAAAAAAAGGAGCCGCAAGGGCTCCTCTTTTGAGTATGTCATGATTCTATTCCAGAATGGCGTGATCCGTGATGTAGTTGAGGACCAGCTGCTTCATCACCGTCATCTTCAGATAGGGCAGGCCGAAATGGCTTTCATATTCGGAGTAGTCCTCCAGGCCCATGTAATCCATGAAGTACTGGGAGACCTCCTCATCGGTGACGGTGATACCGGCATCTTCAGCGATGGCCTGCATCACCAGATTCTTTGTGACGATTTCGGTATTTTCCTCGACGTAGAGGTCAAAGAGGTCATCGACGCTTTCCAGCTGGATGTTGTCCCTGAGGTATTCCTCGAAGGTGAGGCCCAGGGACTGGGCCGTGCCGTCAAAATGATTGACCAGGGACTTTTCCTGATAGTGCATCATCCCGTTGGGGTAGGTGGAGACCGTGGACTGGCTGATCAGATATTCGTCGAGATAGGCGGTGATCTCTGATTCCCTGAGGATGTCGGCAATGAAGGCCTCCATTTCCTCCGTGGTCTCGACCCCGTAGTCGAAGGCGAGGTTCCCGGCCACGAATTCATCCGTCCATTCGGGGGTTTCAGTTTCGAGAATATGGTTGATGGTGATGTTGAAGACCGCATCCTTGCCGTTGAGGGTCTCGTTGCCGTAGGCCTCCGGGAAGGTGACCTCGATGTCGAAATTCTCCCCCGGGGCATGGCCGATCAGCTGCTCAAGGAAATCGTCGATGAAGTTGGTGACGCCGATGGTGACATTGGTGCCGTTGCCCCGGGTGCTGCCGCCGTCGAAGGCCACCCCGTCCACACTGCCGACGTAATCGATGTTCACGGTGTCACCCTCTGAGATGACCCCGGTGGTGTTCTCCGTGGTGGTGGCATAATAGCTGAGAAGATACTGGATTTCAGTCCTGAGGTCTTCCTCGGGAATCTCGTGGTATTCCTTGGGGATGGTGAGGCCCTTGTACTGGGGGAGGGTGACGTGGTCCAGGGCGCTGACCCCCTCCCAATAGCCGTCGTCATCGATGCCTTCGCTGGGATCATAGATGGCTTCTTCTTCGACCGCCGCTTCGGCTTCCGGCTCAGGAGGAGCCTCGGCCGCCCCGGGGTCCCCGGCCTGGCTGCAGGCGGTAAAAAGACCGATGACAAGGAGCAGTATGAACAGGTAACCTAGTATTTTCATTGCAATTTTCAAAATGGATGACCTCCGTTTGTGAGAGTGGTGGAAGGGCCGGGGGAAAAACTCCGGGATTGTCGGAAGGTGGCCTTGGGTCTATTTTACTCAAAAAAACAGCCCATGACAATCGTTAACCGGCAATTTGACGGCAAATGAACCCCCTCTTTGTCAAGGCGCCCGATTTTCTCGTCTTTTGAAGAAAGTGACCTCAATCCAAGGGGGAAATTATGTTAAACTTGAATTGATCCCATCAGGTCGGGAGAGCACCCTCGGTCCCAGTCAGAAGGGCAAAGGCTGATTGGGATTAGAAAAACGCAATAGGAGGATGACAGTGGATAAAGAAACCTTGAAAAGACGCGTGGCGGAGCTGATCGAAGAGGAAAGGGAAACCATCATCGCCGCAGGAAAGAACATCTACAAGACGCCGGAGTACGGCTACAAGGAATTCGAGACCTCCAGGAAACTGGTCGGGTATTTCAAGGATCTGGGTCTTGAGGTGGAGGAGAACATCGCCATTACAGGGATGAAGGCGGTGGCCAGGGGCGGGGCCGAAGGCCCTCATGTGGCGGTTCTCGGGGAGCTTGACGCCATCTCCTGCGCCAATCACCAGGATGCGGTGGAGACGGGAGCCGTCCATGCCTGCGGCCACAATATCCAGGTGGCCGGGATGTTCGGGGCCGCCCTCGGTCTGGTCAAGAGCGGCGCCCTGGAAGCCTTGTCAGGTCAGGTGAGCTTTATCGGGACGCCGGCGGAGGAA
Source organism: Clostridia bacterium (assembly GCA_018399635.1). Classification (GTDB taxonomy): domain Bacteria; phylum Bacillota; class Clostridia; order Peptostreptococcales; family Acidaminobacteraceae; genus ML8-F1. Next base: position 71,743 of record JAGYOH010000010.1, read on the forward strand.
TTCATCGAGCTGGAATACAGGGACGAACTCAGAGCGGCGGGAAAAATCACCTACTTCGGCGGCAAGCAGGAACTCATTGCCAGGGGGCATTTTGACGATGTGGACATGGCCATGATGTTCCATGCCCTGGACATGGGGGACAAGGCCATGCTCATCGGCCCCGAGTCCAACGGCTTCATCGGCAAGAAGATCCGCTATATCGGCAAGGAATCCCATGCGGGCTCGGCGCCGGAGCAGGGGATCAACGCCCTCAATGCGGCGACTCTGGGGATGAACAACATCCATGCCCAGCGGGACACCTTCAAGGATTCCGACCGGGTCAGGGTCCATCCCATCATCACCAAGGGGGGCGACATCGTGAATTCCGTGCCGGCGGACGTGCGGATGGAATCCTATGTGAGGGCCCGTACCATCGACGGCATGCTCGACGCCAACGTGAAGGTGGACCGGAGTCTCAAGGCCGGGGCCATGGCCATCGGCGCCCGGGTTGAAATCACCAGCATCCCCGGTTATCTGCCCATCCTCAGAAACCACGACCTCGACGACCTTTTCAGAGACAACCTCTTTTTCCTGGGGCTGACCCGGGAGGACCTCATCGAGGGTGGGGATTTCACCGGCTCCTTCGATTTCGGAGACATTTCCCATATCATGCCCGCCATCCATCCCATGGCAGGCGGGGTCGTCGGCAACCTTCATACCCGGGATTTCGCGACGGTGGATGAAAACCGGGCCTTCATTCTCCCGGCAAAGGCCATGGCCCTGACGGTGATCGATCTGCTCTATGACCAGGCCCAGGGGGCGGGGAGGGTCCTAGAGAATTTCAAGCCCAAAATGACCAAGGCGACCTATCTGGATTTTCTGAAGAGTGTGGATCGAAAAGAGACCTATCCCGCCGGGGAGTGAGCCAGCAGAAGGTTCTTTGACAAGGTGTCGGCATCCAGGTGGATTCCGGCACCTTTTTTCAAGATGGTTTCTTGAAGGCGGTTCCCGTGATACAATGGGGAGGAAGTCTTCTTGAAAAGGAGTGAGTGAGATGATGGACTACTTCAGTGAAACCCTGACAGGCTACGGCATCCCCTCCGGCCTGGTTGAGATTCTTTCGATCCTGACGGTGCTGCTGCTGGCCCTGCTTTTAAGCGGCGTCCTCTATGGGGTGGCCAAGAAGGTCCTTCTGCCCCTGCTGGGGAAAAAAATCAGAAAAAACAAGATCAAGTGGGATGATGTTTTTCTGGATTCGAAGTTCATCGACCGGATATTGCTCTTCATCCCCCTGATCATCCTCAACAGCTTTCAACCCATATTCGATTCCCCGGGAAATCTTTACGAAAGAATCCTGTTCACAGGATTCACCCTGGTCCTGGGCCTCAGCATCGGCGCCCTGCTCAATGCCCTGAATCTGATCTATTCCTCTTATGAAATCGCCAAGGAGCGACCCATCAAGGGGATGATCCAGATCATCAAGATCGTGTTCTATATCATCCTGGTCATCGCCGGGGTGGCGAATCTACTGGGACAGAGTCCCCTGGTCTACCTCAGCGGCTTCGGGGCCACCGCCGCGGTCTTTTCATTCATTTTCAAGGACTCCATCCTGGGTCTGGTGGCGGGCATGCTGCTGTCCATCAATGACATGCTGCGCATCGGCGATTGGATCGAGATGCCCAGATACGGCGCCAACGGCGACGTCATCGACATCACCATGAACACCGTCAAGGTCCAGAATTTTGACAAGACCATCACCACGGTGCCGGCCTACGCCATGATTTCCGATTCCTTCATCAACTGGCGGGGCATGCTCGACCAGGGGGCCCGCCGGCTCAAACGCTCGGTGACCATCGACATCACCAGTGTCCGGTTCTTGACCCCTGAATCCGTCGAAGCACTCAAGAAGGTCCAGTTGATCAGAGGGTATCTGGAGGAAAAAGAGAAGGAAATCGAGGGCTACAACCGGGAAAAGGGCATCGACGAAAGCCTGCTGATCAACGGCAGGCACCTGACCAATCTCGGGGTCTTCCGCATCTACCTGATCCACTATCTCAAGGACCATCCCAGGGTTCACCAGGGGATGACCCAGATGGTGCGGCAGCTCGAGCCCTCTGAAACCGGCGTGCCCCTTGAACTGTATGTCTTTGTGGATGACATCGACTGGGCCAGTTTTGAAACCGTTCAATCCGATATCTTCGATCATATTTTTGCCGTGGTGGACAACTTCGGTCTGAGGATTTTCCAGAATCCCTCCGGCAGTGATTTCAGAAGCCTTCGGGGGGAAGTCTAGGTCATGGGACTCAAGGATCCGAAAGCAAGTAGCGGAATCCTCCGGATGAAACAGGATATTGAAGCCGTGGCCATCATCGCCTTCGTCCTGATTTTCGCCTATCTGGCCATGGAACTGAGAATATTCGACCGGGAAAACCTGATCCAGGCGGCGACCCAGGGTTCAAAGATCAACCGGATCGAGTTGATTTTCGTCTTCCTCAGCACCCTGCTTCTGCTCTTCATGGTGCCAATTTCCTGGGTTTCCGCCGGAGCGGCCATTGTCTTCGGGATTCAGGGTATCAGCTATGTCGTCATGGCGGGACTCCTTGGCGCCCTGGCGGCCTTCAGCTTCTCCCGACAATACCGGGACCGGTTCGAGGCCGTCTTCTGGAAAAAATACCACAGCAGGCCCAGAAAAAAGGACCTCGAGGAAATCTACTCGGAGATCGAGACCTACGGCTTCGGTTATATTCTTTTTTTGAGGACGGTTCCCATGGTTCCCTACAGCCTGGGAAACTATCTCTTCGGCCTGAGCTTTGTCTCTCTGAAGGATTTTCTCCTGGCCACCCTGCTGGCCCTTCCCCTGGGCCAGGGAATCAACATCTATTTTTTTGACAAGGCGCTGCGATTCGGAGAGAGTCCCGGTGACGCCCTGGTGGCGGCCCTGGTCAAGGGGGCCTATCTGCTGCTGGTCTACCTGTGGTCGAGAAAAAGCCGGTATGGGGTCAAAAGGAACCCCACCGGACCGTCATCAGAAAATAATTGTGGATAACCGGTTTCTTTGTGGTATTGATAAGGATATGAGAGGGAAAGGAAGTTCAGTCATGCCCGACACGGGTCCTCAAAGACAGGTCAAGGTGTACCGGTCTTTTAATAAAGAAGAGTTCGAGGAATATTTCAGTCAGATCGGAGCCGGGCAGGGCGAGGATACCTACGGGGGTCCGGGCTGGCAGGTGAGGATCGCCTCTTATGGCCTGGTGAAGGTGGGGGGGATGACCTTCCCCGAGGTGAGACTGGAGATGACCCTTTCCCCCGAGGTGGCCGAGGGATTTTTGCAAGACCTGAAGATGGCCTTCCTCAGAGGCGGCGGATAAAAAGCCCCGTTAAAGAAACAAGAGCAGTCATGCATAAGAAAGGCTGGTGATTTTTTGCACAGTTTATGGTTCAGTTTCCTGGCCGGGGGTTCCACAGTGATCGGCGCCCTCATCGTCATGCTCTTCGGTGTGCCCGGGGAGAAGACCATGGCCACCCTGTTGGGTTTTGCAGGGGGGGTCATGATTTCCCTCTCGGTGTTCGAACTCATGCCCGAGGCCCTGCATCTGGGCAGCGTTACCACCGCAGTGATCGGGTTTTTACTGGGTAGCGGGATGATGTTCGCCCTGGACAGTATCATGCCCCATGCCCACATGTCCACCAATGAAACGATATTTGTTGAAAACGTCAAGGAAATCCCCGAGGGACGTCCGGATATCCTCAGGACGGGATATCTGATTTTCTTCGGCATCGGTCTGCACAACGTGCCGGAGGGTCTGGCCATCGGGGCCGGGCTGGAGGCGAGTCCCGAGCTGGGACTCTACATCGCCCTGGCCATCGGCATGCACAATGTGCCGGAGGGTCTGGCGGTGGCGGGTCCCTTGAGAGCCGGCGGCCTCTCCATGCTCAGGGTCATTCTTTTCACCCTGTCAGCGGGTCTCATGACGGTCCTGGGCACCGCCATCGGTCTCCTGGTATTCAATCTTTCGCCGGCCTTCGTGGGAGGGTCCCTCTCCTTCGCCGCCGGAGCCATGGTCTACATTGTCAATGATGAACTCATTCCCCAGGCCAACGGTCTCCATGACCACCTGGCCAATATCGGCCTGATTACAGGTCTCCTTCTGGGCTTCGTGATGCTCAATCTCTGATGAATCTGGCGGGTGATGTGAAAAATTCACGGCAAGGCAGTGACTCCTTCACTTCTAAAAGTCATTCGATCGGTGTTAAAATGAAAATATATGAGTGCCAATGGATGAGTGGCTTTGATTGAGGGTCGGCGGTTTTTTGCAGCCGTCCCTGGGGATTTGTGGTGATGCCGTATGATGAAAAGAAAAATGATGATGGTCATTCTGGCCGGGCTGGTGCTTTTCGTCGGCGGCATCGCCTCCGCCGCCCTGGCTGCGGTGTCCTTTGACCGGGAGATCGCCTCCGGGAGGGTCATGGTGGACCTCTCGGCGGAGGTGGCCATCCAGTTCGTGCCGGGAACCGGTTACGAAGATTTTTTGATCCTCAAGGCAAACGGCGAGGTCTTTTTTGATTTGACCCGGGGTCTGAAGCCTGACGCACCGGGAACAGGGGGCTTCAACCCTGACAGCCGGTTTTTCCTGGGAGGAAGGGACGACCCCCTCTTTACCTTGGTCAATCACAGTGACCTGCCGGTCACCCTCGCTCTGACCGCCGTCAGCGGAGGACTTTCCCTCGAGGGGGAGAGTCTGAGGGTGGAGCCCGGGGAGGCCGGGGGATTCTACTTCGGCATCGACACCACTGAAATGGCTTTGGGGACCGCCATTCAAGCCAGCCTGACCGTGGACAGTGACCCCGGCGAGGAGGGGGGCATGCCGGTCCAGTCCGGGACCTCGTTTTTTGAAGTCAGCGCCGGCCTCATCGACCTTGTGGCGGACCTCTTCGCGGAAAGCGCCTCCTACGGCCGGGACTGGGGGGACTACCGCTATCTGGATATCGGCCTTGATCCCGGTGACTGGGAGGCTCCGGTGGGCCATCTCTATTACAAGCCTGCAGGGAATCTGCTCCGGGTTTCACCCGAGGAGGGCTATGTGATCGAGGTCATGGATTTCACGGGTGAGCGGCGGAGTCTGACGGCCGCTCTCAACTACGACATCCTTTATGACCATGAAGGGGACCAGTGGTACTACCACTCGGTGGCCGAGGACAACCGGATCGACATCAGCAGCTTTGAACTCCATAGGCAGTAGAGAGGAACCGTCGAAGATCAATCGGCGGTTTTTTAGTGGATGCTTTTTCTTGATTGATTCACTGTCGACTATTCAATATTCGAATGATCACAATTAGAAGAATCTATAGAATATTCAAAGGCGGAGTGATAAGATATCGCTATGGTTGCTATCAGAATTGCATATAGTGAGCCTGGGTGACTCATCCGGGCCAACCACACAAATGACAGGCCGCCACTGGAGAAAGCCATGGTTTGAAAGGGTTGATTTCCAGGGGTGCCGCCTGAGAAAAAGGAGATGCCAAGATGTCGAAAACAAAATTTTTCACCGTCGGCCTGCTACTGATCCTGGTCCTGGTTTTGACGGCCTGCACCGCCGAGGCGCCGGCGGCCCCGGCTCCTGAAGAGCCGGCTGCCGTGGCTCAGGAGGTGCTGGAGGAGGTTCCGGCGGAGCCTTTGCTGGAGGACCGGGTGGTGATCTACTCCACCCATGGCGAGGACATGCTGGAAGTGGTGGCTGAGGCCTTTTATGACGAAACCGGGGTCCAGGTGGACTTCATCAACCTGCGGGGAGAACTCGCAGAGCGGGTTTTGGCGGAAAAGGACAACCCCCAGGCGGATGTCATGTACGGGGGGGCCTCCAATCTTTTCATGGATCTCAAGGCCCAAGGGGTCTTTGAGGCGGTGGAACCCTCCTGGGCGGCCGCAATGGATCCGATTTTCAAGGACGAAGAGAACTTCTGGTTCGGCACGATCCAGACCCCGGTCATCCTCTTCTACAACACAGAAATGCTCAGTGAAGACCAGGTGCCCGGGGACTGGTTTGAACTCGGAGACAGTCGCTACGCCGGACAGCTGGTTTTCAGGAACGCCCTTTCCTCCTCGGCCAGGGTCATGTACGCCGCCCTGCTGCAGCAGTTCGAAAACAAGGGATCCCTCGATGAGGGCTGGGAATTCATGAAGGCCATGGATGCCAACACGAAACAGTACTTCGGCAGCGGCACCCTGATGATGCAGGCGGTGGGACGCCAGGAAGCGGCCCTGAGTTTTTCGACTTTGAATCATATCATGGACAACAAGCTGGGGAACAAGCTGCCCATCGAAATCATCGATCTGAAGAGCGGTTCTCCCGTCATCACCGACGGCATCGCCGTGATCAAGGACGCCCCTCATCCCGAGGCGGCCAAGGCCTTTCTGGAGTTTGCAGGCAGTCCTGAAATCCAGGGGCTTCTGGCCACGGATTTCAACCGGATGCCGACCCTGGCCGGTGCTCTGGAGAATTCTCCCGAGTGGATGGGAGAGGTGAGCTTCAAGGTCATGGAGGTGGACTGGGTGGATCTGGCGGCCAAACAGGCTGACTGGATGCAGACCTGGGATCTGGAAATCAAGGATTCGGAGAAAGATGTGGAATAAGTGAAAAATCTGCTTAAAATCGGTTTGATGTTGATTTTGGGAGTTCTGATCATCTACCCGGCTTTCAGCACCCTCCTGGTCAGTCTGAGGACTGACCGGGGGTTTTCTTTTGAAAACTATCATTATCTGTTCACGACCCAGGGTTCTCTTGAAGCCATGGGCAACACGCTCCTGCTGGGGGTTCTGACGGTGTTGGTCTGCGGTCTGATCGGGACTTTTTTGGCGTTTTTTGTCCATTTCTTTGACACCCCTTGGCGAAGAACCCTGGACCGGCTGCTGCTGCTGCCCCTGGTGGTTCCGGGGCTGGTCATCGTGGTGGCCTTCGTCCAGCTCTATGGTGAAAGCGGACTGGTTACCAAGACCCTTGAGAGTGTTTTCAAGCTGGAGCAGACTCCCTACCGTTTCAGCGGACTTTCCGGCATACTCCTGGTCCATGCCTACACCCAGTACATTTATTTCTACATGAACGTGTCCCTGGCGATCAAGCAGCTGGACCGGCAGGTCATTGATGCGGCCCTGAATCTCGGGGCCTCCTACAGGGAGGTCTTCACTTCGGTGATCCTGCCCTATATCAAGCCCGCCCTCATCAGCGCCAGCGTGCTGACCTTCATGACCGGCATCGGTTCCTTTTCGGCTCCCAGCATCATCGGTGGCGGCTTCAAGGTCCTGACGACCCAGATCCTGATGTCCAAGGCCAACATGTTCCTGGAGCTTGCCGGCGCCCAGGTCATGGTCCTGGTGCTTTTTGCCACGGTTTATCTCAGCCTGGGGAGATACTACGAAAAAAGAGTCTCCTTCGAATCCGGGGTCAGAGAGCCCCGTATGGATCCGGTGAGAATCAAGGCCCCCTCCCTGAGGGTCCTCACCGCCTTGACAGGCGGCGCCCTGGTGGTCATGATCCTCCTGCCCGTCGCGGCCATTTTCCTCCTGTCCTTTGTGGCGCCGGGGACCTGGATGGTGGACATTTACCCAAGGGCCTTCAGTCTGGACAACTACATCCGGATCTTCACGCGGTCCAGAAGCTTCCAGCCCTTTGCCAACAGCCTTCAAATGGCCACTCTGGCGGCGGTCTTCGCCGCTTTCATCGCCGTGCCGACGGCCTATATCACCACGAAAACCAGGTCGAGGACCAGGCCGTTTTTCGAGTTTGCCGTCATGCTGCCCTTTGCCATGCCCTCGAGCGCCATCGCCATCAACATGATCACCGGCTTCTCCCATGTGCTGCTGGGAGCCTGGGTCCTGCTGCCTCTGGCCTATCTGGTCCATTCCCTCCCCCTGGGGGTGCGGTCCGTGGTGCTTTCCTATGAGCGGATGAAAAAGGATTACACCGAAGCGTCGAGGAATCTTGGCGCCGGCAATCTGAGAACCTTCACGGGAATCACCCTCCCCCTCATTGCACCGGGCATCTGGGCGGGAATCCTGCTGGTCTTCATCAGAAGTCTCGGGGAGTATACGATTTCATCATTCTTATACACCCCGTCCAACCGGCCCCTGGCCATTGCCATGGTCAACAGCATGTTTGATTTCGAAATCGGTCTGGCCATGGCCTATGGGACCCTGGTCCTGCTGGTCACCCTCGTGGGGAGCGGCTTGATCAGAAATCTGCAGGACATCACCCGTTGAAGGAGGGGTATTTAATGGTGAAAAAAGGAATCACCCACAGTGTCAAACCCTTTAATGAAGATGCCTATGGCCTCACGGACCACGGCGCCTTCGTCCTTGACGGGGCCTCGGGTCTGGACTCCGAAGACCAGGCGGCGGTGGTGGCCATGGTCGGCTGGTGGCAGGCCTACCTCATGACCCACCTCGATGATCTGGACCGGTCCCTGCAGGATATTCTCTTGAAGGGCATCGAAGAATTCAACACCCTGGCAAACCCTGGGAAAAAATCCAAGCTTGAACAGGTTTCCTCGGCCATCGGTATTGTCCGGAGGCGGGAAGCGGGACTGGAGTGCTTTGTCCTGGGGGATGTGGAGATTTCCATCAAATATCGAAGCGGGGAGGTCAAGATTCTGACGGACCGGCGGATCAAGGACTTCGATCAGGAAGTGATCGATGTGATGCAGTCGGATCCCGACAGGGAGGAGGCCTGTGTTTTCAAGGGATTCACCCGTCAGGAGTGGGAGCTGTTGAAGATCAATCGATTGAAGATGAATACCGAGGAAGGCTACTATATTCTCAGCCATGATCCCCGGGCGGTCCACAGAGGGGTCTATGCCCTGGAAGCCCGGGACGAGATCGACTGTTGCGTGATTTTCAGCGACGGTTTCAGTCCCCTGGACCAGGTCTATCCCCGGGGCGATCTCATGGCCAGGATGAATCAAGGGGGTCTGAAGGCGGTCCTGGAAGAACTCAGAACCCATGAAAAAGAGGATTTCTACAAACGCAAAATGAAACGATTGAAAACCCATGACGATGCCACGGCGGTCCTCTGGCGGTTTTCAACTCCCGGGGGGGCTTAGGGCATGACCATTGAACTCCAGGGCATTGCCTATGCCTACGGGACAGAACCGGCAGTGAGGGGGGTTGACCTCTCCCTTGAACAGGGGGAGCTGGTGGCCCTGCTAGGACCCTCCGGCTGCGGCAAGACCACCCTGTTGAAAATCATTGCAGGGCTCCTCTCGGGTGCTCAAGGGAGAATATTCATCGATGCGGAGGAGGTCACCCTTCGACCGGCCCAGGACAGGCAGGCGGTGATGGTCTTTCAGAATTACGCCCTCTTTCCCCACCTGTCAGTGGCGGGAAATATCGGTTACGGGCTGAAAATGAGGGGAATGGGGAAAAAAGACCGGGAGCAAGCCGTCAGAGAAATCATGGAAAAGGTGGAGCTCGGGGGGCTGGGCGACCGGAAAATCCACAGCATCAGCGGCGGACAGCAGCAAAGGGTCGCCCTGGCGAGAGCCCTGGTTCTCAAGCCCCGGGTCCTGCTCTTTGATGAACCCCTGAGCAATCTTGATGAAAAATTGAGAATCGCCATGCGGCAGGAGATCAGGGGGATCCAGCAGGAACTGGGCATCACCAGCCTCTATGTCACCCACGACCAGGAGGAGGCCATGGCCATCGCCGACCGGATCGCGGTGATGCGGGACGGGGAGATCCAGCAGGTGGGGGATCCCAGGGAGGTCTATGAAAACCCGGTCAATGCCTTTGTCGCCCGCTTCATGGGGGAGTGCAATTTTTTGACCGGGGGTGGTGCGACCCTGGTCTGCCGACCGGACACCCTGGTCCTGGATCCTCTCGGAGACATGGCGGGGACCGTGGTGGCCAGTGAATACCTGGGGAGTCTGGTGAGATACAAGGTCAGGGTGGGCGAGGTCGTTTTTGTCGGAGAGACCTCTTCAAGACAGACTTTCAACAATCAGCTGGCTGCGGGAGAAAAGATCCGGTTCCGGATGGATCGTGAACGCTGCTCCGTCATGGGGAAATGACTTGGAAAAACCGCCTGGGTGACACCGGCGGTTTTTTATGATTCAGGATGGGTAAAAGATAAGTGGTTTAAGCATTGATTGGAGGCGTTTGGGGTATGAGACTCTTCACCGAAGGTGAAATTCGGCAGCTTGAGGCCGATTTCATGAAAACCATGGGTCCGGGGGATCCGACCTTGATGGTCAGGGCCGGAAGAGCCCTGGGAGAAAAATGTCTGGAGATTGCGGGACTTTCAGAGGGGTCCGGGAAAATCCTCCTGGTTTGCGGCAAGGGGGGCAACGGGGGGGACGGCCTGGTGGCCGCCGGTTTTCTGATTGAAAAGGGTCTTGAGACGACCTTGTTTCTCATGAGCGCCGCCAAGGCCCTCAGGGGGGAATGCCGCCACCATTACCAGGCCCTTGCCGATGGGGGAGGGAGGATTCTTCCCCTGGTCACCCCGGAGGATCTGACCCGCCTCAAGACTGAAATGAAGACCCATGATCTTCTGGTGGACGCCATTTACGGCATCGGCTTCAAGGGGGGGCTGAGTCCTTTCGATGAAGAGGTGATCCGGGCCATCAACGGTTTTGAGGGAAAGGTCCTCAGCGCCGACATCCCCTCGGGGGTGGCGGCCGATACCGGCAGGACCGGTTCCCTGGCGGTCCGGGCGGATTTCACCCTGACCTTCGGTTTTGCCAAGGCCGGCCTGTTTTTGGAGCCGGGCAGGAGTCTGGCAGGAGAGCTGTCGGTGGTCGATCTGGGTCTCAGGCCGGAGGAGGACAGGCAGGAGGGAGTCCTCGAAGTCATCACCCCTCAGTGGTGTGAGAGGGCTTTGCCTCAAAGAAGCCCCGCCGCCCACAAGGGGGATTTCGGGCATGTCCTGGTGATCGGTGGACAGAGGGGGATGGCGGGGGCCGTGGTCATGGCCGCCGAGGCCGCCCTCTTGTCCGGAGCCGGTCTGGTGAGTGTCGCCGCCCCTGAAGGTCTCCACGACATCATCGCCGTGAAGCTGACGGAGGTGATGCAGCATCCCCTGCCCCAGGCAGTGGGGGGCTATGCGGCCCTCACGGCGGCAGAGGAGCTTCTGAGGGCCCTTCAGAAGGCCACCGTGGTGGCCCTGGGGCCCGGCATGGGCACTGCCTCTGAAACCGTGGCCCTCTTGAAACTGGTCCTGCCTCAAATCCAGGTGCCCCTGGTGGTGGATGCCGATGGACTGAATGGCATTGCTCTGATCCTCAAGGAGGAGGAGGGCTTTTTCAGCCGGCTGAAGATGCCTCTGGTCCTGACGCCCCACCCCGGGGAACTGTCCCGATTGACGGGGCGGTCGGTTGAAGTCCTCGAATCCCAGCGGGTGGCCTGGGCCAGGACCTGTGCCGGGCAGTGGGGGGCGACCCTGGTTTCAAAGGGGGCTTCCACCCTGGTGGCTGAAGGCGGCGGCAGGGTGCATCTCAATCCCACCGGCAATTCCGGCATGGCCACCGGGGGCAGCGGCGATGTCCTGACGGGAATCATCAGCGGCCTCCTGGCCCAGGGCCTGGAGCCCTTTGAAGCCGCTTCTCTCGGCGCCTTTCTCCATGGCAGGGCCGGTGACCTGGCCCTGCTGGAAAAGGGCTCTTACAGTCTGAGAGCCGGCGACCTGCTGGCCTTTCTGCCTGCGGCCTTTCTTTCAATAAAAAAACCCGGGGGGAATCCCGGGCTTTGAATCAGGTTTTCTGGTTCAAAAAAGGAAGAGGGCGACGGTGTTGATGCCCAGGTTGGCGAAAAAATGGATGAGCCAGGTTGCGGTGAAGGAATCCTCCCTTGAAGCCAGCCGGTTGAAGAAGAAACCCGTCAACAGCAGAAAGACCAGGATGAGGGTGAAGAGGGGGAGGGTGAACCAGGCCTTCATGATGGCGATGTGATAGAGGGAGAAGAGGAGGGCGCTGAAGAAAGAGGAGAATTTTTCACCGGCATGCCTCCTCAGCCCCAGATAGGCGATTCCCCTGAAATAGAACTCCTCCAGGAAGGCGTTGACGGTGGCGATGTAAAGGGCGACGAAGAGAAAATTGTCCCGGTTGATGCCGAGATTCCTCTGAAGATTCACCGTCACCCGGGACAGGTCGAAATAAGGACCCAGCAGCAGATAGGCCAGAAGAATGAAGCCGTAGGTCAGAATCCCGATGACAAGGGGGGTCTTGAGGTGGCCTGGCCTGAGGGCGAAGAGCCCTTTCAGGGCGGGTTTTTCAAGGAGGTATAGGGCGGCGATGGGGATCAGACCGAAGACACCCAGTTTGATCATGGATTTGACCCAGTAGCCCGGCATGAGGACAAGCTCCACCCAGGCCATGACCAGGCAGCCCAGGAGGAGAAAGAAGATGTATTTTCCAGTATCAAGTCGTGTCTGCATGACTTCAGTCTAATACAAAAGGGATCATAAGTCATTAAAATTTGAAGGTTTTTGCCCTGTGTCCCAGAAAGAAGGTCAGTCGAATGATTAGAGTCGGTTTGTTGGTCAACCCCATCGCGGGAATGGGAGGTGCCGTCGGTCTCAAAGGAACGGATGGCGGCATGTACGAGAGGGCCCTGGCCCTGGGAGCCACCCCCGTGACCCCCGTCAGGATCCAACAGGTCCTTTCCCTGGTGACCCGGAGGGATCTGCATTTTTTAGCCGCCCCCGGCAGGATGGGGGAGGTCCATCTCAAGGGGTTCCCCTTTCACTATGAGGTGGTGGGGGAAAGCCGGGACAAGACCACTTCCCAGGATACGAAGAGCATCCTGACCCGGATGCGGGCCATGGGGGTCGCCCTGGTGATTTTCGTGGGTGGCGACGGTACGGCCCGGGATGTCCTGGATGTTCTGGGGACTGAGATTCCCGTCATCGGCATTCCCTCAGGGGTGAAGATGTTCAGCTCGGTTTTCGCCCTGTCCCCCCATGCGGCGGCGGCCATGATCAACAGCTTCGGCGAGGATTTCATTGAAAAAGAGGTTCTGGATATCGATGAAGAGGCCTTTCGGGAAAACCGCCTGGTATCGAAGCTCTACGGTTACGTGAGGGTGCCGGACTTCGACAAGCTCCTGCAGGGTAAAAAGGAGGCCTCGGACGTCTCGTCGAGGGGGGTGGACAAGAAGGCGGAGGTGGCCGCCTATGTCCTCGAGCATATGGAAAAGGGCGTGGTCTATCTCCTGGGCCCCGGAACGACCCTCAAAAGCATCGCCGACGGCCTCGGGGTGGCCAAAACCCTTCTGGGAGTGGATGCCTATCATGACGGGACCCTCATCGGAGAGGACGTCAACGAGGCGGCCATTCTTGAAATCCTCCAGGAATTCCCCAGGGTCAAGGTGATCATCACCCCCATCGGGGGCAACGGCTTCATCTTCGGCCGGGGGTCCAGGCAGCTGTCCGCCAGGGTCCTCGGGCGACTTGCCAAGGAGGACATCCTCGTGGTCAGCACCCTTGACAAGGTGGGTGGCCTGAGGGTCCTGAGGGTGGATTCCGGTGACACCGCCGTGGACGAGCGGTTCAAGGGCGCCATGCCCGTCCTGGTGGGCTACGGTGAGGAAATCATGATGGAGGTGGAGATTTGATGGATTTTTCCGGCAATGAATCCCCCCATCCCCCCGCTCCCGGCGTCGCCAGGGCCCTTGCTTCCCACGGGGGGGACCTCAATCGTTATGTGACCCCAAGGGAGCTTGACAGCCTCAGGGAGGCCTTGTCGGCCTATACCGGGGTCGGGGTTGAAGGGATCCTTCCTGGAAGCGGCACGGACTATCTGCTCAACGAGTTTCTGGGGCGGCTCAGAGGCCCGGGGAATCTGGTGAGCACCCATCCGGGGATGCTTTCTCGGACCACCCTCGGCCGGTATCCCGGAAGAGGACTCAGGAGAATCCAGCTCAGACCCCCTGGCTTCAGCCTGGATCTGTCCCCCTATAAGGGAGAGGCCGCGATTTATCTCTTCGACCGGCCCAATGATCCCACGGGACAGTCCCTGGTCTCAGGGGACCAGATCGAGGAGCTGCTGAAGAATCCCGAAAACAGGGTGATCATCGATGAAGCCTACAGTGAATATGCCCGGGAGACCCTGCTCGGTCTGCTGCCGGAGTATCCCAACCTGGGGATTCTCAGGACCCTGGACAAGGCCTTCGGCCTGGGGGGACTCAGGGTGAGTTATCTCCTGGTGGGCCAGGCCATGAAGGACCAGATCAGGGGGATCGACCCCCTGCTCAACCGGCCCGCCATTGCAGGCGCCGTGGCGGCTTTGGGTGACATCGGGTTCATGAGGGACCAGGTGAAGAAAATCAGGGAAGAAAGAAATTGGCTGGCGGGTGAACTTGAGACCCTTGGACTCAAGGTCTACCCCTCGGCAACCAATTTTCTGCTGGTCGCCAGTGAAGACCGTGATCTGGCCTTGAAATTGAGGGCCGGGGACCTGGTGGTCGCTGACGTGTCCAAGGGCTGGTTTCAAGGTCATTTCCGCATTGGCCCGAGGGGGCGGGCTGACAACGTCCTCCTGTTGAAGGGCATTGAAAAGTCCCTCAATATGTAATATATATTTGACATAAAATATAATATATGATACATTTATCTCAAAGAAGGTCATTGAGGGGGTCCCATGAGTAAGAATCTGAAGATGAAATCGGCAAGGGCGGCCAAGGACCTGTCTCAGCAGGAGCTTGCCAAAGCCGTGGGTGTGACCCGTCAGACCATCGGCGCCATCGAAAGCGGGGATTACAATCCCACCATCAGATTGTGCCTGGCCATTTGTCACATCCTGGACAAGACCCTGGATGAAATTTTCTGGGAGGATGAGCAATGAAGGAAAAAAACGGTTTGGATGAAATGCAGCAGGAAAGAAAGAACCGCATCGGCAATCAGAGCTTCTTACTGTTGATGTATCTGCTTTTGATCGATGGTGGACTCTACGGTTTCGGCCTGCGCTGGATTGAATACCCCGGCAATATCATGCTGATCATCAGCCTGGTGTCGGGAATCTATGTGGTCAGACTGATCAGGAACCAGGCCTACGTGGGCCCGAGACCGGAAATCCAGCGCCCGGTCCGGAGGATTTTTGTCATGGTTTTTCTGGCGGTGGCGGTGGCCATGGCCGCCATGGGGGTCATGGCTTTTCTGGGAGCGGTGGAAGTCAAGGCGGTCAAGGACATGACGGCGCCTTTACTGGTCATTACCTCCCTGAGCGCCTTGACCGTGGCCGGATTGACAGGCTTCATCATCAAGCGGCAGAACAAGGATCACGAGGGGAGAGAATTCAGATGAAAAGATTCAGATCAAGCGGATGGTTACTGGTCATTGTCGCCCTCATTCTGACGGGATGCGGCGGTGAAAAAACCCAGGAGGAAGCCCCGGCGACCACCGGGGCGCCGGAAGTCCCGGCCGTCGAAGAAGAAGCGGTGGTTCCTGAGGAGAGTCCCCTGGAGCGGCTGAGTGCCGCCAAGGAGAAGGCCGGAGAGATCAGCAGCATGCGTCAGCTCATCACCGTGGAGATGTCCTATGACTTCGATGAATCCGCCTTTGCCGGCGATGATACCGGGATGGCGGCGGCCATGATGGGGATGATGTCTGAAATCGCCACCACCTATGACCTGCGTCTGGAGGGGATTGATTTTGTGAATCCTGAAAATTCCCGGAATCTCAAAGGGGAGGGCAGGATGGAGGTGGCCTTCGGCGAGGAAATTCAAGAAATCGAAATCTATCTCAGTGGAGGCCGGGTGTACACCCGGGTTCCCGACCTGGGTCTGGTGTATTCGGAAATGGCCAGTGGCGAAGGGACTGTCAGCTACGACCAGCTTTCCCAGTCCTCCTACCTGCTGGAGGAGGTCGAGTCCGGAGACTATGACGTTGAAAAGGTGAGTCGGGAAATCGAGGGACAGACCCTGTCGGTCTACCGCTACACCTTCAAAGAAGGGGCCCGGAAAATCTTCGATCAGATGCAGAGCTATTCGGACCTGGGCAGCATGACCGGGGGGGATTCCCAGAGTCCGGAGGAGGTCTTTGAATTCTCCGGGACGGATTACGCCCTCTATATCGATGAAGACCATCATGTGGTGGGGACAGAGATGACCATGACCATGGCGCCGAAGGATCCGGGAGCCATGATGGGCATCAAGGGCATCGACTTCAGGATGGACATGTGGATTCTTGATATCAACGAGACGGTGGTGACCCTGCCGGATCTGACCGGGGCCCAGGAGGAAACGGGGATTTACTAAAATCGCGGTATGGACGCAATGACCGCCAGGACTCAACGTTGGAAGAAGGTGACGCGATTGAAGGTATTGAACTTTGGTTCCTTGAACATCGATTATGTCTATCGGGTGGAGGAGTTTGTCAGAGCAGGGGAGACCCTGACGGCGAAGGACCGGCGGGTTTTTGCCGGGGGCAAGGGACTCAACCAGTCCCTGGCCATGGCCCGGGCCGGGGTGACGGTTTTTCACGCCGGGGCGGTGGGCAAAGAGGACGGCGGTTTTCTCCTTCGGACTCTTGACGAGAGTCAGGTGGACCGCAGGCATGTGCGGACACTCGAAGCGGTGGCTTCCGGCCACGCCATGATCACCGTCAACCGTCGGGGTGAAAACACCATCATGCTTTACGGCGGGGCCAACCAGCGCATCACCGAGGCGCACGTCCGAAGGGTGCTGGCGGATTTTTCCCCGGGAGACTTCCTGGTGCTGCAGAATGAAATCAACCAGCTGGACCTGTTGATCCGGATCGGTCATGAGGGGGGACTGAAGATCGTCCTCAATCCCTCTCCCATGACGGCGGCCCTCAAGGAAGCCCCCCTGGACCTGGTGGATTATCTGATTCTCAACCAGGTGGAAGCCGGGGACCTTTGCCCCGGGGCGACCAGGGAGAATCTGATGGAGGCTCTGATCAAGCGTTATCCCGGGACCGCTCTGCTGCTCACCCTGGGAGAGGGAGGCGCCTGCCTCCATCACCAGGGGGCCACCCGTTTCCAGAAGGCCTTCCAGGTGAAGACGGTGGACACCACCGGGGCGGGGGATACCTTCACCGGCTATTTTGTGGCGGGGCTGGTGCAGGGGCTTGAGGAAGGCGAGGCCCTTGAAAGGGCGGCCAGGGCTGCCGCCCTTGCCGTGACCCGGGAGGGGGCTTCGGATTCGATTCCCGATCTTGACCAGGTGCTGGGATTCGATTTTAAGTGACTCCCGAACCCTCTTTTTGACGGTTCCAAGGGTCGACGGGAGGACCCGTGAACCGAAAGTGAAGTGACTATGAAAATGCGCTTCTCAGGATTTGCCCTGAGGAGCGCATTTTTGTGAGGGAGTCTCTTGCAGGCGACCATGGGATTGATGGATAAAGGGTTCCTACAGAATCTCTTTGTTGAAATGTGCCCTGGTGTCCGTTTCCTGGTTGAAGACGGCTTGATTCCCCCCGCCCTTCAATTGGGCCATGGCCCTGTCGATGATACTGAGGACCTGGTCCTTTGATTCCAGGGTGAAGTTCAACCGGAAGGCCTCGATTCCCTTGAGGCCATGGAGCTCATCCAGAAGATTGAGGGTCTTCCCGTTGAGGATTGTCGTCGAGCAATCCTCATGGGTCATGACAGGGAAGGTCCCGTGGTCATCCTTCAGCTCATAGCGGTGGGTTTTGCACAGGCCGCACTGATTCATTTTTTTCAGTGGACAGTATTTGGTGAACATCAGGGGGGCCCGGCCGTAGACGATCATTTCAAGGGCGGGATTGCCGTCATTCGCTTCACGATAGGCCTTGATCAAATCGTCGATCTGCTGCTTGTTCATTTCGTAAGACAGGGTGACGCGTTTCGCCCCGAGTCTGAACAATTCATGGCAACTCTCGGAATTGACCACGTTCAGGGAGTAGTCCGTGATGAAGGGATTGGTTGTCCTGTAGTGATGGATGCCGCCATAGCCTCCGATGAGGATGAGACCTGCCATTTTCTGATAATCGTTCTGGTTTCTTCTGACGACGTTTTCAAAATAGATTTCAGTGATGCCGCGGTCCAGGCAGGCGTCATACTGGTCCTGAGTCGTTACAGAGGCCGTCAGGTAGGGTTGTACCGGGGCGAAGCTGATTTTTTCTCTGGCTTTAAAGGCCTTGGTTCTTTTCTTCCGGCCCTTGAGTTTCAAGTCATACAAGCCCTCAACAACGGCCCTTCTCGCGCCGTTCAGGAGTTTGGCGGGGATAAAGGCCCCGAATTCCTCGTAATCCACCTGATGGAGCTTGAAGAGGGTGTCATTCAATTTTGCCAGCTGCTTGATCACCTGGTCCCTGTCGGTGGGTTGGTTGACGGCCCGGTCAAGGGTTTCCCCGCCTTCATACAGATAAGTGAAGCCCAGGCCCTCGGCTTCGATGACCAGTTTGGAACCGGGATAGGCATAGACCCTGAGATCCAGGTCGAAGCGCCTGAACTCTTTGTCCAGGGAGGCTTCCAGTGCCTTGTAGTAGGCGGAGTCCCTGGTGATGTAGACCCGGTCACCCTTGGAGAGTTTTTCCTTGAGCTTGATATAACAAGTGTTCTGGGCCCTGTTGATGAGATGGTCCTCTTTGTCGTAGAGTTTGACAACATTCAGAATCACGTCTTCATGGTCATGGTCGATCCGGATGATATCGTTCTGATTCAGAGGCCGCGTCAGGGTGACTTCATATTTGTCCTGGAAGATCCGGCTGATTCTGCCGATTTCATAACCGGCGTTGTTGGGTCTGGAGACGTTGGTGATCTCCTTCGGGTCTTCGTGAAACAAGTAGCCCTTCGTAAAGGTCCTGTTGAAGGTCTTGCCCAGGTCATCCTTGTCTTCTTCGGTGATCTCATGATCCAGGGCCTTGCGGTACTTGGCCACGACATTGGCCACGTAGGCGGGTTCTTTCATCCGACCCTCTATTTTCAAGGAATCGATTGATTTCAAATCATCGATGTGATCGATGGTGTTCAAGTCCTTGGTGGAGAGGATGTAGTTTTTCCCTAAAAGGGTGTTGGTGGTCTTGTCGATGATTTCATAGGCCTTGCGGCAGGAACCGACACATCGGCCGCGATTGCCGCTTCGATAGCCGATCAGGCCGGACATGAGGCAGTTGCCGGAATAAGAGACGCACAGGGCCCCGTGAACGAAAATTTCTATGGGGATTCTGGCGATTCTTCTGATTTCCTTGACCTTTTCGATCCCGACCTCACGGGCCAGGACCACTCTTCGGGCACCGAGTTCCTTGACCAACAAGGTGCCGTCCAGATCGTCTATGCCCATTTGAGTCGAACAATGGGCCTCCATGTCAAGGTAGTTGTTCACGATATGCTTGAGGGCGGCCAGGTCCTGGACGATGATGCCGTCCACACCGATTTCATTCAATTCGTGCATCTGCGCTTTCATTTCTTCAATTTCGTTTTCGAAAAGGATGGTATTCATGGTCACATAGATCTTCACTTGCCTCAGGTGGGCATAGCTGACAGCCTCCTGCAAGGAGGCCAGATCAAAGTTGGAAGAGTAGGCCCGGGCGCCAAACTTCTGCATGCCCAGGTAGACGGCATCACAACCATTGGAGATTGCGGCCTTCAGGGCCTCCATGTTTCCTGCTGGAGCTAATAGTTCAGTCATTTTTTTCCTCCATGCGCCTCGGCGCGCTGCATCAAGGGCGCTTGAGCCTGCCTGTGAATTTTTTTCAAGCAGTCACAGATGAATTATATCAATTCGCAGGCCACAACACAAGAAAGTTGCCGGGCAATGACGGTCGGTCAGACACCAAGGACTTTACAGGTCCTCCTCCCCGCCACCGGGAGAAAAAAAAGCTCAAAACCCCACCGGTTCGATGGTTTTTTGAGCTTTTGGTCTCGGGGATGACACCAGATCCGCCTGTCCTGCCGGCAGGAACCCCGGGATCAGTCGATGATTGCCCGGTATTCCAATTCGGCGGTTTGTGATAGAATAGCACTGACATTACAATACTTTTCCTCGGCGAGCTTGATGGCCTTTTCCAGTTTGTCCAGGCTGAGATGGTCACCGGAAAAATGAAAGTCGATGGTGATTTTTTTATAAATCCTCGGCCGGGTGTCCTCATCGAGCTCACCGAGAATCTCCATTTCCAGACGGGTCAAGGGGACCTTCATTTTATTCAGAACCATTTTGACATCGACCCCCATGCAGCCTCCCAGGGCCACAAGCATCACGGGCATGGGACTGAATCCGGCCCCGTCACCCCCCGAGGCCGCCGGAATGTCCATGGTGACCCGGTGCCCCTCCTGATCAGTCGCTTCGAATTGCATGTGTTCCTTCCAGGAGCAGTTGATTTGTTGTGTCGCCACTGGGTATTCCTCCTTTGGTGTGACCCTTGATGCTTGGAAAATCACGGCTTTTAATATCATTAAGTTATCACAGTCCAGACAATTAAACAATAAGGTTTTGCATTTAGGAATATGGAGATGATTCCCATGATGATCGGTTTGAAATGGCTGCTGGTGATCCTCTTGATTTTCAGCGGCTGCAGCCTCCAGGAGGAGGCTCCAAAGGAGGTCCTGCCTGCCGGGCCGGGCTCCCCGGAGGAGGTGCCGAGGGCGGTTCTGCCCTTTACCCGGGGGGAGGATCTGGCCCGTTATGTCGGGACCCTGGCAAGGGAGGGCGATCCCGAAGACTTGTTGCTTCTGGCGGACCAGTCCTGGCCGGGCTACTTCGACACAGAGGCCATGGCGGCGGCGGTGGCGGATTACCGGACCATCCTGGGGACGGCTCCCGTGGTGGCGGTGACGGCGGCAGGGGCGGTACCCTACGCCGAAGCCCTCCACCGGTATGAGCTGGCCACCGGGGCGGGGAGGTCCCTCATCCTGACCCTCAAGGAGGAGGGGGGACAATATTTTCTGGCGGACTTTGTCACCTACTACAGCGGGTTCAAGAATCGGCTCATGGACCGTTATCTCAAGGCCCTGAGACAGGAGGATCCGGCGGAAATCGCCCGGGCGGTCTACCTCGACGAAACCGGGGAGACCTACCCTGAGGCGGCGGCGGTCAATCTCCTCCACCGCTACCGGGAGGCCTTCGATCTTGAGACCCTGGCCTGGGAATTCACGGGGGAAACCGGATCCGGGGGTGAATTCGCCATCCGGATGACGGGCATGAAGGAGGGAACGCCGGTGATTCATGACATCCGGGTGGTCACCGGAGACGGACAGGTGGGGCTCAGGGATCCCTGGGCGGAGTAGTTGCTGAGGAGGAAATCAGATGACAAGCAGCAGAATGAAGATTGCGGTGATGACGGGGGCCCTTCTAGGAGTGGTCTGCATCATCGGCGCCCAGCTCAGATCGGGTTTTGCATGGGAGCCGGTGGCCCTTTTCGCCTTTTGGTACAACCGACTCCTCATGGGGGTGATGATCGGCCTTGCCCCGGAGGGTAAAAAACTTTCCAGGGCCCTGGTCAGGAGCGGCGGTCTGGGACTGCTGGTCTCCTTCGCCTTCTACGTCAGCACGGGCTTCAAGGACCCGGTGGGTTTCTGGGTGGGGCTGCCCTACGGGCTTGTCATCGAAACCGTCGCCTCCCGTTTCCGGAGGGCTTCATGAGCAGAAGACCGTCGGGGAGGCAGAAGTCATCCGGGATACCGGTCCATGACAGACAGAAATTCTATTTTTCTTCGAAGGCCGGGATGACAAGGGATTTTTTCTGGAAAGGGGGATTCTGACGCCGGAACTCTCCGAGGAGAACCTGAAGCGCTACAGGGAGTTCTTGCAGGTGCCGTATTACTGGCGGGAAAATCTGGACGAGTCGGGTCGCCGGGAGGGGGCTCCAGGGCGGTCCGGCAGGAGGAGGTCCTATGGAAAATCGCTGCAAAATCTGCGGGGCTGAAACTTCAAGGCGGTATCACCGGGGGATGAAAACCCACTACCGCCTGTGTCCCGAGTGTGAATTCATCGCCAAGGAGGAGGCCTACCGGATCACGGAGGCCCAGGAACTTGAGATCTACAAGACCCATGAAAACGCCATCGAGGATCCCCGTTATGTGGCCTATTTCCGCCGGTTCATCGAGGCGGCGGTCCTGCCCTGGTCAAAGGGCTCCGCCAGGACGGCCCTGGATTTCGGCAGCGGTCCCTCCCCGGTCCTGGCCATGATTCTGGAAAGGGATTACGGTTATTCGGTGGCTATCCACGATTATTTCTTCGAGCCCGGTCGGATCTTCGAGACCAGGGTCTACGACCTCATCACCAGCACCGAGGTGGTGGAGCATCTGTGGGACCCCCTCGAGACCTTCAGACTCCTGAGGACTTTGATGAAGCCGGGGGGCGTCCTGGCGGTGATGACCCGGTTTCATCCAGGCGACTTCACTGCCTTTGAAGGCTGGCATTACACCAGGGACAGAAGTCACGTGGCTTTTTACACCCCCAGGACCATGGCGGTGATCGCCGAAAAGTGCGGTCTGGTCCTCAAATGGACGGATGACCGGAGCTATTCCGTGTTTGTGTTGGAGTAAATCCCATTTTCTTTGCATGATGTTGAAAAATATGGGATTAAAGTGGGTAAGAAGATACGGATGGCATGTTTTATTGGAGGCAGGAGATGGACAAGAGCATTATTCTGATTGTGGACGACCAGCCGGTGAATCTGGGGATATTGAATGAACTGCTCAGTCCTCATTACCATGTGAAGGCCTGCCTGGAAAAGGTGACGGAGCTGGCCTCCTCTCTGGATGAAATGACGGGACAGCTGGAGAAATTTCTGGAGACGGGAGCCTTCAGAAAGCAGGCCGGAATCCTGGATGACCGGGAGCTGGCAGTCATCTGCAATGATTTGAGGGAGAAGCTTGTCGCCTACGATACCCGGTCCATTGACATTTTTGAAGGTTTCAAGAGCCGTCTCGGCGAGATGGAAGGGGTGGATCAGGAGCTGGTAGACAGGGTCCGGACCCGCATCGAGAACTTTGATTTCGACGAGGCCCTGGACAGGATTTTTTCAGAATAGACCCAAAAAATCGACCCGATGAAAATCAGGTCGATTTTTTTTTAGTAGGCAAGGCTGCCGGTAAGTTCCCGGATTATTTCCTCCAGGTCGGGCCACTCTTTGATGAGGGTCTCCCTGTCCCCCGGGCGGTAGTCCCTTTCATCATAGCCCGGGGTCATGGTGGTGCCCAGCAGGGCGAAGGCGCCGCCGGCTTTCAGACGAAGTCCCTGGCAGGTCCCGGCCGGCACCAGCTGCTGCACCTGCATGCCGGCGGCAAGGTCCTGGCCCAGGGTGATGATTCGGGAGGACTTTCCGGGTCCCAGGACCAGGAGTTCCACGGGGTCACCCAGATAAAAATGGTAGATTTCATCTCCCTTGAGGGAGTGGAGGTGGGAGAAGTTATCCGGAGTCAGGAGGTAGTAGATGCAGGTTCCCGCCGGCCGGTTTTCTCCTGAAGACGGCAGCTTCACCGTCATCTTCGATCGGTAGGTATTGCGGAAAAGCCCCCCTTCTCCCAGCAGGGGCCTCAGGTCAAGGGCTTTGATGAGATCGTCCCGGCTGAGGGTCATTGGACATCCACCCACTCTCCCTCCGCCTCGGAGCTCCTGAGGAGGGCGTTGGCAAGGCGGGTGATGGACAGACCTTCTCTGAATCCCGGCACGAAATTCTGGTCTCCCATCGAGATGGCCTCGTAGAAGCCCTTGAAGTGGGTCTCGAAGGTGGACTGGAAATCATCGGTGAAGGTGAAGGCTTCACCGGCATCCCTTCGGGCGAGGCGGAGTCTTTGAGGCTTCCTGGAGTCCCAGGAGAGGGTGCCCTTGTCCCCGGTGATTTCCATGGCCAGGTCATTGTCATGGCCGTGGGAAACCTCGGAGAGGACCACGGATCCCAGGGCGCCCTTCTCGAATATCATTTGAAGGACGGCGGCATCCTCGGAGGTCACATGGAGGGAGGGCCCCTCCCCGTGGTCGGCATCCTCGGGAAACATGACCCCCTCCTTCAAGGTTCTCAGGGGATTGAAGGATTTGAGCCGGGCGCTGACCTTCACGATCCTCTCTCCGGTGAGATGCTGGGCCAGGTCGAGCCAGTGGGATCCGATTTCAGTGACCGCCCTCATGGGACCGGCCAGGTCGGGTTCATACCGCCAGCCATAGGGGGCGGGCAGGATGTGGAAGGATTGGAGATAGACGCCGTGGACCAGTCTCAGAGGGCCCAGGTCCCCGGCTTTGATAAAGGCCCTGGCTTCTCGGACCGCCTGGTAGAAACGCAGGTTGAAGTTGACGGCGTAGACCCCGGGGTATTCCCTGGTCAGGCGGTGGATGGCCGCCGCTTCCTCGTCGGTGACGGTGAAGGGCTTCTCTGTGAGGATGTGCTTGCCCATTTCCATCAGCGCCAGGATCATGGGGCCGTGGGTCATGGGCGGGGTGCAGATATGAACCGCCAGGATTTGAGGATCCCCGAAAACCCCGATGTCGTCGCTGAAAACCGGGATATCGTATTCCCTGGCAAAGGCCTCGGCCCTCCCCGGATGATGATTCACCACGGCGGCGATTTCAATCCCCAGCCTTCTGAGAGCCTTGACGTGGATCCGTGCGACTTCTCCTGTCCCCAGGATGCCAGCTTTCATAGTCAACCTCCTAAAATTTGTCTGAAAAAGGGATGAAAAATCCGTTGTTCTGTGGTATCATCATACCAAGAAGGAACTTGTCTGACAAGGGACAAGTTCCAGGAAATTTACTCAAGGAAAATTTGGGGAGGGAAAACAATGAAAAAAGTTTTGGTATCAAGCTTGCTCCTGCTGGTCCTGGTCCTGGTCATCACGGGTTGCAGTGCTCCGGCGGCGGAGGAACCGGCGGTGGAGAATCCCGCGGCGGAGGAACCGGCAGCAGAAGAGCCGGCGGCGGAAGAAGCTGAAGAAGGTCTCAAGATCGCCATCGTCACCAGCCCGTCGGGGGTGGATGACGGCAGTTTCAATGAGGACAATTACAACGGAATTCTGAGTTTCATCGAAAAATATCCCGATGCCACAGTGACTCCTGTCAATGAAACCACCGGGGATGTGGCGGCGGCGGTTCAAGCCGTGGCCGACGTGGTGGCGGACTATGACGTCATCGTGACACCGGGCTTCCAGTTTGCCGGAATTTCCGAAATCGCCGTCAACAATCCGGAGAAAAAGTTCATCCTCGTGGATGCCGATCCCGCACCCGTGGGGGACCAGACGGTTTTTGACAACATCTACGCCATGACCTTTGCAGAGGAGGAAAGCGGATTCTTCGCGGGAATCACCGCCGCCCTCGAAAGTGAAGCCGGCAGGGTGGCCGTGGTCAACGGCATCGCCTTCCCTTCCAATGTGAACTACCAGTGGGGCTTCGAGTCCGGCGTCAACTATGCCAACAAACATTACGGTACCCAGGCCGAGGTGGTCGAACTGCCCTCCTACGCGGGCACCGATGTCACGGGAGCCGACGTGGGCGGCAACTACGTAGGGGATTTCGCCGATCCCGCCACGGGCAAGGTGGTGGCCAACGCCCTTCTGGCCGAGGGAGTCGACACGGTATTCGTCGCCGCCGGATTCTCCGGCATGGGGGTTTTCACCGCCGCCATGGAAGATGGAGAAACCGACATCATCGGCTGTGACGTGGACCAGTTCGATGACGGACAATATGCCGACGGCAACGTGATCCTGACCTCCGTCCTCAAGAACATGGCCATCAATGTGGAGCGACAGCTCACGGCCATCCAGGAGGGAAGCTTCCAGGGGGCCAACGAGACCCTGAGGGCCGACTCGGATTCCACCGGCTACGTCTCAGGCGAGGGTCGCCAGCAGCTCGGCCAGGAAACCCTGAGCACCCTTGAAGAGGTCTACGAGCTGGTCAGAAAGGGAGAAATCGTCCCCTCAGCCAATTTCAACGGATTCACTCCGGAAGATTTTCCAGGGCTTTAGAGTTTAGTAAGGAAGACCATCAAGCAGGAGAATCTTTTCTCCTGCTTTTATTCATTAATCGAGGTGAGCCTATTGAATGACAGCAGCCAAGCTCATAGCAACATCAGGGATCCCGCCGGGACCCTGGCCGTGGCCCTGCGACGGATCACCAAGCGTTTTCCAGGCATCGTGGCCAATGACGACATTTCCCTTGAAATCAAGGAGGGGGAGATTTTTGCCCTGCTCGGGGAGAACGGCGCCGGGAAATCAGTCCTCATGAGCATCCTCTTCGGTCTCTATGAACCGGAGGAGGGGGAGGTCTGGATCAAGGGGAAGCGGATGAGTCACTTTTCACCCCGGGAGGCCGCAAGACAGGGGGTGGGGATGGTCCACCAGCATTTCAAGCTGGTGGAGAACTACACCATCGCCCAGAACATCGTCCTGGGCATGGAGCCCGTCAAGCGCTTTCTGGGGGGAGTGCCCCTGGTGGACATGAAGGCAACCAATGAAAAAATCAGGGACCTGTCCCACCGGTTCAAGCTCGACGTCGACCCCCTGCAACTGATCAGCGAAATCAACGTGGCCACCCGGCAGAAGGTGGAGATTCTCAAAATGCTCTACCGGGAGGCGGATATCCTCATTTTCGATGAACCCACGGCCATCCTCACCCCCCAGGAGGTCGACTACCTCCTGCAGATCATCCGGGAACTCCGGGAGGGGGGGAAGACCGTCATCCTGATTTCCCACAAGCTTGAAGAAATCAAGGCGGTGGCGGACCGGTGCGGCATCCTCCACCGGGGCCGCCTGGTGGCGGTCAAAGAGGTGGCTCAAACCAGCACGAAGGAAATGGCCAGTCTCATGGTGGGGCGGGAGGTCATCCTCGAGGTGGACAAGCCCCCGGCCCGAATGGGGGAAACCGTCCTCAAGGTCAGGGACCTCAGGGTTCTCAACCGGGACAAGGTGGCGGTGGTCAAGGGGGTCTCCTTCGAGATCAGGGCAGGGGAGATCTTCGCCATCGCCGGCGTGGCCGGCAACGGTCAGACTGAAATCGCCGATGCCCTTACGGGACTCATGGCCACCGCCTCCGGCCGGGTCTTTCTCCTCGATGAAGAAATCACCCGGACAGGGGTCAGGGAGCGCAACCTCAAGGGGATCTCCTATATCCCTGAGGACCGGCAGTCCTACGGCCTGATTCTCGACTACGATCTGAGCTACAACCTGGCTTTGAAAAACTACTTCAAGGAACCCTTTTCATCCCCCGGAGGCAGGCTCAGGCAGGAGGAGTTTTCCCGCTACGCCGAGAGGCTGATCGAGATCTACGACATCCGGTCCAACCGGGGGGGAGGCAGTGTGGTGAGGAGTCTCAGCGGAGGCAACCAGCAGAAAGCCATCATCGCCCGGGAAATCGATCAGGATTCCCCTTTGATGATTTTCGTCCAGCCCACCCGGGGCCTGGACGTCGGTGCCATTGAAAACACCTGGAGCCAGATCCTGAAGGAGCGGGAAGAGGGCAAGGGGATTCTTCTGGTCTCCCTGGAACTGGAGGAGGTCATGGCCCTGGCCGACACCATCGGAGTCATCTACAACGGGGAACTGCTGACTGTCAAGGCCGCAAAGGATTTCAGCAAGAGAGAAATCGGCGAATACATGATGGGGGTGAGGAAGGATGCCTAGCTTCAAAAAGAGCCGTCCCGGCAGGTTCCTCCTGCACCGTCTGGGCAATGAAAAGTGGCAGTGGATCTCCATCCCCCTCTTGTCGGTGGTCCTGGCGGTCCTCACCGGCAGCGGGGTGATTCTCCTCATGGGAAAAAGTCCCGTGGACACCTATATCGGGATTCTCCAGGGGGCGGGCATGCTTCCCAAGGCCAATTACGCCGGCGGCACCAACATGCTCACGGACTTCATGAGCTTTCTCGACGCCATGGCCCCCATGCTTCTGGCGGCCCTGGGGGTCACCGTGGCCTTCAAGGCGGGACTTTTCAATATCGGAATTTCAGGCCAGATGCTCTTCGGCGGCTTCCTCGCCACCATCCTGGTCGGTTACTCCGATCTGGGCGGCCTTGTGGCCAAGCCCCTGGTCCTCCTCATCGCCGGTGCTTCAGGCGCCCTGGTGGGGGGCTTCATCGGTCTTATGAAATACCGCTACAACATCAATGAAGTGGTTTCGAGCATCATGGTCAACTACATTCTGGCCTATTTCATCAGTTTCTTCATCAAGACCCACTATATCAATCCGGTTTCAAGACAGTCGGAGTACATCAACGCCGCCGCCTCCCTGACCTTCAAGGGGGTCGCCCTGGGCGGGGTGAAGGTCAATGTCCCCTTGGGGATCCTCCTGGCCCTGATGGCGGCCCTGGTGGTCCATTACCTCATCAACAAGACCCGCCTGGGCTACGAAATCAAGGCCGTCGGGGCCAATCGCAAGGGGGCGGGCTATGCCGGCATCCCCATCGGCCGGACCATGGTCACCGCCATGATGATCAGCGGCGGACTGGGAGGCCTGGCCGGGGCCACCTATTATCTGGGCTATTTCGCATCCATCCAGCCGGGGGTCCTGTCGGATCTCGGCTTCAATGCCATCGCCACCTCCCTGCTGGGGAACAATTCACCCCTGGGAGTCATCCTGTCCTCGATCCTGATCACGATCCTGGACAAGGGCGCCACCTTCATGAGCTCCAAGGTGGGGGTGGTGAAGGAGATCTCGGGGGTCATCACCAGCCTGATTCTCCTCTTCAGCGCCATGGGGGCCTACTTCCGTTACCTGATCGCCAAAAAACAAGAGGATGTCAAGTCTGAGAACAGGGAGGAGATGGGGGAATGATTGAAATTATTCTGTATGACGGACTGGCCTTCGCCCTGCCTCTGCTCATCATCGCCATCGGCGGCATCTTCTCCGAGCGCAGCGGGATCATCAATCTGGCCCTCGAGGGACTGCTGGGTTTCGGCGCCTTTACCGGGGCCTTCATGGTGGTCATGGCGGATCATTTTCTACCCGGCAGCCAGCCCTACGGCATCTATATCGGCATGGCCTTCGCCATGGTGGGGGGCGGTCTATTCGCCATGATCCACGGGCTGCTGACCGTCTATTACCGGGCCAACCAGGTGATTTCAGGGGTGGTGATCAACATCCTCAGCATGTCCCTGACAGCCTTTCTGACCCGACAGCTCAATGCCATCATTTTCAATGCGGCCTCCAACCGTTTCCAGCTCGGGGTGGCCGACCGGTTCACCCTGCCCCTCCTGTCGGAGATTCCCGTCCTCGGGGCCGTCTTCACCAAGGTCTACCCCTTCCAGGTGGTGATTCTGCTGGTGGCCCTCCTGGCCTACCTGGTTTTTGAAAAAACCCCCTTCGGCATCCACCTCAAGGCCAGCGGCGACAATCCCCATGCCGTGGAGGCCGCCGGTGTGGATGTGAAAAGGGTGCGGTTCGCAGCGGTGATGATTTCCGGCGCCCTGGCCGGTCTGGGAGGGATCAGCTTTGCCTATTCCATTTCCGCCAACTTCAATCCCATGATCTACATGGGCTACGGCTATCTGGCCATCGCCGCCCTGATTTTCGGCAACTGGCAGATCGGCAACACCCTTTTGGCGGTGCTCTTCTTCGGTTTCGCCCGGTCGGCGGGCTATGAACTGGCCAAGGCCCTCGAGATGAGCTCGACCTTCAACGACATCATCATGACCCTCCCCTATATGCTGACCCTGCTCATTCTGATATTCTTTTCCAAGCAGAATGCGGCTCCCAGGGCCCTGGGAGAGATTTACGACAAAGGCAAGCGATAGCAGGAAAAGGAGGGATTTCGTTTATGAGAATCAAGGAAAAATCCGTGGCCCTCAGCATTCAGGCGAAAAAGAAGATTCTGGAATACATCAGGGAAAACCACCTGACCCCTCATGAGAAGCTGCCTTCCGAGGCCAGGCTTGTCGAAATGCTGGGGGTGAGCCGCCATACCGTCCGGGAGGCCCTGGCCCTTCTGGAACAGGACCGGCTGATCTACAAGACCCAGGGAAAGGGGACCTTTGTCCATCGGAGTCCCGTGGCAGTGGAGGAGGGGCTGGAGATTCTCTCCAGCATCACCAGCAATATCCTGAAAAGCGGCTACCGGCCGGGGACGGTCCTGGTGAAGATCGTGGAGGAGGTCCCCACCGGGGAGATGGTCCGGGTGATGGGCCTCAAGCCGGAGGACACGGTGGTGACTTTCCAGCGGCTCAGAACCGCCGACGGCGAACCCGCCGCCTATTGCGAGGATTCCATCCCCAGGCATCTCTTTCCCGGGGAGGTCCCTCAGGAAATTCAGGGAGAGTCTCTTCTGGATTTTCTCGAGCAGACCATCCATGTGAAGGCGGAATACGCCGTGGCCCAAATTTCCCCCACGATTACGGAGGAGGCCATGGTGGCGGCGGGAATGCCCAGAAACCAGATGCTGCTGCAGTTTCACCAGCTCCATTATGATCAATCGGGCAGGCCTTATATCTTTTCAAACGATTATTTGAACCCTGAAATTTTCAGGTTCAAGGTGAACCGGACCAAACAGGGAAAATTATAAACAAAAGGAGAAGCCTATGGAAAAAATACTTTCACTCAAATATGAAGAGGGTCAACTGGTCATGATCGACCAGAGGAAACTCCCCCTCCAAGAGGTGGATTTCGTGGCCAGGACTTATCGGGAGGTGGATTTCGCCATCAAGGACATGGTGATCCGGGGAGCCCCCGCCATCGGTGCGGCGGCGGCCTACGGGGTCGCCCTGGCGGCCAGGGAGTTCGAGGACCTTGACAAGGAGGACTTCATGAAAAACCTCGAGGAGGCCCTCGAGGTCCTCAACCGGTCCCGGCCCACCGCCGTGAATCTCATGTGGGCCGTCAAACGGATGAGAAAGCTGATCAACGAGAATCAGAATCTCGAGGTCAAGGCCCTTTCCGCTCTCATCCTGGAGGAAGCCCACAAGGTCACCGTCGAGGACCAGGCCATCAATATCGCCATGGGGGACCACGGCAACACCGTGATTCCCCAGAAGGCCACCATCCTGACCCATTGCAACACCGGGGCCCTGGCGACGGTGGGGATCGGCACCGCCCTGGGGGTGGTCCGTCAGGCCCATTACAGCGGCAAGGACCTGCTGGTCTATGCCGACGAGACCCGCCCCAGGCTTCAGGGAGGACGCCTGACGGCCTGGGAACTCCTCAAGGAGGGGATACCGGCCAGACTCATCGCCGATTCCGTGGCGGCGACCCTGATCCGGGACGGTAAAATCGATGTGATCCTCGTCGGGGCGGACCGGGTGGCAGGCAACGGGGATGCCGCCAACAAGATCGGGACCTTCATGCTGTCTGTGGTGGCCAAGGCCTACGGCGTGCCCTTCTATGTGGTGGCCCCCACCACCACCATCGATTTTGAAAGCCGCAGCGGGGAGGATATCGTCATCGAGGAAAGGGAGGCCACGGAGGTCACCCATATCGAAGGGGTGCGGTTCGCTCCGGAGGGGATCGAGGTCTACAATCCGGCCTTTGATGTGACTCCGGCTGAGAACATCACCGGAATCGTGACGGAGAAGGGGATTCTCAAGGCCCCCTACACCGAGGCCATGGCAGCTCTGAGGAGGACCCTGTGAAGAAGGCGATCATCGGAGGAACCGGGGTCTACGGACTCGACGGCGACTCCCGGACCCAGCGGGTGGAAACGCCCTACGGTGAGGTGGAGGTCTTTGTCGCCAGGATGGGGGAGGAGGAAATCGTCTTTCTACCCCGCCACGGCAAGGGCCACCAGGTGCCCCCCCATCTGATCAATTACCGGGCCAATATGAAGGCCCTTGACCTCCTGGGAGTCCGCTATGTCTACGCCACGGCGGCGGTGGGCTCCATGAACCACCGGTACGCCCCGGGGGACATGGTGATGGTCACTGATTTTCTGGACTTCACCAAGGTGCGGCCCCTGACCTTCTTTGATGGCGGGGACGGCCGGGTGGGCCATGTGGACATGACCCATCCCTACTGTCCCAATCTCCGGAGGGCATTCTATGAGGCGGCCTCGAAGGAGGGGCTCGAGATCAAGGGGGAAGGGGTCTATGTCTGCACCGAGGGTCCCCGTTTTGAAACGGCTCAGGAGATCAGGATGTACCAGGGCTTCGGAGGGGATGTGGTGGGGATGACCAACGTCCCGGAAGCGGTCCTGGCCAAGGAACTGGGCATGTGCTACCAGGTCGTCGGCATGGTGACCAACTGGTGCACCGGTGTCCAGAAAGAGGCCATCGCCCTCCATGACATCGAAGCGGCCCTGGGAGACAACAAGGACAGGCTGACCCGGGTCTTTCTCGAAGTCTTTTCCAAAACCCTGGACCAGGACCATTGCCAGTGCCACCGGTCCGTGGTGATGCTTTAACAACACAATCCCGGCCTTGGGGGCCGGGATTGCTTTTTTTTTGAGGCGGTATGAAGCTGATCGTGCCTGTCAGTGCTTCTGGTGGGGGTCCTTGAGACTCAGGGCCATGACCATGCCCAGAATCATGACCAGGACCATGCCGGCAAGGGCCGGGGTATAGCTGCCGGTGAGGTCGTAGCTCATTCCGAAGGGGACCGGTCCCAGGGCGGAGCCCATGATGATGAAGACCGTGGCCGCTCCGATGATGCTGCCCAGGTACAGGCGGCCGAAGTACTTGGCCCAGAGAATGCCGATGACGGTGTTCTGCAGGGACAGGAGGAAGCCGTAGAGGAGGACGAAGAAGGCGGCGCCGTAGGCGGCCCTGAGGAAAACCAGCCCGACCAGATCGCCGGCCATGAGGAGGAGAATCATGAAGAGGATCTGCTTGGGCATGAACCTTCTCGTGATGGTGTTGGCCACCAGGGGAATGGTGAAACCCGGCAGGGCCATCATGCCGAAGATGACGGAGGTGGTGGCGGGGGGGATGCCCTTGGTGCCCATGAGGGAGTAGAAATGGAACATGATCCCCGTGGTGACCAGGGAAATCATGGCGGAGATGCTGCCGATGAACCAGAATTCCTTGGTTTTGACCGCCCGGCTCAGGGTGAAGGAGGCGGCCTTCATTTTTTCGTATTCCACGGCGACTTCATGGGCTGCCAGGGCCTTGGCGTTGTCCGGCAGGAGTCCGATATCCTCGGGTTTGTCGATGACCAGGAAGGCGGCGAAGGGCAGGAAGATGAAGAGGAGTCCCAGGGACCAGATCCGCCAGGCCCAGGCCCAGCCCAGGGCGTCGATGAGGAAGGTGTTGAGGATGGGAACCACCAGGTTTCCCGCGATGATGCCCAGGGACATGAGACTGAAGGCCAGGGCTCTTTTTTGATCAAACCACTGGGGAACCAGGGAATTGGGAATCAGGATCAGGGAACCCTGTCCGAGAAATCTAAGTAAAAAGAAGCTGATGAAGATCATGGCGATATTGGCGGTGAAACTGCTGAAGAGGGTGGTCAGGGTGAGAAGGATGCCCGCTGTGATCATGGCGGTGCGTTGACCGAAGCGATCCACGGATTTTCCCACGAGGATCATCAAAAGTCCCGAAATCAGGGTGGCGCCGGAATAGAGCCCTGACAGGACGGTTCTGGAATAACCGAATTCCAGTATGTAGGAGTCGATGAAGGCTGAAATAGCGTAGGTCTGCCCCGGTGAGGCGAAAAAGGCGCTCATGGCGCTGACCAAAAGGATGATCCATCCGTAGTAGAAGGTCTGGTTGATCTTAAGGGCGAAATGTTTTCTCAAAGAGACAGCTCCTTTCTGAAAAAAATATCATATAACAGTCGAGGCGGAAGGTCAAGTAGAAAAAGCGGTCCTCGTTTTCCGGCGGCAGAAGGCGGTGTCACCAGGCGTCAAGAGGGACGTTCAACGGGGGTTGAACGTCCCTTACTTTTTCGATCACTGCCATTGGTGGGTTTCTTTATCATCACCGGCTATGCCGGACAGCCCGCCCTGGGCCACGCGGCTTTCTTCGGTGTCGGCGCCTACACCTCCGCCATCCTGACCACGAATTACGCCGTGAATTTCTGGCTGTCCATTCCCCTGGCCTTTCTGGCCGCGGGGATCATGGGAGGCCTCCTGGGCCTGATCAGCATCCGGATGAAGGATGACTTTCTGGCCATTACCAGCATCGGCATCAATTTCGTCATCGTGGCGGTTTTCCAGTATTCCGAGTTTTTCGGCGGATCCCTGGGCATTTCCGTCAAACGCCCCTATTTCTTCGGTTTGAAGTTTACCGCCACGGGTTATCTGATCCTGGTGGCCATCATGATTCTCGGGACCATTCTCCTGATCATGAAAATGAAGCGGTCCTGGTTCGGCCTGGCCCTGTCGAGCATCCGCAACGACGAAACCGCCGCGGCCTCCTTCGGCATCGATGTCAACCGCTACAAGGTCCTGGCCTTTGCCATCGGCACCGCCATCGCAGGGATGACGGGGGCGGTCTATGCCCACCACATGACCTTCATCTACTCGAGTGACTTCGCCTTCATCGTCTCCATCAGTATTCTGTCCATGGTGGTCATCGGTGGGGTGGGCACCATCCGGGGGCCTATTTTCGGAGCCATACTCCTGGGGGCGGCGCCGGAGCTTTTCAGGTTCTTCGCCGATTACCGAATGATCGTCTACGGGGGCCTTCTGGTCTTCATGATGCGGTTTCAATCCCAGGGATTCCTCGGCTATGACAGTGTCCTGCTGAAGCTTTTAAGCCGGCTGCGGCCGGGTCGGCTGGAGAAAAAGGAGGGTGAGATCCATGGATGAACTCCTCAGAGTCCAAGGACTCAGCATGCATTTTGGAGGACTCAAGGCGGTCAACGGGTTGGATCTGACCCTCTATGAAGGGGAGACCCTGGGAATCATCGGACCCAACGGCGCCGGCAAGACCACCCTCTTCAACGTGATCTGCGGGGTCCTCAAACCCACCGCCGGCAAGGTGGTTCTCGACGGTGAAGAGATCCAGGGACTGCCGGCCTATCAGATCGCCCACCGGGGGGTGGCCAGGACCTTTCAGATTTCCAAGCCCCTGAGAGACATCAGCATCCTGGACAATGTGGTGGCCTCCCTGGGCATCCACCAATACACGGGACTGAGGTCCCTGCTCAGAAATTCCCACACAAGAGAAACCGTGGACAAGGCCCTCGGGATTCTTGAAAGGACCGGTCTCCTGGATTTCAAGGACAAGCTGGCCCGGGACGTGAGTCTGGGTTATTTGAGACGACTTGAAATCGCCAGGGCCCTGGCCACGAATCCCAGGCTCATCATGCTCGACGAACCCTGTGCGGGATTGAGCAATTTTGCCATCAACGAGGTCATTGACCTGGTCATGCAGCTGAAGTCGGAGGGGAAAAGCATCATCCTGATCGAACACAATCTCCCCATTTCCATGAAGGTCAGTGATCGGATCGCCGTACTCAACTACGGTCAAAAAATTGCAGAAGGCGTGCCTGAGGAGATTCAGAAGGACCCGCAGGTGATTGAAGCCTATCTCGGGAAGGATGATGACATTGCTTGAGATTAAAGATCTGGAGATTTCCTACGGCAAGATGTCGGTCATCAAAAAAGTGTCCCTCCAGGTAAAGGAGGGGGAACTGGTGACGGTGATCGGGGCCAACGGTGCCGGCAAGACCACCCTCATCAAGGCCGTCATGGGGATCAAGGCCATCGACGGCGGCCGGATTCTTCTCGACGGGGTGGACATCGCCAGGCTTCCCGCCTGGAAGCGGCCGGAGCTGGGAATCGGCTACGTGCCCGAGGGCCGGAGGGTCTTTCCCAACCTCACCGTGGATGAGAACCTCCGCATGGGGGCCTACAAAGTCAAGGACAAGGTCAAAGCCAGAGAGAGCATGGACAAGGTCTATGACATGTTTCCCGTCCTCAGGGAGAGGAGCAGCCAGCTGGCCAACACCATGAGTGGGGGGGAGCAGCAGATGCTGGCCATCGGCCGGGCCCTGGTCCTGGAACCCAGGCTCATTCTGATTGATGAAATTTCCATGGGGCTCATGCCGATCCTGGTCAACACCTCCTTCAAGATCATCAAGGAACTCAACGAGGCCGGCATCACGGTCCTGATCGTGGAACAGAACGCCAACAAGGTGCTGAAGATCGCCCATCGCGGCTATGTCCTGGAGACGGGCACCATCGCCATCGAGGATACGGCGAAAAATCTGATGGCCAACGACACCGTCAGAAAAGCCTATCTCGGCGGTTGATCGGACTTGATTCAGGGCCTCAGACAGATTATGATTGATTCAGGCAGGTTCTCCGGGACCTGCCTGAAGGTCGAGAAAGGGGAGTCTGCGATTGAATACCAGGATTCTGACTGAAAAAAATTTCAATTCGAGCCAGTGGTCCGGCGGGGTCACCAGGGAACTTTTCATCTATCCGGAGTGGACCGCCTATCCGGACCGGGATTTTCTCCTGAGAATCAGCGCCGCCACCGTGGTCCTCGAGACCGCCACCTTCACCCCCCTTGAGGGCTTCCACCGGTGGATCACCCCCCTTGAGGGCAGGCTGGTCCTCCAGGGGGACCAGGGGACCGCAGCCAGCCTGGCCCCTTATGAAATCCATGATTTCGACGGCTCGGAGGGGATTGAAAGCCGGGGGAAGGTCTCGGATTTCAATCTGATGGTGAAAAAGGGCTGGGAGGCGGACATGAGGGTGCTGGCCCTCGAAGCCGGTGAGGCAATGACCCTGGCCCTGGAGGCATCCGACCTGCTGGCCCTTTACCTCCCCGAAGGGGAGACCCTGACCCTTGGGGGAATCCCCCAGGGGTCCCTCAAGGCCGGTGAGCTCCTCGTCGCCGAGGGCAGGGGGACCCTGGATCTCCAGACCGAGGCCCCCTCCCGTGTGATCTGCTGCCGCGTCAAAAAAACCCGGGCCTCTGAAGGGTAGAGGCCGGGCTTTTTGCCTTAAAACGGGTCGGCAGGGGCAGGTGTGGTTTACCCCAGGAGGAACCGGATCACCGAGAGGACGCTGCTTGAGCCGATGACCAGGGTGATCAGGCTGATTCCGATGCCGACGATGATCTGGAAGGGGTTGTTTGTATACTTGCCGAGGACCTTCCTGGTGGAGGTGATCAGGACCAGGAAAATCACGATGACGGGAAGGAAAACCCCGTTGAGGGCCTGGGCCAGGATGATGATGGTGAGGGGGTTGAAGCCCGTGGCGGAACCGATGATGCCCAGGATCAGTATGCCGACATTGGTATAGAGAAAGCGCTTGTCGGACTTGTCGAGTTTCCAGCCCAGCAGGCCGCCCAGGACGTAGGAGACGCCCAGGGGGGTGATGATGGCGGAACTGAATCCTGCAGCGAAAAGTCCCATGCTCATGAAGATGTTGGCAAAGGCGCCCAGGGTGGGTTCAAGCTGAACGGCCATGTCCGCGGCGGAATTCACCGGCAGGCCCCGCATGACCGTGGCGGCGGTGATCATGACCGCTGAGGTGATGATGCCACCGATGATGATGGAGAAGGTGGTGTCCCATTTTGAAAGGACCAGTTGTCCGGGTTTGTTCCAGCGCTTTCCGGCATTGGTGCAGTGGATGAAAAGATTGTAAGGAACGATAGTGGTGCCGATCAAGGCCACGGTGTTCATCATGGCCCCTTCGGGAATCGACGGAACGAGACCTGCGGCTAGAAGGCTCAGGTCGGGTTTCACCACGATCATGGTTATTACGAAGACCGTTACCATGAGGGCCACGAGGGTTCCCAGGATTTTTTCCAGCCATTTG
The DNA here is from genome assembly GCA_018399635.1 of Clostridia bacterium. GTDB lineage: Bacteria > Bacillota > Clostridia > Peptostreptococcales > Acidaminobacteraceae > ML8-F1. The sequence continues at coordinate 109,251 of JAGYOH010000010.1, forward strand.
ACGGTGCCGACATTGAGGAGTACCAGAATGATGAGGCCGATCATCGGCGCGATGATATTGGTGGGGATTCCTGTCAGGTTTGAGATGCCCAGGGAGGTTCCGATGAGGTCGCCGGACATGTAGGCGATGCCGCCCAGGGTGATGGCACCGCCGACAAAAATGATGCTGATTTTTTTGAGGACCGGGTTTTCTTCAAAAATGTCCGTGATATGGGTGGAAAGATCCTTCTGGGTGATGATGCCCAGACGCGCCGACATTTCCTGGAGGACGATGGTGGCGAGGACGCTGAAGAGCACGGTCCAAAGCAGGGCGTAACCGAAGGAGGCTCCGGTCCGTGTCGCCGTGGTGACGGTTCCGGGTCCCAAAAATGATCCGACGATGATGATACCGGGACCCATGGCTCTGAGTTTGTCTCTGAGAGTGAATTTTTCAGGCAATTCATTTCTGGGTTCAAAGTTCGCTTTTTCCATAGTAGATGCTCCTTTCATAGCCCACTGCTCTTACAAGTTTTCGATCCAGTCCACAATGGCTGAATTACTGGTGATTGTGGGCAGACCGGTCATTGAAGCAATGGTGTCTTTGATTTCAAAGGCCCTCAGATTGGTGCAGGAAATGAATATGGTTTCGATTTCAGGGGGCAGTTGATCCATGTGATTTCGGACAAAGGACTCGATGGTTTCAGGGTTGACCTGGGCGATTGCGAGGTCATCGGTCAACCCCATGCCAAAACACACCAGAGTATTGATTCCAAAGGAATCCATGCTTTTTTTCATCATTTGATTGACGACATTCGTGTAGGGGGTGAAAAGCGCTATGGTATTGGAATTGACGGCCGCAAGTTTCTCAAGGACGGCTCCGAAGGCGCTGATTCCGGGACAAGCAAAGGAGTCCCGCAGCAATTTTTCCAGATTCTGGAGTCCTGTCTTGCCGTAGACCGCTGATGCTGAAGTGCATCCAAAGATTGCACCGTCATAATTGGTGATACCCGAGAGATAGTCGATACTCTTTGGAAGCTCGACAGACACCATATGCTTTTCAGCGGCTTCGCTGACGGCTTCGAGCCAGATTCTCTGGGTATGGAGGATGTATTCCTTTGGCAAGAAGCGTCTGAGGTCTCTTTCCAGGGTGGTGTCGGTATGGGGGATGATCAGGGCGAGTTCCTTCATGAAAGGCCTCCTAAAGGTTGAACTTGCGCTTGGTTACCCCGGCTAGAAGATGTAGGGTCATCCAGACGGCGGTGTGACTCGACACGTTGTTGGGGTCGTTGGCAGGATAGATTTCCACATAATCAAAGGCTTCCGCCTTGGACTTGCCGCATTCATGAAGCATCATGCCCAGTTCAAAGGAGGTGAGCCCGCAGGCATCCGGAGGACCTCCCGGGTTGTTGGCCACATCGAGGACATCGGAGCAGACGGTGACATAGATGGCGTCGGTGTCTTTTCCGGCAACCGCCAGCGCTTTTTCCACGGCCTTTTTCCAGCCCTCGAGCTTGATGGACATGCCGGTGATGACGGTGGCCCCGTTTTCCCTGGCGAGGCGGAGTCCGTCGGGGTGGTTCCTCGGACCCCTGACTCCGATGTGGACCATGTTTTTTGGATTGACCGCCATCATTTCATAGACCCTGTAGAAGGGGGAGCAGCGGGCATAGAGGTCTTCTCCGTAGGTCGGGACATTGTCCATGTGGGCGTCGAAGTGAATCACGCCGATCCGACCCTGGTATTTTCTGGCGAAGGCCTCGATCATGGGACTCGAAATGGAATGGTCGCCGCCGAAAACCACCGGAAATTTTCCGGCGTCGAGGATGTCCCCGTATTTTTCCCGGATCCCCTCCCAGGTTTTTTCCTGGTTGCCGTTTTGCACGCAGGTATCTCCGTAATCGCCTCCTGAGAAATAATCAAAGATATCCAGATCATAGTCCAGGAGGTAACCGCCGTACCGGGCGGAGGCGTTTCTGACGGTTTTCGTGGCGAGTTCACAGGTGGAGTGGCCGCCCCAGGTGCAGGTCCCCTCCCAGGGAACTCCCATGAAAACGATGTCATGGTTGTTGAGGTCCTCCCGGCTGCTGATTTTCGGCAATCCCAGAAAAGTCGGCGTGCCGCTGTAGACTTCGGGTATGACGCGTTCGGGAACGTAGCAGATCGGTTTGTTTTTCACAGTGGTGCTCCCTTCCTTTTGACGTTCAGATTCGAATCTTTAGCTAGAGTATAAGGCGATTAAAAAAGGCAGACAAGGGCCGGGGTCAAATAAACTCTTTTTGTGATATTGTCCCCCTGAAGGGTGGAGATATCGAAAAGAGCAAGGGAAAACTGAAAAAAAGGTTCGGCTGAACGAAAAAAAGATTCGACGATGTCGAATCTTCATGGCGGTACTAGAATAAATCCCGGGTGATTTTTTCACTGACTTCCTTCAGATCTGAAGCGATCGCTTCAATTTTTCCGGCAATCTTCACCTTGGAGCCCGTAATGCTGATGGTGGCGAAGAGCTGGGACTGATCGGTGAAGACGGGCACGGCGATGGAGATGCAGCCCTCTTCGATCTCTTCGTTCTCCAGGGAATAGCCCTTTTGGAGGATGGTTTCGAGATTCTCCAGAATGGCCTCCCGGGTGGTGAGGGTCCTGCTGGTGTAGGCCTTGAGCTCGGTGCTGAGGAAGAATTCCTCCCTTTCCCTGGGGCTGAGCCAGCTGAGAAGGAGCTTGCCTGAAGCGGTGCAGTAGAGATGCATCAGATCGTTGAGCACCGTGCTGATGACGTAATAGGAATTGACCGGGGTGGTCATATCGAGAAATTTCAGCCTTGAGCCTTCAAGGGTGAACACATGGCAGGTGCACTGGTACTTGTTGCTGATTCGTGCGATATAGCCCTTGCTGACGTTTCGAAGCCTGGTTTTTGAGGCGTTGTTGGCGTAGGCCGTCATGTTCATCAGGGCGGGACCGAGCATATAATGGCCGTTGGAATTCTGCTGAAGAAAACGATTGTTGAAGAGGGTGGAAATGATTCCGTGGACCGTGCTTTTATTCAGAGCCAGTCTTTCTGAGATTTCATGGAGGGACAGTTCAACATTGTTTTCATCAAAACAGTTGATGATGTCAATGGCCCGCTGGACGGATTGAATGTTTTTCCCCTTGATCATGGCAAATCACTTCCTCTTGGAATATAATTGATAATAACAGAGAGATGGCGACCGGGTCAAGTCAAAGTGACTGGACCCATGGATAAGAAGGAGGGGTGTCATGCTCATCAACTGTGATCTGGGAGAAAAGACCGGGGAGGATCCCGGGCTTTTCAATTGCATCGATCTGGCCAACATCGCCTGCGGTTTTCACGCGGGAGATGCCCTGACCATGGAAAAAACCGTGATCGCCTGTCTGGCGGCCGGGGTGAAAATCGGCGCCCACCCCGGTTATCTCGATCCCGCCGGCTTCGGTCGAAGGGACCTCGAAGTCCCGCCGGCGACCCTCAGGGCCCAGATTCTCTATCAGATCGGCGCCCTTGAGGCCCTGGTGAGAAGTCACGCCGGCAGGCTGCATCATGTGAAATTTCACGGCGCCCTCTATCACCGGCTGGCCGGGGACCCTGATCTGGCCCGGTTGATTCTCGAGGCGGTCAAGGCCTTCGACCCCACCCTCACGATCCTCGCCCCCCCGGATTCCGCCATGAGCCGGTCGGCGGGGGATCTCGGGCTCAAGGTGCTGGAGGAGATTTTCGCCGACAGGGCCTACCACCGGGACGGGACCCTGGTTGCCAGGGGCCTCGAAGGGGCGGTCCTGGGTTTGGAGGCCATTGAAGACCGGCTGAAGAAAATCAAGGCGCAAAGCCGCATCGACACCATCGAGGGGGAGGCCATCGACGTGGCCGCCGGAACCCTCTGCCTCCACGCCGACACCCCCGGCGCCAGCCGGATTGCCGGGCGCATCAGGAGGCTGTTATGATCATCAAGGCCCTGGGGGACGCCCACCTGATCATCAGTCTCGGGGACCGGATCGATCCCGGCATTCACCAAGAGGTCCTCGGTCTCACCGAGGGTCTGAAGGCCCTGAGGCATCCCGGCATCCTGTCGGTGATGCCTGCCTATACGGAGGTTCTGCTGGCTTATGACCCCCTGAGGCTGCTAGAATCAGAAATACCGGCCCTGGTGGCCGAAGCCGGGAGGAGGGCCCTGGAGGTGAAAAGGCCTCCGGGGAGGCGCTTTGAGATTCCCGTCCTTTACGGCGGGGATTACGGTCCGGACTTGAAAGACCTGGCCCGGCTCAAGGGGCTCAGTGAAGAGGAGGTGGTGGCCATCCACACCTCGAGGACCTACCGCCTCTACGGCTTCGGTTTCATCCCGGGCTTCCTCTACCTGGGGATACTGGACGAGAGAATCCGCCTGGGCCGCCTCGAGACCCCCCGCCTGGCAGTGGCGGCGGGCTCTGTGGGCATCGCCGGCGAGCAGACGGGGATCTACCCCAGGGTCTCTCCCGGAGGCTGGCGGATCATCGGCCGCAGTCCTGTGGAATTCTTCAATCCTCAGCGGGAGGAGCCCACTCCCTTCAAGCCGGGGGACGAACTTCGTTTCGTCTCCCTGGACGAGGCCGGCTTCCTGGAAATCCAGGAGAACCGGGATTTCAGAATGAAAAGCGAAGTGATGGACTGATGGGAAGGATACAGATATTGTCCCCGGGATTTTTGATGACCCTCAAGGATTCGGGGAGAAGAGACTACGGTATCTTCGGGGTTCCGCTTTCAGGGCCTGCCGATTTCGAGTCGGCCCTCCTGGGAAATCTCCTGGTGGGCAACCCCCGGGGGGCGGCGGTGATTGAAATCACCCTGGGGGGCGGCCGGATCCTTTTTCTGGATGATTTTGCCGTCGCCGTGACGGGACAGCCCCTGGGGGTGAGAATCGACGAAAGACCCGTGGCCATGAATGAAACCCTCAGGGTCAGGGGAGGGGAGGTGCTGGAGCTCCCACCCCTTGAAAAGGGTGTCAAGGCCTATCTCAGCATCGGAGGGACCCTGCGCCGGTCCAGAATCCTCGGCAGCCATTCCGTATCCCTCACCGGAGGCCTGGGCAGGCCCCTGTCCCCGGGAGAATTCCTCTCCTTCGAGGCCGATACCGGGGTGAGGCGCAGAAGGCTGCCCCAGGCCCTGTGTCGAAACGATTCCGATGCGGGGGTCTTTCGGGTCATCCGGGGGCCGGAGTCTTTCGCCGAAGAGGTCTATAGGACTTTTCTGAGTCAGGACTTCAGGGTGTCGAAGAACAGCAACGACATGGGTCTGAGACTCGAGGGCAAGGCCCTCCCCCTGGACCAGCGGGAGATGATTTCCTCGGGGGTCGCCTACGGGACCATTCAGATTCCTCCTGGGGGCCAGCCCCTGGTCATGATGGCGGACCATCCCGTCACCGGAGGGTATCCCAGGATCGCCGGGGTCATCACCAGGGACCTCTCGAGGCTTTCCCAGCTGGGACCCGGGGACCGCCTGTCCTTTGAAGAGGTCACCATCGGGGAGGCCCACCGGGAACTCGAGGCCTTAGAAGACGCCATCGAGGCCTGGCTGGGCAGGCCGGTCAGGCGGTTCAGGGTGAAGGTCGGGGAAAGGGCCTTCGAGGTGGCGGTGGAGGAGATATGAAGTGCAATGAAGGGGTGTCGTGAAATTGAATG
>JAGYOH010000011.1 GCA_018399635.1 Clostridia bacterium
GTTAACAATAATGTTAGCGGCTTTTTGTTTTTTTGTTATAATGGTTAAAAAGGAGCGATTATGGAAAACATTCAAGTAAAGTCTCTTGCGGGAGACTATGAAATTCTGTTTAAAAAATTCCAGATCATGCCTGAGGATTTCATCATCACGGACACCAATCTGGTCAAGGTTCTGGGTGCCCCCTTGGAAGACCATGAGAGAAAACTGGTTTTTGAACCCGGGGAAGTATCCAAGAACATCGACAGCGTGCTGAGAATCGTCAATCGTCTGCAAGCTCTCAATTTTTCCAAAACCCAGGGAATCATCGCCCTTGGCGGGGGTGTGATCGGCGACATGACAGGGTTTGCTGCGGGCATTTTCAAACGGGGAATTCCCTATGTCCAAGTCCCCACCACCCTGCTTGCCATGGTGGACAGCTCGGTGGGCGGTAAAACCGGGGTGAACCACCGGGGTCAGAAGAATTTTCTAGGACAGATCCATCCCCCTGAGAGGGTGATCATCGATACTGATTTTCTGAAGGTTCTGCCTGAGGAGGAAATGGCCAACGGCTATGGGGAAATCATCAAATATGCCCTCCTGGATCTGGAATTTTTCGAGGCTCTAAAAAAGAAGCCCTCCATGACGGCTGTCATCGCCCACTGCCTGAGAATCAAAAAACGGTACGTGGAAGCGGATGAATTCGACGAAGGAGCAAGGATGCATCTCAATCTGGGGCACAGCTACGGCCATATCATCGAGTCGCGCTACGGGGTCAGGCACGGCATTGCCGTCCTTTACGGCATCGAAATCATCATCAAAAGGTACGGGGACAGGGAGCTTCTCGAGAATTTCTACCGTCTGGTCAGACGCTTCGACATCGTGCTTGACAGGACCTTCGACCCGGCAGAACTGGAGGCTTATTTATTTGAAGATAAAAAAGTGCGGGACGGGCACCTGAATCTGGTGGTCCCGAAGGGAATCGGCGATATTGGAATCCTCAGTGTCAGAGAGAAGGGGAGTGACAGATAGATGGTAATCGGTGCCTTGATCGCCCTGATGGCAGGGGTTTTCATTTCCGTCCAGGGAAGCCTCAATGCCATGGTGGGGACCCAGGCGAGTGTCGGTGCCGTAATCAGTCTTCCGGTGCTGGTCCAGGTGGTGATTTATTCGCTTTGGGTCACCTTGAGCAAGGGGTTCCGGTCTGAAGTGCTTGAGATTTTTGAAATGAACTACGGCATCTATCTTCTGATCATCTCGGCGATTCTGGGAATCGGCATCATGGTGACCATGACCCTGAGTTTCATGAAGATAGGGCCCCTTCTGGCCCTGGCCCTGGTGGTTTTTTCCCAGCTGGGGATTTCCCTGGTCATTGAACACTTCGGTTACTTCGGCACACCGGTGACCCCGGTTTCCTGGATCCGGCTGGCAGGCCTGGCACTGATGCTGCTGGGAACCTTTCTTTTTGCCCAAAAATAATCACGGATTAAAGGTACAACTCTGAATAATTATGTATAATTGAAGTAGTAGAAATCTGGGAGGAGAAACCTTGAGTATATTTCTTGAAATCATTCAAAATATCCGAATCATCGATATTTTTGATATCGCCATCGTCGCCTACGTTTTTTACAAGCTCCTGATGCTGATGCGGGAGACCAGGGCGGAGCAGCTGATCAAAGGAATCATTGTGCTTCTGGTTGCCTCAAAGCTCAGCGAATGGGCCAAGCTCTACATGATTCACTTCATCCTGTCCAATACCCTGACCCTCGGGCTGGTGGCCCTCATCATCGTCTTCCAGCCGGAACTCAGAAGGGCTCTTGAATATATCGGCAGAAGCAAGGTCTTTTCAAAGTCCATCAGTGAAATCATCGCCCAGGAGGCCGTGGATGTCATTGACGAAATCGCCCTGGCCATCGCCCATCTTTCCAAGCACAAGGTCGGCGCCCTTATTGTTCTGGAGAGGGAAATCGGACTCAATGACATCATCCAGACCGGGACGGAGCTGGACTCGAAGGTGGTCAGTGAGTTGATCGTCAATATCTTCACCCCCAAGGCCCCGCTCCACGATGGCGCCATCGTCATCAGAAAGGACCGGCTCATGGCGGCGGGCTGCCTGCTGCCCCTGACCAGCAATACCGATGTCAACAAGGAACTGGGGACCCGGCATCGTGCGGCCATGGGAATGATTGAGAATTCCGACGCCGTCGTCATCGCGGTAAGCGAGGAGACGGGGATTATTTCCGTCGCCATCGACGGCAGATTAAGACGCTATCTCGACGTCGTTTCCACCGGCAATATTTTGAAGGAAGCGATGATTGAAAACTATAACCGAGGAATCAATCTGAAAAAATGGTGGGTTAAAAATGAAGAATAACCGGGACAGGAAGCCATCGAGAATCACCCAAAATACCACTGCAAAGATCATTTCCTTGATTTTTGCCATCGTTTTCTGGACCTATGTGATGGATCAGGTGAATCCTGAAATGACCAAGGATTTCAACAATGTCGCAGTGGCTGTCATCGGCGTGGAGGATCTTGAAAACCAGGGGCTGGTGATGCTGGGCAAGGAGGATTATTCCGTCGGAGTGTCGGTGCGCGGTCGACGGAGTGACATCATCGGTTTTGACAAGGAGGACTTGAAACTATCAGCGGATATTACCGGCTATTCTCCGGGAATCAACACGATTCCCATCGAGAAAACCAGTTTGATAGAAAGTGTCAGCATCACCAACCTGACCAAGCCGGACATCAAGGTCGAACTCGACCGTCTGATCAGTCTGCCCAAGCCGGTGGTGGTGGAAGAAGTCGGGACGGTGACGCCGGGTTATCAACTCAGCGATATCAATCAATCCAAGGCAGAAGTCATTGTCAGAGGGGCTGAAAGCTTTGTCAGCCGTGTGGCGGCGGTCCGGGGCATGATCAGCATCAATGAAATCACGGAGGATTTCAAGACCGAGGTTTCCTTGATTCCCGTCGATTTTGAAGACAATGAAGTCAGGGGGGTCACCCTGTCGGCCTACAGCATGGAGGTGAGCTACGAAGCTTTCAGGATGAAGACCCTGCCGCTTGTGGCGGTCTTCGAGGGTCAGGTCGATGAGAATCACCTGCTCACCGAGGTCCAGATCAAACCTGTGAGCGTGGTGGCCAGGGGCAAGCCGGCAACCATCGAAGCCCTCAAGGAACTCACCCTTGCCTCCCTGGATATTACGGGAGTCACTGAAGATTTTGAATATGAGGTCGCCGTCGACCTGCCTCAGGGGGTCAGCCTGCCCTATAGCGCCAACCAGGTCAAGGTTGCCGGCAGGGTGGAGCTCATCGAGACCAAGGAGATGGTCTTTGACCTCGGAGAGATCGCCATGGTCAATCTCCCAGAAAATTTTGTCGTCAATATCCTTGATACGGCACAGGAGATCCGTGTGATATTGAGGGATACGGGTGACAATCTCAACGCAATCAATCGCGCCGATCTGGAACTGGTGCTGGATCTGTCGGGCCTTGAGCCCGGAGACCAGGCCCCGGAACTGGGTCTGAACCTGGACATGGCGGTTCACGAATACCGGTTGAGCCAGGACAGTCTGGCGATTGAACTTGTCGAAGCCGAGGAATAGAGGATTTTCATGAAAAGAGAGATCGAGCTGTTCGTCAATTCCACCTATGACGGGATGATTGCCGTGAACGAGGAGGGAATCATCACCCTCTTCAACAAGGCGGCGGAAAAATTGACCAGGATTCCAGCCGGGGAGGCCCTGGGCCGCCCGGTTGAGTCGGTGATCACCTATACGCGTCTGCCCCATATTCTGAAAACCGGCGAGTCCGAGCTCAACCGAAGACAACCCATGGGTGATGTGGAAATCATCACCAACCGGATGCCGGTCCTGGATGAAGCCGGCAGCATCGTAGGCGCCATAGCCGTTTTCAGAGATATCACCGATGTGGTCACCCTGGCTGAAGAGATCACGGACCTCAAGGAGATCCGGGGGATGCTCGAGGCGATTTTCGATGCCACCCAGGATGCCATTTCCGTGGTGGACAGCGAGGGCTACGGGGTGATGATCAACCCGGCCTACACCCGGATCACGGGATTCACGGAAAGGGATGTCATCGGCAAGGAATGCACCGTGGATCTGATGGAGGGGGACAGTGTCCATCTCAAGGTCATCAGAACGGGGAAGCCTGTCAAAAATGCCCGACTCTCCGTCGGCATCAACCGCAAGGAGGTCATCGTGGATGCGGCCCCCATCGTGGTAGGCGGCAAGCTTGCGGGCAGCGTGGCGGTGATCCACGACCTGTCGGAAATCAAGGCCCTCAGCCTGGAGCTTGATCAGGCCAAGCGGATCATCAGAAATCTCGAGGCAAAATACACCTTTGACGACATCAAGGGTTCGGATATGAATATCACCAGTGCGATTGAAAAGGCCAAGCTGGCCGCCAGCACCCCGGCTACGGTGATCATCAGGGGGGAGAGCGGGACGGGGAAGGAACTCGTGGCCCATGCCATCCATAACGGCAGTCCTCGAATGAATTCTCAGTTCATCAGGGTCAATTGTGCGGCGATTGCAGAAAATCTGATGGAAAGCGAGCTTTTCGGATACGAGGGAGGCGCCTTTACCGGAGCCCTCAAGGGGGGCAAGACCGGCTACTTCGAAATGGCCCATGGGGGAACTGTTTTCCTCGATGAAATTGCTGAAATCACCCTGAGCGCCCAGGCCAAACTGCTCAGAGTCCTGCAGGAACGGGAAATCGTCCGGGTGGGAGGCACCAAGGCCATCCGAGTGGATGTCAGAATCATCACCGCCACCAACGCCGATCTTGAGGACCTCGTGGAAAGGGGCCTTTTCAGGAAAGACCTCTACTATCGGCTCAATGTGTTGCCGATTCATATGCCGCCCCTGAGGGACCACCTGGGGGATATCGACGAACTGGCAAACTTCATGATCAAAAAATTCAACCAGGATTATGGTCGCCATGTCTTCGAGATATCCCGGGATGTGCTGGAAATCCTCAAAAAATATCACTGGCCGGGGAATATCAGGGAGCTGGAAAACTACATCGGCCGGGCCATGATCAATGTGAAGCTTGGAGAAAAAACCCTTGAGAAACATCATCTTCCCCCCATTCTGCTGGCGGATAAAGGAATCAGAGGGGGCATGGTGGATTTGTCCGAGCTGCTTGGGGCGGAACACCATTTTGAGTTGACCCTCCAGGAGATGCTGGCCAGGGCGGAGAAGAAGTATCTCCAAGGGGTGTTGAAGAAAAACGAATTCAACCGTTCTCAAACGGCCAGGGCTTTGGGGATTTCTCTGAGGAGTCTGTATTATAAAATTGAAAAACACGGGATTGTAGGGTGCACGATATGCGCATGTGATTCACCTGTTGCATGCAATAAATTGCATGCAACAAAATGCACTCAAGGGATAAGGGTTATCATCTGGAGCCGGATGATCCCCGCAGGCCTTGCAAACAAAGACTAAAAGCAAGAGCGATGTTTTGGCATAGCTCTTGCTTTTATTATGGGTAGAAGAAAATATTTTTAGGGAGTGGTGAGTTATGATCAAAAGTTTTGACGACGTTCTCAAAATCGCCAGAGAACGGGGTCCGAAGAAAATCACGGTAGCCTGCGCCCAGGACGCCGATGTGCTCAAGGCAGTCGACAATGCCTATTCTGAAGGAATCATAGAGGCGGTGCTTATCGGGGATCTTGAAAAGATCGAGGCCATTGCCAGGGAAGAAGCCATCGACCTTGGCAATTTCGAATTGATGGATGTCGTGGATCCCGCCGAGGCTTCCCTCAAGGCGGTCCAACTGGTGTCTGAAGGAAAGGCCTCCTGCGTGATGAAGGGTCTGGTGGATACCGCCGTCATTCTCAAGGCCGTCCTCAATAAAGAAGTGGGACTTCGAACCGGGAATGTCCTGAGTCATGTGGCGGTCTTTGATGTGCCCTCCTATCACAAACTCCTCATGGTTTCCGATGCGGCCATGATCATCGCCCCGGATCTGGAAACCAAGAAACAGATCATTGAGAATTCCCTCATGGTGTCACGGGCTCTCGATATCGAGGAAGCCAAGGTGGGGATCATCACCGCCAAGGAAAAAGTCAACCCGAAAATGCCGGCCACTGTCGACGCCCAGGCGCTGGTGGACATGAATCTCAGAGGAGAAATCAAGGGCTGCATCGTGGGAGGACCCTTTGCCCTGGACAACGCGGTTTCAAAGGAAGCGGCCAGGATCAAGGGCATCGACCATCCCGTGGCAGGGGATGTGGACATCGCCATCTGTCCCACCATCGAGGCGGGCAATGTGCTTTACAAGGCCTTGTCCTTCCTGTGCGAAGCCAAGAGCGCCGGCATCATCGTGGGAGCGGCCGCACCGGTGATCCTGACTTCAAGGGCCGACTCAGAGGAAGCCAAACTGAATTCCATTGCCTTGAGTGTCTTGATGGCAGCGAAAATGTAAAGGAGATCGAATATGACGACTTTTAGAATACTGGCGATCAATCCGGGTTCCACCTCGACCAAGATCGCAATCTATGACAATGAAAAGGAGGTCTTTGAAACCACTTTGAGACATCCTGCCGAGGAAATCAACAAGTACCGCAATATCATCGACCAGCTGGATTTCAGGAGAGACGTCATTCTGAACACCCTCAATGAGCAGGGGATCAATCTGACGAAGCTCAGTGCGGTTTCCGGCCGGGGGGGGCTTCTCAAGCCCATGGCCGGTGGAACCTATGAAGTCAATGACAGGATGATCGAGGATTTGAAAGCCGGGAAAATGGGGGAACACGCCTCGAATCTCGGGGGGATTCTCGCCCATGAAATCGCCTCCAAGCTCAACCTGCCCGCCTATATCGTCGACCCCGTGGTGGTGGATGAGATGCATGAAGTGGCCAGGATTTCAGGCATGCCGGAACTGCCCCGCATCAGTATTTTCCACGCTTTGAATCAAAAGGCCGTGGCGAGAAGAGGGGCCAGGGAACTGGGCAAGGCCTATGAGGCATGCAATCTGCTGGTCGCCCATATGGGCGGAGGCGTCTCCGTGGGGGTCCATGAAAAGGGCAAGGTCATCGATGTCAACAATGCCCTTGACGGCGAGGGGCCCTTTTCTCCGGAGCGCACCGGAGGCGTTCCCAACGGAGGCCTGGTCAAAATGTGTTTTTCCGGTGACTACACCATGGATGAAATCAAGCGAAAGCTCAAGGGACTGGGCGGTCTTGTGGCCTACCTGGGCACCAACGACGGCCGGGAAGTCCAGGAGATGATCCTCTCCGGAGACAAGAATGCCGAGCTGGTCTACAAGGCCATGGCCTATCAGATCGGCAAGGAAATCGGGTCGGGGGCGGCTGTCCTGAAGGGCCAGGTGGACGCCATTATCCTCACGGGGGGCATCGCCTACGACGAGGTTTTCGTGGGATGGATCCGGGAGTATGTCGACTTTATCGGCAAGGTGCTGGTCTATCCCGGTGAGGATGAAATGAGCGCCTTGGCTCTGGGCGGTCTCAGGGTGCTCAAGGGAGAAGAAGACGCCCAAATTTATGAATAAAGGTGAAAAAATGTTGGATGATCGACGCATCAGAATCATCATCGGCCATTACGGCAGCGGCAAGACTGAATTCAGTGTGAATTACGCGGTCAAGCTGGCTGAAATGGGATACAAGGTAGCCCTTTCCGATCTCGACATTGTCAATCCCTATTTTCGCTCCAGGGAGAAGGCGGCTTTTCTGGAGGAGAAGGGCATCCGGGTGATCAGCTCTTCCCTGGGCCATAACTTTTCTCTGGATCTGCCGGCGATTTCTTCTGAAATCGTGGGACCTATTCAGGATCCGGAATCCCAGGTGATTCTGGATGTGGGAGGCAACTCGGTCGGCGCCAAGGTGCTGGCGAAATTTTATGAGGATATTATCGACAAGGAGTATGACATGCTCTGCGTCGTTAATACAAATAGGACTGAGACCCGGACCGTGGAGGGCATCCTGTACCACGTGCGCTCCATCGAGGAGGTTTCCCAGTTGAAGGTGACGGGACTCGTCAACAACACCCATCTGCTCAGGGAAACGACTCTTGAAACGGTCCTCGAAGCCCAGAAAATCATCGAAGAGGCCTCACAAGAACTTGCTATTCCCATCAAATACATCAGTACCATCGAATCGGTGGCGAAGGAGCTGCCCGAAGGTCTCGAGGGAGAGGTTTTTCCCATCAGGATGTATATGAGGGATGTCTGGATGTAAATTTTAAATTAGGAGGGAAAAAAGTGGCAAAAGGAAAAGTTATTTTCAACGAGGACATCTGCAAAGGTTGTGCCTTATGCACCACCAACTGTCCGGTGAACATCGTGGTTCTCGACACCTCGAGAATCAACCAGAAGGGGTATCACCCGGCGACACTCTCGGATCCGGAGCAATGCATCGGCTGTGCCAACTGCGCCATGATGTGTCCGGATAACGTGATCACTGTAGAAAGATTCTAAATGAGGAGGGAATAGTTTAGATGGCTAAAGTATTAATGAAAGGTAACGAGGCGATCGGAGCGGCGGCGATCAATGCCGGTTGCAGATATTTCTTCGGATACCCGATCACACCACAGAATGAACTGCCTGAATACATGTCGCGGGAACTGCCGAAGGTGGGCGGTGTATTCGTTCAGGCTGAATCGGAAGTTGCCGCCATCAACATGGTCTACGGAGCGGCGGGCTCCGGCGTGCGGGTGATGACCTCATCCTCATCTCCGGGAATCGCCCTCAAACAGGAAGGCATTTCCTATATCGCCGGTGCTGAGCTGCCGGCAGTCATTGTCAATATCGTGCGGGGGGGCCCGGGGCTCGGCAGCATCCAGCCTTCACAGTCCGACTACAACCAATCCACCCGTGGCGGCGGTGACGGCGACTATCACCTCCTGGTCTATGCACCGGCCAATATCCAGGAGATGGTGGACCTGCTCCAGGAGGCCTTTGACAAGGCGGACTTCTACCGCAATCCGGTCATGGTGATGGGAGACGGAATGATCGGCCAGATGATGGAGCCGGTGGAGTTCAAGGAAAGACCCGAGGTCGACCTGCCTCCCAAGGACTGGGCGGCAACAGGTACGGAGGGCAAGAGAAAGCCCAATGTCATCAATTCCCTGTTCTTGAAGCCTGAGGAACTTGAGGACCACAATATCCGACTGACTGAAAAATACGACGCCATGAAGAAAAACGAGCAGCAATGGGAAACCTACAACATGGAAAAACCTGAAATCATCTGTGTGGCTTACGGGACCACGGCCCGTATTGTAAAAAGTGCCATCGACACCCTCAAGGCCGAGGGTATCGAGATTGGTTTGATCCGACCCATCCTGGTCTGGCCCTTCCCGGAGAAAGCCTTCGTGGAACTGCCCGAGACCGCTAAAATGTTCCTGTCTGTAGAAATGAGCATGGGGCAGATGATCGACGATATCAAGATCGTCAATCAGGGACGGTTGCCTGTAGAGTTCTACGGCAGGTCAGGCGGTATGATTCCATCGCCGGACGGCGTCGTTCAAAAGATCAGAGCCTTGCTTGGAGGTGCTAAATAATGGCTGTTGTATTCGAGAAAACAAAGGGACTTACGGAAAAAGAAACCCATTATTGTCCGGGGTGTACCCACGGAATCATCCATCGACTCGTGGCTGAAGTGCTGGAGGAACTCGATGTCCTCGGAGAAACGGTTGGCGTGGCTCCGGTGGGATGTTCCGTGCTGGCTTACGAGTACTTCAACTGCGACATGCAGGAGGCGGCCCACGGCAGGGCTCCGGCGGTGGCCACAGGCATCAAAAGAGCGCTTCCTGACAAGGTGGTCTTCTCCTATCAGGGAGACGGCGACCTGGCCTCCATCGGGACGGCGGAAATCGTCCATGTGGCCCATCGGGGTGAGAAAATCACCACGATTTTCGTCAACAATGCGATTTACGGCATGACGGGAGGCCAGATGGCCCCCACGACCCTGATCGGTCAAAAGACCACCACTTCACCCCTGGGCCGTGATTCGAATCTCACAGGTTTCCCCTTGAGAATGTCTGAAATGCTGGCCACCATCGACGGGGCGGTCTTTGTTGAAAGAGTCTCTGTCCATAACCCGGCAGCCATCAGAAAAGCCAAGAAAGCCATCAAAAAAGCCTTTGAGGTTCAATTGGAGGGCAAAGGCTTCGGCATCGTTGAAGTCCTCTCCACCTGTCCCACCAACTGGGGCATGACACCGGTGAAGGCCCTGGGCTGGTTGGAGGAAAACATGATTCCATACTATCCTTTGGGAAATTTCAAATCACCTGAGGAGGCGAAATAAATCATGAATGAAAAGTTTATTTTTGCAGGTTTCGGCGGGCAGGGTGTGATGCTGATGGGTCAGTTGATTACCTATGCCGGCATGTTTGAAGACCTGGAGGTTTCCTGGCTGCCCTCGTATGGACCGGAAATGCGCGGGGGTACGGCCAACTGCAGCGTGATCGTCTCGGACAAGGCAGTGGCTTCTCCCGTCATCAGCTTTGACGCCACCACCGCCGTGGTGATGAACCTGCCCTCCATGGACAAGTTCGAGCAGGAGGTTGAAAAGGGCGGCAAACTCTTTGTCAACAGCTCCCTGATTGAAAGAAAATCAGAGCGGGAGGACATCGACGTCTACTACATCAACGCCAACGAGGTCGCCAATGAGCTGGGCAATGCCAAGGCTGCCAATATGGTGATGCTGGGAGCGATTCTGGAAGTCACCAAGGTGGTGACGCCTGAATCGGTGCTCAAGGCCCTGGCCAAGATCTTCGGGACGGCCAAGGCCCATCTGATTCCCCTCAACGAGGAGGCCCTCAAACGGGGGGCTGAACTGGTTAAATAATCCAGAATTTACGAAGACCGACTCCCACAGGGTCGGTCTTTTTTGTTATAATCAAAAGTAGTGAATATCAGATGAAGGGTATCCACAGCAGGGATATCGAGCGGAGGATGAGACATGGGAAAATTATTCGGGACCGATGGGGTCAGAGGGATCGCCAATCTCGAGCTGACCAATGCATTGGCCTATGATCTGGGTTTTTTTGGGGCCCGGGTGCTGACTGAACAACTCAGGGGAAAACGGGCGAGAATTCTGGTGGGCAGGGATACCCGCTTGTCAGGAGACATGCTTGAAAATGCACTGATTGCAGGAATACTGGCCTCCGGCAGTGATGCCGTCAAGGCGGGAGTCATCCCCACGCCGGGAATCGCCTATCTTGTCAGGGAGGAGGGCTTCGATGCCGGAGTGATGATTTCCGCCTCCCACAATTCCTTCGAATACAACGGGATCAAGTTTTTCAACGGGGACGGTCTCAAGCTTTCCGATGAGGTGGAGGCCGCCATCGAGGAAGAGATTCTTCAACCGGACAAGGCGGCAGAACCCCTGACCGGAGAATTTCTTGGCAGCTTGTCCGAGGATCCGGCTTTGAAATACAAGTATCTCGAGCATGTCAAAGGCCTGGCCCACGAAGGCTACGGGGCTTATGAATTCGCCATCGACACCGCCAATGGGGCGGTCTACGAACTTGCCCCGGAACTCTTCCGGAGCCTGGGCGCCAGGGTCCATGTGCTCCACGACGGGCCCGACGGCGTCAATATCAATCATGACTGCGGGTCGACCCATCTCGAGTCCCTCAGGGACTATGTGACGGCCCATGACCTGGACTTCGGTCTGGCCTTTGACGGGGATGCCGACCGGCTTCTGGCGGTGGACCATACCGGAGAACTGGTGGACGGGGACAAGATCATGATGATCCTGGCCAACCAGATGAAGACCAGGAATGAACTGGCCAAGAATGCCGTGGTGGTGACGGTGATGAGCAATATCGGTTTCCATAAAGCCATGAAGGAAAGTGAAGTGGCGGTGGAGGTCACCCGGGTGGGAGACCGCTATGTGCTGGAAAAAATGCTTGAAAAGGAATACGCCATCGGCGGGGAGCAGTCGGGACATATCATCTTCCTTGAGCACAACACCACGGGGGATGGTCTTTTGACCGGGGTCAAGCTCATCAATGCCCTCATCGATTCAGGCAGCAGCTTGAGACAGCTCTCACAGAAAATGAAAACCTTTCCCCAGGTGTTGAAAAACGCCCGGATCAATCCTGAAAACATGGGCCGTTACGACCAGCATCTGGCCATCAATCGGCGGATCAAGGAGATTGAAGAAAAAATGGCGGGATCCGGCAGGATTCTCATCCGGCCGTCGGGAACGGAGCCCCTGATCCGGGTGATGCTGGAGGGGGAGGACCTCGAAGAGCTCAATCAGTACGCCGGTGAGCTCGTGGCCCTTTTTGAAGAAGAACTCAGGAAGTAAAGATAGAAGCGATTGGGACTGAACAGTCAATGGGAAGGAGGTTGCTTGAAGCGCCAGAACTGCCCGGGCGGCAGTTGACGAGGATGAGGTTTATCGAAAATTCGGCGGATGCCTCACGGCCCCCCTTGGTCGTCAAGGATGGACAAAACCGGGAAGTGATTTCCGGGACAAAATCCCTCCGATAAAGGGCTCGGTCCAATTGAAAAAAATAATTGGAGGCTAGAAAATGTGTGGCATAGTAGGTTATATCGGAGACAAAGAAGCCCTGCCGGTCCTGATGGACGGGCTGAAACGTTTGGAATACAGAGGGTATGATTCTGCAGGCATCGCTTATTTCAGAGACGGTGCCCTGGAAGTCAAAAAATGCAAGGGTCATCTCAGTTGCCTGGAGCCCTTGATCAAGGATTCCGGCATCAACTCAAAGGCGGGAATCGGTCATACCCGATGGGCGACCCACGGGGAGCCCAACGATATCAACGCCCACCCCCATATCAGTTACAAGGGCTCGATTGCCGTGATCCACAACGGCATCATCGAGAATTACATGAAACTCAAGGACTGGCTCTTCGAGGTCCACGGGATCACCTTCGTTTCTGAAACCGACACGGAGGTCATCGCCCATCTGATCGAGCATTTTTACGAGGGAGATCTGCTGGAGGCGGTTTACAAGGCCGTCGACAAGATGGAGGGCGCCTATGCCCTGGGGGTGCTGTGCAACAGTGAACCGGACAAGCTCATTGCGGTGAGGAAGGATTCCCCGCTGATCGTCGGCATCGGCGAGGGGGAGAATTTTCTCGCCTCCGATATTCCGGCACTCCTGAAATACACCCGCAACACCTACCTCATCGAAAACGACGAGGTGGTGGTCCTCACCAAGGACGACATCACCATTTATGACGAGCTCAAGCAAAGGGTTTCCCGGGAAATATTCCGGGTGGACTGGGACGTGGCCTCCGCCGAGAAGGAAGGCTTCGAACATTTCACCATCAAGGAGATCCATGAACAGCCCAAGGGAATCACGGATACCCTGAACCGGCGGCTCCTGGGAGACAATGAGATTCTTCTGGACGGCATCAAACTGGGAAAAGAGGACCTGGAAAAAATCGACCGCATCTACATCGTGGCCTGCGGCACCGCCTATCACGCGGGGCTGGTGGGAAAATACGCCATTGAAAAATTCGCCAGGATTCCGGTTCTGGTGGATGTGGCCTCGGAGTTTCGCTACAAGGACCCCTTTGTGGACTCCAAAACCCTCTTCATCGCCATCTCCCAGTCGGGGGAGACCATCGACACCCTTTCCGCCCTCAGAGAAGCCAAGAGGAGGGGCGCCCGGATTCTCAGCGTGGTCAATGTGGTGGGAAGTTCTGTGGCAAGGGATTCCGATGATGTCTTCTACACCTGGGCGGGACCGGAGATCGGCGTGGCCTCTACAAAGGCCTACACGACCCAGTTGATCGCCCTCTACCTCATCGCCCTCCATATGGCGAAGAATCTCGGGACCATGGATTCTGAAGCCTATGATGAGGTGATTGACGGACTGAGACAGCTTCCCGGGAAGGTGAAGCGGATTCTTGAGAATGAAGACCAGGTGAAGGCCATCGCGGCTCAGCAGTTCAACAACGAAAACATCTTTTTCATCGGAAGGACCCTGGATTTCGACAGCGCCCTGGAAGCCTCGTTGAAGCTCAAGGAAATCAGCTATATCAATTCCTTCGCCATCCAGGCGGGGGAACTCAAACACGGTACCATCGCCCTGGTCCAGGAGGATACCCTGGTCGTCACCATCGCCACCCAGGACAAGCTCTATGAAAAGACCCTTTCCAACATCCGGGAGGTGAAGGCTCGGGGGGCCTACGTGCTGGCGGTGGCCAAGGAAAGCAACCGGGAGATTCTCAAGGTGGCGGATGAAGTGATTTTTGTTCCCGAGGCATCGGATCACCTGATGCCGGTGCTCAGCATCATTCCCCTGCAGCTCTTTGCCTACTACGTTTCCCTGGCCAGGGGCAACGATGTCGACAAGCCCAGGAATCTGGCGAAATCCGTGACGGTGGAATAATGGGCTCTTGACGGAGACTGGTTTCAAGAGAACCTGCCCAGGGGAGGGAAAGCCCCTTGAAGGGGCTTTTTCGGCTAGACAGGATGGCGCCAGAAGGAGTGGACAAAAGCCCGTCGGCATCGGTCTGATCCCGGTGCCGGCATAGGGCGGAAATCATTTCCCCCCGGCTTGATTGAACTTTGAGGAGGAAAACCATGATCAGAAATATCATCTGGTATCTGTACTGGGGTCTGAGTCTGCTGGTCTATATCCCGGCCATGATCAGGGGTCAGGGATACGTGAAACGGGGAGAGGTCTCAAGGGCCAGGCAGCTGGCTTTTCACAAGGCCAAGGGTTGGTCCCGGAATCTATTGAAGCTGGCTGGGGGAAGAACTGAAATCAGGGGTCTGGAAAATCTCCCTCCCGAGGACGCCTTTTTGTTGGTGGCCAATCACCAGAGCAATTTTGACATCCCCCTGCTTCTGGCGGAAATCCCTCTTCCCATTGCCTTCATCGCCAAGATCGAGACCCGGAAAATCCCCCTTGTCAGCCAGTGGATGACCTTCATGGGGTGTCTTTTCATGGATCGGGAGGATTTCAGGCAGTCCGTTGGCATTATCAACGAGGCCTCGAAGAAGATGGCCCAGGGATACAACTATGTGATTTTTCCCGAAGGAACCCGGAGTCCTGACGGCCGGCTCGGGGATTTCAAGGCGGGCAGCATCAAGATGGCTCTGAAGGCCAAAAGACCGATTCTTCCCGTCACCATCGACGGCTCCATCAAAATGATGAAAAAAGGTGAAAAAGGCATCCATCCCGGCAGGGTGGTGCTGACCATCCACCCCCCCATCACGCCGGAAGAGGAGATTTTCAAGGAGACCGCCAACCTGATGGCTGAAATCAAAACCAGGATTGAAAGCGCCCTTTCCTAGGGGGACTTCAATCCTGGTTTCTCAAGTAGGCCAGATACAGTTTCTCCTCCTCGGGATCGGTTGAATCCGTCAGCAGGTGTTCGACCTGATAGCTCAGGTGAGGGTAGGATTTCAGCAGCAGTCTCTTGAGTTGCTTGAATTTGAGGATTTCGTCGGAGAAGAAGAGATGGTCCCCCTCCAGGGTGAAAATGTGGATCACGTGAAAGAGTTTGAAACGGACCACTTCCCGGGTGTAGTATATGCTCCTGATCTGATGTTTTTCGTACCGGTAGGGTCTGCCGCGGAAGAGGCCTTCGATGCCCCCGGGGTCGACGGTGATGGCATAGGATTTCAGAAAGCGGATCCTTTGGAGGTAGAAGCTCCTGACGGCAAAGAAAAGTATCGTGAACACGGCGAAGAAGACCAGTTGCCACCGCAGGCGCAAGGAACTGGTATAGAGGATGTACAGGCCGTAGCCCTCAGTGAAGATGAAGAAAAAATAGCCGCCCCGATAGTATTTGTAGGGGTATTCGAAGCGCATGGAATCACCTCTTGAATTTCACCCTTTTCATTGATTTTATACCCGCCTTCTGATACCATGAACAAAGACTATTCAACTTAAAGGAGTTAATCATGGAAAATTCAGTATTGGCAAAGGTCAACGGCAAGGAAATCACCCAGCAGGACGTGGATTTTTTTTTGAACACCCTGGGGCCGGAGCAAGCCGCCCAGTTCGGCAGCCCTGAAGGCATGCAGCAGCTGTTGCAGGAAATCATCAACCAGGAACTCTTGTACTTTGAAGCCGTCGAGGACCGGCTCAGCGAGACCAAGGCCTTCGAGGAAGAACTTGAAAGACTGAAGGGACACATCCTCAAGACCCTCAAAATCAGAGAAATCTTCGAGGCCATCGATGTCACCGACGATGAGGTGGAGGAATACTACGGGGCCAACCAGGCCCGGTATCAAAAGCCCGCCCAGGTCAAGGCATCCCATATTCTGGTCAAGTCAGAGGAAGAGGGTCAGGACGTCCTCAAGCGACTCGAAGCGGGAGAAGGCTTCGATGAAGTGGCCATGGCGGTTTCCACTTGTCCCTCCAGGGAAAAGGGCGGAGATCTGGGCTATTTCGGCAAGGGGCAGATGGTGCCGGAGTTCGAAGAAGCCGCCTTCAATCTGTCAGTCGGCCAGATGAGCGGCCTCGTCAAGACACAGTTCGGCTTCCACGTGATTCAGTTGACGGACAAAAAAGAGCCGGAAACCACGGCCCTGGAAGAAATCAAACCTCGGATCGAGCATGAAATCGTCACTCGAAAGCAGGCCCAGGCCTATCAGGACAAGGTCAATGCTCTCAGGGCCAAGTACCCGGTAGAGACCTACTAAACCTCTCTTTGAGAGGTTTTTTTATGCTATAATCTAGAGAGAGCCAAGGAGGGAATTATGGAAAATATTTTTATCAAGGATTTTGAAGCAGGCCAGCGCATCGTGGGTTTTTATATCATCAAGGGCTATAACTTGAAAACCTCCAGCAACAACAAAAGGTATCTGGACCTGACCCTGATGGACAAAACCGGGGAGGTCAACGGAAAAATATGGGGCGTCGACGACGAGGTGGTGAAGGATTACAAGGCCGGTCTGGTGGTCAAAATCGAGGGGGATGTGACCCTGTGGAACAACACGATGCAACTCAAGGTCGTCAGACATCGCCCGGCCGGCGAGGAGGACGGCATCGACATCAAGGACTTTGTACCGGCGGCCCCCATTGAGGCCAAAGAGATGTATGACAGAGTGCTGGCCTACGGGGAAAAGATCGAGGACGATGAGATACGGGGGCTGGTTCGACGGATTTATGACGAATACCGGGAGAAACTCCTCTACTATCCCGCGGCGAAAATGCACCACCATGCGATTTATGCAGGACTCCTCTACCATGTGCTGAGAATGCTGATGGCGGGTGAAAAGCTCAGCGAGGTCTATCCGGTAAACCGGGACCTGCTCTATGCCGGAATCATGCTTCATGACATTGAAAAAATCAACGAAATGGATGCCGATGACATGGGAATCGTCGGGGAGTACACCCGGGACGGCCAGCTCCTCGGACATATCATCCAGGGCATTATCAAGATCGACCACGTCGGCCGGGAGATTCCCATGAAGGATGAGAAAATCAAGCTCATCCAGCATATGATCCTTTCCCACCACTATGAACCCGAGTACGGGTCACCTAAAAGACCCATGATTCCCGAGGCGGAGCTCCTCCATTACATCGATATGATCGATGCCAGGATGTACGATATGACCAAGGTTCTGGGGACTCTTGGCGAGGGTGAGTTTTCGGAGCCGGTCTTCGTTCTCGACAGGCGGCGCCTGTACAAGGCCACTTTTTAGCCCGTCATGAGGGACAAACGGTTTTTATACGGACTCCTGGTGGTCAACATCAGCTCCCTGCTGTATTTTGACATCCTCATCGCGGATTTCAGGATCACCTTCGCCATCATCACCATGGGGGCCTTCCTGTATCTCTACCGACGACCCAATCCGGTCTTGACCGGTGTGGTGGTGGGGATCACCATCTACCTCCTTCAACTGATTTTCGTCATCGTCAGGGGGGGATCCCTGGAGAACATGGGCTACGGCTTCATCCCGGAGATTTTCTTTTATGTGGTCTATGCCATCATCTTCTATTTCGGCATCTACAAACCGCGGACGGAGGATCTCGAGAAGATGTTCCTCATCGCCGTCACCGGGGATTTTTCCGCCAATTTTTTCGAGGTCGTCCTCCGGATCAATTTTTTCCATCAGGATTTTCTGCCCTCTCAGTTTTTCATCCTCTTTCTAGTGGCCCTGGTACGCAGTCTGATTCTGGTCCTGATTCTCAAGGGCGCCCGGCTTTACCGCCTGCTCCTCTTGAAGGAGGAGCACGAGAGCCGATACCAGAGGCTGCTGCACATGATCATGCTCCTGAAGGATGAGATGTACTGGCTGGAAAAAAACAAGGCCAAGATTGAAGAGAGCATGACGGAAGCCTATCAGCTTTTCGAGTGGCTCAAGGATTCGGGGCGGCCGGAGCTTGCCCGGAAGGCCCTTCGGGTCGCCAGCGATGTCCATGAAATCAAAAAGGAATATGACCTGTTGACGAGGGGATTCAAAGAAGTGACCGACGAGAGCCTTGAGGTGAACCAGATGAAGTTCTCTCATATGCTCAAAATCCTCAAGAACACCATGAACTACGAGATCGGCGACCTCGACATCGTCATTGACCTTGAGTACGCCTATTCGGAGGACTTCACCACGGCCCGTCACTATGAACTGATGTCCGTCCTCCGCAATCTGATTTCCAACAGCATCGACGCCCTGGAGGGGATCAAAAACGGCAGAATTCAGGTGGCCCATCGGAAGGTCGAGGGCCGGCATCATTTCCTGGTCAGCGACAACGGTGCCGGCATCGATGCCCGCAGGCTCAAGGAGATTTTCAGCGCGGGCTATTCTACGAAAATCGATTACGCCTCAGGTGAAATCAACCGGGGACTGGGCCTGAGTCTGGTCAAGGAAATCGTTGAAAAGCGGCTGAGGGGCACCATTGCGGCTTCTTCGGAAAAGGGCGGGGGGGCCCGGTTTGAAGTGATCATCAGAAGTGAAGATATCGAGGTGGAAAAATGAAGATCTATATCGTTGACGATGACAACAACATCACGAGAATCCTGGAGCAGATCATCACCGACAAGCGGATCGGCAATATCGTCGGCATCACCAATGATTCCCAGAAGGCCATCGATGAAATCAGGAGTCTCAACCCGGATATCGTCATTGTGGATCTTTTGATGCCCCATGTGGACGGCATCGGCCTTATCGAAGAAATCACCGCCTACAATGAGCAAATCAAGATTCTGATGATTTCCCAGGTGACTTCCAAGGAAATGATCACCAAGGCCTATGAGAAGGGGGCCTCCTTTTACATCAACAAACCCATCAATGCCGTGGAGGTGCTCAATGTTCTGGCGGAGATCGTCAACTACATGGAGGCGGACAAGCGGCTGAAAATCATCCGGAACGTCTTCGATTTCCAGGGGATGGAGGCCCTGGACAGCGATACCATGATGGACCAGATCAGCGGGGTTCTGAAGAAGATCGGCATCGTGAGAAGCGCGGCCTCGGAGGAAATCTACAAGGTGGTGTCCTACATGGTGACCCATCCTTCTGAGGTGCGGGAACTCTCCGTCAAGGAAATCTGCCAGGTATTCACCCCAAACCCCAAAATCCTGGAACAGAAGATTCGAAGGGCGGCTTCCATGGGACTGGAAAATCTCTCCTATCTGGGGGTCGAGGACAATCTCAACGAGGTTTTTCTGGAATATGCCAATACCCTCTACCATTTCAAAGAGGTGAAGAAGGAGATGGATTTCATCCGGGGACATTCCGGGGACCGGGGCAAGGTGAACCTGCGCAAATTTTTGGAGGGGCTGACCTATTACGTCCGGCTGTAGGATACTTTCGTTATACATAGTGAAACTTTTTGAAACCCGCCCTTTAGAATAAAGGTGTAACGTGTACTTATTCTAAAGGGGGTTTTTTTTAATGGATGCATTGATGAATCTGATCGGCGCGGTCAACAGCTTCGCCTGGGGCGGCATCATGATCTTCTTCCTGGTCGGAACGGGAATCGTGCTGACCTTCGGAACCAGAGTGGTGCAGTACAGGAAAATAGGCTATGCCTTCAAGCTGCTCTTCTCCAAGTCGGAAAGCGATGATGGAGACATCACGCCTTTCCAGGCGCTGATGACCTCATTGGCGGCAACCATCGGCACAGGCAACATCGCCGGTGTGGCCGGCGCCATCGCAGCGGGCGGTCCTGGAGCGGTTTTCTGGATGTGGGTCACCGCGGCCTTTGGCGGCGCCACGAAATTCGCAGAGGCCTTCCTGGCCATCAAGTACCGGGTCACCAATGAAAAGGGTGAAAAATCAGGCGGACCCATGTACTACATCAAGAAGGGCATGGAAGAAACCTACGGCGGCAGCTGGGGCTGGTTGGGATGGCTCTTCGCCTTCTTCGCCACCATCGCGGCCTTCGGTATCGGGAACATGGTTCAATCGAATTCCGTAGCGGCTTCAGTCGAGTCTTCCATCGGCCTTTCGCCCTACATCACTGGAGCCATCATCGCAGTGGCTACCGGGGCGGTCATCCTCGGCGGCATCAAATCCATCGGCAAGGCAGCGGAAAAAATTGTTCCCGCCATGGCAGTGATCTACGTGGCTGGTGCACTTTTCATCATTTTCAGCAATTTTTCAGGAGTCCCCGGTGTCTTTGACATGATTTTCAGCAATGCTTTCAATGCCAAGGCAGTGGGCGGCGGCTTGCTGGGAACCGTCATTCGTTTTGGTGTGGCACGGGGGGTCTTCTCCAATGAAGCCGGTCTAGGCTCGGCGCCGATCGCCCATGCGGCCTCTAAAACCAACGATCCTGTCAAGCAGGGCATGATTGCTTCCCTGGGAGCATTCCTGGATACCATCGTGGTTTGTACCATGACGGCCCTGGTCATCCTGCTTTCCGGTTACGTCACCATCGATGCAGGCACCGGTCTGATGTCGATCAAAGACGGTCTGGGCGGTGCGGCTCTGACGACCCAGGCCTTCGATTCGGCCTTCCCGGGAGTCGGGGGATTCATCGTGACCTTCGGCCTCATCTTCTTCGCCTTCTCGACGATTCTGGGCTGGTACTACTACGGCTCGAAATCCCTGGAGTACATCGCCGGCGTGAAAGCGGTGGAGTACTACAAATACATCTGGGTGGCTCTGGCCTTCTTCGGCGCCATCTACAAGGTGGACCTGGTATGGTCCTTGTCGGATACCTTCAACGGTCTGATGGCCATCCCCAACCTGATCGGCCTGCTGGCCCTGAGTCCTGTCATCTTCAAGCTGCTCAAGCAGGATGAGATCAAGAGCAAGGAAAAAGAGAAGAAAATGGCCTAAAGTGGCCTCAAGTTGCAGACAGAGAGAAAAAGGAGCATATCGAATTCGATATGCTCCTTTGATATTCCGGCTTCAGTCTGCTGTTTCCGCGGCCCTGTCGGCGGCCTCATCCTTGGCCAGACAGCATTTCTTGTATTTTTTGCTGCTGCCGCAATGGCAGGGGTCGTTGCGACCGGGACGGTCTTCCTTTTTGATCATCACCGATTGGCGGAAGTCGTTTTTGATGCTCTTTCTGGTCTCTTTTGAAAGAAGGGTTTCCCAGGCATTCAAATTGTACAGCCACTTCGCCTTGGCGTCATGCATGTTGTAGTAGAGGGCCTCCAGGTCGATTTCCCCTTCGATGGGGGTATCGGTTTCCAGGGATTCAAGAGCCAGCGGATGCTTCAAAGAAGAGTTGATGCCGTCGAGAAAGCCGGTGAAGGTGGTTTCTTCGACTTTGAAGGTCTCACTCAGACTGCTGATGGAGCCTTTGAGGGTCAAGGCTTCGTTTTCCAGGATCTCCTTGTAGATGGCGGTTTCCTTATCGAGGTATTCCTTCCAGAAGGCATTGTACTGGTCCTGGGTCATTTCCCTCTGGGTGATGCTTTTCCAGATTTCATAGGGTTTCATTTCGGGCACCTCACTTTAGAATAGGGTGTAAAGCAGTGGCACAAGAAAGGGGACGACGGCGGTCAGAATCAGACCGTTCACGAAGGCCACCAGGGCCGTGTGGGGGTCGGTGTTCTTTGAAATGATGGGCAGGGTGGTGTCCATGGAGGTGGCGCCGGCAGGGCCGATGGCACTGAGGTAATTGAGTTTGACGGCGATGACGGGCACCATCAGGAAGGTCAGCAATTCTCTGAAAACGTTGGATAAAAAGGCGATGGAACCCAGCTCCGCGTTGCCGATGTTGGTGAGGATGATGCCGGAAAGGGAATACCAGCCAAAGCCTGCGGCGATGGCCAGGCCCTCGCCCGGACGCATGGCAAACAAGAGGGCGGTGAGAAGGCCGCCGGTGAGACTTCCGATGATGATGGACAGGGTGACCAGCAGCACGCTGAAGATCTTATCCTTGATTCCCTTGAAAACGGAACGATTCGATCCGATATCGAGTCCAACAAAGAAGAGCAGGAAGCCCAGGGTGACCTGGATCAGAAGATCGAGGTTGGCTACGATGGGATTGTCGTTGAAGAGGACCCCATACAGGATTCCCAGGGAAACGGTGATGACAACCAACAGGCTCATGAGGTTTTCCTCCTGAAGATCTTGGTGGCGATGAAAATCGCAAGGACGCTGAAAATCACGCTCAAAAGGCCGTACATGAAGGACTTGAGGCCGATCAGACTGAGGTTGTCGACAATATCGGGATTGGATCCCACGGAGACCCCCATGAAAAAAAGAAGAAGCGTCAGACCCAGCAACTGCAGGTTGGAGACGGCTTTTTTAAGGGATTCACGCCATTTGAGAAAAAATCCCAGAACACCTCCGAGGGTGACGGCGACAAATATGACCCACATCATGAAACCTCCTTAAAGGGGACAATCTATCTAGGAGTGTATCATCTTTTCTTCGGGGCTGTCAATTGTTTGAATGGCATCCACTCAAACCAGGGGTTTGACGTGGGACTTCCGGCAGATGACGGCCAAGGCGGGCTGCTTCTTTTAGCGGCGACCGGGTCCGCTTCCCTGAGCCAGGACAAGTCCTGTTTCAAAGCCGGCAGCATGTTGAACACGGCTTGTCGTCAAAGGCCCCGTCGGACACAGGAGAATCACCAGGGTTCACACGGACCGAGTCCCATGGTGTCGCAGAAAAGGGTATTCTCAGCGAAGGCTGATAAAGGGGATGAAGTTTGTTATAATATACTTCAGGGAGTGTGATTTATGGCCAAGATTTTTGTGACGGATCTCGATGGGACCCTGCTGACCAGGGAAGCGACCCTCAGCGAGACCTCGAGACGGTTGATTATGGATCTGCTGGACCGGGGGGTTCATTTCACAGTGGCGAGTGCAAGGAGTCTGGATGCCATCCGCCTGGTGTTGAAGGACCTGCCCCTCAGGGTCCCGGTGATTGAATTCAACGGGGCCTATATTTCAGATTACCACAGCGGAGAGAAGTTGCTCATCCAGTCGATCCCCGGGCAGTTCAACGAAGAGATTTTTAAGGTTTTCCAGAGGCATGGGGTCCAGATGGCGGTGACCACCCATGAAGGCGACCTGGACTATCTGACGGTGGACACGAAGAAGGCCGGGCCCTGTCTGATGAACTGGATCAACTTCAGAAAAAGCCACGGGGACGGCAGAATCATCGATACCCCCCAAGTCGACCGGGTGCTTGGTCAACGCATCGTGGTTTTCAATGCCATCGATGAGGCCAAAAGAATCGGGAAACTCCATGACGAGCTGGTGGAGATCTTCGGCAGCCGGCTGGAAATCCACCAGATGAAGGGGACCTATGATGACTGCTACTGGCTCAACGTCGCCAGCCCTCTGGGAACCAAGGGCCATGCCCTGAAAATCCTCAAAGAAGAGTTTTTCAACCCCGGTGACGTCCTTTATGCCTTCGGGGACAATGAAAACGACGTGGCCATGTTTGAGGTGGCGGACTATCCCGTTGCCTTGAAAAACAGCATTCCGAGACTCAAGTCGTTGGCCACGGAGGAAATTGGGTATCACTATACCGATAGCGTTGCCAGATACATTTGGGAAGCCATGGAGGGTGACGATGATCAAAAAAATCGATGAGAGAAACACCATGTTTGCCAGAATGTCCTGGTCGGACCAGGGTCCCGCTGCCAGGGATTTTTACCAGAGGCATCCTGAGAAAAAAGCGATTGACGATGAATTGAAAACCCTGCCGAATCTTTCCGAGGAGGGGACGGCGACCTACGACCCCATCAATTCCAGGATTGCCGACAGTCTTTTTCGTCTCATTGCCGACCTGCGGCCCCTGGCCACAGGGGAGGTGATCCGGCAGCCACAAAAGATCGATCCGGCCAGCGCTACCCGAAAGCTCAAGGCCCTGGCCAGTCACTTCGGGGCGGATCTTGTGGGGATTGCCCGAATGAAGGACTATCACTACTACTCCCATCGGGGGCGTCATGAGGAAGACTACGGCGATCCCACCACCCCCCACCATGCCTACGGCATTGTCTTTGCGGTGGCCATGGACCGGGATTTCATCAACCGGGCCCCCCAGCTGGAACAGACGGTGGAAACCACCAGAGGCTATCTCAACGCCGGGATGACCGGCATGGTCCTGAGTTATTTCCTGAGAGAAATCGGTTACGAGGCCAGAAACCACATGGATGGCAATTATCTGCTGGTGGCACCCCTGGTGGCCCGGGACGCCGGCCTGGGGGAGATCGGCCGCATGGGAATCCTGATGACCAAGCCCTACGGACCCAGGGTCCGACTCGGGGTGGTGACGACAAATCTTGAACTGATTCCGGATGAGCCGGAGCCATTCGGAATCGTCGAATTCTGTGAAATCTGCAACAAATGCGCCCTGACCTGTCCCGGCAAGGCGATTCCCTCAGGCCCCAGAGGTGAAATAGAGGGAGTCCGGCGGTGGCAGATCGATCAGGAGAAATGCTACAGGGTCTGGCGCAATATCGGCACGGACTGCGGGGTGTGCCTGTCCACCTGCCCCTTTTCCCAGGAGGTGGATCAAAAAAGCGTCGAAGCCATGAAGGGGAATCCGCTTGTCATGAGGGAAATCCTGAAACGACATGAGGAAAAATACGGCGTCCGCTGTTACCATAAAGAACCGATGCCGCTGATGAAATAGGAGGGATTATTATGAAATTAGAAGGAAAAGTCCTGATTGCCCAAGGCGGGGGACCAACGGCGGTGATCAACCAGTCCCTGGTCGGAGCCACCCTGGAAGCCAGAAAGTTCGCCCAGATCACCAAGATCTACGGGGCGGTCAAGGGTGTTGAAGGAATCGTCAATGAAAATTTTCTGGACCTGACCAAGGAGACCACCAACAATCTCGAGAAGGTGGCCGTCACCCCCTCCTCAGCCCTGCTCTCCACCCGGGTCAAACCCGACGACAAGTACTGCAAGGAAATGTTCAAGGTGATGCAGGCCCATGATATTCGCTATTTTTTCTATATCGGCGGCAATGATTCCTCCGATACGGTCCGCATTATCAATGAAAACGCCCTTCGCGCCAACTATGAGTTTCGCGCCATCCACATTCCCAAGACCATAGACAATGATCTGGTCATCAATGACCATACGCCGGGCTACGGCAGTGCCGCCCGTTTTGTCGCCCAGGCTTTTTCCGGTGTCAATCTGGACAACCGGGCCATGGGCGGGGTGTATATCGGCGTGGTGATGGGCCGGCATGCCGGATTTTTGACAGCGGCTTCCGCCCTGGGACAGAAGTATCCCGACGACGGCCCCCATCTGATCTACCTGCCGGAGAGGACCTTCGACGTGGATGATTTTTTGATGGATGTCAAAAAAGTCTACGACAAACTGGGCCGGTGCGTGGTGGCGGTGTCGGAGGGAGTCCAGGACAAGGAGGGGATGCCGATTCTGGCCAAGCTCAAGGGAGAGCTTGAACAGGACCACCACGGCAATCTCCAGTTGTCCGGCACCGGAGCCCTTGGGGACCTCCTGGCGGAGACCATCAAGAAGAGACTCGCTATTTCCAGGGTGCGTTCGGATACCTTCGGCTATCTCCAGCGGTCCTACCTCGGCGTGGTTTCCGACGTGGACCAGCAGGAAGCCCGGGAGGTGGGGGAAAAGGCCGCCCAGTTCGCCCTGTGGAACAATGTGGACGGCTCCATCGTCATCAAACGGACAGGTTATTACTCTGTGGATTATTCCCTTGAGCCCCTGGCCAACATCGCGGCCAAGACCAAGCACATGGCGGATGAGTTCATCAATCCCCAGGGGAACGGCGTCACGGATGCCTTCAAGTTCTACTTGAGGCCCCTCCTGGGTTCCGGCTTCAATACCCCTCATCGGCTGAGGGCGCCCATGGCGGAAAAAATACTAAATAAATAAGAAGAGGTGGATTATGATTCTACTGTTTAATCAGCTCAACATGGTTGCCAACAGCATCATCGTATTGATCATTCTGATCCTGTTGTCAAGCATCATACTTTCTTTTGTGATCCGGTCCCAGTACAAAAAGCTCCTGGGGGATCTGGAGGATCCCCAGCACCGGGAGAGTCACGCCTTCTATCACGATATGCTCAATCGGATGGTGAAGGAATACAAGGAGGTCCTGGAGACGAAGAGCCAGGACATCAACACCTTTGCCCTGGTGGACAAGTTCTACCACAATGATTTGAAATGGGTGGAGCTGGGTCAGAAGTTCATCGCCAGGGCCAGCGCCCTGATGATCGTCCTCGGTCTGCTGGGGACCTTCTACGGCCTGACTCTTTCCATCGGGGAACTGGTGAACCTGCTGTCCCAGACCGGTACGGAAATCGTCAGTGACGTTACCTCCATCACCGACGGCCTCATCAGTTCCGTCGAGGGGATGAGCGTCGCCTTCATCACCTCCCTTTTCGGCATCGGATCCTCGGTGATCATCACCATACTCAACATCCTGTTCAATCTCGAGAATGTCAGGGATTCCGTGCTGCTTTCCATGGAGGAGTATCTTGACAACGTCCTCAATGTGAAGAGCCAGGGGGATATTTTCGAATCCTCCATGGCGGTGCTGGCGGAGTCCATGGAAAGAAACTTCATCCAGCTGACCCAGATCATCAAGGAACAGCTTCACGATTCCACGGAGGGGCTGATCCAGGCCTCGGAGACCTTCAAGCAGTCCATGGAGAAATTTGACCAGTCCTTGAACCGCTTTGAGGAAAACACCCGGGACTTCTCGGAATTCAACTATCATTTGAAGACCAATATCCAGAGAATGAATGTCAGCTTCGACGACTTGAATTCAGGACTCAAAAGCAATACGGAAGAGATGAGAATGCTGGCAAAGGACCTGGTCAACAAAGAATAAACCCCTAGGAGGCTATGTATGAGAAGAAGACGCAACCCTGAAACTGAAGAAAATTTCTGGCCCTCCTTTACGGATATGATTTCCACCATTGCCTTGATCCTGTTCTTTTTGATGCTCATCGCCTACATCAACAACATCATCACCGGCAAGAATCTGGAGTATGCCAAGCAGCAGCTGGTGGATTCCCAGTTGAAGCTCGAGGAGAGTCGAGCGGAAATCTCCCAGGCCGAGAAGCAATTGAGGCTCCTTGAAGATGACCTCGACAAGACCATGGCTGAGGTGGAAATCGGAGAAATCGCCCTGAAGCTGTCTGAAGAGGAAATCGACAAGCAAAGAGAAATCATTGCCGAAAGCAATCAGGAACTCGGTGATTTGAGGAGCAAGCTTGAAGGGATCGCGGTCCTCAGGCTCTCCCTGCTGGAAGCCGTGAAGGCCTCCATTGAAGAAAATCTGGGAGGGACTGCGGCGAGTGGCGAGGAGCTGGTGAGTATCGCCGACAACGGCAACATCGTCATCAATGAATCCCTGGTCTTTGCCTACGATTCCTTCACCATCATCCCCGAGGGAAAACCCCTTCTCGACCGCCTGGCCGATGCCTTTGAAAAAGTCCTCGACGACAGCGAGATCCGGTCTTCCATTGATGCCATCAATATTCAGGGGCATACGGATGAACGGGGCAGTGCCGAATACAACCGGGAGCTTTCATCGAAGCGGGCCTACACCGTGGTGAACTATCTTTTGAATTCCAACACCGATCTGGAAAGCAAGTACGGCGCGTACTTTGCGGCCAGTGGTTTTTCTGAATTCAGACCCCTCAGCGAGGGAACCACCACCGAAGACTATGCCATGAACCGGAGAATTGAAATTTCCGTCATCTTGAAGGATGCCAACGTACAGAATATCATCGATGAGTATTTGATGGAATCCCTGGAAATTTTTGATGAAGAATAGGAGGATGAGATCATGATCAAGATTGGTGAAAAAGTGGCGGATTTCACTCTGGAGGCCACCATCGGCTACGAGGTGTCCCTGAGTGATTTTGCCGGAAAAAAAGTGGTGCTGTATTTTTATCCCAAGGACAACACCCCTGGATGAACCACCGAGGCCTCTGAGTTCAGAGAGCTAAAGGAATCCTTCGATGCCCTGGATGTGGTCATCCTGGGAATCAGCAAGGACAGCATGACGTCCCATTTCAAGTTTGCCCAGAAACTGGACCTGAATTTCCACCTCCTCAGCGATCCCGATAAGAAGGTCCATGAGGCCTTCGGGGTCATCAAGGAAAAGAAACTTTACGGAAAGATTTCTCTGGGTACGGAGCGGTCCACCTTTGTGATGGATGAAAACCGTGTCCTGATCAAGGAATATCGCAAAGTCAAGGCCAAGGGCCATGCCCGGGAGGTCTTGAAGGATTTAAGGGAGTTGTCGGATTGAAACATTTTATCGTGGGGCTGCTCCTCACCCTGTTCATTCTGGGTACCGTGGTGGAGATCTACACCTTCAACCAGGGTTATTATCTGGAAGCATTTGAAAAATACCAGGTCTACGACCGGACGGACCTGCCCAGGGAGGGGGTGGACCATGCTTCCTCGAGGATCATCGCCTACCTCAGGGGAGACCTTGAATCTCTGGATATCCTCTTCGAGGGAGAAAGGGTTTTCAATGACAGAGAGCTTGAGCACATGGTGGATGTGAAGGCCATATTCACCGCCATGGGATGGCTCAAGAACATCGCGGTGCTGTTGGCGGTCCTGATTCTGATCGGGTCCGGAAAACCGGCCTTGCTGTGGCTTGGCTTCAGAGATGCCCTGATGATTTCCCTGGGAACGGGCCTGCTGCTGCTTTTTTTGATCAGCAGGGACTTCACGGGAGCCTTCATCAGATTTCACGAGATTTTTTTCACCAATGATTTATGGATCCTCGACCCCCGAAGGGATCGATTGATTCAGATGCTTCCCGAAGGGTTCTTCATGGATATGGCCACGGCCATAGTCATCACTTATCTGTCCATTGTGATCCCTCTCGGCATATTTGGAATGATCAAGCACAAAAAATCCTAGGCGCCTGGGATTTTTTGTCTGGGGAGGTCCTTATGATTCGCGTAATAGCAGGCATAGACACTCTGAACAAAGAAAAGTACCTTTCCGGGAAGATTCTTGAGGACGAAGCCCTCCAGGAGGGGCCTGTTTTTGTGATTGTCCCGGAACAGTATACCCTCAACATGGAAAAGCAGTTGATCGACCTTCTTGACCTCAAGGGCATGATGGGGATCGAGGTCATGAGTTTTTCGAGGCTGATCGCCAAGGTGACCAACAATCTGAATCTGAGGGATCAGATCCCCCTGACGGCTCTTGGCAGAAAACTCCTCATCAAACGGATCATCCAGAAGAAGACCCGGGATCTCAAGGTCTACTACAAGAGCGGAGACAAGTTCGGTCTTATCGATGAATTCGAGGAGCTGGTCAGCTCCCTCAGAGAGGAGAGGATCTCCTCATCAGACCTCAGGGCCTTCAAGGACCGGCTTCCCGAAGGGGTCTATCTCAGGCACAAGATTGAAGACCTGCTGCTGGTCTACCACGCCTATGAGGAGGAGGTGGCCAGGGGATTTTTGGATGAGTTTCTCAGGGACCAGCTTTTTTTTGAAAACCTGGACCTGATCCACCATCTCGAGGAGGCGAGGGTCTACATCCTCAAGTTCAGCGGCTTTTCAAAAAGAGAACTGGATTTCATCGCCAATCTGGAGGCTTCGACCCGGGGAGTCACCATCGGTCTTGATTATTATCAGGCCTATCAGGAGGGGGTCATGGATTTTACCCGGGATACGCTGGACCGGCTGCGGAGGGTGTTTCCGGCCTTGATTCTCGAGGAATTCACAGAGCCCCCCAGTCCCTGGATGAACTACGCCCTGGCCATCGGCGGCTATCGGCAGCCCACCTTCGAAGTCCCCTTGAGGGTGGCGGCCAGTGAGAACCTGTACGCAGAGTGTGAGTTCGTGGTGTCGGAAATCCACCGGCTGATCCGGGAGGAGGGGGTGGCCCCTCGGGATATCGGCGTGATGCTCACGGACTTCGAGGGCTATCACGGTGTGATCACCCGGGAGTTCAGAAGATATCAAATCCCCCTGATCGTGGATGAAAAGCGCTCCATCAAGGACACGAGCCTGGTCAAGGCCATCATGGCCCTCCTCAAATTCTACGAGCGAAATTTTGAGAGCGCCTATCTTTTTGAATACCTCAAGTTGACGGTTTCCCTGGAAAGGATGCCTCTGGTGGACACCCTTGAGAACCGGGTGCTGGAGCGGGGAATTGATCATGAGGAGTGGCTGGAGCCCTATGAGGAGGAGGCTCTGGAGGACCTGAGGGTGAGGATGATCAAGCCCCTCATGGCCCAGAAGAAATCCTTCAAGGGAAGAATGAAGATCGAGGACTTCACCCGGGCTCTGATGGAATTGCTCAAGACTTTGAAAATCCGTGAGTTGGTGGAGGAGGAGAAGACCTTTCTCAAGGCCCATGACCGCTTTGATGAGATTCTGATCACCACCCAGGCCTGGAATGCTTTTTTGCAGATTCTTGACCAGATCGCCCTGGCGACGGGGGACAGCGGAGTGACCCTGAAGGATTTCATCGAGTATCTGAGATTCGCCCTGGAGGACGAAAAGGTGGGAATCATTCCCTCAGTCAACAACGGGGTGGAAGTCGGGGTTCTGGGAAGGACGGTCCCCGCCTCGAAGTCCCACCTGTTTTTGCTGGGGATGGTGGAGGGGAATCTTCCCAAGGACCCCACCAGGTCGAGCCTCCTCAGTGAAACGGACAAGGCCCAGTTCATGGCCTACGGATTCGACCTTCACAACGATGCCGTCTTTTTCCAAAAGAAAGAAATTTATGACATCACCGCCCTCTTCTGCAAGAGCGTCGGAGAGGTCACCGCCACCTATACGAGAAGCGACCTTGACGGCCAGACCCTCAAACCGTCCTTTTATATTGAACGACTCCTGTCCCTGGCCGCCAGCCCTGTCAGGCTGTCCGCCACGGAGATTGAAGGGAAACACACCAGGAATCTCCTGCTGCACCGGGAATCTTTGAAAATCAATACCATCCGGGTGCTGCGGGAAATCAAGGAGGGGCGGAGGGTGCCTGCTCTTTGGGGGGGAATTCTATGGGCCCTGTACCACAAGGACCCTGAAACCTACTCAGAAGCTCTGAAAAGGGTCTTCTACAGCAATCAGGCGGATCCGATTTCCGTCTACGCCCACCAGCAGGTGCTGAAAACCTCCATCACCCAGCTTGAAAAGTACGCCCAGTGCCCCTTCAGCCACTATGCCCGCTACAACCTCAGGCTCAAGGAACGCCGGGAGTTCAAGGTGCGGATGCCGGATCTGGGCAATGTCTATCATGAAGTCTTCCAGAGGGCCATCGGAGACATGATCGAAAAGCGGCCCCTGAAGGGTATTCCGGACTATCTCGAGGAGGTGCTGTCCGATCCCCGCTACCGGATGTTCAAGAAAAAACAGGCCAATCAGTACCTGGTGAAGAAAACCTCAGCCGTTTCCCAAAGGGTGCTGGAGAATCTCATCGACTACTATGACCGGAGTGAGTTCAAGCCGCTTCTGGTGGAGATGCCCTTTGAAGAAGAGGGCGAATTCAAGCCGGTCACCGTGGCTATCGATGAAGGCCAGGCGGTGATGATTCAGGGGAAAATCGACCGGGTGGACCTCTACCGGGATTCCGGGGGAAAAAGCTACTGCAATATCGTGGACTACAAATCAGGCACCAAGGGACTGTCCCTCGGCCGGGTGGTCAAGGGGACTGAATTCCAGCTGGCGGTCTATCTTCTGGCGAGTCTGATCAATGCCGGAACCATCACCCGGGGGGAACTGCTGCCCAGCGGAGTTTTCTATTATCCGCTGAAGGAGGTTTTCGAGGAGATGGGGGGCAAGTCCGAGGAGGAAATGAAGGCCGTGGATGAAAACCGGTTCAGGATGGAGGGTCTCTTGCTGGATGACCTGACGGTCCTCGGGAAAATGGATCTTGACCTGGAAGAGACGAAAAAATCCCGCTTTCTTCCCGTGGCTTTGAAGAAGGACATGACCCTGACGTCGAGGAGCACCGCCCTGAGTCGGGAGGGCTTTGACCGCCTCCTTGAAATCACCAGGGAGAATATCCGGCAGACCGGCAGGTCGATCCTGGAGGGGGACCACCGGGTAGCCCCCCTGGAAAGCGGACAAAACAGGGCCTGCCAGTATTGTGATTACGCTTCGGTATGCAAGTTCGATCCCCGGTTCAAGGACAACGACTATCGAAGCGAGGATTTTCCATCAAATGATGAGGTGTTGAAGGCCTTGAGGGGGGAAGAGGAGTGAAATGGAGTCCTGAACAACGAAGGGCCATCGACGGCCGTGATTCGAACATCCTGGTCTCGGCTGCCGCAGGTTCTGGAAAAACCGCCGTCCTCACCGGGCGGATCCTCGATCTGATGAAAAGCGAGAACCTCGACATCGACCGGTTTCTAGTCTTCACCTTCAGCCGTGGGGCGGCGAAGGAGATGAAGGAGCGACTGTACAAAAGCCTGGTTGAGGGCTTGAGGGCCGAGGAAAACAAGGGGTTCTACCAAAGGCAGCTGCTCAAGATCAACCAGGCCAGAATCACCACGATACACGCCTTTTGCAACGAGGTGATCAAGGAGCATTTTTACAAGGTGGGTATGGACCCGGACTATCGCATCGGTGAGGAAAGGGATTTCCATGAAATCAAGGATGAGGTCCTTGACGGGATCATGGAAAAGGCCTATGGGGAAAACGACCCCGGCTTCATCACCCTTGTGGAAATCTATGGCGGCAACCGCGGGGACCGTGAATTGAGAAGGATCATCCTGGAAACCCACCAGAAGCTGCAGGCTCTTCCTTATCTTGAGGCGTGGCGGGAAAAGGCCGCTCTGCAGGGGAGACAGGATGAGTTCTGGCTTGAGGCCTTCGTCAGTTACCTGAGGGAGAGGTTGGACCAGGCCCGCCGGATCAATGAAGGGGGGCTGCGCTACATCGAGGCCGTCGGCGCCGGTGAGGTCTTGAGGGACTTTTTCGAGGCCGAGGGTCGGATGATCCAGTCCCTGGGGGAAAACCTCGATCCGGAAAATCTTGATTTCGAGGTGAGCTTCAGCCGGTATCCCACGGTAAAGGACCTTGAGGAGGAGGAAAAAGAGACCCTCAAGCATATCCGGGACGCCTATAAAAATATTCTGATGGGACTCAAAAAAGACTATTTCGGCAGCAATCCCTATACAAGACAGATGGTGGAATTCGATATCCAGCATGAGCGGGTCATGGCCCTCATCGACTTGATTTTTGAGTTTCATGAGGCCCTCATCCACCACAAGAAGAAGGAAAATATGCTTGAGTTTGCGGATCTTGAACATTTTTCTCTGGAAATCCTCAAGGAGGAGGGAATCCGCAACTATTATCAGGAGCGGTTCGACTATGTTTTCGTGGACGAGTACCAGGATTCCAATCTGATCCAGGAGGAGATCATCAACCGCATCTCCCGTAGCAGGAACCTTTTCATGGTGGGGGACCTGAAACAGAGCATCTACCGTTTCAGACTGGCCCGGCCGGAGATTTTCCGGGACAAGTACAAGCGGTATCAGGCTCTTGAGGACCCCGCCAACCAGAAAATCGACCTGAACAAGAATTTCAGGAGCGGGAAGAATATTCTCAGCTTCATCAACTACATCTTCCATGATTTCATGGCGGAGGATTTCGGCGGCATCGATTACGATGAAGCCTCCCGACTCTATCCGGGCCTTGAAGCCCAGGGGGCGGAGGAGGCGCCGCCGGTGGAAATCGACTTGATCAGGATTCCTGAAGGTCCTGTCGCCAAGGAGGATATCGAGGTTTTCGAAATCGCCAGCAGGGTGAAGGCCCTGCATCAGGAGGGGATTCCCTATTCCGACATGGTGGTCCTGATGCGGTCGCCGACCTCCTATGTGGAGAGCTTCAACAGGATCTTCACCCACTTCGAGATTCCGGTCTTTCTTGAATCCACCACCGAGTTCATGGAGAGCCTGGAGGTCGCCTTGATTCTCAACATGCTGAGGGTCCTGGACAATCCCAAGCAGGATATTCCCCTGGCAAGCCTGCTGAGAAGTCCCCTCTACGGCTTTGACGACGAGGACCTGTACCAGGTGAGAAAGCAGAACCCGGGACAGGAATATTTTCATGAGTGTCTTCTGGAGGGGGAATTCGAGGAAACTCTGGGCCGGAAGGTAGCGGCCTTCAAGGAGGACATCCGGTATCTCAGAGAAATCAGTCGATTCGTACCGATGGATGAACTGGTCTGGGAAATTTTCACCACCTACCATTTCCAGGAATTTTTCATGGGGCTTACCGGGGGGGACCAGCGGATCGGCAACGTGAGAAAGCTGATGGACCTGGGAAGCCGCTATCAGGAACAAGGTTCCGCCAGTCTCAGCGATTTCAACCGCTATATGACGGTTTTGAAGGAAAAGCAGCTCAAGATCCAAAGTGCCAGGGTGGTGGGGGAGGACTCGGATCTGGTCCGCCTGATGAGCGTCCATAAAAGCAAGGGTCTGGAATTTCCAGTGGTGATTTATGCCGGTCTCGGGAAACGCTTCAACCGGCAGGAATTCAACGATGCCCTGCTCTTCCACAATGAATGGGGCCTGGTTTCCCGGTATTATGATCTGGATTTCAAAGGGAAAAAGGCCACCTTTCACCGGGATGTCCTGGTGAACCGGCTCAAGGGGGAGACCGCCGAGGAGGAACTTCGGATTCTTTACGTCGCCCTGACCCGGGCCAGGGAGCGGCTGGTGATTCTGGGCGGGGTCCGGGCCAACCAACTGGATAAGAAAATGAGGTTCTGGCAATCGGGAATCCATCTCAAGGGCATCAGGGACCAGGACACCCCTCTGGACTGGCTCATGTACAACCTTTATCTTGACAAAAACAGCCAGCCTCCTCAGAAAAGAGTCCGGGTCATCGAGAGGGACCGGCAGGAGTACGAAGGGCTTCTTGGCCAAAAGAGCCACGATTCCCTGGAAGCCTTTGAGGGCTATCTGAGGGATGAGGTGATGAGGGAGGATGAGGATCTGGCCCTGCCTGAGGAGTTTGCGGTGAGGCCGGAGGCCATCCAGGCCAAAATGGCGGTCACGGCCCTGGCCCATGAGACCCTTGAACCCGGTGAG
Organism: Clostridia bacterium; assembly: GCA_018399635.1. Taxonomy (GTDB): domain Bacteria; phylum Bacillota; class Clostridia; order Peptostreptococcales; family Acidaminobacteraceae; genus ML8-F1. Next base: position 35,333 of record JAGYOH010000011.1, read on the forward strand.
GGGGTGGCCATGAGCTATCCGGATGATTTTCTTCGCCTCAAAAATGCGAGAAGCCCTCAGGAAATCGGCATCGAGATCCACCGCCTGGTGGAGTTCATCGATGACAAGAGGGTCAGGACTTCGGAGGATTTCATGGCCCAGGTCAAAACCCTCCAAAAAAGAAAAATCCTCTCAGAGGATTTGGAGTCGGCATATGATCTGGATCAGGTATACGGTTTCTTCACGGGTCCTCTGGGAAGGCGGCTGGCCCGGGCGGACCGGGTCTACCGGGAAAGGCCCTTTGTTCTCAGGGATGAATCCCTTCAAGGAGCCCTGATCCAGGGGGTCATCGACCTCTTTTTTGTGGAAGAGGGGGAAGCGGTGCTGGTGGATTTCAAATCCGATTTTGTGACCGAAACGGACTACGGCCGGTATCTCGAGGCCTACCAGAAGCAACTGTCCTATTATCAGAGAGCCATAGAAACCCTGACAGGGCTCAGGGTGAAGGAAAGCTACATTCATTTTTTCAAGATCAATCGAAGTCTTCTGATCTTCCCCTCCTCCTGAGGAAGCCCACCTTGTAGAGCAGGGCCGCCACAATCAGGAGTCCTCCTAGAAACTGAAGGGGGACCAGGCCCTCCTTGAAGAGGAGATAGGCCCAGAGGGTGGCCAGAATGGGTTCCCCCAGGATGGCGATGGAGACCAGATGGGGATCCACTGCCTTGAGGGACAGATTGAAGAGACTGTGGCCCAGGAGGGTGGGCACGGCGGCGAGGCCCAGAAAAACACAGGCGTCGGAGAGGGGATAACTGAATACCCGGGCCTTGAAGAAGAAGCTCAGGAAAAGCAGGGTGAAAAAGGCCGTGGCATAGGCCAGGTAGGTATAGGTCGGATTGGAAATCCGTTGTCGGATTTTTGCGCCGATGACCAGATAGACGGCGACGAAAAAGGCGCCCAGAATCGCCATGAGGTCCCCCTTGGGGTTGAGGCTCAGGGTCGAAAGACTGTTGTAGATGATCAGGGTGGAGCCTGTCAGGGCGATCAGGGTGCTGACCACGGATTTTAAGGCCACGGTCTCCCTCAAGACGATGCCGCTGATCAGCAGAATGAACATGGGGTGGAGATTGACCAGGATGGTGGCATTGGCCACAGAGGTGTTCTGGAGGGCGTCGATCCAGGCCCAGAAGTGAAGTCCGAGAAAAAATCCGGACAACAGATTGAGACCCAGGGTGGCTTTGGAGAGGGATCTTCCTTCATGAATCACCCGCTTCAAGGTGAAGGGGGTCAGGAGAAGGATGGTGTAGAGCATGCGGTTTGCGGCAATCACCAGGGAGGAGGACTCGGCGTACCGGGTCATGATGGGAGAGAGTGAAATGGAGAAAATGCCCAGGGCAATGAGATAATAATACTTTTTGGTGTTCATGATCAACCCCCAATGCTTTATAATGATATTATAAACTTTCAGGAGGATACTTTGGAAAAAATATTGATTTTTGGCGGTGTCAACACGGATATTCTGGCAAAATCCGAGGACTCCTTCATGCTCAAGGACTCCAATGTGGGTGTTGTACGCTCCCTGGTGGGTGGCGTGGGAAGAAATATCGCGGTTTCCCTCACCCGGCTGGGCTATGAGGTGGACCTGGTCACCGTGGTCCCGGCCAGCCCCTTCGGTGAGATGATCATGGCGGATCTCGCCAGTCGCCATGTCGGGACCGGCCTGGTCCGAAGAGGGGACTTTTCCGATTCGATCTATGTCGCCCTCGAGGATTATCGGGGGGAGATGGTGGGGGCGGTGAACCATATGAAGAACCTGGAGGCCCTCGACCCTGAGTATCTCAAGTCCCTGTCGCTGAAGGGAAAGGACTACGATCTGCTGGTCTGCGACACCAATATCACCCAGGAGGCCCTGGCCTGGGTCGTGGCTCTGGCGGACAGGCCCTGTCTGGCCCTGGAGGGGGTATCCAATCACAAGGTGCTCAAGGCCAAGCCTTTTTTGTCCCACATCGACCTGCTGAAAATCAATGAGGGGGAGGCCCTCAGTCTGACCGGCTGCGACACCCCCGAGGAGGCCCTTAAGAGCTTGATTCGGCAGGGGGTCGGGGAGGTTCACATCACCCTGGGACCCAGGGGGGCCCTGGGAGGGGATGTCCGGCACATCCTTCACAGTCCCGCCCTGCCCCTCAAGGCGATCCAGAGTGTCAACCAGGCCGGAGACAACTACTTTGCCGGTGTGATTCACGGGATCCTGAAGGGACTCACTCTTGAAGAAAAAATCCTTCATGGCCAGACCCTGGCTGTGAAAAGAATGATGGAGGGTTAAAATGATCAAGGATAAAATGAAAATCCACCCCGAGGTGGCCAGGGCCCTCAAGGAGGGCCGACCGGTGGTCGCCCTGGAGTCGACGATTATTTCCCACGGGATGCCCTATCCTGAGAATATTGAAACGGCAAGAGCGCTTGAGCATATCATCAGAGAAAACGGCGGCATCCCCGCCACCATCGCCATCATCGAGGGGGTCGCCAAAATCGGACTGACCCCCGAAGAAATGGCCTTCATGGCGGTTTCAAAAGACATCCTCAAGGTGAGCCGGCGGGATCTGCCGGAGGTTCTGGGCCTGGGAAAAAACGGCGCCACCACCGTGGCGGGGACCATGATTCTGGCGGACCTGGCGGGGATCAGGGTGTTTGCCACCGGCGGCATCGGCGGGGTCCACCGGGGCTACGACAAGGTCCTGGATATTTCCCAGGATCTCGAGGAGCTCTCACGCACCAATGTGGCCGTGGTTTGCGCCGGGGTGAAGTCGATTCTGGATATCAGAAGCACTCTGGAATACCTTGAGACTAAAAGCGTCCCTGTCTACGTCTATCAAAGCAGGGAATTCCCGGCCTTCTATTCCAGAAAAAGCGGCATTCCCTGGGATTTCGAGGTGGCGGACCTGGCGGACCTGGCCACGATTCTCAAAACCAAATGGGATCTCGGCTTTGATGGCGGGGTGGTCCTGGCGAATCCGATTCCTGCGGCATCAGAGCTGGATTTCGAGATGATGAACGACCTCATCATCGAGGCGTTGAAAAAAGCCGGGGACCTGGGTATCGAAGGGAAGGCCATGACCCCCTTCCTCCTGGATGAGGTCAAGTCCCTTACCCGGGGGGACAGTCTGAAGGCCAATATCGCTTTAGTGGCCAACAATGCCCTGGTGGCCACGCAACTGGCTGTGGCCCTGGCAAAAAAATAATTTCAAAGAAAAGACATGGAGGGATCAAATGAATTTGCAGGACAAAAGAGCCATTGAAACCATCCGGTTTCTGGCCATCGACGCCATCAACCAGGCCAACAGCGGTCATCCCGGTCTGCCCATGGGGACGGCCACCATGGCCTTCGCCCTATGGAAGGAATTTCTCAAGACCACGAAGGAAAACCCCGATTGGATCGACCGGGACCGCTTTGTCCTTTCGGCGGGGCATGGTTCCATGCTCCTCTACGGCCTGCTCCACCTCTTCGGCTATCCCGTGAGTCTGGCGGATCTCAAAAAATTCAGACAGTTGGGATCCATTACGCCGGGACACCCTGAATACGGGATGACCCCCGGGGTGGAAACCACCACGGGTCCCCTTGGACAGGGTTTTGCCAATGCCGTGGGCATGGCCATGGCGGAGAGCCGCCTGAGATCACAATTCAAAGAGGACCTCATCGGTCACTACACCTATGTGATTGCAGGAGATGGGGATCTGATGGAGGGGATCAGTTCAGAGGCGTCATCCCTGGCCGGGCACCTGGGTCTGGGCAGACTCATCGTGCTTTACGACGACAATCATATCACCATTGACGGGGAAACCGCCATCACCTTCACCGAGGATGTCTCCGCCCGTTATGAGGCCTATGGCTGGCAGGTCGTTGAAGTCGCCGACGGCGAGGACTACGACGGCATCGTCAAGGCCATTGAAAAGGCCAGGGAGGAGACTTCGAGGCCCACCCTGATCCGCGTCAAGACCGTGATCGGCTACGGCAGTCCCAAAAATGCAGGAAAATCTTCAGCCCACGGGTCCCCCCTCGGTCTGGAGGAAGCCGCCCTTGTCAAGGAGGCCTTCGGATGGGATCCGGGGAAAACCTTCCATGTACCGGAGGAAGTCACCCGCTACATGGCCGGGATCATTGAAGAGAAGCGGCGGGCTTACATGACCTGGGAAGGCAACCGTGAGGGTCTGAAGCAGGCGGATCCCGACCGCCTCAAGGCCCTGGAAGCTTTTTATGAAATGACGATTCCGGAAAAACTCCTGGAGGACGATATCCTTTGGGCGGAACTTTCCAAAAGGGATGCCACGAGGAACACCGGGGGCAGAATGATCAACGCCCTGTCCCAGGAGCTGCCGAATCTCATGGGAGGGAGCGCCGACCTCAACGGCTCCACCAAGACCTATCTGAAGAACCGGGGAGACTTTACCGCGGGGGACCACTCCGGCAACAATCTCTTTTTCGGAGTCAGGGAGCATGCCATGGCCGGAATTCTCAACGGCATCGCCCTGCACGGCGGGTTCAGAGCCTACGGAGCCACCTTCCTCAGTTTTGCCGATTACATGAAGCCCTCGATCCGACTGTCGGCCTTGATGAAAATCCAGGTGGTCTATGTTTTCACCCACGACAGTATCGGCGTCGGAGAGGACGGCCCCACCCACCAGCCCATCGAGCAGGTGGCCATGCTCAGAAGCATTCCGGGCCTCAAGGTCTTCAGACCTGCCGATGGCAAGGAAACGGGAATCGCCTGGGTAGAGGCCTTGAAATATCAGGGCCCCAGCGCCATTATCCTGACCAGACAGAGCGTTCCCTGCCTGGAGGGCGTCAACAAGACCGCCCATTACGGCGCCTATATCCTCAAAAAGGAGGGAGGCGTCAAGCCGGACCTGATTCTCATGGCGACGGGTTCCGAGGTACAGCTTGCCCTGGATGTGGCCAAGGCCCTGGAGGGATTCAATGTGGCCGCCAGGGTGGTGAGCATGACTTCCTGGGACCACTTCCTGAGCCAGCCCGAGGCCTATCAGGAGGAGGTATTGCCTGCCAGGATCAAAAAAAGGGTTTCCATTGAAGCCCTCAGCACCTTCGGCTGGCATCGATTCCTCGGCTTTGAGGGACTTGCCCTGGGTCTGGATACCTTTGGAGAATCCGGGGAGGCGGGGATGCTCTTTGAACACTTTGGTTTCACCACGGAAAAGATTCTTTCGAAGGTCTTGAAATACCTGGATATTTGATTGAAAACCCCACGGTGACGTGGGGTTTTTAGGGTGAGCGGTTAACTTTTGTTTTTCCCGTGGTATAATGGTTTCGAGCAAGAAAAGGGACGGGGGTGCTGAATTGATCATGGGCATAGGAACCGACCTCATCGAGATTCCCCGCATCGAGGCCGCCGTGAAGAAAAACGACGCCTTCCTGGGACGTGTTTTCACTCCCCTGGAAATCGGGTACTTCAGAGACAGGAAGGACCATTATCCTTCCCTGGCGGGGACCTTTGCCGGCAAGGAAGCGGTATCGAAGGTTCTAGGGACCGGATTCCGCCGGATGAAATGGACGGATATCGAAATATTGAGGGATGAAAAAGGCAAGCCCTATGTGGTTCTTGCCGGGGGAGCCCTAGCCATCGCTGAGGAACTGGGGATTGAGAGGATACTGGTTTCCCTCTCCCATTCCAGGGACAACGCCCTGGCCACGGCCATCGGGGTGTCAAAAGAGAAAGGGGATTGTTGATGTCGAGACCGGTATGGCTGGAGGTCAATTTAGACCATCTGGCCCACAACATACAGGAAGTCAAACGAGTAGTGGAGGGAAGGGCCCTGATCACCGCGGTGATCAAGGCGGATGGCTACGGCCACGGGGCGGTGGCCATCGGCAGGACCCTGCTTGACAACGGGGCGGACCGCTTTGCGGTGGCCACCCTTTCAGAGGCGGTGGAGCTCAGGGAGGCCTTCCCCGAGGTGGAGATTCTGGTTCTGGGCTATACCCCGGAGGAGGACTTCCCTCTGGCTGAAAAACGGGCCATCACCCTGACCCTTTATGATTTTCAACAGGCGCTTTTCCTGGTGGACCAGCATCCCCGGATCAAGGTCCACCTCAAGGTGGACACGGGGATGAGTCGTCTCGGTTTCAGACCCGACGACCCCCTGCTGATGAAGACCGCCACCCTCGAGGGACTGAAGATTGAAGGCATCTACACCCACTTCGCCAAAGCCGATGAAGAGGATCCCACCTTCACCATGATGCAGATCGAGAGGTTCAATCTGGTCCTCAGACGATTGGAGGCCCTGGGGGTGGACATTCCCATCAAACATGTGGCCAACAGCGCCGGCATCATCCAGTTTCCCATGGTGCGCTATGATTACGACATGGTGAGGGCCGGCATCATGCTCTACGGGCTCTACCCCTCCAGGGAGGTGGACCGGGAGCAGATCAGGCTCAAACCCGTCATGGCCCTCAAGGCCAAGGCTTCTCTGGTGAAAACCATCCGGAAAGGGGACGGGGTCAGTTACGGCCTGACCTATGTCGCTTCCGAAGACCGGCAGATCGTCACCCTGCCCCTGGGCTATGCCGACGGACTGACCCGGATGCTCACCGGGAAGGGACAGATTTCATTCAAGGGAGAACGCCGGGACATCATCGGCAGGATCTGCATGGACCAGTGTGTTGCCGACGGTGAGGGCCTGGCCATTCAACGGGGGGATACCGTGGAGGTCTTCGGAGAGGAGATTGCCGTGGAGGAAATCGCCGATGCCCTCGGCACCATCAATTATGAAATCGTCTGCATGATGTCCAAAAGGATTCCCCGGGTATACCTCAAGGACGGCAAGCCGGTCAAAACCGTAGACTATATTGAAAAACTGTCTCAGATCACGAGATAGTCGAGGAGGTTAACCATGGTATTTTTCAAAATGCCCTTGACCTATTTGGAGAAAGTCGACAAAGCTTATCAGGAACAGGCCTATTACCACTCAGAGGAGGTCAGCGAGGCGCTGATCGCCGGCTACGAGCAGATGGCGGCTCTCAACCGGGAGTACTCGGAATTCGGATTGTTTGTCGACATGGATGGCTTGCGGACCTATGAGGCCTGTATTCCAGGTGATGATCAGGATGAAAATTAAGAGAGGCGACGTCCTCCTGGTGGACCTCAACCCGGTGGTGGGTTCGGAGCAGGGGGGATCGAGGCCGGTCCTGGTGATTCAGAATGACATCGGCAATAAATATTCCCCCACCATCATCGTTGCCGCCATCACTGCCTGTGTGACGAAAACCGGGATGCCCACCCACGTGCTGATCAGTCAGGAGATCGCCGGCCTTTCCCGGGAATCCCTCGTGCTCACCGAGCAGATCCGCACCATTGATAAAAAAAGAGTGATACAGAAGATCGGCACCCTGCCCGATGAACTCATGGTCATGGTGGACAAGGCCCTCTTTATCAGTCTGGGACTCTTCAAAAAGGAGATGAATCATGAAGTTTAAGCCATTGTTACTGATTTTCGGGCTGATGGTATTCCTGGGCGGTTTCCTGGTTTTCGGGGACACCGGCAGCGAGGATCCCCTGATCACCCTCAGTTACCTGGAAATGAGACTCAGAGAATGGGCGCCTTCAAGCAGTGAAGGGTCGGGGGAGAAGGACGTCTTTGAGGTGATCGAGGTCCAGGAGGGCGATAGGCTCACCCTGGGTCAAGGGACAGAGGTGATTCTCAGAGCGGGGGAGGCCAAGGCCTTTGTGACCCCCAAGGGAGGCCTTGCCGATGTGACTGCGGGCAAGGACATCGGTTTGGATGAAATGATTCCTTTGAATCATCATCTCATCAATCCCGTCGCTGACGGCAGAGGGTTCATCTTCATGAGTCAGTCCTGGATCATGATCAAAGGAACCCATACGCTTTCTGAAACTATCCGCTAAGGGGTCCTCTATGAGATTTTCCCACATCGATATCATGGATATTCCGGTTTACAACAAAAGCGCTGAGGAAGCCTTCAAGGTTTTTATCAGGTTTTCCAAGGAGAACCGGGTGAGGACCCTTTATACCCCCAACACCGAAATGGTCATGATGGCCCAGAGAGATCCTGAATTCAAGGAGATTCTCAAGAGCTCCGATCTCAACCTGCCCGACGGCATCGGACTCAAGCTCTACGCCAGGATCCACGGATTGAGCCTGAAGGAAAAAATCGCCGGGGTCGAGTTCATGGAAAGAATTCTGAGTTATTGTGAAAAGACGGAGTTGAAAATTTACATACTGGGCGGAGCTGAAGGAGTTCCGGAAACCGCCGGTCGCCTGATTCAGAAGAAGTACCCCCATATCAAGGTGGTGGGGACCCATCACGGCTATTTTTCCAAGGAAGAGGAACCCTATGTGACCGATGCCATCAACGAGGCTTCTCCCAACATCATTTTTGTGGGCCTCGGAGCGCCGAGGCAGGAAAAATGGATCCATCACCACAAGAGGCTTCTGGATGCCGAGGTGGTGATGGGGGTGGGCGGCAGCATTGATATTTTCGCCCAGAAGGCCAGAAGGGCCCCCCGGATTTTCATCACCCTCGGGCTCGAGTGGCTGTACCGGCTTGTGAAGCAGCCGACCCGGATCAGACGCATGCTCCTCCTGCCTAGATTTGTCATCATCGCGCTTTATCAACGATTCTTTTGATGGTTGATGGGGGGCGGTTTTTTTTTAAGGGGGCTGCAATGGGGTATGAAGAGGATTGAGAGAGGAGTGATGGCATGGAAAGATTCCGTTTGACCGAGGACCAGCTGTACAAGGTTTGTGATTGTCGTTCCTTTGACTTTCAGACCACAGAGGATCTGACACCGCTGCAGGGGATCATCGGCCAGGACCGGGCGGTGAAGGCCTTGGATTTCGGGTTGAAAATTGAAAAAGGCGGTTACAACATATATGTTTCCGGGGGCTGGGGAACCGGCCGCAAAAGCTATGTCAATCTCATCACGGAAACCATGGCCGTCAAGAAGGACAAGGGGAAGGACTGGGTCTATGTCAATAATTTTGAAAACCCCTACAGTCCCAAGGCGATTTATCTGGAGGGCGGAGAGGCCAGGGTCCTGGAGAAGCTCATGGAGCGGAGTTTGAGATTGATCAAGAAACAGATCAAGGAGGCCTTTGCTTCCAGGGACTATGAAAGCTCCAAGGCCATGCTCATGGAGGCCTACCACAAGAAAACCCAGGAAATCATCGAGAATCTCAATGAAATCGGCAAGAGGTTCGGCTTTGTCTTCAGCCATAATGAACAGGGACTGGTCAGTGTTCCCTTGAAGGAAGACGGCAGTCCCATGACGGAAAAGGAATACAAGAATATCTCTGAGGAGGAATACGGCCGCCTCAAAAACAATTCCAGCACCCTGGGGATCGAGGCGGTGGATTATTTCAATCTGCTGAGAAGTGAAGAGGAAAAGCTGACGGGCAAGGTCAGGAATCTGGATGAAAGCATCGCCAGGAAAATCGTGACCTTCAATATCGAGAGCATGGAAAAGAAACTCCATCTCAACCCGGGTCTCGAGACCTTCTTGAAGGATTTCGGCAAGGACATCATCGACCATCTGGACCGGTTCAGGGTGGACAAGGAGGAGACCCAGAGCAACAACCCCCTCTTGATGCTGGCCCAGAGCACCGATGAGAATTTCTTTGACCGTTATCAAATCAATCTGCTCATCGACAACGGGGCCAAGGAAACCGCCCCGGTGGTCTTTGAATCCAATCCCACCTATTACAATCTTCTGGGCGCCGTGGAATACCGCAATGAGATGGGGGTCATGAAGACGGATTTCACCCAGATCAAGCCGGGGGCTCTTCATGAAGCCAACGGGGGCTATCTGATTCTCGAGGCCAAGGAGCTTTTATCGGCCCCCTTCGCCTGGCAGGCCCTGAAACGGGCCCTCCTCACCGGCAGGCTCCACATCGAGAGCCTGGGCAAGCATTCCGGTGCCATCATGACCACCACCCTCAAACCGGAGCCCATCCCGGTGGATGTGAAGGTGATTCTCATCGGGGACTACTACATTTACAGCCTGCTCCATGAATACGATGAGGAGTTCGGCAAACTTTTCAGAATCATGGCGGACTTCGACAGTGAAATGAATCGGGACGATGACAACGTGATGCGGTTCGCCCGCTTCATCGCCACCCACTGTGAAAAGGAGAATCTGCTGCCCTTTGACAAGGGCGCCGTGGGTCGGATCGTGGAGTACAGCGCCCGACTGGCGGACCAGAAGGACAAACTGACGGCCCGGTTCAACAAGATCGTGGCCATCCTCATTGAAGCCGACCAGTGGGCCCGGATCTACGGGGATGAGGTGGTTTCAGAAAAACATATAGAAAAAACCCTCCATGAGATCAACCAAAGGACCAACAAGGTGGAGGAAAAGGTGTTGGAAATGTTTGAATCCAACGATTACCTCCTGGAGGTGGCTGGTGAAAAGGTGGGGGAAATCAACGGCCTTGCGGTGCTCGGTACGGGTCAGTACACCTTCGGGAAGCCCTCCAAAATCACCGTCTCCTCCTACCGGGGCAAGGCGGGAATCATCAATATCGAGCGTGAAGTGAAGACCAGTGGCAGCATCCATGACAAGGGTGTGATGATTCTGACCGGCTACATGGGTTATCAGTACGCCCAGGACAAACCCCTGGCCCTGTCGGCCAGCATTGTTTTCGAGCAGCTCTACAGCGGGGTCGACGGCGACAGTGCCTCGAGCACGGAGCTCTACGCCCTCTTGTCGAGTATCGCCGGAATCCCTGTCAGGCAGGGAATCGCGGTGACGGGGTCCATCAACCAGCGGGGCCGGATACAACCCATCGGAGGGGTCAATGAAAAAATCGAGGGTTTTTTCAAGGTCTGTAAAATGAAGGGTCTCACCGGAGACCAGGGGGTGATCATCCCCCATCAGAACGTGAAGAACCTGATGCTTTCAGAGGAGGTTCTTCAGGCGGTGATCGCCAGAGACTTCCACGTCTATGCGGTGAAGCACATCGATGAGGGCATCGAGATCCTCACGGGACTCAAGGCGGGGGACATTCATACCAAGGGGACCGTCCATTACCTGGTGAATGAGCGGTTGAAGGATTTGGCAAAAAACAAGGATGAAGCCGGAGATTGACCGGCTTCATCTTCATTTTTTGAAGGTCAGTATGCGGCTTTCGGTGACGAGATGGTCCACGGGAAGGTCATAGCGGTCCCTGGGGACCTCCTCCACCACCTGCAGATCAAAGCCGATGGCGATCTTGAGGACCTTGTCCCCGGTCACGGCGAAGAGCCGGTCATAAAAACCGCCCCCGTAGCCGATGCGGTATCCCGTGAGGTCAAAAACCACCCCCGGAGTGATGACCACGTCCAGACTCAGGGGGGACAGAATGAGGGAGGGATTCTCGACAGGCTCCAGGATTCCGAATCCGGAGGGTTCGAGATCCTCGTGGGAGGTGTAGGGGTAGAGCTGCATGGTCTTTTGTTTCAGGTCGACCCGTGGGATGACCACCCTGCAGCCCAGGGTCTTGAGATAGTCGATCAGGGGCCTGGTCCGGACTTCCTTGCCGAAGTCGATGAAAATCATCACGGACTTTCCCGTGAGGGCTTCTTCAAAGGATTTGAGGTTCTCCAGGATGGCCATGGATTTTTCAGTGATCGCTTCCGGTTGGAGCTGATTCCGGCGGTATAAAATTTCCCTGCGCCATTTCTTTTTCATTATTGCCTCCAATTTGCCATTTTCCTTGTGTTTACGCTTTCAAAAACATTATAATATAATAGAGTGCTCGACCTAGGAGAGATATAAAACATGATAACATTAAACGGGGTTACAAAACAATATCCGGGAGGAAGTCTTGCCCTTGACAATATCGATCTTCACATTGAAAAAGGGGAATTTGTTTTTGTCGTGGGACAGAGCGGCGCTGGAAAATCCACCTTTGTGAAGCTGATTTTGAAGGAAGAAAATCCCTCGAAGGGAAAGGTCGTCATTGACGGAACGGATCTGGGACAGCTTCATCGTCGAAGAGTTCCCTACCTCAGAAGAAAGATGGGCGTCGTTTTTCAGGATTTCAGACTCCTGCCCAAGAAGACGGTCTATGAAAATGTGGCCTACTCCATGGAAATCATCGGAGCCAGGCCCAAGGAAGTCCGAAAAAGAGTGCCTCTGATTCTCAGCATGGTGGGGCTTTCCCAGTGTACGAAAAAATACCCGGAGCAACTGTCCGGCGGTGAACAGCAACGGGTCTCCATTGCCAGGGCCATGATCAACAATCCGCCCCTGCTCATTGCCGATGAACCCACCGGCAACCTGGACCCTGAAACCTCCTGGGAGATCATGCGGCTGCTCAAACAGTTCAATGGCAACGGAACAACGGTCATCATGGCGACCCATGACCAGAATATCGTCGATGCCATGAAAATGAGGGTGGTCCAACTGGAAAACGGCCGCATCATCCGGGATGAGAGCAAGGGGGGCTACTAGATGAGAAGTTATTCAATCAAGGAAACCTTCCAGAGCCTTTTCAGAAATCACTTGATGTCCATCGCCTCCATTACCACGGTGGCCGCCTCCTTGCTGATTCTGGGCATCATCATGAGCCTGATCATCAATATCAACTCTTTTTCCGAGGGGATCAGACATCAGTTTGATTCCATCAGCGTTTATGTGGCCGAGGGACTGACTCAAGAGGAAATCATGGCTCTGGGACAGGAAATCGAGGCCATAGAGGGGGTTCACAGCATTGTCTATGAAACCCAGGACCAGGCCCTTGAGAACATGCGCATCGATTTCGACGAGTATGCCTATCTGCTCGACGGACTGGAGTACAATCCCTTTCCCAACAGCTATATCGTGAATCTCGAGAGCATCGGTTTCGCCGACCAGGTGGTCCGGAAAATGACGACACTCCGGGGAATCGAGGAAATCAAGTTCTACAAGGATCTGGTGAACCAGATCATCGACCTCACCAGTTATGTCAGAAACATCGGCCTGGTCCTGACCCTGTTTCTTGCCGGTATCGCCACCTTCATCATCAACAATACCATCAAGCTGACCATCAATGCCCGTCGAACGGAAATATCCATCATGAAATACGTGGGGGCGACCAGCTGGTATATCCGCTGGCCCTTCATTCTGGAAGGGACCGTGCTGGGTCTGGTGGGCTCTCTCATCGCCACAGGCCTGGTCTACCTGATTTACAACTACAGTTTCAACCTGTTCACCAGCCAGTTCTATGTGGTCTTTGCGGCCTATATCCTCAACGTTGAAACCATCGTCGGCGAAATCCTGTCCCTCAATATCCTCATCGGCGCGGGAATCGGCGCCCTGGGTTCCATGATGTCGATCCGTCGATATCTGAACGTGTAGGTGATGACGATGACAAAGCGAAAAACAATTTCAATCCTCCTGGTCCTGGTCCTGCTGGCCTCCTCCTTTGCCATGGCCAGCAGCGAGATCCAGTACCGGGAAGATGAATTGCAAAAGGTCCAGGAAAGCATCAAAGCCCTCGACAGCGCCATCAGGGAAAAGGAGACCAGCAAGAAACAGATTGTCAATGACGTCAACGCCCTCAACAATTCCATCAGGAATCTGGACAATGAAATCACCACCCTCGATGACGAGATTGCCGGTTATGAGGAGGAAATCCGACTCAAGGAGATTGAACTTGAAAATACTGAAACCACCCTTGAAGAGAAAAAGGAGATTTTCTATGAACGTCTCCGGGTGATGTACAAATCGAAAAATGTAGGCTACTTCGAGATCGTATTCGGGGCCAGGGACTTTGAAGACCTGTTGACCCGCATCGACATGATCCGGCTGCTGGTGGCCCACGATACCGACCTCATAGAAGTTCTGGGGGAGGAAATCAGTCACATGGAGGCCTTGAAGACGGAGCTTGAAGCAGCCAAGGTGAGCCTCGAGTCCACCAAGGACGAACTGAAGGTCAAACAGGGACGTCTCAACGAGGATGTCGGCGTCCTGGAGACCAAAAAGATTCAGCTCAACAAGGATCTGCAGGCCCTGGAAAGCCAGGTGGACCGGTTGAACAGTGACGCCGATCAGCTGACCAGCATCATCGCCAACCTGAAACTGCAGGAAATCTATGTGGGAGGCGAAATGGCCTGGCCGGCTCCCGGCGTGTATCGCATCACCTCCCCCTTCGGCTATCGGATCCATCCCATTCTCAATATCAGAAAACTCCACACGGGAGTCGATATCGGAACGCCTTCAGGGACCACCATCGTGGCGGCTCAAAGCGGCGATGTCATTTATTCTGACTGGTACGGGGGTTATGGTCTGGTGGTCATGATCGACCATGGGGGAGGCATTGTGACCCTCTACGGCCACAATTCAAAACTCCTGGTCAAGGTCGGCCAGACAGTGACAAAGGGAGATCCCATCTCCCTGAGCGGGACCACCGGTCTCTCTACGGGACCCCATCTTCACTTCGAGGTCAGGGTCGACGGCGACTACGTCGACCCCCTCACCTATGTGACAGCAAATTAGAGGAATGGTGAAACTATGAAGAGAAGCAGACTCTTGATCCTGATAATGGTGGTTGCCATTTTTGTCAGCTTCAGTACGTTTATCGTCAGCAATTTCGTCCAGTTGAAAATAGACGACAAGGTTCTGGTGAGTGCAAGCCGTTATGACGAGCTTCAAGCCCTCGAGAATCGATTTGCCAAGGTGCTTTACCTTGAGGAGTATATCGAAGACCATTTTTACCGTGAAATCGATGATATTCCCTTCGACGACTACCTGTTCAAGGGTGTTTTTGAGGCCATTGACGATCCCTACTCGGTATATATGACCCGGGAGGAGTACCAGGCCTTCAAGGAAATCAACAGCGGCACCTACAGCGGCATCGGAGTGACCGTCACCGAAGGTGAGGACCATATCGTGACAGTGGTTTCCCCCATCGAAGGGACTCCCGGCGAGGCGGCGGGCCTCATGCCTGGAGACCGGATCGTGAAGGTGGACGGCATCGACATCCGGGGGGAATCCCTGGACTATGCCGTATCCCTCATCAAGGGGGAGGAGGGTACCGACGTGTCCCTGACCATCGACAGGGAGGATACGGAAATTTTCACCGTGACCATCACCCGGGCCGTCGTCGTGACCAAGTCCGTCATTTTCGAGGCCTTGGAGGAGAATCTGGGTTATTTGAGGATCACCACCTTCGACGACAAGTCCTACAGTGAGTTCGAGGCCGCCATCAATGAGTTGATGTCCGCCGGCGTCTCCGGCCTGGTCATCGATTTGAGAAACAACCCCGGGGGCTCCCTCAACGAGGTGGTGAAGATCGCCGACCTGCTCCTGGGAGAGCAGATCATCGTCTACACCCAGGACAGGGAAGGCAACAAGGACGTCGAGAGGTCCGACAGGAGTCGTGTCGACCTTCCCCTGGTGGTTTTGACAAACCGGGGAAGTGCCAGTGCCTCGGAAATCCTGACGGCGGCCATCCAGGACAGCAACTCGGGGGTGGTGGTGGGAGAGACCACCTTCGGCAAGGGCGTGGTGCAGATTTCAGTACCCTTGAGGGATGGCAGCGCTTTCAAGCTCACCATCAGTGAGTATTTCACCCCCAACGGGGTAAATATACACGGCGTAGGGATCGAGCCGGATATCAATCTTGAAGACATCGAAGCCCAGGGATATGATTTGGAAGAATCCGAAGATGGTGTCCTGGATTTTGCCACAGACTATTTAACCACCATCACCCAAGGAGCCGATCATGATCATTAGAAAAGCGAGCGTCTATGACGCTTCAGGTGTCGCCAAAGTCCACTACGAAATGTTCCTCAGGACCTATTCCCAGATTTATCCTGAGGATGTGATGGGAAAGGTCGATTATGAAAAGACCAAGAAGAAATGGTACAAGATTCTGGCGGAGGAGAACGATGTCCTGGTGGCGGAGGCCAGCGACGGCAGAATCGTCGGCTTCGTCAAGGGCCGTCCCGTGGAGGACAAGGCCTATGACAGTGAGATTTCCGCCATTTTCGTCCTGGACAAGTATCAGAATTCAGGTCTTGGCAAGGACCTGTTTTTCGGCTGTCTCAGGGAACTGACTCAAAGCAAGTGCGCCAGCACCATCGTGTGGTGCAACAAGGACAACCCTTCGGTGAATTTCTACGAGTCCATCGGCGGCGAGATTTTTGAAACCAAAATCGATCGGATCGGTGACCGGGATTATGTGATCCTGGGTTTCAAGTGGGACAATATCAATGCCATCATCAGCACCTACAGTCGGGAGGATTTTGATGAAGAACAGTAAAATTCCCTACATCCGATGGCTGCCCCTGATCCTGATCGGAATCATTTTCTACAAATCCCTGAACAGCCTCGATGCCATCAAGAGTTTCGTCAATCTGGTCATCAGCGTCCTGGTCCCCCTGATCTGGGCCATGGTCATCGCCTATATCGTTCATCCGGCGGTCAAGAGACTTGAATCCCTGCCGAGAATCAACCGCACCTACAGCATCGCCATCGTTTACCTGGTCTTGCTGGGCCTGATCATCACCCTCGGCGTCGTGGTGGTGCCCCGGCTGGTGCTGAACATCACGGAACTGGTGAATCGCCTGCCACAGCTCATCGTGACCCTCGAGACTTTTCTGGCGGACAGCATAGCGAGTCTCAAGAACTACAGCTTTTCCCAGTACATCGATTTTACGGCGGTGGACGAATACATCAGTCATATCAGCGGTATCTTCGACACCTTCATCACCACCCTGCTGGATTCCGTCCTCGGCTTCGGCTCAGGGGTCTTCAAGTTCTTCATGGGGCTGATCATTTCCATCTACATCCTCAAGGACAAGGAAGCCTTCGGCAGAGGCATCAAACGGTTCATGTACGCGAGTTTTTCAAAGGAGACCACGACCTATCTGCTGGAGCTTTTCCGGGATTCCGACCGGATCTTCTCAAGCTACATCATCGGGAAGCTTCTGGATTCCGTCATCGTCGGCGTCATCGCCTTTCTGGGGTTCAATGTCCTGGGCACCCCCTATACCCTCCTCCTGGCCATGATCATCGGGGTCACCAACATGATTCCCTATTTCGGACCCTTTATCGGGGCGGTTCCGGTCACCATCATCATTCTGTTTTTTGATCCGATTCTGGCCGTCTGGAGCGTCCTGTTCATCTTCATCCTGCAGCAGCTGGACGGCTACGTCATCGGGCCCAAGATTCTGGGACAGTCCATGGGGATGTCTCCCTTCTGGATCATCCTGGCCATTCTCATCGGCGGTGGTCTCTTCGGACTCCTGGGAATGCTCGTGGGGGTCCCGGTGATGGCCATCGTCAGGAATGTGGCCATCAAGAGCATCAACCACAAACTCGATGAAAAAGAGATAACCGTCACATGATGGACAGCCTTCTGAAGGGCTGTTCTGTTTTTTCTTGAAAAAGCAGGGGAGAAACGTGTATAATAAAGTAAAACATACGTTCGGGAGTTGACATGAATCGATTTATCGTAAAATCAGACTATACCCCTCAGGGGGACCAGCCCGGAGCGATTGAGGCGCTGGTGGAATCCCTGGATGGGGGCAACCGTTTCCAGACCCTGCTGGGGGTCACGGGATCCGGTAAAACCTATACCGTGGCCAAGGTGATTGAAAGGGTGCAGCGACCGACCCTGGTCATCGCCCACAACAAGACCCTTGCGGCGCAACTGGCTGCGGAATTCAAGGAGTTCTTCCCGGACAACGCCGTGGAGTTCTTCGTGAGTTATTATGATTATTATCAGCCTGAAGCCTATATACCGGGGGCGGATCTTTTTATTGAAAAGGACGCCTCTATCAACGATGAGATCGACAAGTTGAGGCATAGCGCCACCACGGCGATTTTCGACCGCCGGGATGTGATCATCGTGGCTTCGGTTTCCTGCATCTACGGTCTGGGAGACCCGGTGGATTACAAGAACCTCGTCATTTCACTGAGAAAAGGCATGGAAAAACCGCGGAACGAAATCCTCAAAAAACTCGTGGAGATCCAGTACACCCGCAATGATATGGATTTCAGCCGGGGCACCTTCAGGGTGCGGGGGGATACGGTGGAGATTTTTCCGGCAAACAGCAGTGAAAACGCCATCCGGGTGGAGCTCTTTGGCGATGAAATCGACCGCATTTCAGAAATCAATGTCCTCACGGGAGAAATCCTGGGTCTCAGGGACCATGTGGCGATTTTTCCCGCCTCCCACTATGTGACCCAGGAGGACAAGCTTGAGCGGGCCATCGAGGTCATCGAGGAGGAACTTCTCGAGCGGATCGCCTATTTCAAGGACCAGGGGAAGCTTCTGGAGGCTCAGAGAATCGAGCAGCGGACCCGCTACGACATTGAAATGCTCAGAGAAGTCGGATTCTGTCAGGGCATTGAAAATTACTCAAGAATCATTTCCCAGCGGGCACCGGGTTCGAGACCCTTTACCCTGATCGACTACTTTCCCGAGGATTTTCTTCTTGTGGTGGACGAGTCCCATGTGACCCTGCCCCAGGTCAGGGGGATGTTCGGGGGAGATTTTTCAAGAAAGAAGAATCTTGTCGAGTATGGATTCAGACTGCCATCGGCCTATGACAACCGGCCCCTCAATTTCAACGAGTTCGAGGGACTGATTCCGCAGGCGGTCTTCGTCAGCGCCACCCCGGGGCCCTACGAAAAAGCGCATTCAACCCTCGTCGCCGAGCAGATCATCCGTCCCACGGGACTCCTGGATCCTGAAATAGAGGTGCGGGGGGTCAAGGGACAGATCGACGATCTCTACGGCGAAATCGTGACAAGGGCCAGGAAAAATGAGCGGGTCCTCATCACCACCCTCACCAAGCGGATGGCGGAGGACCTGACGGATTACCTCAAGTCCTACGAGGTCAGGGTGCAGTACATGCACTCGGACATCGATACCCTGGAGCGGATGAAAATCATCCGGGACCTCAGGCTTGGAGAATTCGACGTCCTGGTGGGCATCAATCTGCTGAGGGAGGGGCTTGATCTGCCTGAGGTCTCCCTGGTGGCCATCCTCGATGCCGACAAGGAGGGCTTCCTGCGCTCCGACACCTCCTTGATCCAGACCATAGGCCGGGCGGCCCGGCATCAGGAGGGGAAGGTCATCATGTACGCCGACAAGATCACCCCTTCCATGCAGTTCGCTCTCGATGAAACCAACCGCAGAAGAGCCATCCAGCAGGCCTACAATGAGAAAAACGGCATCACCCCCACCACCATTGTCAAGGAGATTCGAGGCATCATCGAGGCCACCAGGGCGGCCGAGGAGTTCGAGACCTACAAATCCGGTGAAAAGGTGATGAGTCAGAAGGAAATCAAGAACAAACTCCGGGAATATGAACTCAAGATGTTTGAGGCCTCTACCAAGCTCGAGTTTGAAAAGGCCATTGAATATCGCGATATCATCAATCGACTAAAAAAACAATTGAGGGGTCAACATGAATAATACCATCTATGTCAAAGGGGCACAGGAGCACAATCTCAAGAAGGTGGACGTGAGAATTCCCCGGGACCGGTTCGTGGTGGTCACGGGTCTGAGTGGTTCGGGAAAGTCCTCCCTGGCCTTCGATACCATCTACGCCGAGGGGCAGCGTCGTTATGTGGAAAGTCTGTCTTCCTACGCCCGGCAGTTTCTGGGGCAGATGGAGAAGCCCAATGTCGAGTTCATCGAAGGACTTTCACCGGCCATCTCCATCGACCAGAAGACCACCAACCGCAATCCCCGGTCCACCGTGGGAACGGTGACGGAAATCTACGATTATCTGAGACTCCTCTATGCCAGAGCCGGGACGCCCCACTGCCCCGTCTGCGGGGAAGTGATCGAGTCCACCACCCTGGACCAGATCGTGGATCAGGTGATGGGTCTTCCTGCGGGAACGAAGCTCCAGGTGATCGCACCGGTCATCCGGGGGAAAAAGGGCACCCACAAGAACGAAATCACGCGACTCATCAAGCAGGGCTACCTGCGGGCCCGGATAGACGGGGAAAGACTTGAACTGGACGAAAACATCGAACTGGATAAGAATAAAAAGCATGATATCGAAATCATCATCGACCGGCTGGTGATCAAGGAGGGCATCGAGTCCCGCCTCAGTGATTCGGTGGAGGCCAGCCTGAAACTTTCCGAAGGCTCGGTGATCATCCACCGCCTCGATGGGGGAGAGACCCTCTACAATACGAAATTCGCCTGTCCCATCCACGGGGCGGGAATCAGTGAGATGGAACCCAGAATGTTCAGTTTCAACGCCCCCTATGGGGCCTGTGACCACTGCAAGGGAATCGGATACCTCCAGGAGGTGGATCCGGAACTGGTCATCCCCAGTCCGGAGCTTTCGGTGAATGAGGGCGCCATCGCCCCCTTCATCAATACCACCGAGGGGACCTATTACCACCAGATGATCCGGTCTCTTCTGAAGGATTTCGAGGTGGATGAGGCTACACCGGTGAACAAGATGCCCGAGAAGCTGATTGACGAACTCCTCAACGGGACCGGTGAAAGAAAAATCCGTTTCCACTACGAGTCGAAATACGGCGGCAGCCGGGAATTCTACGCCCCCTTTGAAGGGGTGGTGAAAAACCTGGAGCGCCGTTACCACGAAACCAACAGCGATTACATCAAGGAAAAAATCGAGGATTTCATGAGTTTCGTGCCCTGCTCCTCCTGTCACGGGAAAAAACTCAAGGATGAGGTGCTGGCGGTGACGGTGGGGGGGCTCAACATCCATGATCTGACAGACCTGCCGGTGAGGGATGCCTTGAAATTCTTTGAAAATCTCGAACTCTCGGCGACCAGACGGCAGATTGCCGACCAGATCATCAGGGAAATCCTGGGACGGTTGAACTTTCTCAAAAACGTGGGTCTGGATTATCTGACCCTTTCCAGGTCGGCAGGCACGCTTTCCGGCGGAGAATCCCAGAGAATCCGCCTGGCGACCCAGATCGGCTCAGGCCTCGTCGGGGTCCTCTACATTCTGGACGAGCCCAGCATCGGACTGCATCAAAAGGACAACCGCAAGCTCCTCGACGCCCTTCGCAGACTGACGGATATCGGCAATACCCTCATCGTGGTGGAGCACGATACGGAAACCATAGAAAGTGCGGATTTCATCGTGGATGTGGGGCCGGGAGCCGGCGCCCAGGGTGGAGAAATCGTGGTGGCGGGATCCTACCAGGATGTCATCGATTGTGAAAGATCCATCACTGGAGACTACCTTTCCGGCCGCAGGACCATCGAGATACCGGCAGAGCGAAAGCGGCCCAATGGCAAATTCCTTGAAATCATCGGGGCCGGGCAGAACAATCTCAAGGGTGTGGACGTGAAGGTTCCTTTGGGGATATTCACCTGTGTCACCGGGGTTTCCGGTTCCGGCAAAAGCTCTTTGATCAACGAAATTCTTTTCAAGGGCACCTATGTGGCGATCAACAAGCGCAGCCGACTGCGACCCGGAAAATTTCGGGAGCTCAAGGGGACCGAGTACATCGACAAGGTCATCGACATCGACCAGTCCCCCATCGGCCGGACCCCTAGAAGCAATCCCGCCACCTATACGGGGGTCTTCGACCCGATTCGGGACCTCTTCGCCCGGATGCCTGAATCCAAGGTCCGGGGCTATAAAAAGGGCCGGTTCAGTTTCAATGTCAAGGGGGGCCGGTGCGAGGCCTGCAACGGGGACGGCATCAACCGGATCGAGATGCATTTCCTGCCCGACGTTTACGTCCAGTGCGAGGTCTGCAAGGGGAAACGCTACAACCGGGAGACCCTTGAGGTGAAATACAAGGGGAAGAACATTTCCCAGGTGCTGGACATGACAGTGGAGGAGGCCCTGGTCTTCTTTGAGAATATTCCCAAGATCAGCGCCAAGCTGGTCACCCTCAAGGAGGTGGGACTGGGCTATGTCAAACTGGGACAGCCCTCCACCCAGCTTTCCGGGGGAGAAGCCCAGAGAATCAAGCTGGCTACGGAGCTCAGCAAGCGGAGCACCGGCAAGACCCTTTATATTCTCGATGAGCCCACCACGGGTCTGCATATGGCGGACGTCCACATGCTGATCGATGTGATCCACCGCCTGACAGAGGGGGGGAATACGGTGGTGATCATCGAGCACAATCTCGACGTGATCAAATCGGCGGATTATATCATCGATCTTGGTCCCGAGGGGGGAGACCGGGGCGGCGAGGTGGTGGCCCTGGGGACTCCGGAGGAAATCAGTGAACATGCGACCTCCTTTACGGGGGAGTATCTGAAAAAGGTGCTTCACAAATGATGTGACTTTGGCCTTGTTTCGATCGGGAACAGGGCTTTTTTTGGAGGTGATGGTGATCAATATCAAACCGAACATCGAAGAAATACTGGCGAAACTGCCGGCCACCCCCGGTGTCTATCTCATGAAGGATGCCTATGGGCGGATAATCTATGTCGGCAAATCCAAGCATTTGAAGAACCGGGTATCCTCCTACTTCAAAGGTTTCAACGGCCATTCACCCAAAACCCAGACCCTGGTGGTGAACATCGACGACATTGAATACATCATCACCGATACCGAGGAAGAGGCCCTGGCCCTTGAATCCAATCTGATCAAGAGGCATCGTCCCAAGTTCAATGTCCTGCTCAAGGACGACAAGCAATACCCTTATATCATGATCACCTATGAGGATGAGTTCCCCCGGGTGGTGAAGACGAGAAAGGTGAAAAATGACCGCAACAAGTACTTCGGCCCCTACAGCTCCAACTTCGCCGTCAACGAGACCCTCGAGATTCTCCACAAGATTTTTCCCATCAGAAAATGCAACCGGGATCTGTCCCGGGTCAAGCGGCCCTGTCTCAACTACCATATCCACCGGTGCATCGGCCCCTGTGTCCATGCCGACGAGGTCAGGGAGTCCTACCGGGAATTGATCCGAGAGATCGAGGTTTTTCTCAAGGGGAATCAAAGGAGTCTCATCAAGGCCATGAAGGAGGAGATGCAGGCGGCCTCTGAAGCCCTGGCCTTCGAAAAGGCCCTGGCACTCAGGGACAAGATCGCCGCCCTTGAATCCCTCACCATCGAGCAGAAGGTGGTCAACGCCCCGGGAATCGACCAGGATCTCATCGGGCTGGTGGAGGGGGACCAGGAGGTGGCCGTCACGGTATTCTTTGTCCGGGAGGGCAAGCTCATCGACCGGCAGAACTTTATTCTGGACAAGGGCATCGACAGTGATTACGGCGAAATCATCAGGAATTTCCTGCTGCAGTATTACACCGGGACCTCCTACCTGCCCAGGGAAATCATCCTGGAGGAAACCTTTCCCGAGATGGAAGCCGTGACCCGGATTCTCTCGAAAACGGGAGGGCGGTCGGTGATGATCACGGTGCCCAAGCAGGGCAACAAGAAAAAGCTTCTGGGTCTGGTCAAGGTCAACGGCAAGGATTATCTGGACAAATACCTCCAGCAGCACCGGGGAAAAGAGGAGAAATACCGGCGCATCATCGACGAACTCAAGGGGCTGATCCCCATAGGGCCCGTGGAACGGATCGAAGCCTATGATATTTCAAACCTCTACGGGATTTACAACGTCGGCACCATGGTGGTCTATGAGAATGGCCAGAAGAAAAAGAACGACTACCGGAAGTTCAAGATCAAATCCCATCAGAAAATCGATGATTACGCCTCCATGCGGGAGGTGCTGGACCGGCGGTTCTCAAGATTGATCGACGAATACTCCGAAGCTTCTTTTTCCCGGTGGCCGAATCTCATCCTCCTGGACGGGGGCAAGGGCCAGGTTTCCGTGGTGGAGGAGGTCATGGCCTCCTACGGCCTTGAAATCCCTGTCATCGGCATGGTCAAGGACGACTTTCACCGCACCCGGGGTCTGATCCACAAGCAGCGGGAATATCCCTTGTCCGAATCCAGAGAGCTGTATGCCTTCATCTACGAGATTCAGGAGGAGGTGCACCGCTTCGCCATTGATTATCACAAGACCCTGAGGGTCAAGGGGATGACGGAATCCTTCCTCGATGAGATCCAGGGGGTGGGGAAGGTGAAAAAAACCATCCTTTTGAAGCACTTCGAGAACCTGGCCGCCATCAAAAAAGCCACTCTTGAGGAATTGACGGCCATCCCGAAAATTGATGAAAGAACGGCCCGGAACATCAAAAATTACTTTGAAAAAAACCAATAAGTGTTTTTGGTGACGGTGGGTTTAATGCTATAATGATGTTAAGTTGTTTGACAGGGGGGAAAAGGATTGCTGGAAAAAATCTTGACGGAAGAAAATTTTAGCGCCCTCGACGAACTTCTGGAGCGCTACAAGGGAGTTCCGGGACCATTGATGCCCTTGCTTCAGGGGGCTCAGGATATTTTTGGGGCGATTCCCGAGGAGGTCCAGAGTTACATTGCCGAAAAGGCCAATATACCGCTGGCGGAAATCTACGGGGTGGTCACCTTTTATTCACAATTCAGAATGGTGCCCAGGGGGGACCATGTCATCAGTGTCTGCCTGGGAACCGCCTGCTATGTGAAGGGGTCTCAGAATATCATGGATAAAATCTCCCAGGCCATGGGCATCGGCATTGGCGAAACCTCCTCCGACGGGAAGTTCACCCTGGTGGGGACCCGGTGTATCGGGGCCTGCGGCCTGGCGCCGATTGTCACGGTGAATGATGATGTCTACGGCAAGGTCAAGGAATCCGAGATTCTGAAAATTCTCGAGAAATACAAATGACAGGGGGGCTGGCGGTGAAATCCTTTGAAGAATTGATGGCTCTGAAGGAACGGATTGGCCGGGAGGAAGCGACGGATGAGATCAAGATCATGGTGGGGATGGCGACCTGCGGTATTTCAGCAGGGGCCAAGCCGGTGATGAAGGCCCTCATGGCCTTTGTGGAAGAGCAGGGCTTGAAGCAGGTCAAGGTGAAACAGACCGGCTGCATCGGCATCTGCCGTCTTGAGCCGATGTTTGAAATATTCGAACCCGGCGGCGAAAGAACCACCTATGTCGACATGACGCCCGAAAAGGCCGTCGAGGTGCTGGAGGCGCATCTTCTCCATCATCACGTGATTGAAAAATACACCATCGGAGCCTACGATTAAGGGGGGAATGGGTTGGATCAAAAGCACTCAGTTCTGGAAATGGACTATATCAGAAAACAAGAGCGGATTGCTCTGAAAAACTGCGGACTCATCGATCCCGAGCGAATCGAGGAGTACATCCGATATGACGGCTACCAGGCCCTGGCCAAAGCGATTTTGCAGCTTGGTCCCGAGGGCGTCATCGAAGAGGTGGAAGCCTCGGGCCTGAGAGGACGGGGAGGGGCGGGCTTTCCCACCGGCAGGA
The DNA here is from genome assembly GCA_018399635.1 of Clostridia bacterium. Taxonomy (GTDB): domain Bacteria; phylum Bacillota; class Clostridia; order Peptostreptococcales; family Acidaminobacteraceae; genus ML8-F1. The sequence goes on from JAGYOH010000011.1 coordinate 60,598, forward strand.
AATGGCGCAGCGGCTATCTGGCCAAGGGGAATGAAAAATTCATTATCTGCAATGCGGATGAAGGGGATCCCGGGGCCTTCATGGACCGGTCCATCCTGGAAGGAGACCCCCACAGTGTCATTGAAGCCATGACCATCGCCGCCTTTGCCATTGGTGCGACCAAGGGCTTTATTTACGTCAGGGCCGAGTATCCCATAGCGGTAAAAAGACTGCAGATCGCCATCGACCAGGCCCATGAGATGGGTTTTCTCGGGTCGGACATCTTCGGCTCGGGATTCGGGTTTGACATCGAACTCAGACTCGGCGCCGGCGCCTTTGTCTGCGGGGAGGCCAAGGCCCTCATCGCCTCCATTGAAGGCAAGCGGGGCATGCCTACCCCCAAGCCCCCGAGAACCAATGACAAGGGCTTGTGGTCAAAGCCCACCATTCTCAACAATGTGGAGACCTTCGCCAATATTCCCCCCATCATCAGAAACGGGGCAGGATGGTATGCGGCCATCGGCTCTGAAAAATCCAAGGGGACCAAGGTTTTCGCCCTGGGAGGGAAGATCAATCGGACGGGTCTTGTTGAAATCCCAATCGGCACCCCCTTGCGGGAGGTCATTTTCGATATCGGCGGCGGCATACCCGGGGGCAAGAAATTCAAGGCGGTCCAGACCGGCGGTCCATCGGGAGGGTGCATTCCCACGGAGCATCTCGATGTGAAAATCGATTATGAATCCCTGCAGGACATCGGTTCCATGATGGGATCCGGGGGCATGATCGTCATGGATGAAGACAACTGCATGGTGGACATCGCCCGTTTCTTTCTGGAATTTTCAGTGGAGGAATCCTGCGGCAAGTGCACTCCCTGTCGGGAGGGCACCAAAAAAATGCTGGGCATCCTGGAAAAAATCACCTCAGGAGAAGGGGTCATGTCGGATCTCGACGACCTGGAGCGCCTCGGCCAGATCATCAAGGACACCTCCCTCTGCGGTCTCGGGAAAACGGCTCCGAATCCGGTGTTGTCCACCTTGAAGTATTTCAGAGACGAATATGAGGCCCATGTCAAGGACAAGACCTGTCCTGCCGGGGTCTGCAAGGCCCTGCTTCAGTACACCATCACCGACAAGTGTATCGGCTGCGGTATCTGCAAGACGGTCTGTCCGGTCAGTTGTATCACCGGCAACAAGAAGGAAAAGCACGTCATCGATCCGTCGGCCTGTATCCGCTGCGGCGCCTGTCAAGAGGCCTGTCCCGTGGACGCCATCATCAAGAGATAGGGAGGGAGCAAATGATCAAGTTAATTATCGACGGCGTTGCGGTGGAAGTTGAAAAAGGCACTTCCATTCTCGACGCGGCAAGATCGGTCAATATCAAAATACCGACCCTTTGTCACGATGATCGGCTCAAGCCCTCGGGCGCCTGCCGTATCTGCGGGGTCGAAATCGAAGGCTCAAGTGAACTGCAGGCCTCATGCACCACACCGGCCCGGGAGGGCATGGTGGTCCGCACCCAGAGTGACCGGATCAGGGCTTCGAGAAAACAGCTGCTTGAGTTGATCTGGGAGGATCATCCCAATGAATGCCTGAGCTGTCAAAAGGCGGGGGAATGCGAACTTCAGGACCTGTGCTACGATTACGGCGTGGAGGCGGAGGGCTTCGCCCCCTTGAAGGTGCGGACCCCCCTGGAAGACTCCAATCCCTTTTATACCTTTGACAAGGACAAGTGCATCCTGTGCGGCAAATGCGTCAGGGTCTGTGAAGAGCTCCAGGGTGAAAGCGCCATCCATTTTGTTCAAAGAGGGCATGAAACCGCCATATCCCATCCCTTCGAGAAGGGGATGGCTTATTCCACCTGTGTCAGCTGCGGCAACTGTGTCGAGGTCTGCCCCACCGCCGCCCTGATGCCCAAGACCGAAGAAAAGTTCCGGGTATGGGATATCGACAAAAAAGTCCGCACCACCTGTTCCTACTGTGGCGTCGGCTGCCAACTGGACCTGGTGGTCAAGGACAACAAGGTGGTCCGGGTGGATGCGGCCAGGGACGGCGAGAACGAAGGCATGCTCTGTGTGAAGGGCAAGTTCGGCTACAGCTTCCTCAGCCACGAAGACCGCCTGACCACCCCTCTGATCCGGGAGGGGGATGGCTTCAGGGAAGCCTCCTGGGATGAGGCCCTGGACCTGGTGGCGGACAGAATGACGGGGATTTACAAGGCCCACGGTTCAGAGGCCTTTGCCGCCTTTGCTTCGGCAAGGTGTACCAATGAAGACAATTATGTCCTCCAGAAGATGGTCCGGGGGATTTTCAAGACCAACAACATCGATCATTGCGCCCGCCTGTGACACAGCTCCACGGTTGCAGGTCTTGCAACCACACTCGGCAGCGGTGCCATGACCAACAGTATCAAAGAAGTGATCCACAACGAAGTGATTTTCGTCATCGGCAGCAATACCACGGAGAACCACCCGGTAATCGGCGCCCTGATGCGTCGGGCGGTGAAGCAGGGGGCCAGGCTCATCGTTGCGGATCCCAGAAGAATCCCCCTGGCCAGGGACGCCCATATCTACCTGCCCATCCAACCCGGGACCAATGTGGCCCTCCTCAACGGGATGATCAAAACCATCATCGAGGAAAAACTCTACAATGAGGACTTCATCCGGGAGAGGACCACGGATTTCAACGCCATGGCCGGGGCCCTGAAGGACTGTTCCGTCGCCAGATCGGCTGAAATCTGCCAGGTGCCGGAGGAGGACATCCGAAAGGCGGCCAGAATGTATGCGGCCACCCGACGCGGCGGCATCTATTACGCCATGGGCATCACCCAGCATACCAGCGGGACCGACGGGGTCTACAATGTGGCCAATCTGGCCATGATGACGGGGAACGTCGGTGTGGAATTCGCCGGTGTCAATCCCCTGAGGGGACAAAGCAATGTCCAGGGTTCCTGCGATCTCGGCGGACTGCCCGATGTCTATCCCGGCTACCAGAAGGTCACTGACGAAAAGGCCCGAAGGAAATTTGAAGATTTTTGGGGAGTCGAGGGTCTTTCCCCGGACCTGGGTCTGACCCTACCCAAAATGGTGGACCAAGCCCTTGAGGGAAAAATCAAGATGATTTACGTCATGGGAGAAAACCCCATGGTTTCCGATCCTGATCTCAACCACTTTGAGGCGGCCATCGATGAGTTGGACTTTTTGGTGGTACAGGATATCTTCATGACAGAAACGGCCCTGAAGGCTGATGTGGTGCTTCCGGCGGCCGCCTTTGCTGAAAAGGACGGCAGCTTCACCAACACGGAAAGAAGGGTGCAACGGATTAGAAAGGCCCTGGATCCCCCGGGACAGGCCAAGGCCGACTGGTGGATCCTCAACGAGCTGATGAAGCGGATGGGTTACCACAACGCCTTTGAGACTCCTGAGGAGATCATGGAGGAGATTGCCGCCTGTACGCCGATTTACGGCGGAATCGATTATCCGAGAATCGACAAGAAGGGCCTGCAGTGGCCGGTGAAGGACAAGGACCACCCCGGCACCCCCTTTCTCCACAAGGAAAGGTTTTCAAGAGGCCTCGGGCTTTTCAAGCCTGTGGTCTACAGGGAATCCGCAGAGATGGCCGACGAGGAGTATCCCTTGATCCTCACCACCGGGCGGTTGCTGTACCATTACCACACCCGGTCCATGACCGGCAGGGTGCCGGGTCTCAATGAAGTCGTGGGAGAATCCTATATCGAAATTTCCCCTGACACGGCGTCAAGGTTCGGGGTCGGGGCCGGCGAACGGGTCAAGGTCAGTTCAAGGCGGGGTGAAATCGAGATCAAGGTCAAGGTGACCAGGAACATCAAGGAGGACGTGGTCTTCATTCCCTTCCACTTTGCCGATGCGGCGGTCAACCGACTCACCAATGTCGCCCTGGACCCCATTGCGGACATTCCGGAATTGAAGGTGGCGGCGGTCAGAATCGAAAAAATGGCATAATGGGACAAATACCGTGACAAAGGTCGCGGTATTTTCTTATAATGAGGTTAGAAGAAAAAAAGCGGGTGATTAAAATGAAGCAACAGCACATCATTTCCATTGAAGGCGGAGACGGCAGTGGCAAAACCACCCTGATCAAAAGGATTGAAGCGTATTTCCTGCACAGAAAGATTCCCTACATGATCACCCGGGAACCCGGCGGCGTCAGAATTTCCGAGGCCATACGGGACATCATCCTGGATACCCGGTATACGGAAATGGACTACAAGACCGAGGCCCTCCTCTATGCGGCGGCCAGACGTCAACACTTGAGAGAGAAGGTGATTCCCCAGTTGGAGACCGGGAAGGTGATTCTCTTTGACCGCTACGTGGATTCCTCGGTGGTCTACCAGGGGTATGTCAGGGGGATCGGCATGGACGAGGTGTATCAGATGAACCTCTTTGCCACGGAGGGCTTTTTACCGGAACTGACCCTCCTCCTCGATGTGGATCCTGCAACAGGTCTAAGGCGGATTGCCGACAACGACCGCCAGGAGGACCGTCTCGACAAGGAGGGGGAGAGTTTTCACCGACGGGTGAGGGAGGGTTACCTCAAACTCGCCGAGGCCTGTCCCGACCGCATCAAGCTGGTGGATGCCAACGGTACGGAGGAGGAGGTCTACCGGCAGGTGGTGGCGATCCTCGATGATTTTCTGGAGGCTTGAATGGCTTATACATCCCTGGGCAAAAAATTGTTTTTTGCCACAATCCTGATTCTGCTGGCCCTCGGTGTCATGGATACCGAAGCCTGGATCCGCCTCTTTGTCGGTTCCTTTGGTTTCGGAGGCGCCCTGGTGCTGTGGATCATTGAAAAATCCAGTCCGCATTAAAAGAATCCATCCCCGAAGGGGGATGGATTTTTCACTTTCCATAAAGGAGCATGCTCATGAACAGACAAGGCAGACTGATTATCGAAGCCCTGCTGGTCATCACCCTGATTCTGGTGATCCTGGGCTGGACCCTGCAGAAATTTGTTGATTTCGAGAAAATTTCAAGGGGGTATTTTGAAGAGGAGGTGACGGATTATGAGGAATATCTCGAAAAGAGCTTTCGGCGGATCCTTATGCAAAAGGTGTTTCTGGATGCCTTCTAGAGGGGCCGTCACCCCCATGATCACCATCGTCATCACCCTGATGCTGCTGATGGGTGGGGTGATACTGGATATCGGGGAATCCCTTTCCAGGGAAAGAACCTTTGAGAGGGAGAGTTATCTGATGCTTCACTCAAGGATGAAGGCCTACGACAGGACCCTTTTCAATCGCTTCGGCATCATGGCAATCAAGTCCCAGGAGGACGGATTCAGGTATGAGGACTCCCTCGGGGAGTCGGCGGTGCTGGGGGACAAGTTGATTGAAGTCATGGGTTACCGGGCGGGGGGCGATCTCAGTCGGGAGATTCTGGGACTCACGGAAGGGGCCTCGGAAATCGCCGGCGTCATCAATGAGGTGAAGCATATCATGGACCTCAAGAACACCATCAATGCGGGCATCGAAAACATGCAGATTCCTGAAGAAAGGATCATCATGGACTTTCTCGACAGTTTTTTGCTGGCGGCCATGTTTTTCGAAGGATCGGTCCCCTCCCTGGAGTCGATTCTTGAGGGAGAGCTGATCGAGATTCATCTCAGAGAAGAATTCGTGACCATTTTCGACACCTTTTCCGGGCTATCCTCCAACAGCCTCATGCTGAAGTTCCTGAGTCCCTTTCTACTGGGAGAATATGTGGTGGATTATCTGGGTTACTCGAGCAACCGGAATCCCGTCAATGCCTATGGGGCGGAGTACGTTCTCACGGGCATCGGCTACAGTGCGGTATCACGACCGGCGGTGATGGCGGAGCTCGGGGGGATGAGACTGATCCTCAACACGGTGGCCTATCTCAAAAGTCCCAGGCACATGAAAAACTTCGCGACCCAGGCCGGACCGGATCCGAGGGCACAGATCGCCCTGCTCCTGTTGACGGCCCTGAAGACTTCAGCCTTCGACGTGGACAAGCTGTATGAGGGAGGCAGGGTGCCCCTGCTCAAAACCGCCGCCGAACTCGATCAAAGGAGTTTCAAAAGGGGGATGCAATATGCCGATTATCTGAAAATCCTCCTCATCACCCTGCCGGAGTTCTTGATTCTGAACCGGATCAAAACCGCCATGGCCCATCATCTGGGGGAGTCCCCCTCCCGGTACTATACCCGGCTGACCATCAGGAGGGATTTTTCATATGAATTCAAAACCTTCGATTATTCGAAGCATGAAAGCAGGACTTTCGAAGCCTCCTATTAGGGGCTCCATCAGCCTTGAAGGCGTGATCATCATGCCCGTATTCCTCATGGTGATGGTCCTGGTCCTCTACGGCATCCTGGCCCAGGTCTATTTTGACGCCTTTGAAGAGGCCATGACCCGGGCCCTTCTGGACTCCACCACCCAGAGCCTGGGTTATCAGGATATCGGCGCCATGGTCAGAAGCTATGACGGTCTTGAACTCGAGGCCTTCGATCTTTCACTGACCACCATGACCGTCTCGCTTTCCTACAATGGTCTTTTCCGCCGGCGGTGGGTGGTGGCCTACGATATCCGGCTGCCCTCCTTCGAATCCCTGCTTTACGTCACGGATACGGGGAAGAAATACCATCGCTTCGGATGCCGTCATCTTTCCCAGAGCATGATTCCCATGATTGCCAGTGAGGCCATGGTGAAATTCAGTCCCTGCGGGGTTTGCTCTTTGAATTAGTCCAATAAAATAATATAATGGAGTTGATCCACCAAATGTGCTGGAATTGAGGAGAATACGATGAAAAAAAGTGAAAAGCTGCTATTGCTGCTGCTCCTGGTCCTGGCTGTTTCCTTCGGCCTGGCCTATCATCGACTGACCCGGGAAATCGGGGCGGTCAAGGCGGAGATGGTTTCAGAATACCTGAGGCAGGAGGGATTTTATTTCAACGGCGAGCTCCATCCCGCCGAGACCCTGCAAATCTTTGAGGGCAGGCCCTTTATCAGTTATCATTTTGTCAAGGAATTCATGGCAGAGGACATGACACTTTCGGCCAGCGGCCAGCGGGTGTATATTCCCATCGACAAGGCCCACCTTGATTTTGAAGACCAGACTCTCAACACCTATCTGAAGGAAAACCTGGTGGATATCAATCTCCCGCTCTATCAAGGAGACTACCTGCCTCTGGACACCCTGGCCAAGGTGCTGTTTTTTGAATACGGCGAAGTGGACCACCACTGGTATCTTCTGACGGAGGAAAAAGTGATGACGGGGAGGGCCAGAGGGAACCTCTACATCAATCACAACCTCAACATCGAAGGGGCCCGCCTGGAGGGTGACGAGGAGGTCTTGGGAGTTTTGGCAGGAGAAGGGGTCTTTGTGGTCTCGGATCATTTTGTCGGCTTTGTCAGAGAAAAGGATTTCGAAGAATCCTCCGGGGACGGCCGGTATTTTTCCAGATATTCCTTCAGAGAGCAAGAGCCCTTGGATGACCCCTTTTATCTGGTATGGGATCAGATCAATTCCTACGAGGAGGCGGTCAGCTTCGATCCGGTCCTGGTGGAAAAAAGTGCTGACGTGATTTCCCCCACCCTTTTCGCCCTCAACATCAACGGCATCATCATCAATTCCGCTGATTTGACCTATAGCCGGTGGGCTCATGAAGAGGAAAAAAGGGTTTGGGCCCTGGTCTCCAACGCTTTCAATCCCGACTGGACCAGGGAAATGCTGGAGGAGGAGGCTCTGAAAAGCCGTTTCATCGCCCAGCTGGTCCTGCTGAGTCTCATTTATGAATATGACGGAATCAACCTTGATTTCGAGAACATTTATCTGGCGGATCAGGAACTCCTGAATGACTTTGTCAGGGAGGCATCTGAAGTCATGGCCCTGACAGGCCTGCCCCTTTCCATGGATTTCACCGTGCCTGAGGGGAGTGACCAGTGGTCCAAGGTCTACGACCGGGAAACCCTGGCGGGCTACCTGGATTACTTTATTCTCATGGCCTATGATGAGTTCTGGGCTTCCTCTGATGTCAGCGGTCCCGTGGCTTCCCTGCCCTGGACCCTCGAAGGGGTGCTCAAGACCCTGGAACTGGTCCCCCCGGAAAAGCTCATCCTGGGAATCCCGGGCTACATGAGGGTGTGGGAGGACACCGGGGGCGGCAACACCTCCAACGTGCTTTCAATCAAGAATCGCGACAGCTACCTTGAGGAGAGGAATTTTGAAATCACCTATCTCGAGGACCTGTCCATGAACTACGCCTCGAGGCGGGAGGGCAATACCCTTTACCGGATCTGGCTTGAGGATGAAACCGCCATCGGCAGGAGGCTGGAGATTGTGAAGGATTTCAATCTGCCGGGTATCGCCCTCTGGAGAAGAAATTTCATAGATGAACAGACGGAGCAATTCATTGAAGAAAATCTCGACTAGGAGAAGACCATGATCAAAAACCAATTCAACAAAATGTTCATCATCGCCATAGCGACCACCATTTTCGGCCAGGTCTATATGAACCCCTTTGGAACGGATTTCAGGATATCCATCGGCATCGTGGTCCTGGCCCTGCTCCTGGTCCGGTTTGAGGACACTCCCATCTTCAGAACCACCTTGATGACGGGTTTTGTCGTGGTGGTTTTCAGGATACTGCTGGGGGTGGCCTCAGGGGGGGTAGGCCTTGAACTTTTAAGGGTCCATTTCCCGGCGTTTTTCTTCTACCTGACCTATGGCATGCTGTTCAAACTGCTGAATATTCGGGAGGCGGTGAAGCAGCCGGTCCTGCTGGTCACCTATATCAGCATCACCGATGTCACGGCGAATCTCGTGGAGGCGCTGGTCCGTTACGAATTCAACCGGTCAAGCGTCGAGGTGGTCTTCACCAGTATTCTGTTTGCCGGTGCCATCCGGGGACTCATCGTTCTGATTTTGAACGTGCTCCTCCTCTTTTACAATGTGGTGCTCCTCAAGGATGAGAACAATCATCGGATCAAGGAATTCCTGCTGCTGGCCTCCAAGATGCGTTCCGGTTCCTTTTTTCTTAAAAAAAGCATGAACGATGTTGAAAAGGCCATGAGCAAGAGTTATTATCTGTACAGCAAGCTGACCCACCGGGACAACGAGGCCTTCAGTTCTGAGGATATCAGGCTTTTCAGGGAGGAGATCCTGGAACTCACCAATGAAATCCACGAGGTGAAAAAAGACAATGAAAGAATCATCGCCGGTCTGGAAAAAATCATCCCGGCGGATATCCACATGGACAGGATTCCCTTGATGGAGATCATTGAAATCCTTGTGGAAAACACCGACAGCCTGGCTGTGGTCCAGCAAAAGGAAATCGATATCCGCACCTGGATCAAGGACAAGAAAATCCTGGTGGGGGACTACTACCCCCTGATCACCATCCTGATCAATCTCCTCAGCAACAGTGTCGATGCCGTTAAAAGAAAGGGTACCATCGGAATCACCCAGATCGAAGACCAGGATTGCCTGATCCTGGATATCATGGATACCGGTGAAGGCATCAAGAATTCCAAGAAAAACATTGTCTTTTCACCGGGCTATTCCACCAAATACGATATGAAAACCGGACAGATGTCCTCCGGCGTGGGTCTGACCCATGTCAAGGCCCTGGTGGAGGACTTCTACGGGGGCACGATTCACCTCAGGGAAAACCAACCTGGCAATACCGTTTTCAGGGTGGCGATAAAAAAAGACCGATTGCAAGGGGGGCAGCCTTATGAGAATCTATCTGATTGATGACGATGAAGCGATTTTGACGATGCTGGACAATATTATTTCAGATTATGATATTGGGCAGGTGGTGGGGAAATCCACTGATGGGGAGCAGGCCTTGAAGGATTTGAACCTTCTGAAACCTGACATCGTGGTGGTGGATCTTCTGATTCCGAGAATCGACGGGGTGGAGATTGTCACCAAGGCCAAGCAGAGGAACGCCAAGACCCAGTTCATCATGCTTTCGCAGGTGACCTCGAAAAGCATGGTGGGGGATGCCTATCGTGCCGGCATTGAGTTCTTCATCAATAAACCCATCAACGTCATGGAGGTCAAGACCGTCCTTGAAAAAGCCATTGAAAAGGCCAATCTTCAAAGCATTCTTTTGAGAATTCAGGAGACGGTAAAGGTCGGAGGAGAACTCCCGCGGGATGAAGACAAGAATCAGGAGGGCACCCTGGAACAGATCACGGAAATCCTCTCTGATCTGGGCATCGTCAATGAGCGGGGAGGCCAGGACATCCTGAGCATCGTTTCCCTCATTCTGGAGGAAAGAGTAGACTCAGGTCAAAAATACCAGCGTTACAATATCGGGGACATGTACAACCGGCTTCATGAAATTTATCACTCTGAGGACTATAACGGGTCCTTCAACGTCAGAGCCATCGAACAGCGGGTACGGCGAACCATTCAGCAGGCCATGGACAATGTCTCCATGCTGGGCGTCGAGGATTTCAGTCACTACAAGTTTGAAAGGTACTCCTCAAGACTGTTTGATTTCATTGAAATCAAACGCAATATGGACTTTATCCGCAAGAAGTCAAACTATCGCGGTAAAATCAGCGTCAAAACCTTTATAGAAGGCTTGATCAGTATGGTAGAAGACTGAGTCTTCTATTTTTTTTGGCAGAAAATCAATAATGAATCTGTATAGGCTCAAATATTCAAAAAATTCGAATGAACAGGGGAAATAGAAGTTTTTTTGATGTTTTTCAAAATTATGATTGCAAAAAATAAAAAGAGCAAGTATAATCACATTAGATAATAACTGTATACAATAATGGAGGGGAACAAGATGATTAAAGAAGTCTACAAATTTGAAATTACCGGCAAATGCAATCGTTGTGAAGACGAGAAAAAAGTCAATCGCTTTGGTCTTTGTGAATCCTGCCAGGAAAAGGTGGACCACGAGTACAGTTTCCTTTACAGAATCAAAACCATGGAAGACTAAGGATGACAAAGGACGATCACAAGATCGTCCTTTATTTTTTATTTTTTTGTGGTAGAATGGCTATGGACGGTATCCATCCTGGTGGAACTGTACCTCGGCTGGAAGGAAGTGAGCCTTTGAAAATCGCATTTATCGGGGCCGGAAAGGTAGGTACCAACTTGGCGCGTTATTTCGCTGAGGGTGGACTGGATATTTCTGGTTTTTTTGTGCGGAAAAATCAAAGTACCGATGATCTCAGGGATTTATTGGCTGCCAGCGATATCGTCTTCATCACCGTCAATGACGACAGCGTCGGGCCGGTGGTCAAGAGGATTTCGGGGCTGGGTCTTCCCTTGGCGGGGAAATCCTTCGGACATACCTGCGGGTCTCTTTCCGTGGCGGTTCTCAAGCCCCTTGAGGACCTGGGGGCTTCGGTTTTTGCCTGCCATCCCCTGCAGACCTTTTCGAGTCGGGCCGTAGAGGATGAACTCCTCAAGGAGATGCATTTTTTCGTGGAAAACCCACAGGATCCTCATCTGAAGAGGATCTTTGATCGCATTCCAAACCCCCTTCATGAGATCAAGTCCGAGGACAAGATCAAATACCATCTGGGGGCCTCCATCATGGCCAATCTGACCATGGGACTGATGGACTTCGCCTTCGATTTGATCGAGGAAATCGGGGTAGATAAAGAAAGCGGCTTCCAGGCCTTCAAGCCCCTTCTGAAGGGGACCTGCACCCACTTGCTCGAGGAGGGTCCCGAGAAGGCCCTGACCGGTCCTCTCAAGCGAAGAGACCGGGATACCATCGAAAAGCATCTGGCGGTCTTGAAGTCCGAGGATCGGGAGCTTTACAGACTGCTCGCCCTCAAGACCCTGAACCTCGTGGAGCCGGGACCGGATACGATAAAAATCAAAAAACTTTTGAAAGAAGGCGCGAATAATGGCTAAATTTACGGTACAGTCTTTTATCCGGTCCAAGACCGGCGGACACAAGATTTCCATGCTGACGGCCTACGACTACACCACGGCCAAACTGATCGACGAGGCCGGCATCGATACCATTCTTGTGGGAGACAGTCTCGGGATGGTGATGCTGGGTTATGAAGATACCCTCAAGGTCACCCTGGAGGACATGATTCATCATACCAAGGCGGTGACCAGGGGGGTCAAGGAGGCTTTTGTGGTCTTTGATATGCCCTTCATGACCTACCATACCACGGTGGAGGAGGCGGTGAGAAACGCGGGCAGAGCGATTCAGGAAACCGGTGCCCAGGCCGTGAAGCTGGAAGGGGGCGCCCATATCCGGGACAAGGTCAAGGGAATCATCGACGCCCAGATTCCCGTGGTGGGACATCTGGGACTGACCCCGCAGTCCGTCAATGTCTTCGGGGGGTTCAAGGTCCAGGGAAAGGGAGAGATCCAGGCCAGACAGATTATCGAGGATGCCCTGCTTCTAGAAAGCCTGGGGGTGGCGGCCATCGTCCTGGAGGCGGTTCCCGAGGAACTGGCCAGGATCATCACCGAAAAATTGACGATTCCCACCATCGGCATCGGCGCGGGCCGCTATACCGACGGCCAGGTCCTGGTGATCCAGGATTTCCTGGGCATGTATCCTGATTTCACTCCCAAGTTCGTGAGAAAGTACGTGGAGATGGGTGAGGCCATCAAGGGTGCTGTCAGGCAATTCAATGAGGATATCAATCAAGGGGTTTTCCCTGAGAAAAAACACGGTTTTACCATCGACGAGTCGGTGTTGAAGGCCCTGGAGTAGGAGCGTATGATGGAAAGAATCACAGAAATCAATGCGATGAATCAAAGAGCCGAGATGGTTCGACGCCAGGGACGGACTATCGGTCTGGTTCCCACCATGGGATTTTTGCACCAGGGACATCTTTCCCTGGTCAGGATGGCGAAGGCGGCCTGCGATTTCGTGGTGGTGAGTATTTTTGTCAACCCCACCCAGTTTGCACCGGGTGAGGACCTTGAGGATTATCCCAGGGATCTCGAAAGAGATGAAGCCCTTCTTAAGGCCGAAGGGGTGGATGTGGTGTTTTTCCCCTCCCCCCTGGCCATGTATCCCCAGGGGTCTTCCACCACGGTTTCCGTGGGGGAAGAGATGACCCGCAGACTCTGCGGCCAGTCCCGGCCCACCCATTTCAACGGGGTGACCACCGTGGTGGCCAAGCTTTTCCACATGGTCAAACCGCATCAGGCTTTTTTCGGCCAGAAGGACGCCCAGCAGTTGAGCATTGTCAGAAAAATGGTCAGGGACCTGAATTTTGATCTCGAAGTCGTTTCGGGCCCCATTGTCCGGGAAGAGGACGGCCTGGCTCTGAGTTCGAGGAATGTCTATCTCAGCGAAGCCGAGAGAAGAGAAGCCCTGGTCCTGAGCCGGTCCCTGGCCTTCGCCAGGGAAATGGTGGCCAAGGGGACAAGGGATTCGGAGGAGATCATTCTCGGGATGCGGTCCCTGGTGGAAAAAGCGGCTTCGGCCCGGGTGGACTACATTGCCATCGTGGATCCGGTCGACCTAAAACCCCTGGAGAGAATCGAAGAGACCGCCCTGGTGGCCCTGGCGGTCTATGTTGGAAAAACCCGATTGATTGACAATTGGTTAATGGAGGAAAAAAATGTTGCTCACCATGTATAAAAGCAAGATTCATCGTGCCAGGGTGACTGAGGCCAACCTGGACTATGTCGGAAGCATCACCATTGATGAAGATCTGATGGAAGCCTCGGGGCTGTATCCCGGTGAAAAGGTGGCCGTGGTCAACATCAACAACGGTGAACGGGTGGAGACCTATACCATCGTCGGGGAAAGAGGTTCCGGAATCATCGGCATCAACGGGGCGGCGGCCCGCCAGTTCATGCCCCATGACCTGGTCATCATCATCGCCTACGGCATCATGGAGGAGGAAGAGGCCAGGACCCATGAGCCCCGGGTGGTCTTCGTGGACGACCACAATCGCATCGTGGCCAGGGACCGGGTGGAAATCCACGGTCAAATCCGATAAAAAGACAGGGCTTAGACCCTGTCTTTTGTCATGGTGGCATTTTCATGCAATTCAATGAGGCCGTCCTTGTAGAGTTTCCCGAGGGCCCTCTTGAAGGCTTTTTTGCTGAGGCCGAAAATCTTTTTGATTTCCTGAGGCGGCGTCTTGTCAGTATAGGACATGATCCCCCCCTGGGATTTCAAGAAATCCATAATCAACCGGGTGTCCTCCTGGATCTGAAGCGGGATGATTTTTCTGAAGGCCATCTGCAACTGCCCCTGGTCGTTGATCCGCGTCACGTAAAGGAAGAGCCGGTCTCCTGTCCGGGGGTCTCCCTGGATATCCTGTTTCAGAATGAGTCCCTCGTAGAGGTCCTCTACGGCGACAAAGGCCCCCAGATCCGGATGGACACTGAGGACGGTGGCCTCGTGGCCTTCCCCCTCCTTGTAGGGAGGATGGGTGCCGATGTCTCTTTGAACCTTCATGGTGGCCGCCAGACGCTCGGTTTTGTCGATATAGAGACGGACCAGGACCTCGTCGCCTTTTTTGACGGGCTCCAGCTGTTCCGCAAAGGGAAGGAAAAGGTCCTTTTCCAGCCCCCAGGACAAAAAGGCGCCATTGTCATCCACCTGCATCACCTTGAGAAGGGCGAGTTGTCCCAGGGTGAAAGCCGGCTTCCTGGTGGTGGCCATCAGCCGGTCCTTGGTATCCCGATAGATGAAGACTTCCAGCTCATCACCGAGTTTCAGCCCTTCCGGGGCGTGGGTCCCCGGCAGCAGAATGTCGTAATCGATGGTGGTATCGATTACGGAAAGATAGAAGCCTGAACTCTTGATACTGGTCACCTTGAGGGTCTGGTACTCTCCTAGATCAAACATAAGTCACCCATTTCATATAATCATTTGAATCGCATTTTGAATAATGTCGATCCTGTAACGGCCTGTTCCCAGATATTCACCGTCGACATCCACTTCCTCCTCCGTGGAGAATTCAATTTGGGAGGTCTGGAAGTAGGACACGAATTCAGAAGTGATGTGCTGCCCGCTGAGAATCTTGAGGAAGACCTCGATAAGGCGGTGGACCGGGGCTTTCTTGATGAGGACGCAGTCGAATTTCCCGTCGGTGACGCTGGCATTGGGGGCCATGTTGTGGAACCCTCCGATGCTGGAGGAATTGCTGATGAGGAAAATGACGAAGTCCCCCTCGTAGGCCACCTGTTCGCACTGGATGGAAATCTTGGCCTTTGGCAGGTTTGTCGCCGAAAACTGCTTCAAGACCTCCAGGTAGTAGGCCAGGGGTCCCAGGAGATTCTTGGATTCCTTGGTGGTGGTATGGGCCACGGAGGTGAAGATGCCCATGGAGGCGACGTTGATGAAATAGGTATCGCCGATTTTCCCCACATCCACGGGATGAATCTGCTCCTGAAGGATTTTCGCCACCAGCTTCTCAGGGTCTCTGGGCAGCTTCAGGAATTCGCTGAAGTCGTTCATGGTACCCATGGGAAAGACGGCGAGAGGTGTTTGATACCGGCTGTTCATGATGCCGTTGACGACTTCGTTGAGGGTGCCGTCCCCTCCGGCGACGATGATCAAATCGAACTCCCGGGACTCGGAGGCCCGGATGGCTTCGTGGTAGGCGTCCAGCGCCTTGGCGGTCTTGAACAGGCTGAGGGTCAGTCCCTGGTGGACCAGGGTCAGGATCAAGTCTTCGATGGAAAACTTTTCATCCTTTTTTCCGGCCTTGGGATTGAAGATGATTCTGATAGACTTCATGGCTTCTCCATTCTTGGGTGGCATAGATTGATGGACGGTAGGGCAACCGGCTCTTGAAACGTTGAGAAAATCCTTCAACTACAGTATACCAAAGTGTTTGCAATTGCAACATAGTCTTGTTAAGATGAAAGAAAAACAAGGGGTCAGCAATGAAAAAATTCGGATCCGCCGCCATCCTTGCCGGAGGCGAAAGCCGCCGGATGGGATTTGACAAACAGATGATCAATCTTGGCAAGGAGTACCTGGTGGATCGGCTTTACCGGGAATTGAAGAAGGTCTTCAGCGAGGTCATGGTGATCAGCAACCGGCCTGAAATCTATCACCATCGCGGCTACAGGGTCATCAGCGACCAATACCGGGGCCACGGGTCCTTGAGCGGCATCCACCAGGGGCTTGTGGTTTCACAATCAGACTATCTCTTTGTCACGGCCTGCGACATGCCCTACCTGAATACCGGCCTCATGGAAAGGATGAAGGAGATTCTCTGCCGCCATCCCTCAAAGGCCCTGGTGGTTCAGCGCGGGAGCCGCCTTGAACCCTTCCACGGCTTTTACTCCCGGGAATTGATCAGGGATATCGAAGAGAGCTTCGAAAAGGGCCACCTTAAAATAGGAAGACTCCTGGCCGACCTGGGGGTCGCCACGGTGGGGGAGGAGATTCTCAAGATCTATGATCATGAAATGAAGCTTTTCACCAATCTCAACACCCCGAAAGAGCTCAGGGACTACCTCAAGAAAAAGGAGAACAGGGTCATGATCGAAGAAGTCTTGATCGAGAAAAACATTTCGGGTCACGGGGAGTCCTTTGTGGATGAAGTGGTCAGGGAAGAAGCCATAGAGATTACCATCAATCAGGGAAGGACCCTTGAGATCTATGCCTCAGAGGGAGGCCTCAAGGAGCTGGTGGTGGGGTTTTTGAAGAATTCGGGACTCATCGAGTCCCTGGTGGATATCCTGGGGATCCATTCCGAGGGAAATCACTTTGAAGTGACCCTCAGAAGCGTCCCTGGAGGGGAATTGCGGGAATCCGTCACCTCGGGCTGTCTCGGAGGCGGCTACACCCTGGACAAGCAACCCCCGCCTTTTAGAGAATGGACCTTCAAAAGCGATCCGGAGGCCGTCAAGGGCTGGCTTGAGGTTCTCAGGAGCGCTTCGGAGGTTTTTGAAAGGACCGGCGGCGTCCATTCCTCCATTGCCTTTTTCCCCGACGAGACCATGATTTTCTATGAGGATATCGGCCGCCACAACACTTTTGACAAAATTGTCGGCCACGGGCTCTTAGAGGGTAAAAGTCTGATAGACAGCGTGGTGCTGACCACGGGGAGGGTTTCCTCTGAAATGATGAAAAAGGCCGCCATCAACGGGGTCAGAACCGTGATTTCGAGATCGGCCCCCACCAGTCTTGCCGTTGAGCTTGCCAGGCAGTATCACATCGAGCTCATTGGATTCGCCAGGGGCAACCGATTCAATCGCTACTGAGTCATGGGAAATTTCACCACTGCCAGGGGCAGTGATCAAATCATTTGGAGGAACAGATGAAATCGAGTATAAAGGAATTTGAAACCATCATCGGTTCGGAAAGGGTTTTCCTTGAAGAACCTCTGAGCGCTCACACCTCCTTCAAGATCGGCGGGCCGGCGGAGGTCCTGCTCACCCCAAAGACTTATGAGGAGGTGGCCCGGTTGGTGGTCGCCCTGGAGTCAAAGGGAACGCGGTATACGATTCTGGGCAACGGGACCAACGTGCTTTTCCCCGATGAAGGCTACCCCGGGGTGGTGGTGAAGCTTGGAGACGACCTGTCCCGGATCGAGGTCAGGAAGAATCAAATCGTGGCCCAGGCCGGAGCCCTCCTGTCGAGGGTCAGCAAGGTGGCCCTGAAACATCACTTGTCGGGGCTCGAATTCGCCTCGGGCATCCCCGGTACCCTGGGGGGTGCCGTGGTGATGAATGCGGGGGCCTATGGCGGGGAAATGAAGGATGTCATCTCCGAAGTCAAGGCTCTCACCCGGGAGGGGGAGATTCTGGTCTTCACCGGCTCCCAGATGGCCTTCGGCTACCGGGACAGCCTGGTGAAGGAGAAGGGCTATATTGTGCTGGAGACCACCCTGGCGCTTGAAAAAGCACAGGGGGAGGTCATTGCCTCAAAAATGAGGGAGCTGGATGAAAAACGGAAAACCAAGCAGCCTCTGAACCTCCCCAGTGCCGGATCCACCTTCAAGCGGCCGCCGGGTCATTATGCCGGCAAGCTCATCGAAGATGCCGGGTTGAGGGGCCTCAGATACGGGGGAGCCATGGTGAGCGAGCTTCACTGCGGCTTCGTGGTCAACGTCCAGGAGGCCACCTACGAAGAGGTCACGACCCTGATGAAGGTGATTCAAAGGACGGTCCATGAGAAGTTCGGGGTGGACCTGGAGCCTGAAGTCAAAATCATGAAGAGGGATCAAATATGAGAATCATCAAGGATCTGCATACCCACACCACCTATTCCCATGGTCTCGGCAGCATCGAGGACAATGTGAAGGAGGCAGTGAAACGAGGACTTGAAGTCGTGGGGATCAGTGACCACGGCCAGGGGCATCTGGGTTTTGGAATCAAAGCCGGGGCTCTCAAATCCATGAGGGAGGAAATCGACCTCCTTCAGGAAAAGTATCCCCAGATCAGGATTACCTTGGGAATCGAAGCGAATATCCTGGGCAGAGACGGCGGGATTGACGTTACCACAGAGGACCGCCGTCTGCTGGACTATGTCCTCTGCGGCTACCACTTTGGATCGAAGCCCGGGAAATGGGCAAGGGATCTGCCGATCCATCTCTTCAATCTGTTGAACCGGTGGACCGGGGGCTTCGAAAAGAAAGCCAGGGCGCTCAATACCGAGTCGGTGGTCAACTGCCTGATGAACCATCAGATCGACGTCCTCACCCATCCGGGGGCCAAGGGTCCCTTGGACATGCTGGCGGTGGCCAGGGCGGCCGAAGAGACCGGAACCCTGCTGGAAATCAACAATTCCCACGGCCATCTGACGGAGGAGGAATTGCGGGTGTGCATGAAGACCGGGGTGAATTTCATCATCGGTTCCGACGCCCATACCCCCGGGGATGTCGGAAAACACGAGGAAGCCCTCAATAGGGTGATCCGGGTGGGGCTGCCCCTTGAGCGGGTGGTCAATCTGAGAGAGGACAGTCTATGAAAGTACTCATTGTAACCGGTTTGTCCGGAGCCGGCAAAAGCTCCGTGGTCAAGGCCCTGGAGGATATCGGCTTCTACACCATTGACAACCTTCCCCCCAATCTGATGGTGGATTTCATCAAATTGATCCGGCATACCGGGGAGGCCATCGATGAAGTCGCCTTTGTCATCGATCTGAGGAGCGGCAAGCTCTTTGACGAACTTGACAAGTCCATCAGGGAAGTCAAAAAAAAGGTGGATGAGATTGAAATTCTTTTTCTTGAAGCCTCGGATTCTGCGATTCTGCAGCGCTACAAGGAGAGCCGCAGGAGTCATCCCCATTCAGTGGACGGCACCATCCTTGACGGCATCGCCCTGGAAAGGGAAAAACTGGCCCCCATACGGGAAAAATCCGATTATCTGGTGGACACTTCCCAGATGAACATTCACCAGCTCAGAGAAAGAATCGTCTCCACCTTCGACAGCAAGGACCATTCCCGGATAGAGGTGGTCCTGCAATCCTTCGGTTATAAAAAAGGCATACCCATGGATGCGGACATGGTTTTTGATCTGAGATTCCTGCCCAATCCCTTCTATGATGAAGATCTGAGAGATCTTTCGGGGCTGGACCAGCCGGTGAGAGACTTCATCATGAAGGATGAAAGAAGCCGGAAGATGTTGAATAAAATCGAGGAAATGCTGGATTTTCTGATGCCTCATTTTGCCAAGGAGGGGAAAAACCGGACGGTAATCGCCCTCGGCTGCACCGGCGGCCGTCACCGGAGCGTGACCTTCGTCGTCCTGCTTGAGGAGATTCTTGCCGAAAAGGGTTATAAAGTAAGCGGAATCCACCGTGATTTCAAGGAGATCGGTTAATGGCAGAGGCAAAAATAGTGGTCATCGGGGGCGGAACAGGGCTGTCGGTGATTCTAAAGGGACTCAAAAAAATCACTTCCCAGATCACGGCCATCGTCACCGTCGCCGACGACGGGGGAGGTTCCGGTGTTCTCAGGGAGGACCTGGGGATGCTGCCTCCCGGAGATATCCGGGCTTGTCTGATCGCCCTGTCCGATGTGGAACCGATTCTCGAGGAACTCTTCAACTATCGCTATGAAAACGGTCATCTCAAGGGGCAGTCCTTTGGCAATCTGATGATTGCCGCCATGACGGGAATTTCAAAGGATTTCAGAGATGCCGTGATCAAGGTGGGAGAAATCATCGCCATCAACGGCAGGGTGCTGCCGGTCACCACCCAGAACATCCATCTCGAGGCGACCCTGATGAACGGCAAGGTGGTCCTGGGGGAATCGAAGATTCCCTTGTCGGTGATCAAGGACCAGACCGCCATCGACCGGGTGGTCCTGGTCCCCCCGGAACCTTCGCCCACCGAGGGGGTCATTGAAGCCATCCACGAGGCGGACCTTGTCATCGTGGGTCCGGGGAGCATCTACACCAGCATTCTGCCGAATCTTCTGGTCCGGGGAGTGGCGGACGCCCTGCGGGGGACGTCGGCGAAGGTGGCCTATATCGCCAATCTCATGACCCAGCCCGGAGAGACGGATGAAGAGCATCTCAAGGGATATCTTCAAGTCATGGAAAGGCATGTCGGAGGGGGGCTTTTCGACCTGGTCTTTGCCAACAGCGAACACCTGGACCGGGAGACCCGGGAGATTTATAAAAAACAGAACGCCTTTCCCGTCAAGACCACAAAGAGAGACCGGCAGTTTCTTGAGGAAAAAGGGATCCGGCTGGTGGAAAACAAGTACATCGATGTGGTGAAGCATTATTGTCGCCATGACTTTGACCTGCTCGTAAAGGATCTTCAAAAAGAATTGCGGTCCTGAAATTAAAAAGTTTTTGCAAGACTTCAAAAAATATCGTATAATGAATTTACTAAAATATTTTAAGACTTAAAATAAATTTATAATGCGGAGGCGATTTCATGGCAACAAGAATACCGGAACCCTACAAGATCAAAATGGTGGAACCCCTGAGAAAAACCAGCAGAGAGCATCGGGAGAAGAAGCTCCAGGAGGCGGGTTACAATCCCTTTTCACTCAAGGCGGAGGACGTCTATATCGATCTTCTCACCGACAGCGGCACCGGTGCCATGAGCGACCGGCAGTGGGCCGCCCTGATGATGGGGGACGAATCCTATGCGGGTTCAAGAAGTTTTTACCGGCTTGATGAAGTGGTCAAGGAAATCACAGGCTACCAGTATGTCGTCCCCACCCACCAGGGACGGGGCGCCGAGCAGGTGGTTTTCCCCAATATCATCAAACAAAAGGGTGACTATGTCATTTCCAACATGCACTTTGATACCACCAAGGCCCACGTGGAACTGGCAGGGGGGAGGGCTATCAACGTCATCGACAAAAAGGCCTTTGACACGGAAACCTATGATGATTTCAAGGGGGACTTCGATCTTGAGCTCCTTGAAAAGGAAATCAAGGAGAAAACTCCCGGGCATATCGCAGGCATCGTCATCACCGCCACCTGCAATTCAGCGGGGGGCCAGCCCATCTCCATGGGCAACATGAAGGGCGTCAAGAAAATCGCGGACCAATACGGCCTCAAGGTTTTCATCGATGCCGCCCGTTATGCTGAAAACGCCTACTTCATCAAGATGAGGGAAGCCGGATACCAGGACAAGAGCCTGATTGAAATTTCCCGGGAAATGTATGCCCTGGCTGACGGCATGATGATGTCGGCCAAAAAGGACGGACTGGTCAACATGGGGGGCATCGTCGCCATCAGGGATGACGAAGAGCTCTACCAGGCCGTGAGAAGTCTGTGCGTCCCCTACGAAGGGTTCCCCACTTACGGCGGACTTTCCGGAAGGGATATGGAAGCCCTGGCGGTGGGTCTGATGGAAGCCCTGGATTTCGATTATCAGGAGCACCGGATCGGTCAGATCAAATATCTGGGCGACCGTCTGCGGGAGGGCGGCGTGCCGATCCAATACCCCACGGGAGGCCACGCGGTTTTCGTGGATTGTCGAAAAATCTGCCCCCATATTCCTTTTGACCAGTTTCCGGCCCAGGCGGTCTGCAACGAGGTCTATCTGGAGTCCGGGGTCAGACCGGTGGAAATCGGCTCCTTCCTGCTGGGCCGGGATCCCGATACGGGGGACAGCCTTGAATCTCCCCTGGAACTGATGCGGCTCACCATCCCCAGAAGGGTTTATACCGACAGCCATATGGATGTCGTGGCCGATGCCGTCATCGCCGTCAGCAAAAGAGCGGACCAGCTGGTGGGGCTGACCTTCGACTATGAACCCAAGGTTCTGAGGCACTTCACCGCCAGACTCAAGCCTGTCAAGTAGAGAATATCCAAAGCCCGGTCTTTATTCAGACTGGGCTTTTTCTATGGTATAATTGGTTAAGTAAAGAATCGGGTGAGAATGATGAAAGAGATTGTCAGTGCCGGAGGAATCGTCCTCAAGGGGACGGGTATCCTGATGCTGAGAAAAGCCAATGGCGACTGGGTTTTGCCGAAGGGACGGATTGAGGAAAAGGAGTCCGACCGCCATGCCGCCTTGAGAGAGGTGCGGGAAGAAACCGGGATCAGGGCCAGGGTCATCCGGCCCATTGGTGAAATCGAATACCGGTACGTGAATATCTGGTACAATGACGAGACCATCCAGAAGACGGTCTTCTGGTTTTTGATGGCTGAAATCGGCGGCCGGCTCATGCCTCAGAAAAATGAAGGCTTCATTGAAGCCAGGTATGTTTCTGAAGATGATTTCGAAGCCTGTGCCCGGCATGAAGATGAAAAAAGAATGATAAGAAAGGCTCTGGCCTTGAGAAGTTAGGTGAATAGCGATGTCCTTTACCTCAAAGATTAAAAACGATCTGAGCAAGATGACTCAGGATTCCAAAAAATGTCAAAAAGCCGAGCTTAGTGGCGTCATACGCAGCAGCGGCATCGTGGAGATGGAAGGCTTTCACCAGGTGAATCTCACGGTTCGAACGGAAAACGCTGCCGTGGCGCGGATGGTTTTCATTTTTTTTAAAAAAATCTACAAGCTCCACACCGAGCTCTTGATCAAGAAGGGGTCGGGGGTCAAAAAAGGCAACCAGTATGAGATGACCCTGGACGGGGCGGAAGAAATTCTGCTTGACCTGGGCATCATCGAGAATCTTGAGGAGTTTCTCAAGGTGGTCAACGGGGTCCCTGAATTCGTGTTTGAAGATGAAAACTGTCTCAGGTCCTATCTTAGAGGGGTGTTTCTGGGCTGCGGTTCGGTGTCGAACCCGGAAAAATCCTATCATCTGGAATTCAGTCTTCATTCGGAGTCCTATGCCAGATCCCTCATGGCAACTCTCAACGGCTACGATCTCGGGGCGAAAACCATCCCCAGGAAGACCGGCTTCATCGTTTACATCAAGGAAAGTGAAAAAATCGTGGACCTGCTGAACATTATCGGCGCCCATACCGCGCTTCTGGATTTCGAGAATGTCAGAATACTGAAGGATATGCGCAATCAGGTCAACCGACTGGTCAATTGTGAAACCGCCAATCTCAACAAGACCGTGAATGCCGCCTACACCCAGATCGCCGTCATCAAGGACCTTGACGACCACGTGGGAATCGAACAGCTGCCGGAGGGCCTGAAGCAGCTGGCGGAGCTGAGGATGGAGAATCCGGAGCTCTCCTTGAAGGAACTCGGGGAGATGATGACCCCGCCCATCGGAAAGTCCGGTGTCAACCACCGATTCAAAAAAATGGAGAGCATGCTCAGAGCCATGCAATCGAAGGAGTAATCCATGGCAAAATTCACCCATCTGCACCTGCATACTGAATATTCCCTCCTCGACGGCTTCACCAAGATCGACGAGCTCTTTGACAGGCTCAAGGCATTGGGGATGGATTCCGTGGCCATCACCGATCATGGCACCATGTTCGGGGTGGTGGATTTCTATAAAAAGGCCCTTGCCAAGGGGATTCATCCCATCATCGGCTGTGAGGTCTATGTGGCCCCGGGGTCCATGACCGGCAGGGATCCCCAGTTGGACAAGCGGATGGCCCATCTGGTCCTCCTGGCGGAGAATGAAAGGGGCTATCAGAATCTGATCAAACTGGTGAGCGAAAGCTTTCTGAAGGGATTCTATTACAAGCCCAGGGTGGACATGGCCCTCCTCAAGGACCACGCCGAGGGACTCATCGCCCTTTCCGCCTGTCTGGCGGGGGACATTCAAAGAGAACTTGCCCGGGACAATTACCCGGGAGCCCTTGAATATGCCCGTGACTACCAGGCCATCTACGGAAAGGATCATTTTTTCCTCGAGCTGCAGGATCACGGCATTCCCGAGCAAAAGAAGGTCAATCAAGGTCTGGTCAAGCTTTCAAAGGATCTGGGCCTGCCCCTGGTGGCCACCAATGACGTGCATTATATCACGAAGGAGGACGCCTTCAGTCACGATGTCCTCCTCTGCATCCAGACGGGGGCCACGGTGGAGGAGACCCGGCGCATGCGCTTTCCCACCCAGGAATTCTATCTCAAGAGTCCCGAGGAAATGGCAGACCTCTTTCCCGAGACGCCGGAGGCCCTCGAGAACACCCTGAAAATTGCCGACCGCTGCCGCTTTGCCTTCGATTTTTCCAAGACCTTTCTGCCCAATTTTTCTCTGGAGGAAGATTTTGATCCCGGGGAAAAACTCAGGGCCCTCTGTCTCGAGGGTCTCAGTCGAAAATACAGCCCCGGGGCCCTGCACTTCGACAGGCTCGAGTACGAACTCAAGGTCATCGATGCCATGGGCTACAACGATTATTTTCTCATCGTCTGGGACTTCATCCGCTTCGCCCGGGAAAAGGGCATCACCGTGGGTCCGGGAAGGGGTTCCGTGGGTGGGTCCATCGTCGCCTTCGTCCTCGATATCACCGAGGTGGATCCCATCAAGTACGACTTGATTTTTGAGCGCTTTCTCAATCCCGAACGGATCACCATGCCGGATATCGACATTGATTTTGAGGATGAAAGAAGACAAGAGGTCATCGACTACGTGATTGCCAGATACGGCAGTGACCACGTGGCCCAGATCATCACCTTCGGGACCTTCGGTGCCCGGGCGGCCATCCGGGATGTGGGCAGGGTTCTCAATATTCCCTACAAGGATGTGGACCAGCTGGCCAAAATGGTGCCCTTTTCCATTGGAATGACCCTGGAAAGAGCCCTCAAGGAAAACGAGAAGATGCGCGAGGCCTACCATCAGCGGGAGGAGGTCAGGCAGATCCTCGATATCAGCCGGTCCATCGAGGGCATGCCCCGGCATGTGTCCACCCATGCCGCCGGCGTGGTCATCGCCAAGGATCCCGTAGACCACTACGTGCCCCTATATGTCCAGGACGGCAACGTCACCACCCAGTTCAACATGATGCTTCTGGAGGAACTCGGCCTCCTCAAGATGGATTTCCTGGGACTCAGGAATCTGACCATCATCAAAAACACCCTGGAGATTCTCAACAGGAATCGGGAGGTCCCCCTCGACATGGACCAGGTTTCTCTGGAGGACGCCCGGGTCTTCCAACTCCTCAGCTCAGGGAAGACCCTGGGGATTTTTCAGCTGGAAAGCACCGGCATGAGGGCCTTCATGAGGGAGCTCAAACCCAGGAGCCTGGAGGATATCATCGCGGGGATCTCCCTGTACCGGCCGGGTCCCATGGAATCCATTCCAAAATACATCAAGAACAAGAATGATCCCGGGAGCATCGTCTACGGTCATCCGAAACTCCGGGGCATCCTCGACGTCACCTATGGCTGTCTGGTCTACCAGGAACAGGTCATGGAAATCGTCAGGGACCTGGCGGGTTATTCCTACGGCCGCAGCGATCTGGTGAGAAGGGCCATGAGTAAAAAGAAAATGGCGGTGATGGAAAAGGAGCGGCAGAATTTCATTTATGGTCATCAGGATGAGCAGGGAGAAACCACCATCGAGGGCTGTCTGGCCAGGGGGGTTCCCAAGGCGGTGGCGGAGGAAATCTTCGACGAAATGATCGATTTTGCCAACTATGCCTTCAACAAGTCCCACGCCGCAGGATACGCCCTGCTGGCCTACCAGACCGCCTACCTGAAGGCCCACTATCCCCGGGAGTTCATGGCGGCTGTGATGAGCACGGTCATGAACAATCACAAAAAACTGGCCCTCTACATCGAGGACCTCAAGGATATGGGAATCCCCCTCAAACCGCCCAGCATCAATCACTCCTTCGGCAAGTTTGCGGTGGAGTCCGGAGGCATCCGATACGGACTCCTGGCGGTGAAAAATGTCGGCAAGGGTCTCCTCGACGCCATGATTGCCGTGAGGAAAGGCGCTCCCTTCACGGGTTTCAGGAATTTCATCGACAGAATTCCCTCAAAAGAAATCAACAAAAGGGCCCTGGAGGCCCTGATCAAAGGGGGGGCCTTCGATGAATTCGGTCTGACCCGGTCCCAGCTCCTTTCGGTTTTTGAAAAAGAGCTGGAAACCGCCCATAAAAAGGACCATGGTGTCCTCCAGGGGCAGCTGGGCATCTTCGGAGACATGATCGAGGATCACCTGGATGATGCCGCCCTGCATCCTGTACCGGAACTCAAGGCCAAGTATTTATTGGATTTCGAGAAGGAGGTTCTGGGTATATACCTCAGCGGACACCCCCTGGATGAATACAAGGAAGCTCTGCGTCGGCTGACCTCCATCAATCTGCTTGAACTGAAGGAGATGGAGGAACCCTTCGATCTCATCAAGGACGGGGACCGGGTCATTGTCGGCGGCATGGTGATCAAGGAAAATGAAAAAATCACCAAAAGCAACCAGAAAATGGCCTTCATCGACCTGGAGGATCTGACGGACACCATCGAAGTCATTGTTTTTCCCAAGGTCTACAGGGTCTATGAGGGCCTTCGGGAGGAGGGACCCTATCTTCTGATTGAAGGCCGGGTGGTCTTCAAGGAGGATGAGGCGCCCAAAATCATCGCTGACAGGATTTCTTCCTTGAAACTGTCCCCGAGGGAGCCCTTGAAAAAGCTCTATCTCAAGGTGGGGAAGGTCAAGGCTCTGGAATCCCTGAGGCTCAAGAAGATTCTTCTGGGCAATCCAGGGGAGGAAGAGGTGCTGGTCTATGTGGAGGAGAACCAACGATTGATGAAAAGCCCGGATCATCTCAAGGTCAGAATCAGCGATGGGCTGATTCGTCAGCTGAAGGATCATCTCGGAGAAGATGCAGTCGTCATAAAATAAGGAGGGCAAGATGAAGAGGATTGGTGTACTGACAAGCGGAGGCGATGCCCCGGGCATGAATGCGGCGATTCGCGCCGTGGTCCGTGTCGCGATATACAAGAAACTGAAGGTATCCGGCATTTACAGAGGGTACCAGGGCCTGATTGAAGGAGACATCGAGGATATGGAAATCGCCTCAGTGGGGGATATCATCCACCGGGGCGGAACCAAGCTGAGAACGGCCAGAAGTACGGAATTCATGACGGCGGAGGGACAGGACCGCGCCATTGAAATGCTCAAGGTCTTCAATATCGATGGATTGATCGTCATCGGTGGAGACGGGACCTTCACCGGGGCCAGCAAGCTGGATGAAAAGGGTTTTCCGG
Source organism: Clostridia bacterium (assembly GCA_018399635.1). Classification (GTDB taxonomy): domain Bacteria; phylum Bacillota; class Clostridia; order Peptostreptococcales; family Acidaminobacteraceae; genus ML8-F1. The sequence continues at coordinate 88,029 of JAGYOH010000011.1, forward strand.
TCATCGGGATTCCCGGGACCATCGACAACGACATGGACTACACGGACTATACCATCGGTTTTGACACGGCGGTGAATACCGTGGTCAATGCCATCGGCAATATCCGGGACACTTCTTCAAGCCACGGCAGGGTCAATATCATCGAAGTCATGGGCAGGCATTGCGGCGATCTCGCCCTTTATGGCGGTCTTGCCGGAGGCGCGGAAAGCATCATCGTGCCGGAATTCGGTTATAACCTGGATGAGGTGGCCAGAAAGCTGATTGTGGGAAAAAACCGGGGAAAGCTGCACCACATCATTGTCCTGGCCGAGGGCATCGGCGAACCCTATAAAATTGCGGAGGAGATTGAAACAAAAACCCAGATGGAGACCCGGGTGACGGTGATCGGTCATCTGCAGCGGGGAGGAGCGCCGACGGCCCAGGACCGGATTCTGGCTTCAAAGCTGGGTGAAGAGGCCGTGAATCTGCTGATCAAAGGAAAACACGGCCTGGCGGTGGGGAACAAGGGTGAAAGAATCATCCATGTCCCCTTGATCGAGGCTATCACCAAGGAAGACAAACCACCCAGCCGTCTGTACGAGCTGGCATCCATACTGGCTAAGTAGGGGGATTCTATGTTGAAAGTAATGGTGGCCCCGGATTCCTTCAAGGGGACCCTGAGTGCGGTTGAAGCGGCCCGACATATTGAAAAGGGCATAAGAAGAGTCGTGCCGGAGGCGGTGGTGGTGACCCTGCCCCTGGCCGACGGCGGTGAAGGCACCCTGGAAGCCGTTCACCATGCTCTGGGGGGAGACTTTGTCGAGTTGGAGGTGTCGGGACCTCTTTTTGAAAAAATTCCGAGTCGTTACGGCTTGATCGATTCAGGCCAAAAGGCGGTTGTCGAAATGGCGGCCACCTCGGGCCTCATCCTGGTCGGTGACCGCAGGAATCCCATGAAGACCACCACCCTGGGTCTGGGGGAGATGATTCTGGACGCTCTGGACCGGGGGGTCAGGGATTTCTACATCGGCATCGGCGGCAGCGCGACCAATGACGGGGGCATCGGCATGGCCCGGGCCCTGGGCGCCCGCTTCCTCGACAATCAGGGCCGGGAGATCTCCCTGGACGGAGAGGGCCTGGGCTTCCTTGCGACCATTGATATGAGCCGCCTGGACCCACGGGTCGGAGAAGCCAGGTTTGTGGTCATCTGCGACGTGGACAATCCTCTGTACGGGGAAAACGGCGCCGCCCATGTCTATGGACCCCAAAAGGGCGCCAGTCCGGAGATGGTGGCGATTCTTGAAAGGAATCTCAGGAATTTCGCCCGGGTGGTTCAAAGGGATCTGGCCTGTGATGTGACCGACCTCAAGGGTGGTGGTGCGGCGGGAGGCCTCGGAGCGGGCCTCGTGGTGTTTTTGAAGGCCCGACTGGTCCAGGGCATCGATTTGATACTTGAGATGTACCGCTTCGAGGAGGCCCTTGAGGATGTGGATCTCATCATCACCGGAGAGGGCAGCCTGGACCGGCAAAGTCTGCGGGGAAAGGTTCCCATGGGTGTGGCCGGGGCCGGCAGGAGGGCTTCCATTCCCGTGATCGCCATCGCCGGGGAAATCGGCCGGGAGATTGAAGGCCTTTATGATGAAGGCATCACGGCGGTATTCAGCACCAACCCGAGACTCCAGAATTTTCAACAGGCCAGGACAAGGGCGGGAGAGCATCTAGAAGAGGTCACGGAGAATATCCTGCGGTTGTTCATTGCAAAATGAGGCCGGCCGCGGGTTGAAAATACAGAAAACAGAGTAGGGGGATTGACAATGAGAAAGACAAAAATTGTGTGTACCATAGGTCCGGCCAGTGAAGGCCAGGAGATATTTTCCGAGCTCGTCAAATCGGGGCTCAATGTCGCCCGGCTCAATTTCTCCCATGGGGACCACGGGGAGCACCTCAAGCGCATCAAGACCATCAAGGCGGTCAGGGAGGCGCTGGATATTCCGGTAGCCCTGATGCTCGATACCAAGGGGCCGGAAATCAGAACCGGAAAGTTCGCCCTTCCTGAGGTCGAACTCCAGGAAGGGGATACCTTCACCATCTGGCATGAAGACCGCCTTGGCGACCAGGAGGGTTGCAGCATTTCCTACAAGGAGCTTGACCAGGATGTGGTCGTTGGAAACTATATTCTCATCGACGACGGCCTGGTTCAGCTTGAGGTCAAGGCGATCGAGGGCAGGAACATCGTCACCGAGGTCAAGAATTCAGGCATCGTCAAAAATCACAAGGGAGTCAATGTGCCCAACGTGGTCATTCAACTTCCGGCCATCACTGAAAAGGATGAAGGGGATATTCTTTTCGGCATTGACCAGGGCATCGATTTCATCGCCGCCTCCTTCATTCGCAAGGCCAGGGATGTCATGGCCATCAGAAAAATTCTCGAGTCCCACAACGCCCACAATATCCATATCATTTCCAAGATTGAGAATCGCGAGGGTGTGGACAATATCGACGAGATCATCGAGGTTTCCGACGGCATCATGGTGGCCCGGGGTGACCTGGGGGTGGAGATTCCCGCGGAAGAGGTCCCCATCGTCCAGAAGATGATCATCAAAAGATGCAACCAGGTGGGCAAACCCGTCATCACCGCCACCCAGATGCTGGATTCCATGATCCGCAACCCCCGGCCCACCCGGGCGGAGGCTACGGATGTGGCCAATGCCATATTCGACGGCACGGATGCCATCATGCTAAGCGGTGAAACCGCAGCGGGAAAATATCCGGTGGAATCGGTGAAAACCATGGCCTCCATTGCCACCACCACTGAAAACGCCCTTGACTACAAGAGTCTGTTGAGGACGAAGACCGCGGAGATTTCCCAGTACGGCGTCACCTTTTCTGTCAGCCATGCCACGGTGAACACCGCCATGGAACTTGAGGCCAGCGCCATCATCACCGCCACCAACAGCGGGTTTACGGCCCGGAAGGTGGCCATGTTCAGGCCGCAGGCCCCCATCATCGCCGCCACCTATTCTCAGGAAGTGAGAAGAAAACTGACCCTGGTCTTCGGGGTTGAATCCCTCCTGATGGAGGAAGCCAATACCACGGATGAGATTTTTGAAGAGGCCCTCAGGGTGGCCCAGGACTTCGGTCATGTGGAGCCGGGGGATCTTGTGGTGATCACGGCAGGGGTGCCGGTGGGCATCAGCGGCACCACCAACCTCATGAAGGTCCATGTGGTGGAGGAACTGATCATCAAGGGCCTGGGTCTGGGCTACGAGGTCATTACCAGGCCCCTCAAGATCATTCTCAGTGAAGCGGATGCCCTGAGCCGTTTTGAAACCGGGGACATCATCGTGACTGACACGGTGGAAAGCTATCTGATTCCCTACGTGGAGAGGGCCTCGGGCCTTATCGTGGAGGAGGCGGGTTACACCTCGTCAGGCGCCCTGGTCGCCATCAATCTCAAACTGCCGGCGGTGGTGGGAGCCAGCAATGCGGTGGAGATTCTCAAGGACCTGAAGGAAATCACCTTGGATGCCAACAAGGGTCTGGTCTATCTGTCGAAAACAAGAATCATCTAGCAAAAGAAAGGGCCCGCAAGGGCCCTTAATTGATTTCATAGTCATTGGATCGGGCGAGGGTTTCACCGCGATTGTTGGTCAACTCCAGATAGAGGGTGATGCTTTTTCCGGTTTGAAAATACTTCAAATCCACCAGCAGATGATTCTCCCGCCATTCAAAGGGGGTTTCTTTTCCATTGAGGTAGAGGCGGGCTTTTTCATAGAAGGGTCCGCCGTGAAGGGTCACCGTGTCATCTGAAAATCGGACAGCCTCAATCACCATGTCATTGAGGGACTGATTGAAGGTGTCATTGTTGGTGACGAGCCAGTTCTCGTCAAGGACAAGGCCGTCACCGAGAATCAGGTCCTTGTAGAGGGCCCTCAAGGGGAAATCAACCCTCTGGTATTCTTCGGAATCAGCGGGGTGCAAGATGCCCCGGGTCATGGTGAAGCCGGGGTTGATCAGGGGGGCTTCATAGGAGAGGTCGAGGAGATGGGCATAGTAACCGGGCATCTCGAGATCCGCCAGTTCAAGGGTTCTCGGGCCCAGGTAAATGGCATCCAGGATGCCCAGGTCTCCGGTGGGGGTACCGTAATTGGACCAGATGACCAGGGGGGTGGTCTTCAATTTGAGTTCTTTCTGGCCGGGGCTTTCCTGGCCGTCAAAAAGTCCGTTGCCTTCAAAAGAACTCATATTGTCTCCAAGCAGGGGGAGATGATCGCCGAAGAAGACCACCAGGGTGTCTTCTTCTTGATTTTCGAGGGCTTCAAGGAGATTGTCGAGACTTTCGATGGCATCCGCCATCCCCTGGGCGAAATTTTCCATAAGGACCTGGTCCGCCTCGGCGGTCACCCTGATGGAAAGCCCCTCCTCATCATAGCGTCCGTCATCAAAGGGACCGTGGTTCTGCATGGTGATGGTGTAAAGAAAGAGGGGTTCATCGGTGTCTTCGATCAGGGCCTTGATATGGTCAACGGCGGTGGCATCGGAGATGTAATTGCCCACCACCCCGGGTCGGCTGAGGTACTCTTCTGAAATGAAGGTGTGAAAGCCGAGATCGGCATAGATTTCATTCCGGTTGTAGTACCAGCCCCAGAAGGGATGCAGGCCCACGCTCTGATAGCCCTGCCGGCGGAAGATGCCCGCCAGGGAGGCCGTCGGTCCGTGGATGTCCCGATTGAAAATCATATAGCCCTCGGGATTGAAGTGGGTGGAAACCGAGGTGAGAATCTCAAACTCGGTATTGGAGGTGCCGCCGGCGAAGACCGGCACCTCCAGCATGCCGTAGAGACTTTCTTTTTTGATGGCCTCCAGGGTCTCGTAGGGATCCGGGGTCATGGTGACCCCCGGGAGCAGGTCCAGGTCCCAGAAGGATTCACTCATAATCAGAATCACGTTGGGACTCTTCCTTAGCGGGTCCTCCTCAAAGGGGGGTGCCTTCACCGACTCGATGAAGGCAAGTTCCTCAGGGGAGAGGCGGGAGTCCTCGGGGAGATTGATGGAGGCCACAAAGGCATAGACGGGACCGGCTTTCTGAAAGTCTTGAGGATGGGAAAGGGCATAGGCGCCGGATCCCAGCACCAGGGAAGCCCCCAGCAAAAAACAGAGGGGTCTTTTCCCTACCACCAGCCCCCTGCGCCAGCGGATCACCACCGTCAAAGCCAGAAGGGTCATGGCCAGGGCGGCGGCCGCCGGCCAGATGAACTCTCTGATCCGAATCACATCATTGAACTTGCCCAGTTCGTCGGCGAGAAGCAGGTCGTTGAAAATCAGCGGAATCCTGCGCTTGGAGAACTTCACCACACTGACCAGACTCAGCAAAGAAAAGAAGTGAAAGAGGATAAAAACTGTTATAATGATATTTGAAAGTGAAGCCACCAGAAGAAAGACTCCTAGAAGCAGGAAAAGAGTCACGGCAATGGCGGTAAAGGAAAAGTCAAAGCGACCTGTCTTGAGGACGGTGATCCACAAAGAGGTGGCCGTCAACCATAGCGACAAGAGGAAGAGGGCTTGATAGAAACGGGATGGGGGGGTTTTCATAAGGGATTCTCCTGACCGTTGAGAAATGGGGAGTAAGGTGTCCGGCAAAAAGACAGTCAACACGGTATTGCTTGTAATTTATCTTACCATATTTTCAAAAATTTTTGGTCTGATCCGGGATATCATCATCGGTGCCCGATTTGGGACCGGCCTTGAAAGTGATGCATATTTTGCGGCCTATCGCATGAGCGTCACCCTGTTTTTATCCATGGGCACCGCCATCACCGCCATCACCATCCCCCTGGTGGTCAACCATCTCAAGGGGGACTATGAGGGACTGGTCAATCGGCTCATGACCCTTTTCATTCTCATTACCGGGGTGCTGGTGGGACTGGGAGAGGTCTTCGCCCCCCTTTTCACCTCCTGGATCGCCGTCGGATTCGAGGGAGAAAAGCTGGCCTTGACCGTGACCCTGGTGAGGATTCTCCTGCCGGTCTTGATGGTGATTCCCCTGGTCTATCTCCTGATATCGGTGCTTCAGGCAAAGGAAAGATTCGTGATCACCTCCCTGGTGAGTCTGCCCCACAATCTGATCATCGTCCTGTATCTGCTTTTGTTCACCTGGGCCTTCGGCATCAAGGGGCTGGCCGCGGCTTCTCTTCTGGGCTGGCTCGGCCAATTGGCCTTTCTGGGCTATGGGGTGAAGCGACAGGGATTCAAGTTCGGGCTGTCACGCCATGGATTTCAAAGTGAAATCAAGGACTACTTCAGGGGAATTCTTCCGGTGCTCATGGCTTCCGGCGTCTACAGCGTCAACGTGCTGGTGGATTCCGCCATTGCCTCCACCCTGGCAGAAGGTCATCTTGCCGCCCTCAATTTTGCCAACATCGCCTACACCGCCCTGGCCACGACTCTGATTTTCGGCATCAGCGCGGTCCTGTTTCCCGGATTCTCAGAACTGGCCCTCAGGGGAGAAATGACCGCCCTGGGCAAGGGAGTGGGAGATGCCGTCAAGGTGATGGTGTTTGTCTTCGTTCCCGTGATTTTCGGCATTCTCAGCATCAACCGGGAGCTGGTTTCCCTCATCTACGAGCGGGGCAGCTTCGACCTCATGAGCGTGACCCTCACCTCCGGGGCCCTGGGTTTTTATACCCTGGGCATCCTGGGCTTCTCCTTTCAGGAAATCGGCGCCAAGGTCTTCTACGCCCTGAAGGATACCAGGACCCCCTTCATTTTCAGCGGACTCAGCATCCTGGTCAATATCGTTCTGGATCTGGTCCTGGTTGGATTCATGGGCATCAGGGGACTGGCCCTTGCCACCTCCCTGGCGGTCACCCTCAACGGGGGGATCCTTCTGTTTCTGGCGAAGAGGAAAATCGGCGCCCTGGGGACCAAGGGTCTTCTGATCAGGTTCATCAAGATCGTCATCAGCAGCGGTGGCATGGCCATGGGGGTGGTGGCCTTCTTGAACTGGTTCAATGAATACGCCCTCTGGCTCAGGTTGCCGGCGGGGATACTCCTGGGCCTTGTGATTTATGTGATCGCCGGTAGAATTCTCGGCATCGAAGAGATCGAATACATGAGGAAAGAAATCATCGGAGGGCTGAAAAAGAGCCCTCACAGGAGTTGAGGAGGTTTCCTCAACCACCGAAACCGTGATAAACTGTTAAAGGGGGATCATATGGCACAGGATATTCGGGTACTCCACCTCATCAGCGGAGGGGATACCGGTGGTGCAAAAACCCATGTCATCAGCCTGGTCAAGGGGCTCAATCAAAGGATCGACACGAGACTGATTACTCTGATGGCCTCGGATTTCACAGAGGATGCCAGGGCCCTTGACTTGCCGGTGACGCTGCTGAACCAGAAGAACCGCTTCGACCTCACCATCGTGAAGAAGCTCAAGGCGATTCTCCGGGAGGAAAACATCAATATCATCCACACCCACGGGGCGCGGGCGAATTTCATTGCCACCTTTCTGAAAAAGGATTTCCCCCGCCTGCCCATCGTCACCACCATCCACAGCGACTATCTCCTGGATGACTATCGGGGAGGACCCGTGGTTTCCTGGTTTTTCAGAAAAATCAACTATCGGGCCCTGAGGAGCATCGATTACTATATCGGGGTCTCCGATGCCTTCAAGGACATGATGATCAAAAGGGGATTCGGGGATGAAAACCGGGTTTTCAGCGTCTACAACGGGGTGGATTTTGCTCTCAAGGATCTGGTCACTCTGGACAAGACGGAATTCTTGAGACAGCACGGTATTGAAGACCGGCCCCAGCTGGTCTACGTGGGCATCATGGGTCGGCTGGATCCGGTGAAAAACCATCATCTTTTCCTTGAAACCGCCAAGGAGGCGTATCAGCAGCGACAGAACCTGAGGTTTCTGATCGCCGGTGAGGGCGGTCTGGAATCGGAGCTCAGACAGGAGGCCAGGGCCCTCGGCCTCGAGAAGGTGGTCGGCTTTCTGGGATTCCTGAACCAACCCAATGATTTTTACAACGCCATCGATATCAATGTGATGACCTCGAAGAGCGAATCCTTTCCCTATGCCATGCTCGAGGGTGCCAGACTCAAAAAGCCCCTTGTCACCACTGACGTGGGAGGGCTGGGCCGGGTGATCCGCTCCGGAGAGACGGGTTATCTTGTCAAGGAGGCCTCGGCCAGGGCCCTGAGCCTGGGGGTGGTGGATCTGGCGGATCATCCCGACAAGAGGCAAAGGATGGGGGAAAACCTCTATCAGGTGGTCAAGGAAAATTTCTCCCTGGAAGGCTTCATTCAGGGTCATATCAAAATTTATGAAAAATTGCTGGAGGAAAATCAATGAAAATAGTCGACGATAAGGGAAAGTTCTTCGGTATCATCAATCTTTTTGATCTCCTGGTCCTGATCATTCTGGTCATGGGACTGGTTTTCGTGGCTTCAAGGATCAACTTCAACCAATCCGAGGAGGTCATCGACCATCCTCAAATCGAAGTCACCTTTTTGCTGGAGGAGGTTCGTTTTGAAACGGTGGAATCCGTCGTGGTGGGGGATCGGCTGTATGAATTCGATACCAATCTGGTCTTCGGTGAAATCATTGATTTCTCCTATGAGCCTCATGTGGAGTATGTGCCCACGGAGTCCGGAGAAATGCTCAAGGTGGAGAATCCCGATCGCTACGATGTCTTCATCAAATTGAAATCCGAAGCGGTGGAGGGTCCCTTCAACGTTTCCATCGCCACCAAGCGGGTGGCAGTCGGGCGCAATCTGGTTCTGGTGGGGCGGTACACCGCCTTTGAGGGACTGGTGGTCAGAATGGTGGACATGGATGATTAGAGAGAGCTTGACTTACCGGATTTTCGACACCTTGAGGGGGGTGTATCTGGCTTCCTTTACCCTTGGTCTGTTGAATGAGCTGGTCTCAAGCCTGAAGAAGGGCTTCTTGAACAGTGGTGTCCTCAGGGTCCTGGACCTGCCTGTGCCGAGGCGGAAAAGAGGCTGCTCACGATTGATAAAGGCTGTCGGGGACCACTACGCTCAAAGCCTCCTCGTGAAAATCCTGGGAGGCCTTGAAAAGGGTCTGGAGGAAAGCTATACCAGGAGCCTGTTTTATCGTGATCTGGTGGAGGGGGAGCGGGTGAATGAAGAGAAACCTTTATAAGGCGGGAATTTTCATCACGGCACTGGGACTGCCCTACCTTCAGTTTCGCTACCTGGCTCTGATGCAGATCGGGTTTTTCGCCCTTTATCTGGTGGAAAAATTCGCAGTGGGTGAGACTGTCAAGCCTCAGAGGGCGGATTACCCCCTGGCCGCCTTTTATCTTTTCATGGTCCTTGCCACGATATTTTCACAGACCCCCGGTCTGAGTGCCGTTCTTCTGGTCTACTATACCGTGGGAATCAGTTTTTATATCATTGTTTCACGGGAGTTCAACCGGGATGACTTTGTGCTTTTAGGGCTTTTTCTGATTTTCTCCGCCAGCCTGGCCTCTTTGATCGGAATCGCCCAGTACCTTGGCGGGGACCTGGGCCAGGCGGCCTGGCTGGACATGCAGGCCAACCCCGATATCAAGGCCAGAGCCTATTCGGTTTTCATGAATCCCAATGTCCTGGGGGAATACCTCCTGGTGGCCCTGATTTACAACCTGGCCCTGATTCTGACTTCAAAGAGCCTGGCAAGGGGAGCTCTATTGGCCATCCCCTTTGGAATCAATCTTCTGACCCTGCTGCTCACCTTTTCCAGGGGGGCCTGGGGAGGCTTCGCCTTTGCTTTAATCGTGTTTCTGCTGGCCTATGACTACCGGTATCTCCCGGTCCTGGCCCTCCTGGGGGGGATCAGCCTGTTCCTGCTGCCGGAGGTTTTCATGCAGCGACTGCTGACCATTTTCACGAGTTCGGGGGATTCCTCCACCTCCTACCGGGGGATGATCTACTTCGGGACCGAGCATATGCTCCAGGACTACTGGCCTTTTGGAACGGGTCTGGGATACGGTTCCTTCATCGAGGTGTATTCCCTTTATCGGGTGGAAGAAATCTACGGTGCCCACGCCCATAATATTTTCCTGGAAATCCTGGTGGAAACCGGTGTTTTCGGGCTCATCACATTTCTGTATTTCATGTTCAAGACGGGGGTCCGGGGAATCAAGACGATTCTGCTTTCAAAGGGGACGATGGAGGGTATGATGGCCGTGACGGGAATCGCCGCTCTGGCGGGTCTTTTTCTCCACGGCCTGGTGGAAAATATTTTCTTTGATATCCGTATTGTGACTCTGGTCTGGATCCTCTTTGGATTTGCGACGGGGTCGATGAAGGTGGTGAAGTCATGAAGGTACTCATCGTCGGCTACTACGGTTCCGACAATATCGGGGACGAGGTTCTCCTCGCCCAGGTGGTCCGCATTGTCAGAAGCATTTCTCCGGAGGCCCGGATTCAAGCCATTTCCTATCGGGGGGAAGAGACCCGAAGACTCCACGGCATTCAAACCGTAGGTCGGAACAAGTATTTCAAGATTCTCAAGGCCATCCGGGAAAGTGACCTGGTCATCGGCGGCGGCGGATCCATCCTTCAGAATGTCACCTCCCAGAGGTCCCTGGTGTATTATCTGGCGGTGTTTTACTCGGGGATCCTCATGAGGAAAAAGGTGGTGCTTCTGGGCAACGGCTTCGGTCCCGTGATGGGGAGATTTTCCAGCTGGCTGACGCGGACGGTGCTGAGTGGCCTGGACCACTTCGTGGCCAGGGATCCGGATACGGTGAACCGGCTCAAGTCCCTGGGAGTCAACTGTCCCGTCACCCTGGGAGCCGACCTGGCCTATTACGGCTACCGGCCCAGGGAAGCCGGGGAAAGTCGCCGGGTCCTGATCAATCTTCGCCCCTGGCCGGAGTCCCGGGGCCTGGTCGACGCGGTGACAGGTCTGGGCCGGTATCTGTTGGACAGGGGCTATGAGTTGTTTTTTTTGTCGATGCAGGAGGGCAAGGATGATGTCGTCCTCAGGGAAGTCATGGCGGGCCTTGAGACGGAGATTCCCTTTGTCGACAACAGCATCGGGACCTTCATCGAAGGACAGGAAACCTATTTCGCCATGGTGGGCATGAGACTGCACGCCCTGATCTGGGCGGGGATCAAGGACATTCCCTTTGTCAGCATTCCCTATGACCCCAAAATCAACGCCTACACCCAGATGTCCCGGCAGGGCAGTGGCGGCGAGGTTGAATCCGTCACTGAAGAAGGACTCGTCGAGGCTTTTGAGACCCTCTGCAGGGACCGGGACTCGAGGCGAAGGGCTTTGGTGGCGGCCAACGAGACCATCGCCCGGGAATCTGAAAAGAACCGGGAGGTCTTAAGGGCGGTGATCCAGGAGTGAAGCCGATGGAATCCGTCACAGTGATTCATCCCCGATACGCTGAAACCGACCAGATGGGAGTCGTTTATCACGGCAACTACATTACCTGGTTCGAGGTGGCCAGGTCGGACTTTTTCAAGGCCTTGGGTTATTCCTACAGGCGATTGGAAAGCGAGGGTGTGATTCTCCCGGTCATCGAGGTGGGTTGTGAGTATTTCAAGCCGGCCCTCTATGATGAACCGGTAGAGATCAAAACCACCGTCAAGCTCTTCAAGGGGGTCCGCTTCGGCCTGTCCTACCGGGTCTATGAAAAGGCGTCGGGAGAACTGCTGGCCCGGGGATTCAGTCATCATGCCTTTACCGACAAGGATTTGAAGCCGGTCAACATCAAAAAAATCAATCCAGTAGTCCATCAAATCATTCTAAAAGCAATGGAGGCCAGACAATGGAAAAAAGACGATTAGGAAAAACCGGGATGATGGTGTCCCTTTTGGGTTTAGGAGGCATCCCCCTGCAACGGGTGTCCCAGGAGGAGGCCGATGCCATCATCAAAAGAGCCCATGAACTCGGCATCAATTTCATCGATACCGCCAGGGCCTACAGTGTCAGTGAAACCCTCATCGGCAACGCCCTTGAAAGCCTGGGTCTCAGGGATGAGTTCTTCATCGCCTCGAAATCCATGCACCGGATCTACTCCGCCATGAAAAGCGAGATTGAAACCAGCCTCAGGGATTTGAAGACCGACCACATTGATCTTTATCAGATTCATTTGATCAAGACCCGCAAGGACTATGACACGGTGATGTCGGAGGATGGTGCCTATCGCGCCCTTCTAGAAGCCAAGGCCGAGGGCAGGATCCGTCATATCGGCATTACCGGCCATGATGCCAGGCTCATTGAAAGTCTCATCGATCCGGAATTTTTCGACACTGTCCAGTTTCCCTACAATCCCGTGGAACCTCAAGGAGAGCCGGTATTTCAAAAGGCGGTCAAAAACGACATGGGGACCATCGTCATGAAACCGGTAGCCGGAGGCGCCATCACCGATGTGCCCTCGAGCCTGAAATGGATCGGGGAAAACAAAGACGTGTCTTTGATGATTCCCGGCATGGACTCCGTGGCCCAGGTCGAGGAGAATGTCCGGGCTCTTGAAACGCCTCTCAGTGATGACAAACGAGGGGAACTCGAAGCCTTTTCCAAGGAACTCGGAACGGAATTCTGCCGCAGGTGCGGTTATTGCCTCCCCTGTCCCATGGGCATCGATATCCCCACCATGTTTCTTTTCGAAGGCTATCTCAAGCGGTATAACCTTGAGGAATGGTCCAAGGAAAGGTATGAAAGCGTGGAGAACAAGGCTTCGGCCTGCATCAAGTGCGGGATCTGTGAAAGCCGGTGTCCTTACGATCTGCCCATCATCAAACTGATGAAGCGGGTGGCTGACACCTTTGAATAACTTGCGGCCACCAAAGGAGCTGGCGTGACATGAAGAAAAAAATCCTGTACATTCTTCCCTGGCTGAATACCGGAGGTGCTGAAAAGCTGGTGGTGGATTATGCCTTGAACTTCGACTCCGAGGCCTATGAAGTCATGGTACTGAGTGTTTTCGGCCGCCACGAGACCATTTTTGAAAAAAAACTGGAGGAAAAGGGGATCAGGCTGATCTTCATCAATCATCAGAAGTGGCGGGGGGAAAGCCGCCTGTCACCTCTGATGAGAATCTACCAGAAGATCTACATCGCCCTCAAGGTCAAGCATATCGTTGAGGAAATCAAGCCGGACATCATTCACTCCCACCTGCATGTCACCCAGTTTCTCCTCGGCATCAATCCACAGCGTCTTCAGGTGAAACTCTTTCACACCATTCATTCTCATCCTGACATCATTGAAAGAGGCCTCAATAAATGGGCCGGAAGAAGGTGCTACAGGAAAAAGGGCATGGTACCCATCGTCCTTCACAAAGGGATGATCCAGGAGGTGAGAAACTACTACGGCATCCATACGGTGCTGGTGGTGAAAAACGGCATCGATCTCGAAAGTTTCAAGCGTGCCAAAGACCGCAGGGCGGAAAACAGAAAAGCCCTCGGTTTTGACGAGGGCGAAATGATCATTGGTCATATCGGTCGGTTCAAGGTGGAAAAGAATCACGCCATGATCGTTGAAATCTTCCACGAGGTGTCAAAGGCCAATCCCAAGGCAAGACTTGTATTGATTGGTGAAGGGGAGCTCAGGGGTGAAATCGAAGCCCGGGTCAAGGAACTTGAAATAGATGACCAGGTGATTTTTTTGGGCGGCCGGGAGGATGTTCCTGAAATCCTCTCCACCTTTGACGTCTTCCTCTTTCCCTCCCTCTATGAGGCCCTGGGCATCGCTCTTGTAGAAGCCCAGGCGGCCGGTGTACCCTGTGTGGTCTCCCGGGCGATACCGAAGGAAGCCTACCTGACCCCCCATATCATCAGTCTTCCCATCGGAGTTTCCCTCAAGGACTGGCGGGATGCGGTCCTGGGGGAAATCGAGAGTGGCGAGGTCTGCGATTCCCTTGAGAGTTATGACATTCATGAGGTGGTCAGGCATCTGGAAAAGATTTATTTTGGAAAATAAAAAAGCCCATTCGCTGGGCTTTTATTCTACATTGAGATAGGACTTCGGACTCAGGGCTTCACTGAGGTCATAGCCGTAGGGCGCTTCAGTTTCCTCAGAGAGGAAGTTGAGCCTGACCCGGTCGATTCCCGGCAGGGTGGTATAGGAAGTCACCAGGGCGTCGATCATGAAAGTGAAGTTCTGTTCTCTTTCATGAAAGTGGGGGTCCAGATCCCCTTCGATGTTGAGAAGAATCGTGGTTCCCTCCATGACCCAGCTGGAGAGTTCAAGAGATCCGGGCAGGGGGAGAAGGGTGTCGGGATGATCATAATAGGCAGTGAAATCTTCGTGGGCGCCCTTGAGGGCCTGGAAGAGGGATTCTTCAGTGAGATTTTGATTTTTGGCGGGGTTGAGCAGAACTCTTCCGGTGGCGGTTTCAAAGCCCAGATAGGCTGTCGGCCAGTCAAGGGGAGTCAGGGTGTTTTCAAGGGACATGCCATGAAAGTAATTTGAACCGGGATTGGAGGAATTCACCAGGATCTTCAGACCGTTGATGTAGGGAATCCCGCTCATGGTGTGGGTCAGGGCGTCGATGGCGAAGGTGGAGGCTGTAGAGCCCTGGTCATAGGGAGCGACCTCCTGGGAGGTGAAATAGAGGGTGACGATGTCATCCTCCAGGAAGGCTCTTGAGGAATAGGGGGCCACGGATTTTTCGTAGAGACCCAGGTTTGAGGCCGGTCCCTCCTCGAGATTTCTCAAGGTGGTGCGGATGAGTTGGTCTGTCACATCGATGGCCCGGTTGACAGGGAAGAGGTAATTGATGCCCTCGTCGGCGAAAAAGAGTCTGATGAACTGTTTTCCTGCGGGAGGTGCATCCACCGCTGCGAGGTAGGCATATTCCCCGGTATAATGAAGTTCAAAGGTGAGAATCTGGTCCTTGAAGGCCGGGTCCCGGGGGAGAATCCTTGCTTCGTAGCTGCCGGGCTCAAGGCTCAGATCCTTGAGACTCAGGGA
>JAGYOH010000012.1 GCA_018399635.1 Clostridia bacterium
AAGCCAAGACCCGTGCCGATGCGTTTGCCCGGGGTCACGACACTTCTGAAATAATGGTAGCGGCCCAGATAACGGTTGGCTTCAAGTATCCTTCCCTCGGTGAGGAGTTCCCGGATCAAGGTGGAACTGATACGCTTGCCGTCCATGGTCACCGGTTCGACGATGTCGAGCCGGTAGCCGTACTTTTTCTGGAGTTTTTTCAGGAGCTCGTGGTCGCCCTGGGCCTTCTTGCCGAATCTGAAGTCATGACCCACCACCAGATGGACCACGTCCAGGGGGTCGAGGAGAATTCCTTCGATGAATTTTTTGGCAGGAAGCCGCATATGCTCCAGGGTGAACTCGATGAGAATCAGATAATCCACCTTCAACTGGCTGATGAGCCGGACTTTTTCATCCAGGGTGATGATTTTCTTGACCTCTTTTCCCTCGGTGATCTCCCGGGGGATATTGGCGAAGGTGTAGACCACGGACTTGATGCCCTCTTTCCGGCATCGGTCGACCAGGTTCCTGATCACCGTCTGGTGACCGATATGGAGACCGTCGAAGGTGCCGATGGTGACCCCCACCCGGTGGGGAATATTCTTGATTTCGTCCTTGTCAAATATGACTTCCATTTTTCACCTCGCTAAGAAAACGCTGCACAACCCGGTTGCGGGAATCGAGGCCCTCCCCCAATCCGACGAGGTGACCCCGGTACATCAGACGGGTCAGGCCCTCCATGGGAGGCAGGTCCAGAGGCCGGCCGTGACTCAGGTGGTCGAAGGCTTCATCTGAGAGAAGCATCTGAGGGTAACGGGGAAAGAGAGCCGCCATGGGAATGAGAAAGGAGAAGTCCCCCCTGTCCCTGGCCTGAGCCACCTCCTCGAGGGTGACGGCCTCCTTGAGGCTATAGCCGTCGCTCTCCACCCGCTCGAGGGCGGTCATGATTCCCCGGGTTCCCAGGGCTCTGGCCATATCGTCCATCAGGCTGCGGATGTAGGTGCCCTTGGAGCACAGAATGTCCAGCTCATAGGTGTCCTTGGCCCGGTGGCGGATCTCCAGGGAGGCCACGGTGACTTGCCTGGCTTCCCTGGCCACTTCCACCCCTTCTCTGGCCAGTTGATAGAGCCGCTTGCCCTTGTGTCGGACTGCCGAGTACATGGGAGGAATCTGGCGGATGTCTCCGGTGAATTTTTCCTTGATTGCCAGGACTGCTTCATAGGTGACCGGGCCGTGGTCTTCCCAGGGAGTGACCCGGCCCCAGGCATCAAGGGTATCGCTGGTGTAGCCCAGGGTCAACACGCCGATGTAGCGTTTCAGCGGCTCACTGTGATATTGAATCGTCCTGGTGGCCTGGCCGACGAAAACATTGAGGACCCCCGTGGCCATGGGATCAAGGGTCCCGCTGTGGCCCACTTTTTTGGTGCCCATGATCTTCCTGACGGCGTTGACCACATCGTGGGAAGTCATGCCGGCGGCTTTATTGATGACGATCAGACCTGATTCCAACTTGGCCAAACTCCTTTATCAAAAGTTTTTCGGTGGTTTCGAGATCGTGCGAACTGCTGAATCCGGCGGCATTGGCATGTCCCCCGCCCTGATGCTTCAAAGCGATTTCGCTGACATCCACCGCCCCTTTGGACCGCATGGAAACCTTCACCTCGTCCCGGCGTTCCACGATCAGGACGGCTACGGAGACGGTGTCGATATTCCGGACGGCCTCGACGATATGGTCGGTATTGGTGCAATCGTAGGCTTTCATCTCGGCTTCGCTGATCACGACGATACCCAGGGCCCCCTCGTCATAGAAGGCGACCTTCCCCAGGGCATAGGCATCGAGCCTGAATTTGTTCAGGGAGATGTTCTGGTAGAGGTGGCGGTTGATGGTATCAAGATCGATGCCCCGGCTCAGCAGGTCTCCGGCAATCAGGTGGGTCCTCCTGCTGGTATTGGTGTACATGAAACTCCCGGTATCGGTGGAAATCGCCACATAGAGGGCCGTGGCCATGGGAACGGACAGGGGGACACCCAGGGATTCGATGAGTTCGTGGATCATCTCCCCCGTGGCGCTGGCCTCGGGATCCACCCAGCACAAGTCCCCGTAGCGGGTGTTGGTCTTGTGGTGGTCGATGTTGATCAGGGGCCTGCTCAAGGATGCCGGACGGTCCTCAAGACGACCCGGATCGCTGGAATCCAGTGCGATGATATAATCCAAGGGTTCTTCTTCATCCCAGGTATCCACCCAGAAGGCTCCGGTTTCAAGAAAGGCCACGTCATAGGGCAGGGGATCCAGTGACCAGACCTTGACGTTTTTCCCCAGGGCTGCCAGGGCCAGGGCCAGGGCCAGGGAAGACCCCACGGCATCCCCGTCGGGATGCCGGTGGGGCATGATCACGAAGTCGTGCTTTTCTGAAATGGCCTGGACAATGCTAGTCTTCATCATCGTCATCATCGCCTTCGTGCTTGATGTCCAGACCCTTCATGACTTTTTCCAGGTGCATGGCGTTTTTCATGGTGTCATCCACTTTGAATACCGGTTCCGGTGTATAGTGAAGCTTGATCTGGGCCCCGATTTCCCTGCGGATGAAGCCCTTGGCGTTGTTGAGTCCCTTCAAGGCCTCCTCCACGTCGACGTCATCCTTCAGGAAACTGATGAATATGTTGCAGTAGCGATGGTCTCGGGTGGTGGTGACCTCCGTCACGCTGGTAAAGGGAGGAATCCTGGGGTCCTTGATTTCCTTCTGTATCAGTTCGCTGACGATTTTTTTGATTTCTTCTGAAATTCTCTTGTTTCTGTCAAAGCTCATGGGCTTTTCCTCCTATCAGTCGAGGGTTCTCACGATTTCAATGATCTTGTAGGGTTCGATGATGTCCCCTTCTTTGAGATCGTTGTAATTCTCAAGACCCACACCGCATTCGAAGCCGGTCAGAACTTCCTTGGCGTCGTCCTTGAAACGCTTCAGAGAGGAGATGCCGCCCTCGAAAATCACAATGCCGTCCCGGATGAGCCGCACCTTGGATTTTCTGGCGATTTTGCCTTCGAGGACATAAGCTCCGGCGATGGTTCCGGCGTTGGGGACCTTGAAGGTGGTCCGCACTTCGACCTTGCCCTCCACGACTTCCTTGTATTCAGGATCAAGGAGACCGCTCAGGGCGTCCTTCACCTCCTTGATGGCTTCGTAGATGATCCGATAGGTCCTGATCTCCACTTCCTCCCGGTCCGCCGTCTGCTGGACATTGGTGCTGGGTCTGACGTTGAAGCCGATGATGATGGCGTTGGAAGCGCTGGCCAGGAGGACATCCGACTCCGTGATGGCGCCGATCTGGGAGTGAATGATGTTGACCCTCACCTCTTCATTGCTGATGTTGGTCAGGGATTGCTTCAGGGCTTCGATGGAACCGTGGACGTCCGCCTTGAGGACGATATTGAGATCCTTGACCTCGCCGTCCTTGATCTGGTCGAAGAAATCCTCGAGGCTGATGTTTTTACGGTTGGACCGCATGGCCTGTTCCTTGAAGACGTTTTCATTGGCCTCTGCATGGAGTCTGGCGGTCCGTTCATCCTGGGTCACGTAGAATTTGTCCCCGGCCACGGGAACACTGTTGAGTCCGAGAATCTCCACCGAGGTGGAGGGCTTGGCGCTCTTGACGTTCTTCCCCTTGTCGTTGAACATGGCCCTGACCTTGCCGTGGCTGGTGCCGACAAAAATCGGATCTCCGATTCTCAGAGTGCCGTTCTGCACCAGGGCCGTGGCGACCGGACCCCGTCCCTTGTCGAGATTGGCTTCGATGATGGTCCCGATGGCCGGTCGCTTGGGATTGGCCTTGAGATCCTCCATTTCAGCAACCAGAACGATCATCTCCAAAAGGGTGTCGATGCCGGTATTGTTGATGGCCGAAATTTCCACGGCGATGGTGGCGCCTCCCCACTCCTCGATGACCAGTCCGTTGTCGCTGAGCTCCTGCTTCACCCGAGTGGGATTGGCGTTGGCCTTGTCGATCTTGTTGATGGCGACGATGATGGGTACCCCCGCCGCTCTGGCATGGTCGATGGCTTCAAGGGTCTGGGGCATCACCCCGTCGTCGGCGGCGACCACCAGAATGGCGATGTCCGTGACCTGGGCCCCTCTGGCTCTCAGGGTGGTGAAGGCCTCATGGCCCGGCGTATCCAGGAAGACCACTTTCTTGTGGTTGATATAGATTTCCGAGGCGCCGATGTGCTGGGTGATTCCCCCCGCTTCTCCACCGGTGACGTTGGTGTTGCGGATGGCATCGAGGAGGGAGGTCTTGCCGTGGTCGACATGACCCATGACGGTGACTACGGGAGCCCGGTAGATCAGATCCTCCGGCTTGTCCTCGAATTCAAATTCCAGTTCATCGAGCTGGACCTGGGTTTTTTCCATTTCAACCTCATAACCGAGGTCGATGGCGATGAGCTGGGCCACATCGGATTCCAGGTTTTCATTGATTCCCACCATCTTGTCGTAATCCGTCATGATTTTCATGATGAGTTCGTTGACGTTCATCTTGAGAAGATCGGCGAATTCCCCCACCGTCAGCTCCGGCGGCAGCTTGATCACCTGGCCGGGCCTGGGGCCGCTTTCCTCTTCCCGGGGCAGATTCTTGTAGAAGGCCTTGGATTTCTTGGTCTTTTTGGAATAATCCTTGCGGGAGGATTTTGTTTTGGACTTGACATCGGATTCCGCCTTGGGTCCCCTTTTGATTTTCTCCTTGGCCGCCGCGATTTCCTGAGGCGTCTGTTTCGCCGGCTTGGGTCTGGACTGGGGATGGGGCTTGGAAGGGCCTCCCTTTTGTGGCGGTCTTGAGCCGGTGGCCGCCGGTTTCGCCCCTGCAGGCCTGGGCTGGGGCGCCTTCTTTTGAACAGGCTCCTTGGCCGCCGGTTTCGGTGCTTCCTTCACCGGGGCCTTCTCTTCTTTTTTGATGTACTTCTTGCGTATTTTCAGGGCGTCCAGATCATTGATGGCGCTCATATGATTCTTGACTTCTATCCCGAGTTCCTGCAGTTCATCCATGATGTCCTTGCTGGTTAAATTCAGTTCTTTTGCCAATTCATAAATTCGAATTTTAGTCAAAAGATCACCTCCGTTATTCTGTGTTTCCTGAGTGATATTCCAAAATTTTCTCGGCGAAATGCCGGTTCTTCAAAGCGTATATGGCGGTGGGCTTCAGACCCAGTTCAGGGGACAGTTCCAGGGTGGTAAAAGCTTCAATCAGAGGAATCTTCTTTTCCAAAGCGAGTCTTTGGATTTTCTCCCTGGTGTTGTCGGAAATATCCGTGGTCACCAGGACCAGGTAGACCCTGCGATTCAGCATGAGTTTCTTGACGGCTTCGAATCCGAAGACCAGGGCCCCGGATTTTCTGGCGAATCTCATGAGTGAAAGCACTTTACTCTCCATGGAGCAGTTCCTTCTTCAAGGCCTCGTAGACCTCCTCGGGGACCTTGGCCTCGAGGGCCCGGCTGAAGGCGTCCCTTTTATGGGCCAGTTCGAAGCATTCCAGCTTCGGACAGATATAAGCCCCCCTGCCGTTGGCCTTGCCGGTGAAATCCACCTTGATCTCACCCTCTTTGTTCTTCACGACCCTGATCAGTTCCCGCTTCGGATGCTGGGTTTGACATCCGATGCACTTTCTGAGGGGTATTTTCTTGGTTTTCATGGCTATTCCTCACATCCGCATGGTTTCAAGATTTTGTTCATTCCTCTTCAGGCGCGGTTTCATCCACGGCATCGAGGGTTTCCGGCGCCAAGGGTCCGTCCTCCTCTGGAATTTCCTCCTGAGAGGCTTGTCCCTGGGTCATGACCTTGTACTGGCTGACGCTCTTGATATCGATTTTCCAGTTGGTGAGTTTCGCTGCAAGCCGGGCGTTCTGTCCCTCGCGGCCGATGGCCAGGGAAAGCTGGTAATCCGGCACCACCACCGTGGCACTGTGGTGGTCTTCGGCCACGATGACCTGCTCGACCTTCGAGGGGCTCAGGGCGTGGGTGATGAAGGCGACGGGGTCCTGATTCCACTCGATGATATCGATTTTCTCTCCACTGAGTTCACTGACGATGCTCTGTACTCTCGAACCCTTCTGACCGACGCAGGCCCCCACGGGATCGATGTTTTCATCCTGGGCGTAGACGGCGATCTTGGTTCTGGAACCCGCTTCTCTGGAAATGCTCTTGATCTCCACGACGCCGTCGTGGATTTCCGGGACTTCCAGCTCGAAGAGTCTCTTGATCAGCCCCGTATGGGTGCGTGAGACCAGGATCTGGGGATTCTTGGAGGTTTTCTTGACCTCGGAAATGTAGGTTTTGATCCGGTCACCGGGCTTGTAGGTCTCCGTGGGAATCTGCTCGCTAGGCAGCAGCAGGGCCTCTGTCTTGCCGAGGTCGATATAGATGACTCCCTTTGAGATTCTCTGGATGATACCGGTGACGATTTCTGATTCACGGTTGATGTACTCGTCAAAGATGACGTTGCGCTCAGCCTCCCGGATCCGCTGAACCACCACCTGTTTTGCCGCCAGGGCGGCGATTCTGCCGAAGTCCCTCGGCGTGACTTCTTTTTCAATGACATCCCCAAGCACATAGTTGGGATCCATCTCCCGGGCGTCCTCAAGACTGATTTCCTCCTCGAGGGTGGCCTCCGCCACGACGGTATAGGCTTCATAGACTCTGAAAACACCGGTTTCCGGGTCGATTTCAACCTTGACGTTCTGGCTGTTGCCGAAGTTCTTCTTATAAGCCGTGATCAGAGCGGCCTCCACGGATTCAAGCAGGGTTTCAGCCTTGATTCCCTTTTCCCGCTCGATCTGATAGATGGCCTCTAATAGTTCGTTTTTCATGGTTTCCTCCTTACGAAAAGTCAACCATCAGTTTGACTGAGGCCGCTTTTTTGTGGGGAATCGTGATCAGACTCTGGCTAATGTCTCCCCTGACGATGATGGCTTCATCCTTGTAATCTTCAAGGATTCCCTGGATGACTTTTTGACCGTTGAGGGTCTGATACAGCTTGACCTCGATTCTTTGTCCCTTGAATTTCTCAAAGTCGCTCTCCTTTTTCAGGGGCCGTTCCACACCGGGGGATTCTACTTCCAGGAAGTAGTTTTCCTCAATGGGGTCCCGGCGGTCGAGTTCCTTGGATAAAAATTCACTGACCAGCTGGCAGTCGTCGAGGGACACCCCCTCCTCCTTGTCGATGGAGACCCTGAGGTAGCGGTGGGGACCCTCCTTGACGAAGGACACCTCCACCAGTTCATAGGGCTTGTCCTGCAGGAAAGGAAGAAGGATATCCTCCACCAGTTTTGATACGGTTTTCTTTGCCAATTTTTAACACCTTCCTTGTTGACATTAAATAAGAGTGGGCCCGGCCCACTCTTTTGTCTGTGATGATTTCTGTTAGGAATATTGTAACATATTATTCAAAGGTTTGCAAATCAATAAATTGAAGCTGGTTGGTCCTGGGTAGGGCCTCCAGGGCCCCGTGGTTCTCCAGGGCTTCCACCACGGTCTTTGAGGCCTTGGAACGGACCCGGAGGTCCTCGATGGAGAGGAACTCCCCCTTGAGCCGTTCCGCGGCGATGGCCTGGGCCACCGATTCTCCGAGGCCTGCCAGGCCCCTGAGGGGAGGCAGGATCCGGCCACCCTCCAGGATGAATTCACTGGGATGGGACCGGTACAAGTCGATTTTCGAAAAGACGATTCCCCGGGCCAGCATCTCAAGAACCACCTCTAGAAGGGTGTAGAGATCCTGTTCTTTTTTCGTGGGATTCGGGGTCTGGTCGATTTCCCTCATTCTGCCCGTCACCGCCGCCTTGCCCCGGCTGATCAGGGTGGCGTCGAAATCGGCGATCCGGGAGGAAAAGTAGGTGGCGTAGAAGGCCAGGGGATGGTGGACCTTGAAATAGGCGATGCGGAAGGACATCATGACATAGGCCACGGCATGGGCCTTGGGAAACATGTATTTGATCTTGTTGCAGGAGTCGATGTACCAGGCGGGAATGTCGTGCTTTTCCATGAGGGCGATGTTTTCCGGGGTCAGACCCTTGCCCTTGCGCACCCTCTCCATGATGCCGAAGGCCTCCTTGGGAGGCAGGTGGTTCTCGATGAGGTAGTTCATGATGTCGTCCCGGGTGGAAATCACGTCCACGAGCTTCAGCCCCCCCTTGTTGATGAGCTCCTGGGCGTTGTTGACCCAGACATCGGTGCCGTGGCTGAGACCGGATATCCGGATCAGTTCGGTGAAGGTGGCGGGTCTGGTGTCTCTGAGCATCTGCCGGACGAATTTCGTCCCGAACTCCGGTATCCCCAGAGAGCCGTCCTTCATGGGATAGGTGGGATCCTTGATGCCCAGGGCTTCAATGGAGGTGAACAGGGACAGGGTCGCGGGATCATCCAGGGGGATGGCATTGATGTCGATTCCCGTGTGGTTTTCAAGCTGCCGGATGATGGTGGGGACGTCATGGCCGAGGATGTCGAGCTTGAGAATCCTGCCGCTGATGGAATGATAGTCGAAATGGGTGGTGACCACTCCTGAGCTCCCGTCGTTGGCGGGGTGCTGGATCGGGGTGAAATCATGGATGTCCTTGTCGGCGGGCACCACCATGATGCCGCCGGGATGCTGTCCCGTGGTGCGCCGGATGCCGGTGCAACCCTTGATCAGGCGGTTGATTTCCCTTGAGGAGACCTTGAGATTGCGGTCCTCGAAATAGTTCTTGACAAAACCGAAGGCCGTGCGCTCGGCAATGGTCCCGATGGTCCCGGCCTTGTAGACCTTGCCCTTGCCGAAAAGCTCCTCGGTGTATTTGTGGGATCTGGACTGATAGACCCCGGCGAAATTCAAATCGATGTCCGGTTCCTTGTCCCCCTCGAAACCGAGGAAGACCTCGAAGGGAATATTGTGACCGTCCTTGATCAGGGGAGTCTGACACCGGGGACAGACCTTGTCGGGCAGGTCCACCCCGCTGCCGTCCCCGCCGGCCTGGGGAAATTCACTGTAGCGGCATTCCGGGCACCGGTAGTGGGGAGGCAGTGGATTGACCTCGGTGATGCCGCTGAAGGTCGCCGCGAGGGAGGAACCCACAGAACCCCTCGAACCCACCACGTAGCCGTCCTCCAAGGATTTTGCCACGAGTTTCTGGGCGATGATGTACATCACCGCATAGCCGTTGGAGATGATCGAGTCGAGCTCCCGCTCCAGTCGTTCCTTGACGATTCCGGGCAGCGGGTCGCCGTAGAGGGTCCGGGCCCTGGTCAGGCAGAGGCTTCTCAGATCATCGTCGGAGCCTTCGATCCTCGGGGGATAGGTCCCCTTGGGGATGGGCAGTATGCCCTCATCAATGGCGGCCGCCACAAGGTTGGGCTGGTGGATGACCAGGTCCACGGCGGTCGGCCCGGGTAGAAAACTGAAATCCTCGAGCAGTTCCCGGGTGGTTTTGAAATACAGGGGGGGCTGTTCGATGTCTCTGAATTTCTGCCCCGCCAGGATGATTCTTCGATAGATTTCATCCTCTGGATCGAGAAAATGGACGTTGCTTGAAGCCACCACGGGTTTGCCCGTCAGTTTGCCGAGTCTGACGAATTTTTCCACGGTGGATTCGAGGACTTTGAGATCCTTGACATTGCCGGAATTGAAAAGGCCCAGGGCGTTTTCAGGGGGAAAGACCTCGAAGTAATCGTAAAAGGCCGCCTTGGCCAGGACCTCCTCCGGCTCGAGGCCCTTGAGGAAACTCTGGTAGAGTTGGCCGGATTCCGTGCCGGAACCGATGAGAAGTCCCTGGCGGTACTTCTGGACCACCGCCTTGGACATGCGCGGTTTTTTATAAAAGGTGTTGAGGTGGGAAATGCTGATCAGGTGATAGAGGTTTTTCAGCCCCTCCTGGCTGCTGGCCAGGAGGGAAAAGCTGTAGAAGTCAAAGGTGTTGATTTCATCATCCCCCTGGGGAAGATGATTGATATCCTCCAGGGTACGGTAGCCCCTGCCTTCCAGGTCCGCCAACTGAAACAGGAATATCCTGGCTGTGGCCAGGGCGTCATCCACTGCCCGGTGATGGTTTTCCAGGCTGATGCCGTAGTGCTTCACCAGATTGCCCAGGCGGTGGCGTTTAAGATTCTTCAAGAGAATCCTCGACAGTTTCAAAGTATCCAGGACCACGGGATTGAAGTCAAGATCCAGGGCCCGGGCGTTTCTTCTCATGAAACCCATGTCAAAATCGGCGTTGTGGGCCACCACGGGACAAGCCCCCACGAAGGCTATAAAACGCGGCAGCACCTCGTCGATGGTGGGTTTGTCGATGAGGTCGTCATCGGTAATGCCGGTGAGTTCCACGATTTTTTCGGGCAATTCCCTTTTGGGATTGACCAGTTCGGAAAAGGTTTCGATGATTTCCTGATTGCGGACCAGAACTCCACCGATTTCGATGATCTGGTCCTCAGTGGGTGAAAATCCCGTGGTTTCAAGGTCGAAGACCACGAAGGCCTGGTTGAAATCCTGCTGATTGGGCCTTGAAACCAGGCTCCGTTCGTCATCGTAGAGGGATCCTTCCACGCCGTAGATGACCTTGATATCGAATTCCTTGGCGCTTTCCATGGCCTCGGGAAAACCCTGGATCACCCCGCTGTCAGTGAGGGCCACGGCTGAGTGGCCGAAGTCCCTGGCCCGCTTGACGAGGGCCCTGGGGGCGGTGATGCCGTTCATTTCGCTCATGGCGGTGTGGGCATGCAGCTCAACCCGTTTCAGGGGAGCCTCGTCGCTGCGGATTTCCTTGAGGGGCAGAATCTGATGAATGGCGACAGGCTGGAAGAGGAGTTCCCGGGAATAGGTGTCGTAGCGGGCGCTGCCTTCGAAGCGGCAGCTTGTCCCCACTTGCAGCAGACCGTCGAGTTTTTTGAATTCCTCCGGGTCCAGGAAAAGTTTGACGCCGATGGAATCCGAATAATCCGTGACCGAGAGGTTGAGAATCGTCTTGCCCCCCTTGAGGACCCGGATGTCCTTGTCGAAGATTTCTCCGGAGATCGTGGCGCGGGATTCCTCCTGCAGTTCCTTGATGGCAAGGGGTTCCCCCTTGGCCCTGCGCTTGTAGATGACCCTTTCTCCTGCTGAGGCCCCCTCCTTCTTCGGAAGCTCGGAAACCAGGTTCCTGGCAATCTGCCGGGTTTTCTCCCTTTGGATTCTTTCGTAATCTTCCTGGGCTTCCTCCGTGGCGACCCCCCACTTGATCACCACCTTCAAATCGAATTTCTCCCGGTACCCCTCCATCAAAAAAAGAGCGGTCCGGGACTCCTCCATCATTTTCAAGATGATGTGACTGTCCAGGGTGATGATGATTTCATCCTTGGCATGGCGCCGCTCGGCCTCCTTGAGCAGATTGTAGATCATGGGTTTCTCCCCTGCAAGGGGGGCGATGACCTCTTCAAAAACGTCAAGAGGAGAAGGCGACGCCTTCTCTGGCTTCACGTTTTTATGCACCTTGATTCCGGCGACAAAGGGCAGATGGCCTCCCACGGCCTCCTTGAAGGATTTGAGGTCTTCCCCGTCGATTTCAATACGGGGTTTCAAATAGAAATGCAGAAGATTTTTTTCCTTCTCGAAAAGGATGCGTTCAAAAATCCTGCTGTCATTGAAAATTTCTTCGGTGATGTGCTTCAGATTTTTCGCCATAGGTCTCTCCTACATCTTTTCGATTTCTTCAAGGAGGGTTTTCAAGAGATCCTCTTCCCTGACCTTCTTGAGAATTTTTCCTCTTTTGAAGATGATGCCCATGTTCTTCCCCCCTGCGATGCCGATATCCGCATGGGCGGCCTCCCCCGGGCCGTTCACGCCGCATCCCATGACGGCCACGGTGAGGGGCTTCTCGCAGGCCTTCAGCGCCTCCTCCACCTGCCGGGAAAGCTTGACCAGGTCGATCTGGGCCCTTCCGCAACTGGGACAGGCGATGAGTTCCACGCCGAAACGCCTGATTTGAAGGTCCTGCAGGATCATTCTGGCCACCTGGATCTCCTCAAGGGGATCCGCACTCAAAGAGACCCTGAGGGTGGCGCCGATGCCCTGCATGAGGAGAGGGCCGATTCCCAGAGCGCTTTTGACAGTACCTCCGATGAGGGTCCCCGCCTCCGTCACTCCCAGATGCAGGGGATAATCCGTCATTTCACTGATGAGTTCATAAGCCTTGAGGGTGGCCGGCACGTTGGAGGATTTGAGGGAAATCAGGATTTCATGGAAATCCATGGCCTCCAGGAGTCTGATCTGGTCCATGGCGCTCTCCACCATGGCTTCAGGGGTCGGCCCACCGTGCTTTTGAAGGAGTCTGGCTTCCAAAGAACCGCCGTTGACGCCGATCCGAAGGGGGATGTCCCCTTCCTTCATGGCCGCCACGATGGCCCTGAGCTTTTCAGGATCTGAAATGTTGCCGGGATTGATTCTGATCTTGTCCACTCCTTGAGCCACCGCTTCCAGGGCCAGGCGGTGGTCGAAGTGAATGTCCGCTATCAAAGGGATGTGGATGGCCCTCTTGATGGCCCCGAGACTCCGGGCTGAGGCCATGTCCGGCACCGCGACTCTCACGAGTTCGCAGCCGGCCTTTTCCAGGGCCAGGATCTGGGCCACCGTGGCCGCCACATCAGCCGTTTTCGTATTGGTCATGGATTGGATGCGCACCGGGTTGCGGCCGCCTAGAACCAGGTCACCCACCCGCACTTCCTTGGTCATGGGTCTCATAAAAGGACTCCTTAAAACAATTTCACGATATCGTTGTAAAGCACGAAGACCATGAGGGCCATCAAAAGGGCGAAGCCGATGAAATGGACCATGCCCTCTTTTTCAGGGGGGATGGGTCTGCCTCTGGCGATTTCGACAAGCAAAAACAGGATTCTGCCGCCGTCCAGGGCCGGAAAGGGCAGCAGATTGATGATGCCGAGGTTGATGCTCAGATAAGCCGCAATGAAGGCCAGGGAAAGGAAACCGGTGTTGGCGGCTTCACCGATGATGCCCACGATCCCGATGGGTCCGATGATCTCCCCCTCCACCTGGGTCCCGGTGACCAGGTCTCCGAGAAAACCGAAGATGCTGCCGATGAGGAATCCCGTCTGCTCGATGCCGTAACCCAGGGAGGGCATGAAGGCTTTTTCAAGGGTGGGGCTGATGCCGATGATCCTCCGGTCCGTGTCCGCCTCCAGGGCCGGGGTCAGGCTCACGGCAAGCTCCTGGTCGTTTCGCTCGAGGACCAGGGTAAGGTCCCCTTCACTCTGGGAAATGACCTGGGTGACTTCGTTCCAGGAATCGATGGGTTCATCGTTGATGAAAAGGATTCGGTCTCCGGACTCGATGCCGGCGGCCTGGGCGGGCAGGCCCGGCTGGATTTCATCGATGGTCCGGGTGGGAAAACCCACGCTGAAGGCGATGAGGGTCAGAAGGACGATGCTCAGCAGAAAGTTCATGAGGGGACCGGCCAGAACCACGGAGATTCTTCTTAAAGGAGACTGGTTGGAGAAGCTCCTGGGGCTGTCGCTGGCTTCATCCTCCCCCTCCATCTTGATGAAGCCCCCCAGGGGAAAGGCCCTGAGGGAATACTGGGTCTCCCCCCTGGTCCTCGAGAAGATTCTGGGTCCCATGCCGATGGCAAATTCATTGACCTTGATGTGATTCATCTTGGCCACGATAAAGTGACCGGATTCATGGAAGAGCACCATGATTCCGAATACGAGGATGAAGCTGATAATGGTTACAAACATATATTTCACCTATTTCATTCAAGTCTATTTTTCAGTCGTGCTTCAAGTTCCCGGATACTGAAATAATCCATTGGGGTCTCGGGGGTGTGGCGGGCCATTTCCCTGGCGATGGTATCCGTGATGTCATAAAAGGAGATTTCGTCCCTGAGATATTTCGCCACCATGATTTCATTGACCATGTTGTAGACCACGGGCATGGACCCCCCGGCGCTAATGGCTTGATACCCCAACCCGAGGCCGGGAAACACTTCGTCATCCACCCTCTCGAAGGTCAGGGAGGCGATAGTGTCAAAACTGAAACTTTCAAGCCGGCTTTCCCGGCGCTCTGGATAATGGAGGGCGTAGTGGAGGGGCAGGTGCATGTCGGGATAGCCCAGCTGGGCAAGGACCGCCGTATCCTTCAGACGCACCAGGGAATGGATGATGCTCTGGGGGTGGACCACCACTTCAATCGCTTCTGGAGAAAGGTCGAAAAGCCACTTGGCCTCGATGACCTCCAGGCCCTTGTTGACCAGGGTGGCGGAATCGATGGAGATTTTGCGCCCCATGGCCCAGTTGGGATGTTTGAGGGCCTCTTTAGCCTTTTTGCCCCGGACCTCGGCAGACTTCATGCCTCTGAAGGGTCCCCCCGAGGCGGTGAGAATCACCCCTGTCAGGGCCCTCCCCTCCTCCAGTCCCTGCAGACACTGGAAAATGGCGCTGTGCTCAGAGTCCACCGGAATCAGCCTGGCGGTGGATTTTTCCAGAGCCTTTTGAATGACGGCCCCTCCGGTGACCAGGGATTCCTTGTTGGCCAGGGCCACGTCGACCTGTCCCTCTATGGCCTTCAAGGTCGGATGAAGACCCGCTGAGCCCACCATGGCGTTGAGGACAAGATCCAATTCGCCGGCATCCAGGAGGTCGGTGCCCTCCTGGACCAGCCTGGCGGAAAAATTCATGGTCTTGCCGTGGGCATAGGCCTCGGGGTCCGTAATCCAGATGTACTGGGGTCGGAAGGCCTCGTCGATCTGAAGCAGTCTTTTGAGATTGCGGTGCCCGCTGACCAGGATCAGGTCGAAGTCCTTGGGGTGCTGCCGGATGATGTCAAGGGCCTGGGTGCCGATGGAACCCGTTGCCCCGAGTATGCCAAGACGTTTCATATCATGCCTCCTCAAGTGCTTATAGAATCACTGTCACCGCGTAGTAGACGATGGGAATCAGGATGATGACGCTGTCGAACCGGTCGAGGATGCCGCCGTGACCGGGCATCACCTTGCCGAAATCCTTGACTCCCAGGGTTCTTTTTATTTTCGAGGCCACAAGGTCCCCGATCTGGGAGAGGGCGGTCATTCCCAGGACGATGAGTCCGAACAAGACCATGGGCAGGTACTGTTCAAAGCCCATGATCCGATAGTAAATCAGGCTCATGACCAGGGCCCCCAGGAGGCCTCCGACGGCTCCTTCCACGGTTTTTTTGGGACTGATCCGGGGGGCCAAAGGACGCCTGCCCAGAAAGCGCCCCGTAAAAAAGGCGAAGGTATCGCTGAACCAGGCGATGAGAAATATCAGACCGACAAAATTCATATACCCCATGACCTCCAGGGTCAGGAGCATATAGATGGGAATCACGATGTAGAAGATGGAAACCTGGAATTTTCCGATGACATCCAGCTTGAGGTCCTCGGAAAAGAGTCCCGCCACCAGAAAAGCCATCATCATGAAGGTCAGGGCGATGACCAGGTCCTCGAGACCCCTCAGTTCCAGGAAGACCACCGTCAGCAGGCCCCCGGAAAAGGTGTAGGCGTTGAGGATGCCGGCGGACCGGTAGTATTCATAGAGGGCCAGGAGAATCACGCCGTAACCCATGATTCTGAAAATCCAGCCCCCGTTGCTGACGGCGATGAACAGAAGCACGATGGCCACCGCCGCGGACATCAGCCGATTAAACATTGTTGATTCCTCCAAAGCGGCGGTCTCTGCGGGTGTATTCCTCCAGGGCTTTTTCAAAGGAGACCTCATTGAAATCCGGCCAGTATTCAGGGGTGAAGATCAACTCGGCGTAGGCCAGCTGCCAGAGGAGAAAATTGCTGAGTCTCAACTCGCCGCTGGTCCGGATCATGAGATCGGGATCCGGAAATTCCCCCGTATCCAGCACGCCGCTCAGATCCTCTTCGGTGACGGGGCTCCTGCCTGATGAGAGCAGCCGGTTGACCCCCCTGAGAATCTCCTGTCTTGCCCCGTAGTTGAGGGCGATGATCACCGTGACCTCGCTGTTGTGCCTGGTTTTATCCTTGGCCGATTCAATGGCTTTTTTCAGTTCCGGATGAAAGGGTTCCAGATCACCGATGGTGCAGAGTCTGACCCCCTCACGATTGAAGGTATCCACTTCCCTGGCGAGATATTGCCGGAGCAGGCCCATCAGGGCCTGGATTTCATCCTGGGGCCTTTTCCAGTTTTCCGTGGAAAAGGCATAGAAGGTCAGGTGACTGATGCCTTTTTCCTTGGCATAGGCGATGATTTTTCGGATATTTTCCGTACCGGCCTTATGGCCCAGGGTTCTCGGCAGGCCCTTTGCTTTGGCCCAACGTCCATTGCCGTCCATGATGAAGGCGACGTGCTTTGGAATTTTCAGATCATGGTCCATGGGATACCTCCTAAAAAAGGCCCTCCCTGAGTGTGGGAGGGCTCAATAGTCATCAAGACACTTCAAATCAACTAGACTTCCAGAATCTCAACTTCCTTTTGATGTATCAAATTGTCCACCGTCCCTGAATAATGATCCGTCATCTTCTGAACTTCTTCTTCGGCGGATTTCAGGTTGTCCTCGGTGATTTCCTTGTCTTTTTCCATCTTTTTCAAACTGTCATTGGCTTCGCGACGCTCGTTTCTCAAGGCGATTTTGGCATTTTCCCCGATTTTTTTCACGACCTTCACCAGTTCCTTGCGGCGCTCTTCGGTCAGGACGGGCATCACCAGGCGGATCACTTTGCCGTCATTAGAGGGATTGATGCCGAGATCCGAGGTCAGGATGGCCTTTTCAATCGCACTCATCACCGAGGGGTCATAGGGCTGTACCAGGAGCATTCTGGCCTCCGGTACTGAAATATTGGCCAGTTGGTTGATGGGGGTCGGCGTGCCGTAGTAATCCACCACCACATGGTCCAGGAGTGCTGGATTGGCGCGTCCTGCCCGTATACTGTGCAGTTCATCCTTCAGCACGTGAATGGTCTTTTCCATTTTTCCCTTGAGCAGCTCATGTACAACGTTTTTCATTGTGGTTTCCTCCTAATCTCAGTGCCGATCTTTTCGCCATTGAGCACCTTGAGGATGTTTTCCGGCTCGTCGAGCCCGAAAATCATCGCCTTGATGTCATTTTCCCGAAGCAGGGTCGCGGCGGTGGAATCGATCACCTTGAGATCCAATTCAAGAATTTCTCTATAGGTCAGTTTATCAAATTTTTTCGCATCTTTAAATAGTTTCGGGTCTTTATCATAGACCCCGTCGATATTTTTTGCAAAAAGAACCATGGAAGCATCGATTTCAGCGGCTCTGAGGGCCGCGGTGGTGTCCGTGGAGAAAAAAGGATTGCCGGTGCCGGCGGCAAAAATGACCACCCGCCCCTTTTCCAGATGTCGCACCGCCTTGCGCCGGATGTAGGGCTCCGCGATCCGGTTCATTTCAATGGCACTCATCACCCGGGTGGGAATTTCAAGGGACTCGATGGCACTTTGAAGCGCCAGGGCGTTGATGACCGTGGCCAGCATGCCCATGTAATCCGCAGTGGAACGATCCATTTCAGGGTTGGAGCGGCCCCTCATGATATTGCCTCCCCCGATCACGATGGCGATTTCATAGCCTGATTCGTGAATGTTTTGAATCTCCTTGGCAATCCCCTTCAGGGTCTGGTTGTCGATGCCCATCCCGTGGGACTGGGAAATCGCCTCCCCGCTCAGCTTCAGAAGTATCCGGTGCGATGCCTTGTTTTTCATCCTAGCTCCCTCCAGTTTTTCTAAAAAAAGAGAACACTAATGTGTCCTCCTATTGTAGTTGCTTGGCGACTTCCTCTGCAAAGTTTTCTTCGGCCTTTTCGATGCCTTCGCCGAGTTCATATCTGACAAAGCGTCGGATGTTGATATTCTCGCCGATTTTGGAAATCTTCTGAGTCAGGAGTTCCTCTATGGTCATCTCGGGATCTTTTACAAAGGGCTGCTCGAGAAGACAAATCTCCTTATAGAACTTGGAGATTCTGCCCTCCACCATTTTCTCGACGATGTTCTCGGGTTTTCCCTCGTTGAGGGCCTGGGTTTTCAGGATTTCCTTCTCATTATGGATCAGTTCCTCCGGAACTTCCTCCCGTCGCACATAGAGGGGATTCGAAGCCGCGATCTGCATGGCGACATCCTTGGTGAAGGTCACGAATTCCTCATTCTTGGCGACAAAGTCCGTCTCGGCATTGATTTCGACCAGGACACCGATCCTGCCCCCGTGGATATAGGAGGTCACAAGCCCCTCCGAGGCCACACGGTTGGCTTTTTTAGCGGCCTTCGCAATCCCTTTTTCTCTGAGAAGCTTCACAGCCTCATCAAGACTGCCTTCGGTTTCTTCAAGTGCTTTTTTGCAATCAAGCATTCCCGCTCCGGTCATTTCTCTGAGCTCTTTGACATCCTTGGCACTGACTTTTGCCATTTGTAATTCCTCCTCATATCAGTTGAAAGGCAAGGACTGGCGTCCTCACCTTGGTCATCATTATTCAGTGACAGCTTCCTCAGTGGTTTCCGCCGCCGGCGCTTCGGCTTCTACGGCCTTTTCTACCGCTTCGGGAGCCGCCTTGGGGGGTTCTTCCTTGGCGTCGATGCCTTGTTTCCCTTCGATCACGGCATTGGCCATGGTGGCCGAAATCAATTTGACGGCACGAATGGCATCGTCGTTTCCGGGAATCGGGTAATCCATTTCATCCGGGTCACAGTTGGTATCCACCACACCGATGACGGGGATTCCCAGGAGTCTTGCTTCGTGGATGGCAATCTTTTCTTTTTTGGGGTCGATGACGAAGAGGGCATCGGGAACCCCTTTCATTTCCTTGATGCCGCCGAGGAACTTCTCAAGACGTTCCTTCTTGTGCTTGAGATCCAGGACTTCTTTTTTAGGCAGGGAATCAAAGGTACCGTCCTTTTCCATTTTTTCAATGGCGTAAAGCAGGTCGATCCTCTTTTTGATGGTTTTGTAGTTGGTCAGCATGCCACCGAGCCATCTCTGGTTCACATAGAACATACCGGCTCGCTTGGCTTCGATTTCAATGGATTCCTGGGCTTGTTTCTTGGTTCCCACGAAAAGGATGGTTCCCCCCTCCTGGGCGATGTCGCGCACGACGTTGTAGGCTTCCTCGATCATTTTCACGGTCTTTTGAAGATCGATGATGTAGATCCCGTTTCTTTCCGTAAAGATGTAAGGCGCCATTTTCGGATTCCATCTTCTGGTCTGGTGACCGAAGTGAACCCCTGCTTCAAGCAGTTGTTTCATACTGATAACTGACATTTCTTATCCTCCTTTTGTTTTGACACCCGGACCCGTCATCTCCCTCCACCACCCTTGTCAGGGCACCGATGAAGGAATCAGAATCCGTGCTTGATGGACCTTAAGTATTGTACCATAGACCGGCTTGGTTGACAACGATTTTTCACCTGACCTGGGCCTGTTTGAAAAGTTCCTCCAAGAGATATTCGTTGAGAATTCTGATATGGGTCCCCTTCATGCCGAGACTCCGGGATTCGATGACCCCGGCACTTTCAAACTTTCTCAGAGCGTTGACAATCACGCTTCGGGTGATGCCCACCCGGTCGGCGATCTTCGAAGCGACCAGAATGCCGTCGTTGCCTTCAAGTTCCTTGAAGATGTGGATCATGGCCTCGAGCTCGGAATAGGAAAGGGTTTCAATGGCCATTTTGACCATGGCCTTCCTTCTGATTTCCATTTCCATGGTCTTGCGCTCTTCACGGATGATCTCCATCCCCACCACGGTGGCGGCATACTCGGCAAGGACCAGGTCCTCATCATTGAACAGATCGGTCTGCCTGGCCAGAACCAGGGTCCCCAGCCGATTTCCGCCCCCCTGGATGGGGACGATGGTGGCGAATTTCAGATAGCTGTTGATTTCATTTTCAAAGATTTCCAAGAGTTTTTCCTTGGTGATGTTATAACGGGTGTCCTTGATCTCAAGCAAAGAGTCGTTGTAGGACTTGGGAAAATACTGTTCCTGGGTTTTTTCGTCCGTCACCACGGCGCTCTCTTCGACATTGACGAAACTCGTCCCAAGGACCTTGCCCCTGGCATCAACGATGTAGACATTGGAGCCCAAGACATCCTTCAAAAGTTCACTGAGGTTGGCATAAACCACAGGGGTTTCATCCGTCGTCTGCAAAACCTTGTTGAGCTGTCTTGTTTTTGCCAGTAGATCGCTGATCAATTGTCATCACACCTTTCTCTCTTTATAATCGCATGCTTTGTTGGAACACACAAGAAAATCTTTGTTTTTCCCCTTTCCTTCCACCAGGATGCCGCCGCACTCAGGGCAGAATTTGTTGACGGGTTTGTCCCAGCTGACAAAATGACAGTCGGGAAAATTGGAGCAGCCGTAGAATATCTTGTATTTCTTCGTGCGGCGTTCAACGATCTGACCGGTTTCACAGGCCGGGCACTTGACGCCGATTTCCTTTAAAATAGGTTTGGTATGGGTGCATTCCGGATAGTTGGAGCAGGCCAGGAATTTCCCGTAGCGACCGTGCTTGATCACCATTTTGGCCCCGCATTTCTCACAGTCGATATCGGTTTCTTCGGTAAGGTCCATTTTTTCCAGGTCTTTTTTGGCGCTTTCAATCAAGGTTTCAAAGGGGGTGTAGAATTCCCGGATGATTTTTTTCCAGGATTCACTGCCCTGCTCGATCTTGTCAAAGTGCTTTTCCATTTCCGCCGTGAAATCCACGGCGACGATGGGGTTGAAATGCTCCGCCATGATTTCATCGATGATGAAGCCGAGCTCCGTCGGAGCCAGCTGCTTGCCGCTTTTCTGCACATAGCCCCGGCTCTGGATGGTGCTGATGGTGGGGGCGTAGGTGCTCGGACGACCGATGCCCTTGTCCTCCATCTCCTTGACGAGGCTGGCTTCGGAAAACCTGGCGGGAGGCTGGGTGAATTTCTGCTCCTCGGTGATTTCAAGCAGACCGAGTTTCTCTCCCTCAGCCATGGCCGGCAGGAAGGTATCCTTCTTCTTGTTGCTGAGCACCTTGAGGTAGCCGTCGAATTCAAGCGTGGAACCCGTGGCCTTGAGCTGGTAGTCCCCCGCCTTGATGGTGACGCCCAGATTCTTGTAGACCGCCGGCGCCATCACGGAAGCCACCGTCCGCTGCCAGATGAGGTTGTACAGGCGGTACTGGTCCTTGCTGAGAAAATCCTTGACGGACTCGGGAGTTCGCTGGATGAGGGTGGGCCGGATGGCTTCATGGGCTTCCTGGGCATTGCTCTTGTTCTTCGCATCGGCGAAGGTGCCCAGGTATCGGTCCCCGTAGGCATTCACGATGAAGTCCCTGAGGCTGCCCTTGGCCTCATCGGACAATCTCGTGGAATCAGTCCTCATGTAGGTGATCAGACCCACCAGGCCCTCCTTGAGTTTGATCCCCTCATAGAGCTGCTGGGCCACCATCATGGTCTTTTTGGTGGAGAAATTGAATTGATTGGAGGCCTCCTGCTGCAGGGAGCTGGTGATGAAACTCGCGTTGGGTCTTGATGACTTTTCCTTGACATTGATGTCGGTGACCCTCAAGGCGCCGCCCTCCAGGGCCAGACGGTGGACCCGGGCCTCATCGGCGGTGGCCACCTCCAGGGGCTTGTTCTTGTACTCCGTCACCCTCGCTTCAAATTTCTCCTTTTTCGACGTGTCGAGGAGGGCGGACAGAAGCCAGTATTCCCTGGGCTTGAAGGCGAGGATCTCCCGCTCCCGGTCGCAGATCAGCTTCGTCGCCACGGACTGCACCCGACCGGCGCTGAGTCCCTTTCGCACCTTGGACCAGAGTATCGGACTGATGGAATACCCCACCAGACGGTCCAGGATTCTTCTGGCCTGCTGGGCGTCCACCAGATCCACATCCACGGTTCTCGGATGGTTGACGGCCTTTTTCACCGCCTCCTTGGTGATTTCATTGAAGGTCACCCGAAAGGGATCTTTCAAGTCAAGACCGAGAATATGGGCGAGGTGCCAGGCGATGGCCTCACCCTCCCGGTCGGGGTCGGTGGCCACCAGGACATGGTCGTGTTTGCCGGCAAGCTTTTTGATTTCCTTGATCACGGGACCCTTTCCCCGGATGTTGATGTACCTGGGTTCAAAATCATTTTCAATATCGACTCCCATTTTGCTTTTGGGCAGGTCGCGAATATGTCCAACGGAGGCTACCACTTTGAAATTTCTACCCAGAAATTTTTCGATGGTTTTTGCCTTAGCCGGTGACTCAACGATGACAAGATTTTTAGGCATAACAATCCTCCAATTTTCAGAATTTTTTCACAAGGGGTAAAATAACTATTACTTAGTATATAATAACCAATTAAAAAATCAACAAAAGATTTTCAAGCGGCCTTAATTGGGTAAAGAAAACCATGGAGGTGACAGCATGAAGATCTATACCAAAACCGGGGACAAGGGTCAAACCAGTTTGTACTCCGAACAGCGGGTCGACAAGGATTCATTGAGGGTGGAGGCCTATGGCACCGTCGATGAGCTGGGTGCCGCTCTGGGCCTGGCCAAAAACTTTTCCGAGGAACCCCTGATCAAACAGGAAATCACCGGCATCCAGAAAAAATTGTTCCATGTCGCCGGCGAACTCGCCACCGTCGGCACCCCCTTTCCTTATAAAATCAAGGAAGGCGAGGTGGAGGAGCTGGAAGGTAAAATGGACGTTTATCTGGCCATCATGAACAAGGAGCAAAAAAACAAATTCATCCTGCCGGGTTCCAATGCCTTCAGCGCGGCCCTGCATGTGGCAAGAACCGTCTGCCGCCGGGCGGAAAGACGCATCATCGCCCTTTCCCGCCAGGAAGAGGTGGACCCGGTTTTAATCAAGTACGTCAACCGCCTCAGCGATTTCATCTACGCCCTCGCCCGGATCAATGAAACCGATCTGGAGTATATGGAATTCACTCAAGATTGAGGTAGGTCAGGATATCCATGGGAGTGGTCACAGGGACCGCTCCCATTTTGATGAGGGCGTTGTTCCCGATCTTCATGGGGTCCTCGACGGACCCTGGAATGACAAAAATGGTCCTGCCCTGGTTGAGTCCGTGATTGACCGTGGTCATGGTGCCGCTGGCCATTTCGGATTCCACCACCAGAATCCCCAGGGCCAGCCCGCTGATCAGCCGGTTCCGATGGGGAAAATGCCGTGGCAGGGGCTTTTCTCCCAGAGCGTGCTCAGTCACCAGGACCTGGTCCCTGGCCATCACCCGGCTGAGGGCCTGGTTCCTCTTCGGGTAGTCCTGGTCCAGGCCGCAGCCCAGAACGCCGATGGTCGCCCCCCCGGCCATGTGGGCCCCCCAATGGGCCATGGCATCGATACCCAGGGCCATGCCGCTGACAATGGTGACCCCCGCCCCGGCCAGTTCATAGGCAAAGTCGAAGGCCAGCCGCCTTCCCTGGCCGGTGGGTCTTCGGCTGCCCACGACGGCCAGGATTTCTTCACCGTAGAGCAGGGTCTTTTTCCCCTTCACCAACAGGAAGCCCGGCGGATCATCGATGGCCTTCAAGCGGCCCGGTATTTCATCACGGCTCAATCTCAACAAAAAAACCACCCTTTTCATTATTTCACAAAAGATGGTCTCACCATGAGGAGGGTCCTTGAAGTTTCCTTATTGATATTTCTCCAGAATCATGGGCACATGGCGGTCCACATAGATTTCCGGATTGTTTTTGGTTCTTTTGACCAGCCGGTTCACGAGATCTTTGCGGTTCTCGATGGAGTTTCTCAGGGTGTACAGCTCCTGCATGTTGCCCACCATGATGTATTTCTTGAATTTTCTCGAAATCGTGATAAAGGTGATCTCCTCATAGGCCAGGGCCTTGACCTTGCCCCCCTTGATTTCCTTGAAGCCTTCCTCGTCGAGAATTATCTGATAATTCCGATTGACAATCTGGTCCTTGATCAGCAGAATGCCCAGAATCAGAACGATGCCCCGAAACAGCCAGTAGCTCGGATAGACGGCGAAGGAAATCATGAACATGATTCCGATATTCTCCAAAATAATGGCACTGCGTTTTTTGGTGTATTTCAATCTGATCCTCCTCCTTGGATATTCTTGATGAAGGTCTTGCGGTGAATGGGTGTGGGACCGAAGGCCTCAAGGGCTTCATAGTGTTTGCGGGTCCCGTAGCCCTTGTGGGCGTTGAAGCCGTAATGGGGGTAGCGGTAGTGGTAATTCTCCATCAGGTGGTCCCGGGTGACCTTGGCGATGATGGAGGCGGCGGCGATGGAATTGCTCAGACTGTCCCCCCTGACGATGGGAAACTGATCGATTTTCATATCGATTTCCAGGGCGTCGATGAGGAGAAGATCCGGCACGAGGTTCAGATTGTTCACCGCCTTGACCATGGCCTCCCTGGTGGCTTCGAGGATATTGATCCGGTCGATGCGTCTTTCATCCACCACGCCGATTCCGACCCCTCTGGCTCTCAGGTTGATTTCCTTGAAAAGCTCTTCTCTCTTGCCGGCGGACAATTTCTTGGAATCATCGAGACCCAGAATCACGCCGTCTTCTTTCAAGACGACGGCGGCGGCGACCACCGGTCCCGCCAGGGGGCCGCGTCCCGCCTCGTCGATGCCGGCGATGATCTGATAGCCTCTTTCCCGGGCCTGTTTCTCATAGTGGTCGAGTTCTTGGTAATGACGCAGATAGTGCTGCTCAAGGGCGGCCTTCTCCTCGAAATGGTAGGCCAGGCGCTGCACCGTGAGACGGGGATCGTTTTTGAGAGTTTCAAGGGTCCGTTGATCGATTTCACGGAGTTCATCCAGGGATTTTTTGATCAGCCTTGCCGGTATTTTGATCCAGTCCTTCTTGCTTTTCATCAATTTTTTCGGCACCCAGACCCATCCCCTTCAGGTGGCGGCAGGAGAGCCATGCTCCTTTCTATCCTTGAATTTTCAGTCTATGGCAGGGCAGGCATTCATTGTCGCCACCTGTGGCAGAAGACTCAAAGCGAGGGGGCCATCCTCAAATATCCCAGGCACCCGCCCTGAATTTTCCAGAGCAGACCCTACTCGTTTGAAAGCTGCCGGGGGGGCCACTCCAGGGATATTTTCCCCAGCTTGCCTCTTCTGAATTCATCCAGCAGGACATGGGCGATTTTATGGTGGTCCACGAGTCCCTTCTTCAAAAGGGTCCCCCGGTTCAGGGCGATGGCGGACATCAATTCCAGGGGAGTCTTTTCAGCGGGGTCCACCCCATAGCGTTCCATGATCAGTTTCGGATAGTGCCCGGCCAGGAAAGCGACCAGGTCCTGGGCGATGGTTTCAATGTCGATGACATCGTCCTTGATGGATCCGACAAAGGCCAGATTGAGTCCCACCTGCTGGTCTTCGATCTTGGGCCACAGAATCCCGGGGGTGTCGAAAAGTTCCAGGCCCTTGCGGATTCTGATCCACTGCTTGCCCCGGGTGACCCCGGGCTTGTTGCCGATCTGGGCGCTGCGCTTCCCCGCCAGTTTGTTGATCAGGGAGGACTTGCCCACATTGGGAATCCCCACGATCATCACCCGGATGGGTCGGTCGATCATGCCCCGGTCCCTCTTGCTCTTCAGTTTGTCCTCCGCCTTGATTCTGATTTCATGGATCAGGCGGTTGACCCCTTCACCGGTGATGCAGGTGATGGGAATGGAGAGAATGCCCTGTTTTTTGTAATATCGGATCCAATCCTCAAGCACGTCGGGATCGGCGAGATCGGACTTGTTGAAGACGACGATCCGCTCCTTGCCCTGGATCATCCGGTCCAGCTGCGGATTCTTGGAACTGACGGGAATGCGGGCATCAAGGAGCTCCACCACCACATCAACCAGTTTCAAATGGTCTTCGATGAGTTCCTTTGTTTTTTTCATGTGTCCCGGATACCAGTTGATGGACATTTGCCTCACCCCTTCGAAATTCAGATTTATTATACCATAAAAACAAACAAACTGGCATCAGCCAGTTCACTTGTTATTTTCGTTCCTTCACTTTAGCCGCTTTACCCACCCGGTCCCGGATGTAGTAGAGCTTGGCTCGTCTGACCTTGCCCTTTCGGACCAGTTCAATCTTTTCAATCTTCGGTGAATGGAGGGGAAGGGTCTTCTCGACACCCACTCCTGACGAAATCTTTCTCACTGTGAAATTTTCAGAAATACCACCGTTTTGTCGCTTGATCACCAGTCCTTCGAAAATCTGAATTCTTTCTCGCTTGCCTTCCACGATTCTCAAGTGAACCTTCACGTTGTCACCGACCCGGAACTCGGGAATTTCTGTTTTCATCTGTGCCGCTTCAATTTCTTGAATGAAATTAGGTTTCATTGGTCTTGCCTCCCTTCTTCTTAGCCGTTCATCCACCTGATCAAAGGTCAGCGGAACGCCCGTATTACCGCCCTATTATATCACAGGGTCCGGGCTACCACAAGGATTTTTTCAGCCTTGAAATCAGGTCCTCGGTCCCGGAATCAAAGGCTTTTTTTCGAAGGCCTTCCTCGATGAGATCCGGTCGTTTGAGCAGGGTCATCCGGACAGAAGCCTCCAGGCGATAGTCCTCGATGTGCCGGTGGTTGCCGTTTAAAAGCACCTCCGGCACCGTTTCTCCTTCGAAAACCCTTGGCTTGGTGTACTGGGGATATTCGAGGAGATAGCGGGTGAAACTTTCCTCATTCAAAGACCCCTCCGACAGGACGCCGGGAATCAACCGGGTCACGGCATCGGTGAGGACCAGGGCACCCAGTTCGCCGCCGCTGAGGACATAATCCCCGATGGAGATCTCCATATCCACATACCTTTGGATGAACCGCTCGTCCACGCCTTCATAGTGGCCGCATACCATGATCAGGCCCTCTTCTTCAGAGAGACTCCGGGCGAGGTCGTGGGTCAGGGGCCGGCCCTTGGGACTGAGATAGATCACGGGTTCAGACTTCCTGACGGCCCTCACCGCCCTGGCCAGGGGTTCGGCCAGGAGGACCATCCCCTTGCCGCCTCCGAAGGGGGTGTCGTCCACGTTGGCATGCCTGCCTGGAGCGAAATCCCTGAAGTTGATGGCTTCAATTCTCGCAAGGCCCTTTTCCTGGGCTCTTCCCATGATGCTGGCCCGGGTGTAGGCTTCGATGACCTCGGGAAACAGGGTCAGTATCTTGATGTTCATCGCATGCCCTCGATCAGGGAAACCTTCATGCAGCCCCCGGCGATATCGACTTCCTTGATGAAGGCCTTGACTCCTGGAATGAGGATGTCCCCTTCCTTCCCGGCGACGACATAAAGGTCCTGAGGTCCCTGCTGGACCACTTCCCGGATTCTCCCGATGCTTTCCCCGCCATCGAAGACTTCAAGGCCGATCAGATCCATGATGAGGAATTCATCCTCCTCAAGTTCAGGCAGGGCCTCATAGGGAACCAGGACTTCTTCATTTTTGATCGCTTCCACCGCCTCAGGGCTGTCGATTCCCTCAAGCTTCAAGATGGGGGTGTTTTTATGATAGGCGACGGCTTCGACGAGATAGGCCTCTCCCCTGATGTACAGGTGGCTGAAGGCTTCGAACCGCTCCTTCTCAT
Organism: Clostridia bacterium; assembly: GCA_018399635.1. Classification (GTDB taxonomy): domain Bacteria; phylum Bacillota; class Clostridia; order Peptostreptococcales; family Acidaminobacteraceae; genus ML8-F1. The sequence continues at coordinate 27,506 of JAGYOH010000012.1, forward strand.
TGGTGTAGGGATAGATTTTCATCTGTCCCTTGACCCCCTTTGATTTGACGATTTTTCCAATTTTAATCCATTTCATAAACATACCCCAGATATAAAGCAAACCCAGTTCACTGGGTTTACTGAATGATTTCCACGTTGACCTTTTTATCCTCTTTGCTGGCGGCGGCCTTCACCACCGTGCGGATGGCCTTGGCGATTTTTCCCTGTTTGCCGATAATCTTGCCCATGTCGTCAGGGGCGACCCTCAATTCGATGGTGATGCTGCGACTGCCACTGAGTTCCTTGACCTCTACCAGTTCCGGATACTGCACCAGGGACTGGGCGATATATTTGACCAGTTCTCCCATCAAGACACCTCCATTGTTTGGTCGGCTGCTGAATTACTTCTTGGCTTCAATCGCTTCGTAAACGCCGTTCTTCTTGAGCAGTTCTCTGACAGTATCCGTCGGTTGTGCACCCTCGCCCAACCATTTGATGGCACTTTCGGTGTTGATTTTCAAATCGATGGGTTCCGTGAGGGGGTTGTAGTAACCGATTTCTTCGATGAATTTTCCATCACGGGGACTTCTTGAATCGGCGACCACGATCCTGTAAAAGGGTTTCTTCTTGGCACCCATTCTTTTCAATCTGATTTTTACGGCCATGTTATGGCACCTCCTGAATTTTTTTTATATTCTAATCACTTGTCATCGTGTGAATAGCTAAAAGGGAAGGTTCATCCCCCCACCGGGGAATTTGCCCTTCATCTGACTCATCTGCCTGATCATTTTCTTGGTCTGGTCGAACTGCTTGATCAGGCGGTTGACCCTGGGCACGTCCGTACCGCTGCCCCTGGCGATGCGTTTTTTTCTGGAACCGTTGAGGATTGCCGGATTCCGCCGCTCCTTGGGAGTCATGGACTGGATGATGGCCTGCATATAGACGATTTCCTTCTCATCAATCTGGATGTTTTTCATGGCCTTCTGGTTCATGCCCGGCAGCATGCCCATGATTTCCTGAAGGGGCCCCATGCTGCGCATCTGCTGCATCTGCTCGAGGAAATCCTCCAGATCCAGTTCCTGGTTCTTCATCTTCTTGGTCAGCTGCCGGGCCTTTTCCTCATCGAAGCTGGCTTCGGCCTTTTCAATCAGGGTCAGGATATCTCCCATGCCCAGTATCCGAGAAGCCATCCGCTCAGGATGAAAGGCTTCAAAATCCGTATATTTCTCGCCGATACCGGCAAACTTGATGGGCTTGCGGGTCACGGCTCTCAGGGAAAGGGCGGCCCCGCCCCGGGTATCCCCGTCCAGCTTGGTGAGGATCGAACCGGAAATATCGAGGATTTCATCAAAGCCCTGAGCCACCTTGAGGGCGTCCTGCCCTGTCATGGCGTCCACCACCAGTAGAATCTCATCAGGCTTGATGGCCGCCTTGATGGTGGCAAGCTCCTTCATCAGGGCCTCATCGAGGTGAAGTCTCCCGGCGGTGTCCATGATCAGGACATCATGGCCCTTGCTCCTGGCCTCCTTCAAGGCCTCTTCGGCAATGCGCACGGGATCCACCTGGTCCCCCAGGGAAAACACCGGCAGGGAGAGGGCTTCCCCCACCACCTTGAGCTGTTGGATGGCAGCCGGCCGATAGATGTCTCCGGCGACCAAGAGGGGCTGCTTGCCGTCTTTTTTGAGCAAGGCTCCGAGCTTGCCCACGGTGGTGGTTTTGCCCGCTCCCTGGAGCCCCACCAGCATGATCACTGTCGGAGGCTGGGAACTGTAGCGGATTTTTTCATTCTCCCTGCCCATCAGAAGAATCAATTCTTCCTTGACGATCTTGATGACCTGCTGGCCCGGGGTCAGGCTTTTCATCACCGATTCCCCCATGGCCTGGTCGGTGATGTTCTTGATGAAGTCCTTGACGATCTTATAGTTCACATCAGCCTCCAAGAGAGCGAGTTTCACCTCTCTCATGGCTTCCTTGATGTCCTTTTCACTGAGCCTGCCCTGGCCGGTGAGGCTCTTGAAAGTGTTCTGCAGTTTTTCCGACAGTCCTTCGAATAGTGCCACGCAGGAACCTCCTAGGCTTCCAATATTTTTTCCATGGCAAGGATTTCCCTTGCCATGATTTCAAGCTGCGTTGAATCAGATGGATCTTCTTTGAGCCTTTCAAAGCCTTCTCTGAGTCTTGTCAGGGACTCCTCCAGGGCGTAAAGCCCCAGCTTGGACTCCAGATCCGTCAAAGTGGTCCGGGCCCGCCTGATGCTGTCGTGGACCCCCTGGCGGGAAATCCGGTGGTTTTCACTGATTTCCTTGAGACTGTGGTCCTCATAAAGATAGGCCTTCATCAGATTTTGCTGATGCCGGGTCAGGAGGGAGCCGTAAAAGGCGAAGAGATTGCCCAAATCGATTTTTTTGTCCATCATGAGATCACCCTGTAAAGGTTTTTTACTTTACACCCTATTCTAATGGCTCAAAGGGGCTTTGTCAATAAAAAAATGCTCTCATGAAAGGAGAGCATCGACGAAGGTGGCGGCATCGAAATCTTCGAGATCATCGAGTCCTTCACCGAGACCAACCAGTTTGACGGGGATGCCGACCTCCTCCATCACCGCAAAAATGATGCCTCCCTTGGCGGACCCGTCGAGTTTGGTCAAGGCGATGCCGGTAATGTCGGCGACCTCCTTGAAGGCCCTGGCCTGACTGATGGCATTCTGCCCCGTGGTGGCGTCGAGGACCAGGAGCACTTCGAGCCGGGCCTGGGGATACTCCCGGGATGTGATCTTGAAGATTTTCCCCAGTTCCATCACCAGATTCTTCTTGTTGTGGAGACGTCCCGCAGTGTCACAGATGAGCACATCGGTCTTTCTCGATTTCGCCGCCTGGATGCCGTCATAGATCACCGAGGCGGGATCGGAACCCGTCTGCTGGGCGATGGTTTCCACGCCGATCCTCTGCCCCCAGGTTTTCAACTGGTCGATGGCGGCGGCCCGGAAGGTGTCTCCCGCCACCAGGAGGACACTGCGTCCCCTGGCCTTGAACCGGTGAGCGAGTTTTCCGATGGTGGTGGTTTTGCCCACGCCGTTGACCCCGATCACCAGGATGACCTGGGGAGCGGCTTCATAGTCAAGTCCGGCCGCCTCCGAGGACAGATGCCGCAGGAGGACTTCCTTCAAGACATCGTGGACCCCCGAAGCCTCCTTGATCTTCTTTTCGACCAGGGCCGCCCTCAGATCCTCGATGACGCCGAGGGTGGTGGCCATGCCGAGATCCGCAGTGATGAGAATTTCCTCGATTTCCTCGAGGAGGTCCTCGTCGATGGCGCCGTATTGGTTCAAGAGGTTGTCGAGGCGGTCCGTCAGCTGAGTCTTGGTCTTGACCAGACCCCGGGTCATCTTTTCAAAAAAACTTTTAATCATCAAGGGCCTCCTGGAATTCATAGTCGGTGAGCTTGAGGGAAATGATCTTCGAAATGCCGTATTCCTCCATGGAAACCCCGTAGAGGGTATCGGCGTATTCCATGGTGCCCTTGCGGTGGGTGATGAGAATGAACTGGCTCTGCTTGGAAAAATCCCTCAGAAAACTGCCGAACTTGTAGACGTTCACGTCATCCAGGGCCGCTTCGATTTCATCGAGGACGCAAAAAGGGGTGGGCTTGGCCTTGAGAACGGCAAAGAGCAGGGCGATGGCGGTGAGGGCCTTTTCCCCACCTGACAGCAGATTGATTCTCTGAAGTTTTTTACCCGGTGGCGAACAGAGGATTTCGATGTCTGAATTGAGCACGTCATCGGGCTCTGAAAGCCTGAGTTCTCCAGAGCCCCCTCCGAAGAGTTCCCCGAAGACGTACTGATAGCTTTGATTGATCCGGTCGAAGGTCTCGTTGAAACTTTTGATCATCTGTCTCTCGATTTTCTGGATGAAGGATTTGAGTTCTTTTCGGGAGAGATCGAGATCCTCGATCTGTTCCGACAGAAAGCTGTAGCGTTCCTTGACCTGCTCGTATTCTTCAATGGATTCGAGGTTGACATGCTCGATTTCCTTCATCCTTTTCCTCAATTGCTTGAGTTCGCTTTTGGTGATGAATTCCTCCACGGAGGCGATCCGCTGCCGCCCCTCGATGATGGACAGTTCATGCTGTTCCCAGAGATTGCCTGAAAGGGAGGTTCTCTTCACATCGAGTTTGGCGTTTTCCACCTCGAGTTCATGAATCCTTTCCCTGAGGTCCTCGAGTTCCCGGGTCAGGTCGTCGACAAGGGCCTCGTTTCTGGACTTTTCAGCCTCTTTGACCTCGATCTGGTCCGACAATCCCTTCTGGTCCTCATTGAAGGCCTTGAGGGTCTGCCGGATGGCGTCAAGATTCTCCCGCTTCTGATCCGTCAAATCCTTCAAGTCCACAAGTTCATCTCTCAGGGCCTCGATGGTTTCCTCGATTTGACCGATTCTCCTGAACTGGTCGGCCATGGCGGTCTCGAGTTGACGGCGGCCTTCGTCGGCATTGCGTAGGGCTTCTGTTTTAGTTGCAATTTCAACTTTTTTCTCCGTGATACCGTCCTCGAGGCGGCTGATGGAGGCTTCATGCCCCGGACCCTGTCCCTGGGCGACAAGGGCCTCATGGATTTTCTTGAGCTGCCGGCGGGAGGCTTCAAGGTTGAACTCAAGCTGGCCCAAATCATCCACCTCGGTTTCAATCTCGTCTCCGGCCTTGAGGACGCTTTCTCTGAGGGCCTCCCCCTCCTTGAGATTTTCCCGGTGGCGCTCCTCCTGGTTGTCGGCTTCAATCCTGAGCCTCAAGAGGTCTTCCCTGGCCTCCTGAAGACTCCGGGTCTTCACTTTCACCGCCTGGCCGAGGGCCTCGAGCCGCTCCGTCTTTTCACCCGATGAAGGACGGTCTTGTGCCACCTCGGCTTCCAGGGCGGTTTTCTCCCCCTTCATCCTCTCCAAAGCGTTTTTGACTTGAAAGATGTGATTTTTCTGGGTGACCTTCGCTCCCCCGGTGATGGGCCCCCCCTTGATGACCAGATCCCCTTCGAGGGTGACGATGCGGTGATAGCTGCCCAGGGATTTGCTGATGGCGATTCCGTTTTCAAGGGTGTCCACCACCAGGGTCTTGCCCAGCAGGTATTCAAACAGTTTCTGGAATTTCTTGTCGAAGAGGGGGATTTCATGAGCGTAGCCCAGAAAGCCTTTCCCGGAGATTCTTTCCCTCAAGGGAGAAGCCTTGAGGAATTTCATCGGCAGAAATGAAGCCCTGCCGATCCGGTCCTTTTTAAGGGCGGCGATGATTTCCTTGGCCTCTAGTTCCGACTCCGTGACGATCTGGGAGACACTGCGCCCGAGGGCCACGGCAAAGGCCTCTTCATAGCCCTTGGGAATTTCTACAAGATCGGCCACGATGCCCAGGGTCCTGTCGGTCAGATGCTTCTGCTTCATGTAGGTGAGGATGCGCTTCATCCCCGAATCGATGCCCTCGTTGTTCCTGGCCATGTTTTCATAGAGCTCGATTTCGGAGGTCTTCCGATAAAGCCGCCTGAGGGTCTCCTCCTCCTTGTCTTTGAGCCCGGCAAGGGCCTCCTCGGTCCGGTCCCGCTCCTCCTCGAGGCCCTTGAGCTCTTCCAGGAGCTTGTCCGCGGCAAGGCTTTTTTCCAGAATCACCTTCCTGCCCTCTTCCAGGGCCAGGGCTTCGGCGGCGATGCGATCCTCCAGGGTCTTGAGGTCAAGCCGGCGCTGAGACTGCAGGGCCTCCTGTTTTTCCAGGTAGGCTTGTCTCGTGGTCAGACTCATGGCGTCCTTCTCGATATCCGCCGCCAGACGGCCGTGGTTTTCCTTGAGTTCTTCCCTGTCAAGGCTGAGGAGTCTGGAGGAATCCGACAGGGTTTCCAGCTCCGTCATCAGTTCGATGAGCCCGAGCTCGTCCGCCTCGAGTTCCGCCTTGAGGGTCTTCACGAGGTCCTCCTTGTCCCTCAGAAGACCGGCACCCTTGTCCCGGTCCTCCCTGAGGGCTTCCAAGGCATCGTTTTTTTCCTTCAGGGCCCCTTCGAGATGGGTGATCTGCTCTTCCTTGACGCTGATTTCAGTGTTGAGGCCGTCCCCCTGTCTGACGATCTCCTGGTAGCGTTGATTGTTGCTCTGGAGCCGGGTCCTCAGATCCTGGATTCCTTCACCGAGGGCCGTGTTGGATTCCCTGAGGCTCTCCCGCTGCTTCAGATCCCTCGAAAGGGTTTCTTCACTGATTGTGATGATGGCTTCCTTTTCCTCGATACTCTCCTTGAGCTTGTCGTATTCATCGATCAGGTATTTGATCTGGGAATCCTTGACTTTTTTTTCAATATCGAGGAATTCCCGCGCCTTTTCGCTTTCTTCCTTCAAGGGACCGATGCGTTCTTTCACCTCGAAAAATATATCATTGAGCCGGTCGAGGTTGTCCTGGACCTTGTCGAGTCTTCGCTGGGATTCGTTCTTCTGGGTATTGGACTTGACAATGCCCGAAGCCTCTTCAAAAATCAGGCGCCGGTCGAATTTGTTGTCACTGAGTATGTTGTCGATGTCCCCCTGTCCGATAATGGAATACCCGTCGGTGCCGATGCCGGTATCCATGAAGAGCTCCTTGACGTCCTTCAAGCGACAGGGGGCTTCGTTGATGAAGTATTCGCTTTCCCCCGAACGGTGCAGGCGACGCTTGACACTGACCTGGGAAAAGGGCAAATCAAAATACCCGTACTCGTTGTCAAAGTACAGGGCCACCTCGGCAAAATTCAAAAAATTCCGGTGCTCCGTTCCGCTGAAAATAATGTCCTGCATCTGCTTGCCCCTGAGGACACTGGCCTTCTGTTCACCCAGGACCCATCTGACGGCATCGGTGATATTGCTTTTGCCCGAGCCGTTGGGGCCCACGATGCAGGTGATGCCGCTGACAAAGTCAATCTGTATCCTTTCCGCAAAGGACTTGAATCCTTTGAGTTCGATTTTTTCGAGAAACAACCCGTCACCTCATCCTTAAAATATTGTATAGACTGCCTTGAAATCCTTGCCCAGGATTTCATAATGATAGCGACTCACGTCATCCCCCGAATCGATTTCAAAACGGACCTTGGGAAAGTTCTGATTGAAGTACCGGATGTTTTCCCGCTTGTTCCCCATGAGATTGGACCGGTCCCTGCTATTGACCCTGATCCTGATGCTTTCATCCTTGAAGGCCGCCAGATGCTCTTCGATGGACAGCCGGTACATTCTGGATTCCACAAGACTCCGAAAGGCCGGATGAAAGGGCCCGGCGACGAGCTCGTCTCCACCGATCAGGAGCTCTGTGGGATGGAGCCCCACCCGGATCACCTTGATGCCGGACTGATAAAAGAGCTGGAGAAGGTCTCCGGTGTACTCCACCGCGGTCTCCAGATCCAGGGGCTGGTACTCCCCCCTCTGGTAGAGCCGACAGAGTTCGGTATCCTTGAGGACCAGGGTCGGATAAATCCTGACATAATCCGGCTTCAGTCTCAGAATCTTCTGAGCGGTCTGGTAGGACTTCTGATAGGTATCCCCGGGGAGACCCACCATCATCTGCAGGCCCAGTTTCATCTGACAGTATTTGATGAGATTCGAGGCGCGAATGACGTCCTCGATGGAGTGTCCCCGCTTGGAGGCCTTCAAGACCCCGTCATCCAGGGACTGCACACCCAGTTCCACGGTTTTCACCCCGAAGGATTTCAACATCAGCAGACGCTTTTCATCGATGTAGTCGGGCCGGGTTGAAATCCGTATGCCCTGGACCCGGCCTTCATCAAGAAACTTCCTGGCCACCTCAAGGTATTCAATTTGCGTGGCCTGGGGTATCCCGGTGAAATTTCCGCCAAAAAACGCAATCTCGATTTCGGCTTCATGGGAATCCAGGGTCTCGAGGTGTTCATTGATGATCCTCTGGATTTGGGCCTGATCGACACCACTCTTGGCATTGGTAATGATCTTTTGATTGCAGAAGACACACTCATGGGGACATCCCATATGAGGGACAAAAATGGGTATGTTGAAATTCTTCATCTTAAAATCTCGTTTCTATGGCATTTTTCGCGGCATTCTGCTCCGCTTCCTTTTTACTTTTTCCCTGACCGGTCCCCAGGGGCAGGTCGTCGGCATAAACCTCGGTGACAAAGGTCTTGTTGTGGTCGGGCCCCTTTTCCTTGATCACCTCGTAGCGGATCACCACCTGTCCGCCCTCCTGCAGTTTTTCCTGCAGCGTGGTCTTATAATCCATCAACAGGGCGCCACAGGCCGCCTGCTGAATCTTGTCATCAAGGAGGTCCAGGATAATGGTCTTGATGGTCTCGATGTCCGAATCCAGATAAATGGCCCCGAACAGAGACTCCAGGGCATCCGACAGGATGGACGGTCTGTTTTTGCCTCCGGTCAGCAGTTCTCCCTTGCCGAAACGCATGAACCGACCAAGAGTGATGCCGACAGCCACATCGTAGAGGGACTCCTCGCAGACGATGGCCGCCCGGGCCTTGGTGAGAAAACCCTCCGGTTGAGAAGGGTAGTTCTTGAACAGGGTTTCTGTGACGACAAAGCTAAGAATGGCGTCCCCGAAAAATTCCAGCCGTTCGTTGTCATCCCCCTTGTAGCCCTTGTTCTCGTTCTTGTAGGAACTGTGGGTCAGGGCCTCCTGAAGCAGTTTTTTATCCCGAAATTGATAACGGATTATAGCCTCTATATCGTCGCTTGCCATGGGAGCCTCCCTTTGAGATAGCCCTTGGGGCCGGACTGGTTTCCGGCCTGACAGGGACTAGTGAATGATAACTCAGTTTATCAAAAAAGCCGGTCTTTCTCAAGGCGTTATGGGGCAAATCAAAAAAAAAGCGGGGAAAACCCGCCTTTTAATATTTTTTGAAAACCAGGGTGCCGTTGTGACCCCCGAAACCGAGGGAGTTGGACATGGCATAGGTCATGTTCCTGGCCTTGGCCACCCCCGGGGTGTAGTCCAGATCCAGACCCTCTGAAGGGGTCTTCAGGTTGATGGTGGGAGGAACGATCCCCTCCCTCAAGGCCATGATGCAGGCGATGGCCTCCACGCTGCCCGCCGCACCCAGGAGATGACCCGTCATGGATTTGGTGGAACTCACGGAAACCTCGCAGGCTTTTTCCTTCAACAGTCCCTTGATGGCCATGGTTTCATAGAGGTCGTTGAGGGGGGTTGACGTGCCGTGGGCGTTGATGTAGTCGATCTGTTCCGGTAAGATCCCGGCATCTGCAATGGCCATGGCCATGGAACGCATGGCTCCTTCACCCTCCGGTGCCGGCGAGGTGATATGGTAGGCATCCCCTGTCAAGCCGTAGCCCACGATTTCCGCGTAGATCCGGGCCCCGCGTTTCAGGGCGTGATCATGGTCCTCGAGAATCAGCATGCCGGAGCCCTCCCCCATGATAAAGCCGTCCCGATCCTTGTCAAAGGGCCTGGAGGCCCCGGCCGGGTCGTCATTGCGGGTGGACAGGGCCTTCATGGAACTGAAGCCGGCGATGGCCAGAGGGGTGATGGCGGCTTCAGAGCCGCCGGCGAACATCAGGTCGGCATCCCCTCTTGCTATGGTCTTGAAGGCATCCCCGATGGCATGGGTGGAGGAAGCGCAGGCCGTCACCACGGTGGTATTGGGTCCCTTGGCACCTGTGGCGATGGCAATCTGTCCTGAGGCGATATTGACGATCATCATGGGAATGAAGAAGGGACTGACCCGGCCGGAACCCTTTTCAACAAATTTTCTGGTTTCGTTCTCAAAGGTTTCGATGCCTCCGACGCCGGAACCGAAGATGACGCCGAACCGGTTCATATCCACTTGTTCGATATCGATTCCCGAATCCGCCAGGGCCATTTTCGCCGTTGCCACGCCGTACTGGGTAAAGAGATCCATCCGCTTGATGTCCTTTTTATTCATGTATTCCTGGGGATCAAAGTCCTTTACCTCTGCGGCGATTTTGACCAGGGAATCCGAAGTATCGAAACGCGTGATTTCGGTGATGCCGTTTTTCCCCTGGACCAGGCCCTTCCAAAAATGTTCCAGGCCGTTGCCGATGGGGGAAATGACGCCGATTCCCGTCACAACTACTCGTCTTGTCATAGGTGGATCCTCCTCAATCAATTAAAGCCTGGCTTCAACGTATTTTGCAATATCTCCGATGTTTTCAAATTTTTCAGCATCTTCATCGGGAATTTCAATGTCGAACTCATCCTCCAGAGCCATGATCACTTCCACGGCATCCAGGGAATCCGCCTCCAGATCCACCATCAGGGAAGTCTTTTCCGTGATGACGACATCCTCTTCCAAACCCAGTTGCTCAATGACGATCGCCTTTGTTTTATCGAATACTTTTGACATCCTGTTCACCATTCCTTTTCATTTTTTTGTGGTTGCTGCTATTGCATCACCATGCCGCCGTCCACCACGATGGTCTGACCCGTGATATAGTCGGCATACTGACTGGCCAAGAACAATACGGCCCCCGCCACATCCTCCGGCGTCCCGTAATCCCCCAGGGGGATGGCTCTGGTATACTCTTCCCTCACTTTTTCAGGAAGCTTTTCGGTCATTTCGGTCTTGATGAAGCCCGGTGCCACGGCATTGACCCGGATGTTTCTCGGGGCGAATTCCTTGGCCAGGGATTTGGTCAGTCCGATGACCCCCGCCTTTGAAGCGGCATAATTGGCTTGATAGGCATTGCCCATCAGACCCACCACGGAAGTGATGTTGATGATCTTTCCCTCCCGCTGTTTCATCATGATTTTGCCCAGGTGCTTGCTCACGAGAAAGGTCCCCTTGAGATTGATATCCATGACCCGGGTGAAATCCTCATCACTCATGCGGACCACCGGGCCGTCCCGGGTGATTCCCGCATTGTTGACGAGGATGTCGATTCTGGGGTAGTCACCGTGCAGGGCCTCGACAAAGGCCTTGACCGAGGCTTCCTCTGAGACGTCGGCTCTGTAGATCCGGCATTGGACCCCGAGGGCCAGAATCTCTTCCTGGACCTGCCGGGCGCTCTCCTCCCGTGACGTGTAGTTGAAGGCGATATCGGCGCCCTTTCCCGCCAGGGCCAGGGCGATGGCTCTGCCGATCCCCCGGGAACCCCCGGTGACCACTGCTGTTTTTCCCTTAAGATTCATGGGCACCTCCCAGTGATTCCATGGTTTTGTTCAGTGAGGCGATATCCTCCACATTGAGGATGGTCACCGCCTTGGAAATCCTTTTGACAAAGTTGGAAAGACTCCTCGAGGGACCCACTTCGATGAAGGTATCAAAGCCTTCATTGATGAGGTACTGGATGGAATCCTCCCAGAGCACCGGCCGGTAGACCTGCTGGATCAGTTTATCATAGGTATCCGAGGGATCCAGGTTGGGCACCGCCGCCACATTGTTGATCAGGGGAATCTGAAGGGGGCCGAGGGTCACCTCGTTTAGGACCTCCTTGAGTTTTTCCCCCGCTCCCCGAAGCATGCTGGTGTGAAAGGGGGCTGAAACCTTCAGGGGCACGGCCTTTTTAGCCCCGAGGGTCCTGGCCACGGCCATCCCTTTTTCCACCGCCGCGACTTCCCCGGCGATGACCAGCTGTCCAGGACAATTGTAATTCACCGGTTCCACGATACCCAGGTCGCCGGCCAGGCGGCAGGCTTCTTCCACCAGATGATTCTCAAGACCCAGGATGGCGGCCATCATGCCCCGTCCCTTGGGGACCTCGTTCTGCATGAGCTGGCCCCGCCTGGTGACCAGGGTGAGGGCCTCCTCGAAGGCAAGCGCCCCTCCCAGGACAAGCCCTGAATATTCTCCAAGACTGAGCCCTGCCAGGGCGTCGGGTCTGACTCCCTTTGCCACAAGCACCCGGGCGATGGCGTAACTGACGGTGAGAATGGCCGGCTGGGTGATTTCAGTCAGGCTGAGGTCCTCCGGCGTCCCTTTGAAACAGACCTCGGCCATATCATAGCCCAGGACCTCGGAGGCGCGGTCAAAGACGGCCCTGGCCCCTGGACAGGCCTCATAAATCTCTTGTCCCATGCCAGGGTACTGGGACCCCTGGCCGGGAAATATGAATGCGATTTTTCCCATATTATCTCCTTACCACTTGATCAGTGCGGCACCCCAGGTGAGACCTCCACCGAAGCCCACCAGGACCACATGATCGCCTTTTTTGATTTCTCCCGCCCTGACCGCCTCGTCCAGGGCGACAGGAATGGAGGCCGCCGACATGTTGCCGTACCGGTTGAGATTCACCTTGACCCGGCTCATGGGGAGCTTGATCCGTTTGGCCGCCGCCTCGATGATCCGGGTATTGGCCTGATGGGGGACCAGATAATCCACGTCCTCAAGTTCGAGACCGGCCTTTTCAATCACCCTCGCGGAGCTCTCCCCCATGATTCTGACGGCGAATTTGAAGACCTCTCCACCTCCCATCTTGATGAAGTGGCGGCGGTTCCTGACGGATTCCTCCGAGGCGGGCTCCAGGGAGCCCCCCGCCGGCTGATAGAGGTACTTGCCGCCCTCTCCCTTGGAACCGAGATCCGTTGAAAGGATGCCAAAGCCCTCTTCGACTTCACCCATCACCACGGCCCCGGCGCCGTCACCAAAGAGAACGCAGGTGCTTCGATCGGTAAAGTCGACGATTTTCGACATGATCTCTCCCCCGATGACCAGGACCTTCTTGTAGTGCCCCGTGGCGATGAACTGCTGGGCCGTGGTCACGCCGTAGAGAAACCCCGAGCAGGCCGCCTCCAGATCAAAGGCCGCGGCATTCCTGGCCCCCAGACGGTCCTGGAGGATACAGGCGGTGGCGGGGAAGACCATGTCCGGAGTGATGGTGGCGACAATGATCAGATCCAGCTCCTCGGGAGAGGTTCCGGCCATTTCCATGGCCTTCAGCGAGGCTTCATAGGCCAGGTCCGAGGTGGTGGTTTTTTCATCGGCGATGCGTCTCTCCTCGATGCCGGTTCTAGACAGGATCCATTCATGGGAGGTTTCAACGATTTTTTCCAAATCGTAATTGGTCATGATTCTCTCAGGCAGGGCGCTCCCCGTGCCGATAATACCGACGCTTTTAAGCTTCATCTGCGGCTTCACTCCTCTTCTTCACATAGGCTTCGATGGCCTCGATCACACCGGAATCCAGATATTTCTGCGCATAGACCAGGGCGTTCATGATGGCCTTCTGATTCGAGGAACCGTGGGCTTTGACCACGGCCCCCTTGAGGCCCAGCAGGGGCGCCCCCCCGTATTCGGTATAGTCCATGGTTTTTTTGAAGTCCCCCAGCCCGCCCCTGACCAGCAGGGCGGCCAGCCTGGTGGCCGGATTTTTCATGAACATGGTCTTCAGATGATCCGTGATGGATTTGGCCACCCCCTCCGTAACCTTGAGGATCACGTTGCCCGTGAAGCCGTCGGCCAGGGCGATGTCCGCCACTCCGAGGGGAATATCCCTCCCCTCGATGTTGCCGATGAAATTGACGTCGGAGGCTTCGAGGAGCTCGTAGGTTTCGACGAGCAGGGGGGTTCCCTTGTTCTTTTCGACACCGATGTTCACCAGCCCCACCTTGGGATCGCGGATCCCCAGGACCCGCTGGGCGTAAAGGCTGCTCATCATGGCAAATTCCAGATAATTTCTGGGCTTGACTTCGGCATTGGCCCCGGCATCGGTGAGAATCCCCATTTTTCCCGTCATGGGGTAGACGGTGGCGAGACTCGGCCGGTCAATGCCCCTGATTCTTCCCAGGCGCAGAAGACCTCCGGCCAGAAGAGCACCGGTGTTGCCGGCCGAAATGAAGGCGTCGATCTCCTTCTTCTTCAGAAGGTCGAATCCCACCACCATGGAGGAATCCCTCTTGGACTTGATGGCCTGGACGGGCTTGTCCTCATTCTCGATCACCTGGCTGGTATAGGTGCATTTGATGCGGGGGTTTCCCGCCCCGTATTCTTTAAGAATTCCGTCAATGGTCCTCCTGTCTCCGATGAGCATGATCTCGGCGGAAACCTTGTCCAGGGCGCTCAAGGCCCCTTGGATCATTTCCCTGGGGCCCTTGTCTCCCCCCATGACATCTAGTGCTATAATCATGTTTCGTCCTCCTCTTAAAGGGTCTTCATGATGAACTTCGAGCGGAACACCGGCTGATCCTTCACGGTGATGAAGACGTGGACAAAATAGTCACTGCCCCGAATCATGGTCACCTTGGCCTTGGCCTTCAATTGATCCCCGGATTTCACCGGTACGGCGTATTTGAGATTGGCGACCCCGGTGATGGCCACCTCGGCGTCAATCACAGCCAGGGCAAGTGACTCTGCCATGGCGAATATGTAGTGTCCCTTGACGATCCTGGTTCTCTCGAAGGCCATGCCCTCGTCGGTCTGCAAGAGGGAAATCCCCTGCCGGTTGAGCTCCAGATCGATGAGTTCCCCCACGATTTCGTATTGCTTGAGGGTTCGGACCTTGTCGTAATTGATTCTGGCCACATCCTTGATCCGGCTTCTCAGTTCCGGAATGCCCAGGGCCATCCGGTCCAGACGGATCGTCTGAATGCTGACTCCCAGGGTTTCACTCAGGGCCTCATCCGTGACAAAGGGATCCGCTTCGATGAGGTCAACGAATTTCTTGTGTCGTTCTTCCTTGGGAAGCCTGCTCATGGAATCACTCCTTTAGTACTTTATTTTAGTACCTGCTACTAATTATATGACAAAAAAAAGCAATGTGCAAGACTTCTTCATAAAAAAACCCCGGCTATGAGGAGCCGGGGCTTTAGAATCAGTCGACTTTTACGATTTCTTCCCCTTTGTAATATCCACAGGATGGACAAACTCTATGAGGCACCATCGGTTCGTTACAGTTCGGGCATACACTGAGATTAGGAGCTGTCATCTTGATATTTGAAGCTCTTCTTTTGTCTCTTCTAGCCTTTGAAGTTTTTCTCTTAGGTACTGCCATGGATCACACCTCCTTAAAATTAACTGAAAAAGTCATCGAGAATCTCAAAACGCGGATCGACAAGATCCTCTTCACAATGACAGGTTTCGTGGTTTTTGTTGATGCCGCATACCGGACAGATTCCCTGGCAATCTTCACGACAGAGGACCTTGCGAGGCAGATTCAAGGTGATCTCCTCGAGGAGAAAATCATCCAGTTCAAGAATCGATCCTTTGAGAATGATACAATCTTCGGCATCGGACTCCGAATCACGAAGACACTTATCCACCCTCACGTCCAGAACATAAGTCGCCGGTTCCAGACAGCGGGCACAGGCATAGATGAATTCCCCTTCGATTCTCATCACCAGATAAGCTTCAGAGCCTCTCAGGACCACTTGACCATGGGCGTGGATCTCTTTGGCTTCCAGGATACCTAAGGCTGCTAAGGACTCATCGACATCCAGGGTGATCTGGGACCTAACGGGCAACTCAGGGATTTCCCCTTGAAGCAGTTTTTTGATGTTAATTCCCATACCAACACCTCGAATTACAACATTATTATTATATAGACAGAGTTTTCTTTTGTCAAGAACTTAAAATCAGAGCCCCTGGATGATTGCCACCGTATCCCTGGCAATGGTGAGTTCTTCGTTGGTGGGAATCAAAAGAACCTTGACCTTGGAATCGTCGGTGGAAATCACCCTCTCCTTGCCCCGGACATTGTTTTTTTCGTCATCGATCTTGATCCCCATGTACTCGAGGCCGTCACAGATGGCCTTGCGGTCCACCGGCGAATTTTCACCCAGACCCGCAGTGAAGACCACGGCATCCACCCCGCCCATGACGGCGGCATAGGCCGCGATGTATTTCTTGACCCGGAGTCTGAAAACGTCCACCGCCAGCTTGGCGCGTTCATTGCCGGCATCCGCCGCTTCCTCGATGTCTCTGAAATCGCTGGAAATGCCGCTGATTCCCAGAACCCCGGATTTCTTGTTGAGGATGTTGTCCATTTCCTGGATGCTCAGGTTCTCTTTGCTCATGAGAAAGGTCACGATGGCCGGATCCAGGTCACCGGTCCGGGTTCCCATGGCCAGTCCTTCTAGGGGGGTGAAGCCCATGGAAGTGGCCACGGACTTGCCGTTGAGCACTGCGGTGGCACTCGCACCGTTGCCCAGGTGGCAGGTGACGATTTTCATGTCTTTATAGTCCCGATTGAGAATCGCCGCGGCTCTTTCCGACACGTAGCGGTGGGAAGTGCCGTGGAAGCCGTAGCGTCTCAGACCGTATTTTTCATAATACTCGTAGGGCAAGGGATAAATGTAGGAGGAGGCGGGCATGGTTTGATGGAAGGCCGTGTCGAAGACCCCCACGTTGACAATCGTCGGCAGCAGTTCCTGAATCGCCTTGACCCCCATGATATTGGGCGGGTTGTGCAAGGGCGCCAGTTCGATGCAATCTTCGAGGGCCGCCATCACCTCAGGAGTGATCTTCACCGAACCGCTGAATTTCTCGCCGGCATGGACCACCCGGTGTCCCGCCGCATCGATTTCACTGAGACTTTCAATGGCCCCGTGTTCAGGATCCACCAGCGTGTCGAGAACGACCTTCAAGGCATCCTTGTGGTCCTTCATCGGCGTCACGATCACCTGCTTATCCTTACCCACGGTTTCGTGTTTGAGTTGCGCGCCGTCAAGCCCGATTCGCTCGACAAGACCGATGGCCATGAGACTTTCCTTCTCCATATCGAGAAGCTGGTACTTTAATGATGATGATCCGCAGTTGATTACAATTACCTTCATTGTTGCCTCCTTAAAACACACTTTATTTGTATACAATACACCATTCATTATACACTTGAAAACCTTTGGTTTTCAAGTGATAAAGAACAATGGTATAATGATTTCGGTGAAAAAAATGAAAATTCTGGGAATCATCGCTGAATACAATCCATTCCACAATGGCCATGCCCTGCACTTGAAGGAAAGCATGGCCATCAGTCACGCCACCCACAGCCTGGCCGTCATGAGCGGTCCCCTGGTCCAACGGGGGGAACCCGCCCTCCTCGATCCCTACAAGAGGGCCGAAATGGCGGTGGATGCAGGGGTCAACCTCGTCCTGGAACTGCCGGTGCTGAGTGCCATATCCAGTGCCGGGGGCTTCGCCGAGGGCGCTGTCAAAGCCCTCGACGCCCTTGGCATCGTGGAGTCCCTGGTCTTCGGTTCAGAAAGCGACGCCCTCGAAGACCTCAAAAACCTCTCCCACCACCTCCAGGAGGAAAGCCCCCGGTTCAAGGCGACCCTGAAGCAGTTTCTAGACCAGGGAGAATCCTTCATGGGAGCCCGGGAAAAGACCCTGAGGAATCTGAACCTCATGGGCCATACCCTGAGAAGCAACGATATCCTGGGCCTCGAATACCTCAAGGCCCTGAAACGGCAAGGAAGTGCCATGGTCCCTCTGACCATCAAACGACAAAAGGCCGATTATCACGATCGGGATCTCAAGGGGGAGATCGCCAGCGCCACGGCCATCCGGCAATGGTATGAAGCCGGTCACTTCGACCTTGTCGAAAAGGCCATGCCCCCGGCCGCCTCAAGGATTCTCATAGAAGAGACCCACCCGGCCTGTTTGTCGAGGGCCTATCCCCTGATCCGCTACGCCCTCCTCACCATGGACCCGGAAAACCTCAAAGCCATTCACGAAGTCCGGGAAGGCCTTGAAAACCGCCTGATCAGGGCCGCCGCGACCGAAGTGGATTTCGAGGCCTTCATGAAAAAGGCCCTGACCAAGCGCCTGCCCAGAACCCGGATCCAAAGAGTCCTCCTCTACCTCCTCCTGGCCCTGAGCAAAAACGACATCGTCAACAATGATCTGACCACCCCTCACTTTCTAAGGGTACTGGGAGCCGACCGGAGGGGTCTTGAACTGATCCGACTCATTCAGAGGGCATCCGAAATCCCCTTGATCGTCAAGGAAAAGGATTTCAGGCCCGGGTCCCCCGCCGCCCGGGCCCAGCTGGCGCTTTCCCACCGGGCTCAGAACCTGAGGAGCATTCTGGCTTCAGAGCCCTTTCACAGGGATTACACCACCACACCCTATATCAAAAAGAAATAAGTGCCCCATGCAAGGCACTTATTTTGATTCTTTGGCTTTTTTGGCTTCGTTCTTGTTGATGTATTCCTCCAGTTCGTACTTGTTCTTTTGTAGAATCTTCAGGATTTCGTCCATGTTGTGGTGGGCCTTCTCGATGATGTCATAAGAATACAAAAAGGCGTTCTTGCGGATGTCCGAGGCCTCCTGCTGGGCCTTGAAGAGCATTTTTTCCGACTTCTGCCGGGCCAGCTCCACGATTTTATGCTCATCGAGGATGTCATCAAACTGATTTTTAGCCCCGTTGAGAATTTCATCCTCCTTGCGCTGGGCTTCATCGACGATTCTCTGGGCATCCCTTCTCGCATCCTCGATGATCTTGTTGCGCTCGTCCTTGATCCACTTGGCATGCTTCATTTCATCGGGCAAAAGAATCTGTATCTCCTTGATCAGGTTGCTCACATCGTTGCGATCCACCATGATCTTACCTGAAAATGGAACGGTGGAAGCCGCTTCCAACAGGTTTTCCAAATCGTCCAACAGTTCTAGTACTTTCATGCTTTCCCCTCATTCCCTATTTTTTCCATAATCTTTTCATGAACAAAGGGAGTGACAAAATCATCGACACGTCCCCCTAGAATCACCACTTCCTTGACCATGCTCGAGCTGAGGAAGGAGTACTCGGGACTGGTCATCATGAAGAGGGTTTCGATTTCCCCGCAGATGCTCTTGTTCATCAGCGCCATCTGAAACTCGTACTCGAAGTCGGATACCGCCCTGAGTCCCTTGATGATGATGCTGACCTGCTTCTCCTTGACATAGTTGATCAACAGACCCTCGAAAATGTCGATTTCAACATTGTCAAGCGCCGAAACCGAGTGCTCAAGCAATTCGAGACGCTCCTTCAGGGTGAACATGGCCTGCTTGTTGGGATTGTCCACCACGGCAACAATGAGTCGGCCACAGATTCTGCTGGCTCTTTTGATGATTTCCAGGTGGCCCTTGGTGACGGGATCAAAACTCCCGGGATATACGGCGACTTGCACGGGATTCACTCCTTAGCCTGATAGAAAGTCAATGTGGTTTTCCCGTATTTTCTCTGCTTCCATCTTTCAAAACCAGCAAAAAAATCCGGATAATCCTCCTCTGGATGATGCTCGACGACGATGATTCCCTCTGGACTTAGAAGATCGAATTCCCTGATTTTTTCTAAGGCATCAAGACCCATCCCCTGCTTGTGTGGGGGATCTAGAAATATTATATCAAATTTCATTAGTCTTCGCTTTGCTTTTATCAGAAAATTTTCGTAATTTTCGTTGTAGAGGGTCGCCTTGTCCGTCAATCGGGTCTTTTTGAGATTTTCCTCGATATAGGGGATGCACTTGGGATTCTTTTCTACAAAGTGGGCCTCCCTGGCCCCTCGACTCAGGGATTCGATGCACAGCCCCCCTGATCCGCTGAACAGATCCAGAACCACTTTGCCCTGGATCCGGTGCTGGATCATGTTGAACAAATTTTCCTTGACCCGGTCCACCGTGGGTCGGGTGGTCATTTCCGGCAGGGTGACCAGCCGGGTCCCCCGGGCGCTGCCTGCAATCACTCTCATGGTCTTCATCCTTTTTTGATCGAAATTTTTTGTGCCATGGCCGCCAGATAGTCTTTGAACTCCTCCGGATGCTCAAGGGTGTAGGTCACGTCCGCCATGGCCTGATGCATCACCGGGGTGTGTTTCATCAGATCGCCGATGAGAAAATGCTCGGAACCGTGCTGTCTGAGTCCCAGCACTTCTCCGGGACCCCTGATCTGAAGGTCCGCCATGGCCACCTTGAAGCCGTCATTGGTGGTGAGCAGGGTTTTCAGATTCTCGTTGGCCCTGGGGGTGACTAGAAAACATTGACTCTTGATCTCGCCGCGACCGACACGACCCCTCAACTGGTGCAGCTGACTGAGGCCGAAGCGTTCGGCATTGTAGACCACCATGAAACCGGCTCCGGCATGGTCGATTCCCACCTCGATGACGGTGGTGGAGACGAGGAGGCTGAATTCACCGCTTTTGAAACCCGCAATCACCCGGCTTTTTTCCTCAGTGGTCATTTTTCCGTGGATCATGGCCATGGGAAAGCCCTCATAGGTGCTTTTGATTCTTTCAAAGCCCTCCAGGAGGGAATCCACCTCATTGAAATGACTGGAGGCTTCAATCAGAGGAAAGACCACGTAGCCCTGCTGTCCCTGGTCAAGCAGGGCCTTGATTCTCGCCGTCAGGGCGGCCTCCTGATGACTCAGGAAGAGGTGGGTTTCAATCTGCTGGCGTCCCCGGGGCAGGCTCTCAATGGTGGAGACCTCGATGTCGGCATAAAAAATCATGGAAAGGGTCCTGGGAATCGGTGTGGCGCTCATCATCAGGTAATTGACCTTCGGGTGGTCATCAATGAGCTGCTGTCTTTGATTGACCCCGAAGCGGTGCTGCTCGTCGATGACCAGGAGACCGAGTTTTTTGAAGGTGACCCTGGCCTGGAGCATGGCATGGGTCCCCACGAGGATGTCGATCCCCCCCGCCTTGAGGGCCGTGTAGATCCCCTCCTTGTCCCGGCTGGCCCCGGTGAGCAGCGCCGTGGTGATTTCAGGGGGCAGGACTCTTTGAAACTCCTGATAGAGCTGCTGGGCCAGGATTTCAGTGGGGGCCAGAATCCCGCACTGATACCCCCCGAGAACCGCATTGTAGGCCCCCATCATGGCCACCAGGGTCTTCCCGCTCCCCACGTCGCCCTGGAGAAGCCGGCGCATGGCCCCGGGACCTTCGAGGTCGCCGAGGATTTCATCCAGGACCTTGAGCTGGTCCGCTGTGGGTTCGAAATCCAGGGAGGCCATGAGGGCCTCCACCCTGGAAGTGCATCTGGGAATCCGGTAGCCCTCGAGATGCCGGTTCTCCACCGAAAGCAGTCGATTGCCCAGGATGAACAAGAAGAACTCCTCATAGATGAGGCGGTACTTCCCCTCCTTGTACCGGGTACGGTCCGTTGGAAAATGAAGGTTGTTGAGGGCATACTCCCTGGTGCAGAGCTGGTTGTTCCCGACGAAGACCAGGGGCAGATTCTCTTCCAGGGGCAGGGCCAGAGCCTGTCTGACGTAGCTTCTGAGGTTTTTCTGGCTGATGCCGGCACTCAAATGATAGACCGGTTCAATGCATAGAAAATCCTTGTCCTCTCCCGGAGCGAATTCCGGGTGGACCATCTTGAACCCATGGCCGCTGTGCTTGATCTCACCGTAAAAGAAGTAGTCCTTTTGAAATTTGAATTGGTTTCTGAGGAATCTGCCGTTGAAAAAAACGACTTCCCCGATGTGGCCCTGGGCTTCAAGCTTGAGGACAAGGACCTCCCTCTGGCTGAACTTCCGTTGCAGCTGAACCCCCACCACCGTGGCCAGGATCACCCCGGTGGCCGATCCCCTCAGGGTTTTCAGATCCAAGATCTGCCTTCGGTCGATGTATCTGAAGGGCAGAAAATACAGCAGGTCCTCCAGGGTCCTGACCCCGAGTTTTTCCAGGGCCTGGGATTTTTTGGGGCCCAGCCCCTTTATGGCTTTGAGGTCCATATCCATCATCTCCAAAAAAAAAGAGGGAAAGCTCCCTCCTTATTCCAATGACACCAGGTAGTAATACAGGGGTTGACCGCCGTAGTAGATCTCAAAATCAATGGCTTCATGCCTTTCTTCGAGTTCTGAAATCAGAGCCTGGGTTTCTTCAAGGGACACCTCTTCACCGTAGTAGACGGCGATGATTTCAGTGTCGTCATCGATGGCGGCTTCAATCCCCTTGACCAGTCCGTCAGCCACCCTTTCCTCGACACAGATGATTTCCCCGTCCAGGATTCCCAGGATGTCGTTCTTCTTGATCTCCTGGGAATCAAAGCTGGTATCCCTGACGGAATAGGTGATCTGGAGGGTCTTGACTCCCTTGAGAATCTTCAGCATTTCCGCTTCATTCTCCCTGGCGGAGAGTTCTTCGTTGTAGCCCACCAGGGCGCTGATCCCCTGGGGAATGCTCCTCGTGGGCAGGACGATGATCTCCTTTTCCGACAAGTCCCTGGCCTGGTTGGCCGCCATGATGATATTGGGGTTGTTGGGCAGGATGAAAATATGCCCGGCGTTGATTTTTTCCACCGCCTCCATGAGATCCTCGGTACTGGGATTCATGGTCTGTCCCCCGAAAATGATGTGATCGACGCCCAGGTTTTCAAAAATCTCCTTGAGACCCTCTCCCATGGCGACGGCGATGAACCCGAATTTTTTCCTCTCCCCCTGTCCCTGCCGGGACAGGGCTTCCTGAAAGAGAATATTTTCGTGCTGTTCCTTCATGTTGTCGATTTTCACACTGACCAGGTCGCCGTACTTCAGGGCCGCCTCGATGGCGATGCCGGGGTTGTTGGTGTGGACATGGACCTTGACAAGGTCTTCATCCTGAACAAAGACCATGCTGTCCCCGAGGGTGAAGATCTCGTCACGAAGGTCTGTGGCATCCTCGTGGGGGGTCTTGATGATGAACTCCGTACAGTACTGGAAGGTGATGTCCTGGGGAGCCGGATGTCCCGGGTCGCGGTGGGAGGATTCAGCTTTGACGGTGACGATGTTCTCCTCCATTTCCTTGCCCAGGACCCCGTTGTTGAAGCCGTTGAGGATGGCGATGAATCCCTTGCCGCCGGCATCCACCACCCCGGCCTGCTTCAGGACCTCGAGCTGGTTGGGCGTGTCCTTGAGGGCTTCATTGGCGGTGGCGATGATGATTTTGAAAAAATCATGAAAGGCGATATCCTCCAGGTTCAACTGATTGGCTTTTTCAGCCGTCAGCCGGACCACGGTGAGAATCGTCCCCTCCACCGGCTTCAGAACAGCCTTGTAGGCCGTGTCGGCGGCCGTCTTGAGTCCCGATGCGAAGTCCCGGGGGGTCAGGGCTTCCTTGTCCTCGATGCCCTTGGCAAAACCTCTGAAAATCTGAGACAGGATGACACCGGAATTCCCCCTGGCTCCCATCAGGGAACCCTTGGAAACCGCCTTGGCCACGGTCGCCACATTGTCGTGTTCTTTTTTTGACAATTCATCGATGGCGGACTGCATGGTCAGGGTCATGTTCGTGCCCGTATCCCCGTCGGGGACGGGAAAGACGTTCAGACCATTGATTGTCTCTTTATCTTTGTCAAGGCTCAAGGTTCCCTGGATAAACATCTTTGTCAGCAATCCCGCGTCGATACTCTTAATATCCATGATGACTCCTCCTATCATTCTTGAACTTTGACACCTTCAATATTGACGTTGACCTTGAGCACCTTGAGTCCCGTCTGGTTTTCCACATTGTACTTGACCTTTTCAATGATGTTTTCCGCCACCACGGAGATCTTGGTCCCGAACTGGATGATGACATACAGATCGATATTCAAGCCCTCCTCCGATTCCTCTATTTTCACCCCTCTGCTCAGGTTTTCCTTCTTCAGCAGGTTCACGATGCCGCTCTTGGCGCTTCGGGTGGCCATTCCGACAAGACCGTAACACTCTATCGCTGAAGACCCGGCAATGTTTGCGATGACATCCTTGGATATGTTGATGGATCCGAGGTCATTCTCTATGATTATAGACATTCTAATTCCTCCTGTATGAGATTGGGTTCACCACCTATTTTACACTGTTAAAGAAAAATAGACAAGAACTTAGAGGATTTAAGCCTTGTCAAAGAGGTTGGTTAATGATAGAATGATTTTGTTGATTTTTTAAAGTATTCCCGAGGGAGGTGTAATAGATGGCTAAAGTTTGTGCAGTCTGCGGCAAGGGGCAGGTTTCCGGCAACAATGTATCCCATGCCATGAATCACAATAAAAGAGTCTGGAAGCCGAATCTAAAACGCGTCAAGATCGAAGAGCAGGGAACGGTCAAGAGGATTTACGTTTGTTCACGATGCCTGCGTTCCGGCAAAGTCCAGAGAGCGGTATAAAAGAGTCTACTTTTTCACTTAGTAGACTCTTTTTTTTTTTTTGTTTTTTCAGGCGTCCCCGGAGGTGATCACCACGATGAAGGTCCCCTCCCGGGAGGTGACGGTTCCTCTGTCTTCAAGGATTTCATTGCTGAGGGTCAGGGAGGTGGGACAGGCCACCGCCACATCCACAAGGGGATACTTGACCCCGCTGATGGTGAGTCCCTTGACGGTCGTCAGAGGAATCAGGGAGATGACCGCTCCTTCAAGGCCTTCAAAAACCATTTCTCTTCTCCCGACGAAGGCCCGGTTGCTTTCATCCAGCATCTGGATATTGAGATGGGCGTACTTGATCAAGAGACCGAAATTCACCAGGGTGTGGTCCCAGCGGGAGCCATAGAAGCCCACCATGTGGATGGTTTCATAGCCGGCCTCTTCAATCGTCATAAGAGCCAGCTCCGAATCGCTTTCATTCTTTTCCCTGGGATAGGTCTTGATCGGGGTGTCCTTGTAGGCCGCCAGGAGCTGCTCCGGGGCGCTGTCCAGATCCCCGACGATGAGATCCGGCTCCAGACCCAGTGGCAAAAGGTGGCGGATCCCCCCGTCGACACAGAGCACCAGATCGTAGTCCTCCTCGAGTTGCAATTTCAACTTTTCATAGTCCCTGATTTCGGCGGCGCCGAAAACCAGGGCCTTCACAAGCCCACCCTGAGGGCCGAAATGGCGGCCCGGTAGTCCTCTTTCCCAAAAATCGCACTGCCGGCGACCAGGACCTCGGCGCCGCTTTCAATGAGGAGGGCGGCATTTTCCGGCACCACGCCGCCATCCACGGCGATTTTGAAATCCCAGCCCGATTTTTCCTTCAGGACCTTCAGGGCGATGATTTTGTCAAGGGTGTAATCAATGAACCGCTGTCCGCCGAAACCCGGGTTGACTGACATGATGAGGACCAGGTCCAGGCGCGGCAGCAGATGTTCGATGGTTGAAACCGGCGTCGCGGGATTCAGGGAGATGCCGGCATCCAGGCCCAGCTCCTTGATGGCGGTGATGGACCGGTCAAGATGAAGTCCGGTCTCCTGATGGATGGTGATGCCGTCGACCCCCGCCCTGGCAAAGTCCTCAAAGTGGTCGTCAGGATTCATCACCATGAGATGGGCGTCGAAATAAAGGCCGCTTTTTGACCGGATGCTCTTCACCACAGGGGCGCCGAAGGTGAGATTGGGGACGAAATGACCGTCCATGATATCCAGGTGTATCCAGTCGGCCCCGGCTTTTTCCACGGCTTCAAGCTCTTCACCGAGACGTGAAAAATCCGCCGACAGGATGGAAGGCGCTATGTTGACCATTCAGTATCTCTCCTTCTGTTTTTTCAGTTCTTCATAGAGGTAGGCATAAGAGCCGTACCGGCTCCTTGAGATCCGATGCTCCGCGACGGCGGTCTTCACCCCGCAGTCGGTCTCGCTGATATGGCTGCAGTCTCTGTAGCGGCAGTTCTCTGAGGCCTCCTGGAATTCCGGATAATAATCCTTGAGGGCTTCCTTGGGGATATCGAGGATTTCCAGGGAACTGAATCCCGGGGTGTCGAGGACATAGCCTCCTGAGGGCAGTTCGATCAACTCTGAATGGCGGGTGGTGTGCCGGCCCCGGCCGATCCTGCCGCTCACCTCTCCCACCTTCAACTCGAGTCCCGGCTTCAAGGCGTTGGTGATGGAGGACTTGCCCACCCCGCTGGGGCCGGCGAAGACATTGACCTTGTCCTTGAGAACCTTTTTCAGGGCCTCGATGCCGGTGTTCTCCTTCACACTGACAAAAATCACGTCGAAACCCGTGGCTTCATAGTCCCTGCGGACCTTTTCAAGGGCTTCGGCAGTGACCAGTTCGATTTTATTGAGCAGCACCACCGGGGTGACGCCATGATACTGGCCCAGAACCAGCAGTTTGTCCATGAGAATGAAATTGGGGCTGGGACTGGCCATGGACATGGTGACGACCACCTGTTCCACGTTGGCCACCTCCGGCCGCTTCAGCTGGGAAAAGCGGGGCAGGATCTTCTGGATATGGGCCTGGGCCTCCTCTTCGGAGATCACGTCGATTTCAACGCGGTCACCCACTAAAGGCTTGATCTTTTCGTTGCGGAAAAGACCCCGTGCCCGGGTGGCGTAGATTCTGGATCCCACCTCCACGTAGTAGAAGCCGCCGATCCCCTTGAGGATGATGCCGGTCAGGCGCATCACTCGAACCGCTCGTTCAAGGTGTTGAAGAGCACCTCGCCATAGTAGATGTTGATGGTGACGTCCCCCTGGCCGCTGAGTTCCACCACAAAGCTCTCTTCGGCCTTGGTGTGGGTCTCGGCGTAAACGATCTGGGCCTCGCCCTCCTCGTTGACCATTTCAATGGTCACCACGGCTTCATCTTCAGTGAAATATTCGGTGTAGAATTTATAGGCTCTCGTGGCCAGTCTGGGACCGTTGCTGATGGTCACTTCAACCACGTCTCCGGGATACACGATGGTTCCCTGGGAGATGCTCTGGGTGGCGACGGTGTCCACGGGGAAGTCCGAGTATTCATAGCCCGTCAGAGCCAGCTGGATCTCGTTGCCGTCGAGCCGACTAAGGGCCTCCTCGTAGGTCAGCCCCGTAATGGTGGGCATGATGTATTCCTGGGCGGACGACCCCTGGGAAACCACCAGCTTGATGGCTTCACCCACTTCGATGAGTTCGCCCCCTGCAGGGTCCTGGGAGAGAATGTAGCCCCTGGGAAGTTCATTGACCACGTATGCCACGGAATCCACATTGAGTTCCTTGTTTTCCAGAATGATCTGGGCCTCGGAAAGCTCCTTCTGAAGCAGATTGGGGACCTCTACGAGATTCTGCCCCTTGCTGACCACCACCTTGATGGTGAAACCCTCCTTGAGGATGGTGCCGGCGACCTCGGATTGCTCCATGACGCGGCCGGCTTCGATGACATTGGAGAACCGGGTCCCCTCCTCCTCGATATAGAGCCCGAGGGCGTTGAGTTCATCCCGGGCCTCTTCAAAGGGCATTTCAATGAGATTCGGCACCTCCACCTCCTGAATGGCGAACTTGTCCCTGAGAATATTGAAACCGATCAAGCTGAAAATCAGCAGGGAGGCCAGAAATGCCAGGAGAATCACGGTGACCAGGGTGAGTCGGCTGCCCTTTTCGGCACCCCCCTTGGTTTTCTTTTTCGTTTTAAGCTTCTTGCTCATGGCATCGATCTCCTGATAATTCGGCAGCACCATGGTCGCATAGTCATAGTCCTCGCTGTTTTCATAATTGAAGGTCTCGGCTGGATTGCTTCTCAGACGGTTCAAATCCACCATCATTTCATTGATATTCTGATATCTGGAATCGGGATTCTTCATCATCGCCTTGAGGATCACTTCCTCGAGGCCCTCCGACAAGGCCTTGTTGTAGGTCGTCGGCGGCACCACCTGTTCCCGCATGTGCTTCAGGGCGATGGTCACGGCGTTTTCCCCGACAAAGGGCAGGCGGCCGGTGGCCATTTCGTACATCACCACACCCAGGGAGTAGATGTCGGACCGGTGGTCGATGACGGAACCCTTGGATTGCTCCGGTGAGGCGTACTGGACGCTTCCCATGACTTCGTTGGAATGGACGATGGTGGAGGAGGTCATGGCCTTGGCAATGCCGAAATCCGCCACCTTGGCCACCTGCTCCCTTGAAATCATGATGTTCTGGGATTTGATGTCCCGGTGAATGATCTGATGCTGATGGGCGTGGTCCAGGGCGCTGGCGATCTGCATGGAAAGCCGGATGATTTCGCTTTCTTCGAGGGCCTCCCCCTTTTCCCTGACCAGGGATTTGAGGGTCTTGCCGTCCACGTATTCCATCACGATGTAGCGCAGATCCTCCTCGATCCCCACATCGAAGATATTGACGATGTTGGGATGGTTCAGACCGGCGGCGGAGGTGGACTCCGCATCGAATTTCTTGATGAAATCCGGATCGGAATTGAATTCGCTCTTGAGGATTTTCACCGCGACATGGCGTTTAAGCACTTGACAACGGGCTTTATAAACATCGGACATGCCGCCATCTCCGATTTTTTCAATCAGTTCATACCGATTCCCTAAAATCGTACCTTTCATTCAATAGACTCCTTTAGTCTTGGAATTTTACGATAATCATGCTGATATTGTCTTTGCCGCCGCGACTGTTGGCCAGTTGGATGGCACTTTCGACAATGGCCTTGGGGCGCTTGATGTCCAGGACCATTCTTTTGAGTTCCACGTCCTCGACGAGGTCATTGAGACCGTCGCTGCACATCAAGAGAAAATCACCGCTGACAAAGGTCTCCTGCATGACATCGGGTTCACAAAGCTCCTTGGTGCCCAGGGCCTTGGTCAGCAGATGCTTCTTGGGATGATGCTGCATCTCCTCAAGGGTAAGACTCCCTTTGCGGTAAAGCTCATAAACGAGGGTGTGGTCCCGGGTGAGCTGCTTGAGACCCTCTGCGTTGATCTTGTAGGCCCTGGTATCACCGACATGAATGAAGTAAACGGCATCCCCCCGGACCATGGCGGCCGTCAGGGTGGTTCCCATGCCCTGATAGTCCTCATTGGCCATGGCGGCGGTGTACACCGCCTGATTGGCCGCATCGAAGGCACTGATCAGACAGGTGGGCCGGGCCGGGTCCTTCTGATCAATATTGGCGATGAATTCCCTGGCCGCCATCTTGGAAGCGATTTCTCCGGCCTTGTGCCCCCCCATGCCGTCGGCGATGATGAAAATCCCGCTTTTTTCATGGTAGACCACATAGTCTTCATTCTTTTCCCGCTTGTTGCCGATGTCTGATCTCAAATAGTATTCCACGAAAGTCCCTCTCTATCGGTTGCGTTTGAGCCGGCAGGCAAAAAAGCCGTCCATGCCATGAGCACAGGGGGTGACCAAGAGCATGCCGTCACTCGTCAAACCTTCATCAATTTCTCTGATCGGATCCAAGACAAAGTTCTCATGGGTCTGTAAAAATTCTTCGATGACCCCCTGATTCTCCATGACCTCGAGGGTACAGGTGCTGTAAAGGATTACACCGCCTATTTTAACATATCTGGCCGCGTTATTGATCATATTCCGCTGAATTTTTCTTAAAGACAGGATATCGCCGGGTTGGCGGTTCCACTTGATGTCCCCTTTGCGCTGTATGATGCCGAGTCCGGAACAGGGGGCGTCGAGCAGAATCTTGTCAAAGGCATCGTCACTCTCCGGATCATGCACCGTGGCGTCTCCGATTTCGGTCCGGATGTTTTCAAGACCCAGGCGGCGGATGTTTTCCCGGATTTTTTCAAGCTTGCCCCGGGAGATGTCCCGGGCGACGACAAGCCCCTCTCCCTTCATCAGTTCTGAGAGATGGGTGGTTTTCGACCCCGGGGCCCCGCACATGTCCAGGACCCTTTCATGAGGCTTGGGGTCGAGGAGCGGCGCAATCAGAATGCTGCTCAGACTCTGAACAGTAAAAAGGCCCTCCTCGAAGGCCCGGGTCCTGACCAGCAATGCCATGTCCTCCGCCTCCACCAGGAGGGCCTGGGGACTCAAAGCCACAAGTTCGGTTTTCACCCCCTGGGATACCAGGGTTCTGACGAGTGCCTCCCGGCCGGTCTTGAGGATGTTCACCCGGATGTAGAGCCGGGGCGGGGTATTGTTGAAGGCCGCCATCCTTTTGGTGTTTTCAAGACCGAAATCCCTGATCCAGTGCGCCAGGAGCCATTCGGGATGGGAAAACCTGATGCTGAGATCCCCGGGTGTGTCCGTGAGGCCGGCTTCAAATTCCGCCGTGATGGCCAGGCGGTTCTTGGACAGGTTCCGTAAAACACCATTGGCGAATTTCACCAGGGAGGGATTGGACTTCTTCATCAGCCGCTGGGTCTCGTTCACCGTGGCGTAGTCGGGTATGTGGTCCATGAAGAGGATTTCATAGAGTCCCAGGCGGAGAATGTTCCTGTCCGTTTCTCTGAGCTTCCTGAGCTTGATTTTTGAAATCTTTGACAGGATGCCGTCGAGATAACTCAGATTCTCCACCACCCCCCTGACCGTGCGGGTGATGTAGGGCCTTTGTTCAGTCGTGGTCTCCTTGAGGGCCGTTTCCAGGGCGTCCTTCATGAAGACCTTTTTATGGGTAATAGCCGTCAAGGTTTTGACGGCTATTCTTCTCGGATTGAGGGTGGCCACTTTACCGCCTGGCATTTCTTAAAAGGATGAACCGGAACAACTGTGCGGCGGATACCGCCGCCGCCGCCACATAGGTCATGGCCGCCGCCTTGAGGACCTCGTTGGACCCTCTGAGATCCTGCTCTCCCACCAGGGCCATGCCGTTGAGATTGTCGATGGCCCTCAGGCTCGCATTGAATTCCACCGGCAGGGTGACGATCTGGAACAAGAGGGCCAGTGAAAAGAAAAGGATTCCAAGATCAACCAGTTGAAGGATATTGAAGATGAACCCCATGAAAATCAAGAAGATCATGTACTTGGATCCGAACTGGGCCACCGGGGCCAGCAGGCTCCGAAAGGCGAGGGGGGCATAGCCCTCGGCGTGCTGCAGGGCATGGCCCACCTCATGGGCGCCGACACTGCTCGAAGCCACGCTCCGGCCGCTGTAGACGGCTTCAGACAAGCGCACCGTCCGGGTCCGCGGATCATAGTGGTCCGACAGATGACCCCCCACCTTTTCGATGGGAATATCGTACAGCCCGTGGGCGTCGAGAATCTTCCTCGCCGTCTCATAACCGCTGAGATTTTTTGAATTGGGAACTCTGAGGTACTTGTTGAAGGTCTTGTTCACCCTGGACTGGGCAACCATGGCAAAGATGATCATGGGAACCAGTATGATGAATCCCAGACTGCTACCGCCGATAAACATGACATCACTCTCCTAACTTCATATTTTCTCTGATCGTGTGGTGGCCCTGGATAAACTCGGAAACCGCCATGGGCCTTCCTGAAGGCAGTTGAAGGCGCTTGATCAGGAGGACATTCTCCTGGCAGGCCACCTCGATCCCCGCCTTGGAAACCCTTGTCACCCGGCCGGGCTCTCCCGGTTCCCCGGCGACAAGACACTCTCCTTCGAGGATTTTGAGCCTTTCTCCCGCCACCGTGGTATGGGCGACGGGCCAGGGGTAGTAACCCCGGATCCTGTTCACCACCGCAGTGGCCGGCTGATTGAAATCGATTCTGGCCATGTCCCTGGTAATCAAGGGGGCGTAGGAGGCCAGGCCTTCCTCCTGGGGGACGGGTTGGATTTCCCCGATTCCCTCCAGGGTCTTCTGGAGCACCAGGGCGCTTTTTTCCTTGAGCAGGTCGTGGAGGTCTCCGGCGTTCATCGCCGGGGGGATGGCCACGGTTTCCTTGAGGAGGATGTCTCCGGTATCCAGGCCCTCATTCATCTGCATGGTGGTCACACCGGTCTCTTCAAAGCCCCGCACGATGGCGGTCTGGATGGGACTCGCCCCGCGAAGAGCCGGCAAGAGACTGGCATGGACGTTGATCGCCCCCAGGGGGGCCGCCTTTAGTATCTGACGCGGAAGGAGATTGCCGTAGGCGATGACCACGATGACCTCGGGCTCAAGCCCCCTGATCGTCTCCAGAATCCCCTCCTCCCCGAGGGTCTCAGGCTGATGGACCGGGATTCCCCGGTCGGTGACAAAGGCCTTGACCGGCGGGGGGGAAAGTTTTTTACCCCGGCCCTTTTTCCGGTCCGGTTGAGTAAATACCCCGACCACCTCATGATGATTCAAAAGATAGTCAAGGGCGGGCAGGGAAAATTCCGGCGTTCCCATAAAAAGCACCCGCATCCTAGACTTCCTCCGGCTTTTCTTCAACCTTGTCGATGAAAAGTATCCCGTTCAAGTGGTCGACTTCATGGCACATGGCCCTGGCCAGCAGGCCTTCTCCCTCGGCCTCGAAAACCTTGCCCTCGAGATCCTGTGCCCTGAGGGTCACCTTGCAGGGTCTTCTCACGGCACCGGAGGCATCCGGAACGCTCAGGCATCCCTCGATTTCAAATTGTTCCCCTTCTTCATGGATGATTTGCGGATTCACATAGACGGTGGCCCCCTTCTCATCATAGAGATCGATGACGATGAGCCGTTTGAGGATTCCGATCTGGGGGGCCGCCAGGCCGATGCCGTCCTCGGCCACCATGGTCTCGATCATGTCCTCGGCCAGCATCTTCAGTTTTTCATCAAATTTCGTGACGGGCTTGGCAATTTTTCTCAGTACCGGATCCCCGTCTATTCGCACATTTCTAAGGGCCATTTCATGGCACCTCCTTAATCATTATATGAGAGTCACCGGATCCACATCCACCATGACGAAGATTTCAGGATGCGTCACCTTTTCAATTATATCATTTATTATACCCTTAATCCCAGGCTGGTCAACTCTTTCTCCCTTGATCAGAATCTGATAGCGATAGGTCCGGTTGACCTTCAGATTCAAGGCCGGTCCGGGGCCGATGATCCGGGCGTCAAGGCCCTTGCACTGTTCCCTGAGGGCCCAGGCCAGCCCCTCGGCATACCTCCGGGCCAGGGCGTCCTCCCTGGAATTCACCGTCAGATGGATCAATTGTTTGAAGGGGGGGTAGGCCATGGCTTCCCGGACCCCGATTTCAAAATCATAAAAGACCCGGTAATCGCCCTTGAGGGCGCTGTGGATGGCATAGTGGTCGGGATTGTAGGTCTGGATCACCACTTCTCCCGGCAGTTCTCCCCTGCCGCTGCGGCCCATGGCCTGGGTGATCAGGGCGTAGGTCACCTCGCTCGCCGTGTAATTGGGGACATTGAGGTTGATATCCGCCGCCAGGACCCCCACCAGGGTCACACCCTTGAAGTCGTGCCCTTTGGCGACGATCTGAGTCCCCAGGATGATATCCACTTGCCGGGATTCAATGGCCTCGTAGGCCTCCTTGAGGGCGTATTTTCCCGCCATGGAGGTGGAATCCATGCGCAGGACCCTGGCTTCGGGAAAGAGTTCGCTGATCCTTTCTTCGATTTTCTCCGTCCCCATGCCGAAATACTGGTAATGGGGACTGCCGCACTGGGGACAGGTCCGGGGCACCCGGGTCTGGTAGCCGCAGAGGCGGCACTCCCCGTGATGGGTCTTCTTGTGGTACATCAGGGGCACCTCGCAGTGGGGGCAGGTCATGACGTGGCCGCACTCGAGACAGCTGACAAAGGAGGCGTAGCCTCTTTTGTTGAGGAAGAGAATCGTCTGCTCCCCCCGGTCGAGTCTCAGCTGGATCTTCTCCTTCAGCAGCTGACTGATCAGGGTCACCTTGGCCGTGACGAATTCCTCCCGCATATCCACCAGGAATCCCCCGGGCATGCCCGCCGGGGCGATGCGGCGGGTCAGGGTGAGGATTCTCCCCTTCCCGCCGAGGACTTCATGGTAGCTTTCAACCCTGGGCGTGGCACTGCCCAGGAGGAGGGGGATCCCTCTCATCCGGGCCCTGATTTCCGCCAGATGAATGCCGTGGTAGCGGGGCTCCGATTCTGATTTATAGCTGGAGGAATGCTCCTCGTCCACCACGATCAGTCCCAGATTGCCAGCCGGAGCGAAGATGGCGCTCCTAGGACCGATAATGACTTTGAATTCCCCTTTTTTGATCCTCAGCCATTCCTCCATTTTTTCTTCCTGGGTCATTCTGGAGTGGTAGAAACCCACGCACTCTCCGAACCGCTGGACAAAAACCCGGGCCATCTGGGGAATCAGGGAGATTTCGGGGACCAGAAGGATCACTGACTCCTCCCGCTGAAGGGCCAGCTCCGTCAGCTGCAGATAGATTTCCGTCTTGCCGCTCCCCGTGACCCCGTGGAGCAGGAAACTCTCATAGGTCTTGGCAGCCATGGCCCCTCTGACGGCTTCATAGGCCGCCCTCTGCTCAGGGTTCAGGACCGGTTTAGGGGTCGCAAACCCTCCCTGGTCCCGGTAGAGACTGTGGCGGTAGAAGGACTTTTCCCTGAGGGTGACCAGACCTCTGGTTTCCAGGGACTTGAGGGCGTCACTGGAAAGACCCGTGTCCTTCAGGGGAATCTCCAGTTTCCTGTCCTCGAGAAAGGCTTCCAGAAGGGCTCTTTTTTTATGGGCGTTTTTTCTGAGGCCCCTGACGGCCTCCTCGATCGCCGGAGTCTCGGCGGTGCACAGGACCATCTTCATTGTCCTGGCCCTGGCCTGCTTCTGATAGGTCACCCGTTGGATCCCCAGACCCGCCTTGAGAATTTCTTCCAGGGTGATGTCCCCCTTTTCATAGGCGGCCTCGATTTCAGGGCTTGAAAAGGTGATCTCGGGCAGAAGTTCCAATTTGGATCCCAGGGGAATCGCACTTTTGATGAGCTTGGAAAGGGAGGTCATGTAGTAGTCCCTGGCCTCTAGCAAGAGTGCCACCATTTCCTCGGTGAGGTCGTAGCCTTCATCAAAGCCCCTCAGGATGGCCTTGACCTCGAAATCCGCCGGGACGCCCAGGCGGACCACCACCCCCTCCATGGGCTTCGAGCCCCGGCCGAAGGGCACGATGACCCGTGAACCCACCCGGATGGCGGCTTCAAATTCCTCGGGCACCCCATAGGTGTAGAGGCGGTCCGTATTCTTGACGGTTTTCAGGAGAATCACATCGATATTCATCAGGCACCTCAAAAAAAAAGAGTCGGCTTCGACTCTTATTCTACCATATCCGCAATTTTTTCCAGTATCTCTTTTGCAATGATCGATTTCTTGTTCAGGGCGACATGGGTCACCTGCAGGTCCCGGGTGATGAGATAGACTTCATTTTCATCCGTCCTGAACCCGCTCGAGGTCCTGGAGACATCGTTGGCCACCATGAAATCCAGATGCTTGGCAATGATTTTTTCCTTGGCATAGGCCACCACGTCATGGGTCTGAGCCGCAAATCCCACTAAAAACTGGTGTTTCTTGTGTTCGCCCAGGGTTTTGAGAATATCCCGGGTCCGCTCCAGAGGCAGGGAGGACTCGATGTCCTCCTTCTTGATTTTTTTCTCAAAAACCTTCTGTGGCCGGTAATCCAGCACCGCCGCCGCCTTGATGACGATGTCGGTCTCGTCGTAGCGGGCCATGACCTCCCGGTACATTTCCTCCGAGGTTGTCACGTCGATCCGTTCCACCCCCAGGGGGGTTTTCAGAGTGACGGGTCCCGCTACGAGGCAGACCTGCGCCCCCAGCCGCCTGGCGGCCCTGGCCATTTCAAATCCCATTTTCCCGCTTGAGGGATTGGAGATGAAGCGGACGGGATCGATGGGTTCCACAGTGGGTCCCGCCGTCACCAGGACTCTTTTTCCCTTGAGCCGGTCCCTGGCTTCCAAGGCGAAAAGAATGACCTCCACGATGTCCTCGGGAGTGGCCAGCTTGCCCCGCCCCGTATCGCCACAGGCCAGGCGCCCGGCCTCCGGCTCGATGATTCCGGCCCCCCGGTCCCTGAGAATCTTCAGATTCTCCTGGACACTGGCGTGTTCGTACATCCGGGTGTTCATGGCCGGTGCCACGTACAGGGGCGCCCGGGTCGCCAGGAGGGTCGTGGACAAAAGGTCGTCGGCGATCCCGTGGGCCATTTTGGCGATGATGTTGGCGGTGGCCGGCACGATGACAAAGAGATCCGCCGTCTTGGCCACCTCGATGTGTTCGATTCTGGAATCCTCCCCCAGGGTGAAGAGGTCGGTGAGGACCCTTTTGCCGCTCATGGCCTCAAAGGTCATGGGATGGATGAACTGGGCCGCATGCCGGGTCATGATGACCTGGACCTCCACTTCAAGCTTCTTGAGCATGGAAATCACTTCCAGGGTCTTGTAGATGGCGATGCCGCCCGTCACTCCCAGAACTACTTTTTTGTGTTTCATTCTCATCACCTACTCGCTGGTCATGATGACTTTGCCGTCAAGAATTTCCTTGGCGGCCTTCGTGACCGGCTTGTCCGTCACAATTTCCTCGCCGAATTGTTCACTTTCCATGATCTGTCGCGCTCTTTTTGAAGTGGCGATCACCAATGAATACCGGTCGTCGACCTTTTCCAACAATTCATCAATGGATGGTCTGATCATTCTAATTCCTCCTTGAAGTTTTCTATGAGTTCAGTGACATCCTTCTTGATCCGGCATCGCTCCGCCATGATGACGGCTTCAAGGCAGCGGGCGGAGGCAGTCAGGGTGTCGTTGATGATATAGTAGTCGTATTTCTCGATATAGGAGATCTCTTCAAGGGCGCTGGCAAACCGCAGCTTGAGGGCTTCCTCGGTTTCCGAGCCTCGGCTGACGATCCTCTGTCTGAGCTCCGCCATGGAGGGGGGGAGAATGAAGACGAATATCGCCTCAGGATAGGATTTTTTCACCTGAAGCGCCCCTTGTATGTCGATTTCCAGAATGATGTTCTCGCCCCGGTCAAGGGCCTTGAGAACCGGTTCCTTGGGCGTGCCGTAATAATGGTCGTAAACCCTGGCATATTCGAGAAAACCGCCTTCCTCCGCCATTTTTTCAAAGTCTTCCCGGGACTTGAAATAGTAGTTGACCCCCTCGACTTCCCCCCTTCGGGATTCCCGGGTGGTCACTGAGACCGAAATCTCTATCTCCTGGGTTGATTTCAATACTTCGCGGATGATCGTTCCCTTGCCGGCACCTGAAGGACCGCTGATGACAAAAAGATTTCCTTTTCTGAGCATAATCTCTCCCCTTATTCAATATTTTGGGCTTGTTCTCTGATTTTTTCCAGATAGCTTTTCAGTTCAACCACCTGGTTTGAAATATCGTATTCAGGGGACTTCGATCCGATGGTGTTGACTTCCCGATTCATCTCCTGCAGCAGAAAATCGAGCTTGCGGCCAACGGCTTCCCTGGAAGCCATCAGGGAACGGACCTGGTCGAAGTGGGATTTGAGACGGACGATCTCCTCGTTGATATCCTTGCGGTCCGCAAAGATCGCCACCTCCATGTTGAGCTTGTCCTCGTCAAAATCCTCAACCTGATCCAAGAGGTCCTTGATCCGCTCCAGCATTTTTTCCTTGTGCCTTTGGGGGATCGTTGCGGATACCTTCTCGATCTGCTGTAAAACAAGATTCATTTTATCAGTTTTGTCCAGGATATCAAGGGTCAATTTCTCTCCCTCGGTTTTTCTCATGATTTTCATCTCTGAGAGGGCCATGTCCACGGCCTCTAGAAGGAGCTTTTTCGTCGCGTCTTCGTCAAGGGCCCTGTCCTCGATGATCAGGGCTTCAGGAACCCGGGTCAGAAGGCTCAGACTGACGGGATCCTTGAGTCCGAAGGCCTCGCTGATGGCTTCATAGGCCCTCACATACCGCTCAAGCAGGGGCAGGTCCGGGGTGATGACCAGGTCCTCCCGGTTGCTTCTCTCGATGTTGATGAAGACGTCCACCTTGCCGCGGACCAGGTGTCTTTTGATCTGCTCCTTGAGATCATCCTCAAAGGGATTGAATTTTCTAGGCATGCGGATATTGAGATCCAGATAGCGGTTGTTGACGCTCTTGAGGTCGATGACGATACTCATTTCCTGATTTTTGGCTTTTCCCTGGCCGTAGCCGGTCATGCTCATTGTCATGGGGCTTTTCCTCCTTAGATTCTGCCTTCAAATGCAATCACGGCACCGCCCTGCAAAAACAGCCGGTCCTCCGGGTCGATGGTGACGAAGAGGGTCCCCCCCGGGGCCTCGACCCTGACACGGGTCCCCACCAGTCCCAGGCGGTTCAGGGCATAGACACTGGCCAGGGCCCCCGTCCCGCAGGCCAGGGTATTGCCGGCACCCCGCTCCCAGGTATCGATGACAATCAGGTCCGGGGTCTCGACGGTGACGAAATTGACGTTGGTGCCTTGAGGGAACCGGTCCATGACCTCGATCTTCGGTCCGTAGAGCAGCAGCTCGTCCTTGTCCGGATGCGGCCGGGGAATCACCACATGGGGAACCCCCATGAGGAGATAGCTCATGCTGAACACCCGGTCCGCCACCCTCACCTCCTCGTCAGAAAAAAAGTTGTCGAATTCGGAGGCGGTCACCGGGCGACCCATGGCGATTTCCACCGATTCATCCTCGAGGATCCTCGCGGCGACGATGCCGGCATCCGTCTTGAGATTGAATTCGCGCTCTTTCACCAGTCCCTTGCTGTAGGCGAACCAGGCCAGACACCGCGCCCCGTTGCCACACATCTGACCCCGGCTGCCGTCACTGTTGTAATAAACCATTTTGACCGTGGTCCGGTCCACGCCCTGGGCCACCATCAAGCCGTCGGCCCCCACGCTGAACCTCCGCTCGCAGAGTTTGAGGCTGAGATCGCTGTAATCCAGGCCGGCATCTCCTTCAAACACCACAAAGTCATTCCCCGCCCCGTGCATTTTCGTGAATTCCATGGCAATCCTTTTCCTTTCATAAATATTTGTGGCACAGAAACCCACGACCTTTAGGTGGTGGGGAGTTGACAGACCTTTGTTCCTACTATCATAATATCTTTCTAGGGCATCTGTAAAGGATTCTCGGGATAATTCCTCCGGTCTTGTATGTTATAATGATAAAACCGAGGTGATTTATTTGGCCTACGACGGCTTTGTATTGAAATATGCGCTAGAAGCGCTGACCCCCATCCTGCACAACCGGGTGGACAAGATCGATCAACCGGAAAACGATCAGATTCTCATGACCTTCCGCAACAAGAGCAGACTGAAGTTTTCCATCAACCCCTCCATGCCCTATCTGACCCTGACCACCCTCAAAAGACCCAATTCCCCCACCCCCTCCCTTTTTCTGATCATGCTGAGAAAGCATTTGAAGGGGGCCCTGCTCCTGGGCATCGAGCAGCTCGGAGAGGATCGCCAGGTGCGGTTCAACTTCCTGAGCCGCAATGAACTCGGGGATGAAACCCCCCTGGTCCTGGTGCTGGAACTCATGGGCAAGCACTCCAATCTCATTCTTCTCGATGAAGCCGATATCATCATCGACGCCCTCAAGCGGGTGCCACCCTATATGAGTCCCTCAAGACCCATCCTTCCCACCCTGGGCTACCAGGCGATGACGTCGGACCAGCTGTCGGTCCTCGCCGTCAGCCTGGAGGATTTCAAGACCAGGATGCAGGCAAAGGACCAGCCCGTCGCCAAGGCCCTCTATCGAAATTTTCAGGGATTCAGCCCGGGCCTGGCCACCTTTATAAGTCAAAATTCCGGTGTTGACCCCTCAGGCCCGTCGGGAGCTCTTTCCGGGGATCAAGTCAAGGCGCTTTATCTGGCCTGTCGAAATTTCCAGCCTGAGGGCTTCTATATTTTCACCGATGAAGGGGGCCAGTTCAAGGACTTTCACCTGGTCCCCCTGGGGACCACCCCCCATCTGAAAAGCTATGCCACCATTTTCGAAATGATTGAAGCCTTTTTCACCACCAAGGACCAGCAGGTCCACATTTTACAACGCTCAAAATCCATGCGTAAAACCATCGAGGGACGGATCAAGAGAACCCAGGGAAAAATAGAATCCCTGAAGGCGGAACTGACCCTGTCCGAGGCTGCCGATGACCTGAAAATCATGGCCGAGCTGCTGCTGGCCAATATCCACCAGCTCAAAAAAGGCCTGACCTCGGTGACCCTGACCAATTACTACACCGATGAGCCCCTCACCATCCCGCTGGATCCCCGACTGGGCCCCCAGGAAAACATCAGCGCCTGCTACAAAAAATACCACAAACTCAAGGGGTCCAAGGCCCACCTGCTTCCCCAGATCAGCCGGGCCGAGGAGGAGATCGAGTATCTCGAAGCCTCCCTGGTGAGTATCGAGACCGCCGGTGGCGCCGAAGACCTCCTGGCCGTCGCCGAGGAGCTCTCCCAGGAGGGGTATCTCAAAAAACGAGGCTACACCAAGAAAAAGAAGACCCCGCCGGGCTACCACCGCTACCTTTCCGAAACCGGCTTTGAAATCCTCGTGGGCAAGAACAACAAGGCCAATGACGAACTCACCTTCAAGGTGGCCTCCAAACAGGATCTCTGGTTCCACACCAGGGGCATCCCGGGATCCCATGTGGTCCTGCGGCTCAAGGGCCTTGAGCCTGACGAGGCGACCCTGGTCCTGGCCGCCACCATCGCCGCCTTTTACTCCAAGGCCGGTCTGTCTGAAAATGTACCTGTAGACTACACCACGGTGCGTCAAGTCAAAAAACCCAGCGGGGCCAAGCCGGGATTCGTCAATTACTTCGAACAGAAGACCCTCTATGTCACCCCCGGGGAAGAGACGCTCAAAGGCCGCAAGACCTAGCTCCGAACCCTCAACCCTGTCCTGCAAAAAAGAGCGGAAACCTCATCGGTTTCCGCTCTTCAATCTTTCATGGATGGTGACATCCTCAAAACCGTCAAGTTCCGTGTAACGCACCTTCACCGTCTCCAGGCGTGAAGTGGGCACATTCTTGCCGACAAAATCCGCTCTGATGGGCAACTCCCGATGGCCCCGGTCCACCATGACTCCCAGCTGGATCATTCGGGGACGGCCCATTCTGAACAGGGCCTCCATGGCCCCCCGGACCGTTCGGCCGGTATAGATCACATCATCCAGCAAAACCACGACTCTGTCATCGATTGCAAAGGGAATGCGGGTGGGTTTGCCCTCCGGCGCCGTCTTGGTCAGGTCCAGATCGTCCCGGTAGCGGGTCATGTCAAGTTCCCCCACGGGGAGACGCACCCCTTCGATGACCTCGATCCGATCGGCGATGCGATGGGCCAGAGGGACCCCCCTGGTTTGAATGCCCACCAGCACCACATCGGCGACACCCTTGTTTTTTTCAATGATTTCATGGGAGATCCGGGTGATGGAACGTTCCATGGATTTCTGGTCCATGATCATGGCCTTAAATTGCATCATCGGGATATTTCCTTTCCAGATTGCTCAAGATTTTTTGAAAGTCCTCCGGCAGCTCGCAGGCAAAGCGACAGGCCACCTGGCTGACGGGATGGGTGAAGGCCAGTTCCCTGGCATGGAGGAGTTGTCCTTCAAGGTTGAATTTCTCATGTTTGAGGCCGTAAAGGGGGTCTCCCACCACCGGATGGCCCAGATGCTTCATATGAACCCTGATCTGATGGGTCCTTCCGGTTTCA
Source organism: Clostridia bacterium (assembly GCA_018399635.1). Lineage (GTDB taxonomy): Bacteria > Bacillota > Clostridia > Peptostreptococcales > Acidaminobacteraceae > ML8-F1. The sequence goes on from JAGYOH010000012.1 coordinate 68,546, forward strand.
AGCTCGACCTTGAGAAGGGTGTATTCACTGCCGAAATTTCGAAGGACCTCATAATGGGTGACGGCCCTTCTTCCCCCGGGAACAACGGCCATCATCAGCCTGTTCCTGGGGTGTCTGGCCAGGGGCTGGTCCACGGTGCCGCCCCCGGCGATTCTGCCGTGAACCAGGGTATGGTAGGTCCTGCGGATCTGGTGGGTCTTCAGGTCCTCGCCGAGTCTGCGATGGGCTTCGTCATTTTTCGCCACCAGCAGCAGACCGGTGGTGTCCTTGTCGATGCGATGCAGGATGCCGGGTCTGAGAACGCCGTTGATGCCACTGAGGTCCCGGGTATGGTGCAAAAGTCCGTGGACCAGGGTGCCCGTGGTATTGCCGGGGGCCGGATGAACCACCATCCCCCGGGGCTTGTTGATGACGATGAGATCTGAATCCTCATAGACAATGACCAGGTCCAGGTCCTCCGCTTCGATCAAAAGGGGCCTGGGCTCCGGCAGGGACACCTCGACCACATCCCCCTCCCGGGGGATGTGGTTTTTCCTGGTCATCACCTGGCCGTTGAGGGTGACATGGCCCTCCTTGATCAGTCCCTGGACATAACTCCTCGAAACTTCCGTCAATCCCTCGCCCAGAATCCGGTCCAGCCGCCTCCCGCTGGTCTCCTGATTCACCACGAGGGTCAGAATTTTTGCTGTCGTCATGATGACCCCCGTCCTTTCAACAACCGGTGATCAGGCCTGGACCCGCTTCAGGAGAATCCTGGTGGGTTGACCGTTCAAGTCGTATTCCTGGGCCTCCTGGTCCCCCAGGGTCTCGATGGCGACCCCCAGGGTCTCCCCCATCACATAGGCTTCATTGGCCATGATCGCCCTGGTGAAGGGCTCTGTGGAGGCGTAGTGAATTTCAATGTGGTCCGAAACCTCGAAGTCCATGGCTTTTCGGATCTGTTGGATTCTGGAGACGAACTCCCGGGCATAACCCTCCTGGATGAGCTCCTCCGTCAGGGTCGTGTCCAGGATGATGAAGACATTGTTTTCCATCTGGACGGTGAAGCCTTCCTTCGAGGAAATGTTGACCTGGACCATCTCCTTGTCCACCTCGACTTCACGGCCGCCCGGCAGTGTCACCTTCAGGAATCCTCCCTGCTGCAGGGTCTGGACCGATTCCTTGGAATCCATGGCGGCCAGGGCCTTGCCGAAGGCCCCCATGTCCTTGCCCAGGACGGGACCCAGGGCGCGGAAGTTGGGTTTGAGATTGAAGTTCATGTAATCCTTCACGTCGTCGACGAAGACGACTTCCTTCACGTTGAGCTCCTCCTTCACGAGAGGCGTGAGGTCCTCGATGAGGGCCTGGTAGGCGCCGTCCACGTACACCTTCTGTATCGGTTGACGGACCTTGATCTTCACGGATTCCCTCCCGGCTCTGCCCAGGGTCACCAGGGTTCGGACAAGATCCATCCGCTTCTCAATGGTTTCATCCATGAGACCGGGATCCGCCTTGGGGAAATAATCCAGATGCACCGAGGGGCCCTGGGTCAGATTGCGGTAGATCTCCTCAGACAGATAAGGGGCCACGGAGGCGATCATCCTGGCAACCTCCAGGAGCACCTCATAGGTGGTGCGATAGACCGAGACCTTGTCCTGATCCATTTCAGGGTTCCAGAAGCGTCTCCGGCTGCGACGGATGTACCAGTTTGAAAGATCCTCGCTGACGAATTCCTGAATCTTCCTGACCGCCTTGGTCAGGTCGTAATCGTTGAAGTCCCCGGTCACCTCATGAATCAGGGTGTTGAGTTTGGAAATGATCCATCGGTCAAGCTCCGGTCTTTCACTGACCTTGACCTCGAGCTGCCGGGCCTCGACCCCATCGATGTTGGCATAGAGTATGAAGAAATTGTAGACATTTTCAAGGGTGTTGAAGAATTTGCTCTTGACCTCCTTGAGGCCTTCCTCGTCAAATTTCGTGGGCGCCCATGCCGGAGAAACGTGGTTCAGATACCAGCGGACGGCGTCGACCCCGTATTGGTCGAAAAGTTCCGCCGCATCCAGGACATTGCCCTTGGACTTGGACATTTTCTTGCCCTCCTTGTCCAGGAGCAGGTCGTTGACCAGGACGTTCTTGTAGGGGGATTTCCCCATGACGAAGGTTGAAATGGCAATCAGTGAATAGAACCATCCCCGGGTCTGGTCAATGCCTTCACAGATGAAGTCCGCCGGAAAGAGCTCGTCGAAGTTATCCTTGTTTTCAAAGGGATAGTGATGCTGGGCAAAGGGCATGGCTCCGGAATCGAACCACACGTCGATGACCTCGGGCACCCGGTTCATCACCCCGCCGCATTTTTCACAGGTGATGTGGACATCGTCCACAAAGGGGCGGTGCAGTTCAATGGTGTCGTCGATGTCTTCAATGGCCCGCCGGGTCAACTCTTCGATGGAGGCGATGGAGGTGGTGTGCCCGCAGTCGCACCGCCAGATATTGAGGGGGGTCCCCCAGTAGCGGTTTCTTGAAATCGCCCAGTCATTGAGGTTTTCAAGCCAGTTGCCGAAACGCTTCTCCCCCACGTAGTCAGGATGCCAGTTGACGGAATTGTTGTTGGCGATCAACTGGTCCTTGAGCTTGGTCATTTCGATGTACCAGCTGGGCTTTGCTGAATACAGCAGGGGGGTCTTGCATCGCCAGCAGTGGGGATAATTGTGCTCGATCCGCTGCTTGCGGTAAAGCTTGCCCTCGGCCTTGAGCCACTGGATGATTTCCGGATCCGCATCGATGACGAACTGTCCCTTCCAGGGAGTCCCGGTGTATTTGCCATCCTCGTCCACGGGCTGGGGTACCGGCAGATCATAGCGTCTTCCCGTATGGTAGTCGTCCTCTCCGAAGGCAGGAGCCGTATGGACGATACCGGTACCGTCCTCGGTGGTGACATAGTCGCCCAGGGTCACATAGAAGGCCTTCTTGTCCACCTTCACGAAGGGCATGATGGGTTCATAGGCCACCCCTTCCAGGGTTTCACCCAGGAATTCGGCCATGACCTCGTAATCCTCTCCCATGACCTGGGTGGCGAGTTTTTTGGCAATGATGAAAACCCGGTTCTCCTGTTTCACCCTGACATAGACTTCCTTGGGGTGGACGGTCAGGGCCACATTGGAAGCCAGGGTCCAGGGGGTGGTGGTCCACACCAGGAAATAGGCCTCCTCCTCCTTGAGCTTGAAGGTGACATAGACGGTATCGGTCTTGATTTCCTGATAACCCAGGGAAACCTCATGGGAGGCGAGTCCCGTGCCGCAGCGGGCGCAGTAGGGCAGGATCTTGTGACCTTCATAGATATAGCCTTCTTTGAAAAACTTGTCCAGAATCCACCACACCGACTCGATGTATCGATTCTCCAGGGTGATATAGGGGTCGTCCATGTCCACCAGGAAGGCCATGCGTTCTGTCATTTCCCGCCAGGCGGCTTCATAGGTGAAGACGGATTCCCGGCATTGGGCGTTGAAGGCCTCAAGACCGTATTTTTCAATGTCCTGCTTGTTGGAGAGCTTCAGTTTCTTTTCAACTTCGATCTCCACGGGCAGACCGTGGGTATCCCAGCCGGCCTTGCGTTTCACCTGATAACCCTGCATGGTTTTGTACCGGCAGATGGCGTCCTTGAGACCCCGGGCCACCACGTGATGCAGGCCGGGTTTGCCGTTGGCCGTCGGGGGACCGTCGTAAAAGACGAAGCTTTCCTCGCCCTCCCGTGTCGCCACACTCTGATGCAGCAGATCGATTTCCTGCCAGTACTTTGAAATTGCCGCTTCCCGATCCTTGTTGCTCTCTTTACTCAATCCTGGATACATTCTTTCACCCCTTAGAATAATAAAAGTCCCCATACAAACGTATAGGGACGAAAAAATTTCCGCGGTACCACCCTGATTATTGAAAACACAATCACTCTATGATGCCTAACGGGAATCACCCGGCTCAGGCTAGAAATCGGTTCACCCGAGCAGTTCAGGAGCGATACTAACATAGGAGAATTGTCGGTTCCCACCGGCCACCGACTCTCTTTGAAATTCTCAGATGCTACGGACTCCCTCATCACTTTTGTCTCTATGGATTCACTGTTAGATTATAACCAATTTATATTCCCCCGTCAACCAGGACTTCCCCGGTGGCCGTTTTTAAAGCCACTTGAAGAATTCTTCCACCGCCGCCTTGTGGTCCCCGGTGACGATGAGCTGGTGGTTGCCTATGGGGTGATTCATGAAAAAATCATAGCAGGCGGGACAGGCCACTTCAATCTGCGTCCGGCACAGGTTCTTCTCGTGGAGATTCCTGACGATGGCGGCCTTTTCCACAAAATGGTCTTCAAGGGTGGCCGAGGCTTTGAAAATGGTGATCTCTCCCCTTGGAATCTCCCCATCGATGCCGATGCCGATCCCCGATTCGTAATGGGTGGTCAGCCGGTAGCCGTCGATCATGCCGAAGGGCACCGAACAATGGGCCAGAATCACCCGCTCCTTATCTTCGCTGAACCGGGAGGGATTGGCTTGAAACACCGGCTGACCGCTCAGACTCCCCAGAACCATCATGGAAATCAGGGCTGGCATGTCCCCCTCGCAGCCGGCATAGATCCCCTCAGAATTGAGGATGCCAAGGGCCAGGCATCCCGTGCCGTGGACGGTATCCAGCAGATCGAAGCATCTCAAGGTGAAGCCGTCGAGCTCGTATTTCTTCACCAGACGCTGCAGGGCCCCGTAAATGCTCAAGGAGGTGTCCATATCCTTGGCAAAGTATTTTTTGTCAAGAAGCTCCTTCACCCGGGGGGTCTCCTCATAGGTCCCCTTGGCGATTTCCTCAAGGAGCTCCTCCATGCTGATGTCCACCAGGGTGAGGCCCGTGGCGGTCTTGACCTTGTCGTAGTCCGCCTTCGAGGCGATCAGCCAGTCCGAGGGCAGGCCCACGGCACCGAGGCGGCCCTTTTTCAGGAGCGCCTTGGTCCGGATGACCCCTTGCAGGATTTCGATCCGCCGGGCCAGCTGCACAACGGGACCGTGGAGAATCTCCCCCCGGCCTCCCCGATTGTTTATGTAGGAAAGGATTTCCATGGAAGCCGCCAGGGAATTGGCCTGACCCGTGGTGAGCAGGAAGACAGGTCCCTTGATCCTTGGAAATATGGCATGGAATTCATTTTCTGTCCCGCCGGAGGGCACAAAGACATACAGGGGGTCTCCTTCCTTCAGATCATCGAGATCGGTCTTTGTGATTTCATGACCCAGGGCTTTGGCAAGCCCGGCCAGAAAATCGTCATTGAGATCATTGAGGGAGTCGTCGTGGACAAAGGGAATGGGTAAACGGTGAATGCTGATTGACATGGCTATCACTCCTTGAATTATTTCATAAGCTGAACGGCGACCTTGAGGTTGCCTTTTTTGGTCGTGCCCTGGATTTCATCGATCCTGACCCGGCCATGACCTCTCAGGGAAACCAGGTCCCCCTCTGAAAGGATTTTATGGGGGTTGTCGACGGGCAGGTGGTTGAGCTTGACCCGCCCCTCCTGAAAGAAGGTCTTGCCCTCCTCCCTCGAGGTCTTGAAGACCTTTGAAAGCACCAGATCGATTCTGAGGGACGACAGCAGGACCACCTCTTCCTCAAACCGGGGCCGGAAGTCTTCAATGACCTTGAGCGCGACGGCCTCCACCGTGACGGCCTGGTGTCTGATTTGTCTGAGCTGGTCCTTGAAATAGGGATAGAGGGATGCCGTCACCACCACGTAGGCCCGGTCGCCGTCGCAGAAGATATCCCCGATTTTTTTCCGCGCCACACCCAGGCTCATCAGACTTCCGAGAATATCCCGGTGGCTGACGGATTCATCGATTCCGCTGATGCGCATCACCTTGAGGGGCCAGGCCTCCGGGGAAGGCTCCCTCCCCGCCTTGAAAACCCCCAGAATCCCATATTCCGAATAGAGATTGGGCCGGTGGAAGACCACCCGGCGCCCCTTCCCCTCTCCCAGGTACTTCTCGAGGCCCTGAACCGCTCCCGGGGGGACGAAATCGGAAAACACCTGTCCCTCGCCGGGGAGGTCGCCGAGAATCAGGTCCTCGAGCTGCCGCAGGGCCAGGGTGATTTCCTTGTCCTGATTATAAGCCATAAACCAGACTGGCCAGGAACTGGATGACCAGAAGGGCTACAATGGGGGAAAAATCCAGCATCCCGCCGACACCGATCTTTCTCAGCAATTCCCTGAAGGGTGAGAGAATGGGCTCGGTGATCTGAAAAATAAACTGGACGATGGGATTCGAGTAGTCCCTGACGAACCAGGACATGATCACCCTGGCCAGAATCAGATAGTTCACCACATTGACGAAATAATACACTGAAACCTTGATAATATCCATTTTTTCACTTCCTATTCTATGTCGTAGTCACTTTCGAGGGAATTTTTCAGATTCCCGGTGATGTCTACATTCCTGGGTGCAAAAAGAAATATGTTCTTGGATACCTTGAAGATTTTCCCGTCCAGGGCAAAGAGGGCCCCGGAGCAAAAATCAAAGATTTTTCTCGCCGTATCGATATCCAGGGCCTCAAGGTTGACGATCACCGGCTTGTCCTCCTTGAGATGATTCACCACGGTGGCTGAATCATTGAAATCCTCCGGTCTGCTGATGGTCACCTGGATCTTCTCCTTTGACGGACTGCCGGGATTCAGCATCTTCTCAACCTCCTGCTTTTTTTTTGAACCGAAGAGATGATTGGCTTCATCGGTCTTGTAGGTGGTCGGCGGCTCCTGCTCCGGCACCTGGAAATCATTCTCCTGAGACTCCTCTTCCTGGACATCATCAAGACCCATGAAGAATTTGAATTTGCTTTTGATCTGATCCGCCATGAGACCCTACCCCTTTCCTATTTAGAATAATCCCTCGCACCGTAGATACCGGTACCGATTCTGAGCATGTTCGCCCCTTCCTCCAGGGCCACCTCGTAATCGTTGGTCATGCCCATGGAGAGATACTGCATGGAGATGTTTTCAAAATTCTTGAGCTTGACGGCCTCAAAGATCTCCTTCATTTTTCTGAAAACCCAGCGCACCTCTTCGGGATCCTCCGCAAAGGGGGCCATGGTCATGAGTCCCCGGACTTTGAGATGCTTGAGCTTGGCGATATCCTCCAGGAGGGCGTAGAGCTCCGCCATGTCGAGACCGAATTTCGTCTCCTCCCTGGCGACATTGAGCTGCAGCAGCACCGGCATGACCCGCCCGACCCCCTCGGCCCGCCTGTCGATTTCCTCGGCAAGCCTCACCGAATCCACCGAATGGATCATGGCCACCTTGTCGATGATGTATTTCACCTTGTTGCGCTGCAGATGGCCGATAAGGTGCCAGTTGATCCCGTCACGGATATTGGGATACTTTCTTTCGATTTCCTGCACCTTGTTTTCCCCGATATCGGTGATTCCGAAGGCCAGGGACTGGTTGACGACATCCTCATCGATGGTCTTGGTCACTGCAATCAAGGTCACCTCACCGGGATCCCTCCCCTGCTTGTCACACACGGCTTGTATCCTTTGTCTGATTTCATCCAGATTCTCTTTGATAGTTTCCATCTCTAACTCCTCATCATTCAGCGTACTTGGCGCCATTTCTCAAGACCTCATCATGAAGTCCGACAGTGGAGACCTTCAACTCCTGATAGCCCTCATTGAGGATGAAGCTGTCCTTGGCCACGATGGCATGGTCGGCATCGTATCCAAGAATCTTGACCATGGTCCAGACGGGCTTGTTCTGGACATTCATCACATAAACCCCGAAGTGTCCGTCCTGCTTGACCAGAGAACTGTTTTCCACCTTCAATCCCTTGAAATTCGTAGGGTGAAGGGTCACGTCCACCTGGCGGATCTTCTGGAAATCACTGATGATCTGGTCGGTATCGAAGAGGACTCCGATATAATCCTCCTGATAGTACAATTCCACGATGCTGCCGGTGATTTCGTCAAATTCAAACTCAAGGGTCATGGCCGCACCGATCTGCAGATAATCCATGGCCTCCTTGGGGAGAATCGCCAGCAGACTCAGGGCGTTGGAATCCACCACCTTGTAGATCAGATCCCCCACCCTGGCCACCTGGGTGGACCGGTTTTTGACGGTGATCTCCTCACTGATGAGCTTTTCGAAGTCGATTCGAAAGAGATCGGGCGTCCGGAAGACGTCTTCATAGCCGTCGAAATAATAGGTGACCACCCCGGAAACCGGTGCCTTTAGTTCAGAGACCTCATTTTCCTGGATCTCGTTGACCTGGGGCCCCTGGGTTTTTTCGAGGAGCCCGCTGTAGCGCTGCCGCTTGGAGAGGGCCAGATTCAGGGCTTCCTTCAGAAGATGGATCTCCCGATAACTGCCCCTGGACAGGTCGTTGAGGATTTTGGCGTGGAGATAATTGATTTCATAGTCAATGTTGTCCAGATCGACCTGGACCCCCTCGGGGGTCCTCGGAGGGGGCTCCTCGTCAGGGGGCATGTCCATGTCGACCCCCATGACGATTTGGGCCACCGATTCGTTTTTTCGGACCTTCTGACCCTCCGCCGCCAGATAGCGGACCTGTCCCTCGCTCTCCGTGGTGAGGAGGACCTCGTTGCGGATGACGTACCCCCTGGCTTCGAAGCTCTTGTCGATGGTGCCGTAGGTCAGGGAATAGGACTGGTCCTGATCTTCTGTCAAGGCCATAAAACCGATATAGCCCACCCCGAGGGCCAGGGCCAGGGCCAGGATTCCTTTGATGAAGGCTTTCATGGGCTCACCTGCTTTTTTACCAAGAGAAAATCTCTTCGATTTCATCCTTGCTGTTGCGCTTCATCAGCCGCCTGACGGATTCATCGGGATTTTCCTGCTCATAAATCACCCGGTACAATTCCTCGGTGATGGGCGCTTCAACCCCCAGTTTCCCGGCCAGCTGATAGGCCGATTTCACCGTGTAGACCCCCTCCACCACCATGCCGATCTTCTTGATGGCCTCCTCCAGGGTATCCCCCTCCCCCAGCAGGATGCCGCAGCGGCGGTTCCTGGAATGCATGCTGGTACAGGTCACGATGAGGTCCCCGATGCCGCTCAGACCTCTGAAGGTCTCATGATGGGCCCCCATGGCCACCCCCAGGGTGGCGATTTCCTTGATTCCCCGGGTCATCAGAGCCGCCTTGGTATTGTCCCCGAAACCCAGGCCGTCGGTGATGCCGGCGCCCAGGGCGATGATGTTTTTAAGGGCTCCCCCCACCTCCACCCCGACCACATCGGGATTGGTGTAAATCCTGAGATAGTCCCGGGAGAAGATTTCCTGGATGCGCTGGGCCAGAGGAATCTGGCGCGAAGCCGCCACCAGGGTGGTGGGAAGCCTTCTGGCCACCTCCTCCGCATGGGAGGGCCCGGACAGCACCACGTAGGGCTGTCCGGGAAGAACCTCGTCGACGATCTGGGAAATCGTTTTCAAAGAAGAGATTTCAATCCCCTTGGACAAATTGACCAGGATCTGCCGGTCATCGACCAGGGATTTGAGGCTTTCCAGCACCTCCCGGACTCCCTGGGAGGCGGTGGCCAGGACCAGGATGTCGCTTTCTGTCACCGTCTCCGCCAGGTCGCAGGTAAGATGGACCGCCTTGGGAATCTCGATTCCCTTGAGATGTCTTTCATTGCTCCGGGTCTTTGTCATGGCATCGACCTTGGCGCAGTTTCTGCCGTAAAGGCTGACCTGATCCACGGTTTCACTCAACAGAATACTCATGGCGATGCCCCAGCTGCCGGCACCGATGACACCTATTTTCATTGGGGGCCTCCCTTTTCTTTTTTGGGTTTGATAAAGATCTGGATCGGTGTCCCCTCGAAATTGAAGGATTCCCTGATCTTGTTCTCAATGTAGCGGACATAGGAAAAATGGGCCAGTTCTTTATCGTTGACGAAAATGACAAACTGGGGCGGCAATATCCCGACCTGGGTCATATAATAGATTTTCAGACGTTTGCCCTTGTCGGTGGGGGGAGGATTCAACAGAAGGATCTCGTTGAGCAGATCATTGAGCAGGCCGGTGGAGATTCTGAAAATCTGATGATCATGCACCGCATCAATGGTGGTGATGATGTCCTGAATCCGCTGTCCCGTGAGAACCGATACGAAAATGACGGGGGCATAGCTCAAAAATCCCAGTTCGTTTCTGAGATCCTTGAGGTACTCGTTGTAGGTCTTGTTGTTCTTTTCGATGGTGTCCCACTTGTTGACCAGGATTATTATTCCTTTACCCGCTTCATGGGCGTATCCCGCAATTTTTTTATCCTGTTCGGTGACGCCCTCCTGGGCGTCGATCATGATCAGGGCGATGTCCGCATGGTCCACCGAGGCGTAGCTTCTCAGCACCGAATACCGCTCGATGTTTTCAATGACCTTCTTGCGTTTTCGGATGCCCGCCGTATCGATGAAGCGATAGTGCCTGCCGGCCAGGGTGATTTCGGTGTCGATGGATTCCCGGGTGGTCCCGGGTATCGGACTGACAATGACCCTTTCCTCTCCGAAAATGCGGTTCAAAAGCGAGGATTTGCCCACATTGGGTTTGCCGACGATGGCGACCCGGACCAGGTCCTCCTGAGGCTCCTCGGTGTGCTCCTCGGGAAATTTTTCCAGAACCAGGTCCAGCAGGTCGCCCAGATTGAGTCCGTTGACGCTGCTGATGGGAAAGGGATCCCCCATCCCCAGATTGTAGAAATCATAGATTCCGGCGGGTGACTGGGGATTGTCCACCTTGTTGACCACCAGAAGAACCGGCTTGTTGGACCGTCTGAGAAGCTGGGCCACCTCATGGTCCTGGGGCGTCAACCCCGCCTTCTGGTCCACCAGAAACAGAATGACGTCGGCTAGTTCCAGAGCAATCTCCGTCTGCTGTCTCATTTTTGAAAGGATCATGTCCTTGCTGTCAGGCTCCAGGCCACCCGTGTCGATCATGGTGAAGGTTTTGCCGAGCCATTCCCCCTCCGCATAGACCCGGTCCCGGGTCACCCCGGGGGTGTCGTCGACGATGGAGATGCGGCGACCGGCGATGCGGTTGAAAAGTGTGGATTTGCCCACATTGGGACGGCCCACGATTGCCAGTACAGGTTTACTCATAATTCAAGTCACTCCTTAAGAATTTAAGAAAATCTTCCCCTTGAACCGGAATCCTTTTGACCGGTTTACCCAATGCAAGGCTCAGTTGCTCAAGTGAAACATCATCGAGAAAAACATCTTCATCCGCTTTGAACATATTGTCGGGAACCAGCAGGGCCTCAAAGTCTTCGATCCCGCCCACCTGCTCCAGGATATCCCGGCCGCAGACCAGGCCGCTGACGGTGATGGCCGGTCCGAACACCCGGTTTTCAATGGCCCGGACAGCCAGGTGGAGGGCCTGATGGTCCCGCATCAGTTCCTGACTCAGGTCCTCCATGAAATCCTTCGCCAGAAGACCCGTCACCAGGGCGTAGCGCCCCTGCAGGGCCAGCCCCTTTCCCAGGGATCTCACTTCATCCCCGAACTTGCGGATCATTCCGATGCCGTCCTCCAGCTGCAGAAATCCTTCATAGGCCTCATAGGGCGGCAGGGGCTCCCCCGCCTTGAGGTAGAATTCATCCGCCAGATAGGCGAAGCGGGTGGCAAGGGTCCGAAGAAAATCCCCTTGACCGGCGTGGACCTGCCTGATGACCCCCCGGGCCCCCTCTTTGTCGAAGGCGGTCAAGGGGTGAAGCCCCTCCCTGTACCGGGTCAGGCCGATGGGGACGATGGCCACGGATTTGAGGCCGGGATGCAGGCCACTGAGATCCTTCAGGGTCTTTTGCAATGCCTGGCCGTCGTTGATGCCGGGCATGAGGACGATCTGGGCATTGACGGTGATCCCCCCCTCGATCAGGGTCCTCAGGTGGTCCATGATCCTGCCGGCCTTCGGATTCTTCAAAAGCCTGATCCGCAAGCCGGGATCCGTGGTGTGGACGGAGACATTGATGGGACTGATCCGGTAGTTGACAATCCGCTGGATCTGGTCATCGCTCAGATTCGTCAGGGTGACGAAATTTCCCTGCATGAAGGACAGTCTTGAATCGTCATCCTTGAAATACAGGCTCTCCCGCATGCCGGGAGGCAGCTGGTCGACAAAGCAGAAAATGCACTGATTGGAGCACCGCTTCACATCATCGAGCAAGGGGCTCTCAAAGCTGAGGCCCAGATCTTCATCCGGATCCTTTTCAATCTCGTAGATGACGGTTTCACCCTCACCGGTCTCCATGACCACCTCAAGGAAGTCATCGGAGGTGAGAAAGAGGTAGTCGATGATGTCCTTGACGGGCCGGTCATTGATGGTGAGCAGGTAGTCTCCGGCCTTGATGCCCACCTCTTCGGCGATGGTGCCGGGCTTGACGCCCTTGATCAGGAACTTTTTCACCGGGCATCACCCAGACCGATGAAGCCGGCCATCCTGCCGGAGGCGCCGCCCTGGCGGCGGTAGGAATAAAAAAGGGACTCCTCCCCGTAGGTGCAGCGGTGACTGAGGTGGATATTCTCCTTCCGGAGGCCGGCCGCCCTGAGCTGGTCCCGATTGCTGGCGACCAGATCGAAGGTGAACCTGTCCCGCCGGGGGGACAGATAGCGGGAGAAGGCCTCCTCCAACTCCGGGGTGCCGAGAAAATCCGGGCTGACTTCAAAATTCTCCCTGGAGAGATTGGGACCGATTCCCGCCACGAGATCCCCGGGATCCACACCGAATTCCTCTCCAAGGGCGGCCACGGTCTTTGCAGCGATTTTCGCCAGGGTCCCCTGCCAGCCGGCGTGGGCCACGGCCACCGCCCGCCGCCGGGGATCGTAGAAATACAGGGGGGTGCAATCGGCATAGAAGGTGAGGAGCACCATGCCGGGAACATCGGTCATAAGCCCGTCCACCCCCTCGTGGATTCCGGCGTCACCGGGACCGTCGATTCTTTTCAGATGGGTCGAATGGGTCTGGCGGGTCATGGCCACCCTGGTCGAATCAAGGCCCAGGGCTTCGAACAGAATTTCGAAGTTCCGGTCCACATTCCGGGGATCGTCCCCGGAATAACGGCCGAAATTCAGACTCGCAAAATTCCCCCCGCTCACTCCTCCCGGCCGGGTGGTGAACCCGTGAAGGGTATCCATCTCTTTGAATTGAAGTATCTTTAATCCCGAAACATTTCTGATTTCCATTTAGTCCTTCTTTTCATCCAGCATTTTTGTAAGCTCCTTGACAAAGGTGTTCAGATCCTTGAACTGCCGATAAACCGAGGCAAAGCGCACGTAGGCCACTTCATCCAGGGCCTTGAGCTCCTCCATGAGCAGCTCGCCGATTTTTCCCGAGGGAATCTCCTGCTCCATTGAGTTGATCAGACCCTGCTCGATGCGGTCGGCGATCTTTTCCATTTCCTCAATGGAAATCGGTCTTTTTTCACAGGCCCTCACCAGGCCGTTGATGATTTTACCCCGGTTGAAGGATTCCCTGGTCCCATCCTTCTTGACCACGACCAGATGCACCTCCTCCACCTTTTCATAGGTGGTGAAGCGGCTGTTGCAACTGAGGCACTGGCGTCTTCTCCGGATGACGAAACCGTCCTCCGTAGGACGGGAGTCGATGACCTTGGATTCTTCAAAACCACAGTAGGGACATTTCATGCGATCAGCTCCTGAAAAAAATCAAGGCCAATGAAGGCCTTGTCATCTGCGAATCAGAAATGGAGGGCCGTTGTTGCCGTCATCATCCTCTTCCTCATTCCGGGTCAGTGAATCCAGATCGATATCGAGATCCGCGTCGAGTTTGCCGAAGATGTCGGGAATATCGATTTCCTCTTCCTCTTCGAAGCCGGGGGTTTCCTGGAAGAATTCGGTTTCAAAGGCCTTGCCCGCTCTTGAAGCGCCAAAATGGGTGGCGATCACGGTGATCTTGATTTCATCGTGGTAGTTTTCATCGATGACCGCTCCGAAAATGATGTCGGCGTCCTCGCTCACGGCGTCAGTGATGAGCTGGATCGCTTCATGAACCTCATGGATCCCCAGATTTTCATCACCGGTGACATTGATGAGCACCCCGTTGGCCCCGTCAATGGTGGTTTCAAGCAGGGGTGACTGGACCGCCTGACGGGCAGCCTCCACCGCCCGGTTTTCTCCCGAGGCCCTGCCGGTTCCCATGTGGGCGATGCCGCTGCCCAGCATGGTGGTTCTGATGTCGGCAAAGTCCAGATTGATGAGGCCGTCGATGGCGATGAGGTCGGAAATTCCCTGGACCCCCTGTCTGAGAACGTCATCGGCGACCTTGAAGGCTTCAACGATGGAGGTGTTCTTTTCGACGATTTCCAGCAACTTGTCGTTGGGGATGGCCAGGAGGGTGTCCACATGCGCCTTGAGCCGCTCGATGCCCGCATCGGCATTCTTCATTCTTTTCTTGCCTTCAAAACTGAAGGGTTTTGTCACCACGCCCACGGTGAGTATCCCGAGTTCCCGGGCCACCTCCGCAATCACAGGGGCCGCACCGGTCCCGGTACCCCCGCCCATGCCCGCGGTGATGAAGAGCATGTCGGCACCTTCGATGAGCTGCATGATCTTTTCCCGGGATTCCATCGCCGCCTGTTCACCGATCTCCGGTTTCGAGCCGGCGCCCAGGCCCTTGGTGATGTTCTGCCCGATCTGGACCTTGACCTCCGCCAGGGAGTTTCTCAGATCCTGCTGATCCGTATTGATGGCAATGAATTTGACACCCTTCAATTCATTTTCAATCATCCGGTTGACGGCGTTGTTGCCTCCGCCCCCGATACCCACGACCTTGATCTGGGCGTATATGTTTTCCTCTGTGACAAATTCTATCACGATAGTTCCTCCTCCATCTGAAGTATCCTTCTAACTGAATATCTAACCCTATGATAACACAAAGTGTTTTGACCTGAATAGTGGATTTACAGGCGTTTGATCAAATGACGCCGAATATAGCCGAGGTTGTTGAAAAGCCGGGTCCCGAAAACAAACAGGGCGGTGTAATACAGGGGAACCCCCAGCTGATCGCCCAGGTAAGCCAGCAGAAATGCCAGCAGGGAATTGAAGAAAAACCCGGAGATGAAGACCAGGGAGTCGAACCGGCCTTCTAGATTCGCCCGTATCCCGCCCAGAAGCGAATCCACCGCAGCCAGGATGGCCACGGAAAGATAAATGCTGGCCGCACCTGAGAGATTCAAGGGAATATAGTATCCCACAAGCAGACCGAGAAGAATACCGAAGATGGCTATGGACATGTTACTCCTCCTTTTCCTTCATGTACTGGAACTGTACCGGGGTTTCATAGGCCTCGATTTCAAGATGGATGCTGGTGTTCACCTCGGTGAAGAGGCCCCATTGCTTCAGGAAGTGGGTATAGGACTCCGGTGATGTGGCCGCGGCCTCCAGGAACTTCCGGTCACCGATGGCTTCAATGATATAGGGCTGGGAATAGACCTCACCGTCGATGTTGATGGTGGGGCCGTTGCAGAGGATGCTGGTCTGATAGGGAATGATCCGCCGTCCGTTGATGGCGATGGCCTCGGCCCCGGCATTCTTGAGGTCGTTCACCACCTCCACCAGATCCAGATCATGGATGATGTAATTGTTGGGGTCGTCCCCCAGGACAATGGGATTCTCGGCATCGGATACGATCACCACCACCCCCGGTCCAAAGACCTTCACGACCCCGGAAAGGATCTTGAATTGTGACACTTCCCGCCTGAGAACCTCGTCCAGTTTCCCCGAGTCGACATCAGCCTCCTCGTAGGCGGCGATTTTGACCTTGAGATCCTCCAGGCGGTTCTGATAGCTTTCATTGGCCTTTTCAAGGGCATAGATCTGATTGGTCAGGCTTTCGATGTCCCTGATGGAGACATAGGGATTCACCGTGCCCACCACCCGGTACTGGGTGATTGCTAGTGCTCCCAGCAGAAAGAACAATATGAACAATACCCCTTTGGAAGTCAACCTCTTCATAAAACCCCTCAATCACTCCACGGGTCTGGCATAATCGAACCCGATGGCCCCTTGATACTTGCTGATTCCAACCAGATCCAACTTCTTGATTTCCACGAAATAGCCCTGGTCCCGCATGGTGGAGACGATGCCAAAAATCTGACTCACAGCCCCGTCGAGGGTGTCTGGGTTGCCGATGGCCTTGATGACAAAGGGAGGATACTGGGGCAGTTGGTTGATGGAAACGGAATTGCCGGCGGTCCTGATCTCCGTGGAGGCGATGATCCGCTGATCATTGATGGAGACGGCCTCGGCTCCGGCGGCATTGAGCTCGTTCACCAGGAGGTTGATCAGATCATATTCATAGATGATATTGATCTCTTCATTGTTCCCTTCCTCACCCACGGGATCATCCAGAATCATCTGTATGCCCGGACCCTCGACGCTCAGAAACCCTCCCATGAGCTTGAAGCGCTGCAGCTCTGAATTCAGATTCTTGATGATGATGCTTTCATTGGAAGCATTCTCTTCGATGGTTTTCAGCTGGGCCTCAAGCATCGTGATTTCCTCGAGCAATTCATCCCTTTGTAAAAGCAGACGACTGTAGGCCGAATTGAGCTCCTGGGCGCGGATCAGGGGGTTGGAGCCTTCCAGGAAATCCTCCTGGACAGCCCTGAACTGGAGTGAAATCACCATGCCGAGGATCACGCTGATGAAACCGATCAACATTAGATTATGATTTTTGGTCTTCATTGAACTCTCCTCAGTCGAAGGGCCGGAATACCGGCGCTCCATCAATACTGACATCTATTATACCATGATTCACACCATCTTTTGACAACTCATTGTAGATGGTATTGAAGGTGTTGAACCGGTCCTGGGGGTTGGACCCGTCGCCGAAATTCACCTTGTAGGCCTCATTGATCCGAATGAACAATTGACCCTTTTCGATATAAAAGGCTGGATTGAAGGGAAAATCCGAGATTTCGATCATCTTCACCAGGACCACGACGGACTCAAGAAGGTCCGGGTCTTCGACCTGGAGCGGATAGCCGAGATTGAAACCCTTGATGGCAAGACCGTACAGCCCCGGCAGACCTTCTTCATTCTGATTCACATAGAGGGCCGTCCCCTCCTCGTCCACCACAATGAATTTGCTGGCATAAAAAACCGCCAGAAGACCCTCTCTCAGGGTATAGGAAACCCGGACTGATCTCGGCAGGACCTTTTCCAGAGTCGCTTCCCGGATCAGAGGATGCCCTGCAAGATGGTCTGAAGCCGACGCCTCATCCACAAACAGGAGGTTGGTCTGCCTGGAAAGCCGGGCATAGTGAAGGATCTCGCTTTCCTTGAGGCCGAGATCGGTTTCAATCACCACCCGGTCGAGCATGAAGAGGTCCCCTTCAATCACGAAATAGGTCCCCGAACCCATAAGCAGCAGTAACGGTAGCAGCAGCAGCAGTTTTTTCATCAAATGCTCCTAAATCTCCCTGAGAATCTCCTCAGCGATGAGTTTTGCACTGTTGGGATGGTGCAGGTTCACGGCGCACCCACCCATTTTCTTCAGAATTTCATCAGAACCGAGGAGGGCCTCCACCTGCGCCACCACCTGGTCCACATTGAAGTCCCCCTCGTCAACCACCAGGGCCGCCCCCGCCGACTCAAAGGCCAGGGCGTTCTTCATCTGGTGATCATTGGCCACATGGGGGGAAGGCACCAGGACGGCGGGCAGTCCCATGGCGGCGATTTCCGCCAGGGTGATGGCCCCGCTGCGGGCCAGGACCAGGTCCGAGGCCCCCATGTAGTCCGGCATGGGATCGATATAGGCCATCACCTTGAGATTCTTGTAGACCCGCCCCTTTTCGGCCATTGCCTCATAATACCGCCTGCCGGCGCCCAGAATGAAGAAAATCTCCGGTTTTTCTTCGAAGGCCGCGGCAATGGCCAGGGTCAGCCGGTTGATGGCCGCGGCGCCACCTGAGCCGCCGAAGGCCAGAACCACCCTTTTCCCCTCAAGACCCAGGCTTTGCTTCTTCAGCTCCTGGTCCATTTTCCCGAAATCCTCCCGGACCGGATTTCCCAGGATGACCATCCGCTCCCGGGGCAGCTTGAAATACTGCAGGGATTCCGGGTAGCTGAGAAAGATCCGGTGGGCGAACCGGCTCAAAAACCGGTTGGCCACCCCGGGATAGGCGTTCTGTTCATGGAGATAGATTCTTTTTTTCTTCAGGCCGGCGACGAAAACCACCGGAAAGCTCACATAACCCCCGGTACCGATGATGACCTCCGGATCGAATTTTTTGAGAATCCGCCAGGCGCCCAGGAAGCTGCCCAGGAGGTTGAAGAAGTTGACCAGGGTCCGGGGTGAAATCTTCTTGTTGAACCCCTCCACCTTCAGGGTCAAAAAATCCATCCCCGTTTCAGGCACGATGCGGGACTCGATGCCCCTCTGGGTTCCCACATAGAGGAACTGGGTGTCGGGACTCAGGGCCGAGAGGCCCTCCTTGATGGCCAGAGCGGGATACACGTGTCCCCCGGTACCGCCACCGGTCAGTAGAATTCTCATTTGACCTCCTCCTCGCGCTGAAACTTGGAAATGTTGACCAGAATCCCCATGGCACCCAGAAGAATCACAAGGGACGTCCCGCCGAAACTGATGAAGGGAAGGGCCATCCCCGTGACCGGCAGGGATGAGGTGGCCACCCCGAAATTGATGATGGTCTGTATCGCCACCAGGAAGGTGATGCCGTAGGCGAGAAGCGCCCCGAAGGCATCCGGCGCCTTCATGGCGATTTTGAAGCCCCGGTAGATCAGACCCAGGAAGAGCAGACTCAGAAAAACAAAGCCGATGAAGCCGAACTCCTCGCCGAAGGTGGCCAGGATGAAGTCATTCTGAGGTTCGGGAATGTAGAGCTTGTTCTGGGCGCTCTGCCCGAGACCCACGCCCAGAAGCCCGCCGGTGCCCAGGGCATACAGGGAGTTGACGATCTGCCACCCTGCCCCCATGGGATCGGCAAAGGGGTCGAGAAAGGTCAGAACCCGCTGCAGCCGGTAGGTGGACTCCGAAACGAAATACCAGCTGCCGAAGGCCAGCAGGCCTACAAGGGGGGTGAAATAGAGGATTTTCGCACCGGAGACAAAAATCATGGACAGCATCAGGACCACGATGACCCCCGTGGTGGAGTAATCCGGCTGCTTGAGGATCAGATAGGCCACCAGGGCCAGAACCGGCAGGTAGGGCTTGAACAAATCGAAGAATCCCTTGATGGCATAGCGCCTGCTGCTGAGCATCTGGGCGAAAAAAATGATTACCGCGATTTTGGTCACCTCGGAGGGCATGAACTGCTGGCCGGCCAGGGTGAGCCAGCGCTGGGCTCCGTTGTAGACCTCCCCGAATTCCAGGGTCAGTCCCAGGAGCCCCACTGAAAGAATCATGAGGGGCCAGGAGAGGATCCGGTAGAAGCGGTAGGGAATGAAACTGGTCACCACCATGCCTGCAAGACCGATGCTCACCCAGATGACTTCTTTCTTCAAAAAATAGAACTTGTCCTGCCATTTGTTGAGGGCATAGTAATAGGAGGCGCTGAACACCATGGTGATGCCGATGGCCAGGAGAAGGAGCACGATGAAAATCAGGACATAATCGGTTGTTTTTTTCTTCATGCTAATCCAACTCATTCACTAGATTTTTGAAATGCCTTCCCCGGGCTTCGAAATTCTCATACATGTCCCAGCTGGCACAGGCCGGAGACAGCAGAATCCGGTCCCCCTCCCGGGCGACCTCGAGACCCCGGGAAAGGGCCTCCTTGAGATCTTCATGGAGACTGACGGCCCGATAGCCCATGGACTCCGCGGTATCCTTGAAAATCTCTTTGGTCTCACCGTAAAGACACAGGTGGGTCACCCAGGGTGAAAATTTCTCGATCACCGGGGTGAAATCGCTGCCCTTGTCCATCCCTCCGGCAATGAGGACGGTGGGTCCGTCCATGGCTTCAAGGGCCTTGATGGTGGCCTCGGGATTGGTCGCCTTCGAATCATTGATGAAGGTGATCCCCCGGCGGGTGGTGAAAACCTCGAGCCGGTGCTCGACCCCCTTGAATTTCCTCACTGTCTTCGCCATGATGCCGGGGGGAATGCCGTACAGAAAGCCGAAGCTGACGGCCGCCAGGACGTTTTCCAGGTTGTGGGCTCCCAGGAGCGGGATTTCCTCCACCGGCATGACGGGCTTGGGACCCCCTCCCCCGTTGCAGCAGATGGTCCCCCCCTCCGCCACGTAGCAACCCCGGTCCAGGACGGCGGTCTTGCTGAAAAAGAAGGTGCCGTGAAAACGGCTGCCGTACTTTCTCAAAAACGCATCATCGTAATTGAGCACCCGGGTATCCGCCGGATCGTAGTTTTCAAAAATCCTCAGCTTGGCCTCGATGTAGGCCTCCAGGGTCCTGTGCCGGTTGAGGTGGTCCGGCGTGATATTGAGAATTCCCCCCAGCCTGGGTCTGAAGCTCTGGATGGTCTCAAGCTGAAAGGAGCTGATCTCCGTGATGAAAATGGTTTCCTCCGGAGCCCGGGTCACCTGGGTCACCGCCGGCAGGCCGATATTTCCCGCCAGGGCCACCCTGGCGTAAAAGGCCTTGAAAATTTCATAGGTCAGGGTGGTGGTGGTGGTTTTCCCGTTGGTTCCCGTAATCCCCACGAATTCTCCCTTGGATCGCTCATAGGCCAGCTCGATTTCACCCTTCAAGGGGATGCCCTTTTCCACCGCCGCCCGGACCAGGGGTTCATCCAGGGAGACCCCCGGACTCATGGCGAGATAGTCGAAGTCCATGGCCTCAGGCACTTGAGCAAAATACCCCGTCGTGACGCCGAGGGTCTTGAGGAAATCCTTTTCAAAGTCCGTGACGGGCTTCGAGTCATACACCGCCACCTCGTGGCCTTCCTTCACAAGGACCTCCACGAGAGCCCTGCCGGATTTTCCAAGACCCACGACCAGAATTCTATGCTTCATAGCCTGCCCCCCAGGTACAGGGCCGTCCCGGCCGCGGTCAGAATCCCCCCCGCCGCCCAGAAGACCCGGACCACTTTTTTTTCAGACCAGCCCTTGAGTTCGAAATGGTGGTGGAGGGGGCTCATCCTGAAGATTCTTTTACCGGTCAATTGAAATGAGGCCACCTGCAGAATCACCGACAGGGTTTCTACCAGAAAGACCCCGCCTATGATGACCACGAAAAGGGGCGTCCGGGTCACAAGGGCCAGGGCGGCGATGAAGCCCCCCAGGGCCAGGGAACCCGTGTCCCCCATGAAGACCCTGGCGGGCAGACGGTTGAAATAGAGGAATCCCAGAAGGCTGAAGACAAAAATCAGACTCAGCATGGTGAGTCCCGGATCCGTGAGGATGAGGCCCGCCGCCACGTAAAAAATCATGGTGAGGATACTCAGACCGCTGCTGAGGCCGTCAAGACCGTCGGTGAGATTCACCGCATTGACCACCGACACCATGAAGAGGACGGCAAAGGGATAATACCAGGCACCCAGGGAAAGTTCACCCTTTGTGAAGGGAATCAGGATGCTGTGGCCCTCGGCATGGGTGAGTGCCGCGATCAGGATCCCGATCCCCATCTGACCCAGGAGCTTCTGCCAGGCCCTCAGCCCTAGATTTCTCTTCTGGACCACCTTGATGAAATCATCGGCAAAACCCAGTCCCCCAAAAAGCACCATACTGAGCACCACCACCCCATAGGGGCCCCTGACCAGGCCCGCCATCGCCGAGGCGATGACAATCCCCGTGATGAACATCACCCCTCCCATGGTGGGGGTGCCGGACTTGGACAGATGGGCCCTGGGCCCCTCCTCCCGGATGGTCTGTCCGAATTTCATTCTTTCCAGCATTGGAATCACCACCGGTCCCATGAGCAGGACGATGAGAAAGGATGCCAGGATTGCAAAATTATTGATTTCCATCTAAAAACCTCCTAGGTCAGAAGCGGGATGACCTTTTCCATGGCCATGCCCCGTGAACCCTTGATCAGCAGATGATCCCCGGGTTCCAGGATTTCATTGAAAATTTCTGCCGCCTCTTCGAAGGTGGCCACGTGGATCCATTTCTTCGGATTGAAGCCTCTTTCAAGGAGTCGTTGCCCGATGGCCATGGAAGCCTCCCCCTTGGTGAGCACCAGGTCCGTCTTTTCCAGGGAGATCAGGTCTCCCACCTCCCGGTGGCCTGAGAGGGCCATGGCCCCCATCTCGAACATGTCTCCGAAAAACAGGGCCGTCCCACGTTCCTTGAGTTCTTCCATCAGGGTCAGGGCGCTGGCATAGGAATCCACGCTGGCATTGTAGGCGTCATTGATGATTAGAAGGCCCCTTCCGGTGCTCTGGCGCTTGAGCCGCATCTTTTCCCCCTGATAGGCTTCAATGCCGGATTGTATCCCTTCGTCGGCAACCCCCAGGCCCTTGGCGATGATCACCCCGGGGGCGCTGTTGAGGACATTGTGGCGGCCGTAGACTCCCAGTCGGATTCTCAGGCCGTGCAATTGGTAGTCATAGGTCTTCATGGGATTCATCGCCACCGATACCAGGGGATGGTCCGCCTCCCCTCCCTCTCCGAAGGTCTCCACCCTGAAGGGCCATTGCTGCTTCTTGAGGGCCTTCAGGAGGGGATCCTCCCCGTTGACCAGAAGAAGCCCGCCGGGTCCCATCCGGTCCACGATCTCCAGTTTGGCCTTGAGGATATTCTCCTTCGATCCCAGAAACTCGATGTGGCTGGCCCCGATGTTGGTGATGACGGCGATATCCGGGGGGGCGATGCCCACCAGTTCGCGGATCTCCCCGGCATGATTCATCCCCATCTCCAGAACGAAAACCTCCGTGGCCGCCGGCGAGGCCAGGACACTCAGGGGCATGCCGATGGCATTGTTGAAATTCCCCCGGGTTCTGGCGCTCACGAAACTGCCTTCGAGAGCACTGAAAATGAAATCCTTGGTGCTGGTCTTCCCCGTGGATCCGGTCACGGCGATCACCCTGGCTCCGGAGGATTCAATGATTCCCCGGGCCATGTCCTGAAGCCCCCCGCCGGTGTCCTCCACCAGAAAAAGCGGCCAGTCCCTCAGGGCCGTTTCGTGGGCCCGGTAGTAGGCCTTGGAACAAAAACTCAAAAGCGCCCCTTCCCGCAGGGCTTCAAGAATGAAATCGTGGCCGTCGAAGCGGTCTCCCTGCAGGGGCAGAAAAAGATCGCCCCCGGTGATTTGTCTTGAATCGGTTTTGATCCGGGACAGGTCGACCTCGAGGTCTTCCTCCATGCCCCTGAGCCTGCCCCGGGTATACCGGAGCAGCGTCTTCAATGTGGATTTTCTCACTGTCCCGCCATCCTTTCAAGAGACTCCTGAACCACCTCGACGTCGGAAAAATGAAGGGTGGTCTCACCGATGATCTGATAGGTTTCATGGCCCTTGCCGGCGATGATGACGGCATCCCCTTCCTCCGCCAGGGCCAGGGCCCGGTGGATGGCCAGGCGGCGGTCCGCCTCCACCTGGAAATTCCCGGCCTCCCTCGCCATCCCGTCAAGAATATCCTCGATGATGGCCAGGGGATCTTCCTTCCTGGGGTTGTCGCTGGTGACGATGCTGATATCGGCCAGGTTCTGGGAAATCCTCCCCATTCTGGGGCGCTTGCCCTTGTCCCGGTCTCCCCCGCAGCCGAAGACGCAGATGAGCCGCTTCCGGGTCAGGGACCGGCCGATTTTCAGAATGTTCTCCAGAGCGTCCGGTGTATGGGCGTAATCCACCAGGATCATGGCCCCCAAAGGATTGACCACCCGCTCCAGTCTTCCCCTGACGGGTTTGAGGCCGCCCACCGCCCCGGCCAGATCGGCCATGGCAAAGCCCAGACCCAGAAGGCCGCCCAGGGCCCCCAGAAGGTTGCTGACGTAAATTTCACCCAGATAGGGGGTCGTGACCCTGTAGCTCCGCTTCCGGTACCTGAGGGTCAGTTCAGTCCCCTCAGGGGTGTAGGTGATGTCCTCCGCCGTCAAATCACCCGGATGATGGATGCCGTAGGTGAGGGCCTTTTTATCCACTTCCGTGAGGAGCCTCTGCCCGTAGTCCGAGTCCAGGTTGACCACCAGGGTGTCCGCCAGGGTAAAGAGCTTCTTCTTGGCCTTGTAATAGTCCTCCATGTCCTGATGGTAGTCCAGATGGTCCTGGGTCAGGTTGGTGAAAACCCCCACATTGAAATCCAGCTGGTCCACCCTCGATAGACTCAGGGCGTGGGAACTCACCTCCATGACGCAGTATCCGATACCCGACGCCACCATCCGGCTGAACAGCTCCTCGAGTTCGAGGGACTCCGGCGTCGTCACCCTGGCGGTTTCCTCCAGGTCGCCCACAAGATTGTGGATGGTCCCGATAAGGCCGGACTGCTGACCCATCCGGGTCAAGAGGTCTCTGGCGATATGGGTGATGGAGGTTTTGCCGTTGGTTCCGGTGACCCCCAGCAGCTTGAGCCGGCTGGTGGGTGCCCCGTAGAAATTCCCGGCGATGACGGCCAGGGCCCGGCGACCGTCATCCACCCTGACCTGGGGCAGAGGATCAGGGGTTTTTTTTGTCACCACGCAGGCCGCGGCGCCCCTGGCCCGGGCCTGGGGAATGTAGTCATGGCCATCGGATTTGAAACCTTCTATGGCCACGAAAAGACCGCCCGGCACCACCCTTCTGGAATCATAGGCTATGGCCCTGATCTCCAGGTCTTCTGGCAGGTCAGTTTCATAAGGGATGCCCCTGAGGCATTCACTGAGTTTCATCCACTATCACCTCCTCAATTTTCAAGATCACCAGGGAACCCGGGGCGACCTCTTTGTCTTTCATGGGAAACTGCTCCAGGACCAGCCGGTCCTGCCCGACCTCGGCGGTGGGGGAAGTGCTGATGACCAGGCCCAGTTCCCCGGCGACTTTTTGAGCCTGGGAATAGGTCATCCCCTTGAAATCGGGAACCGGCACCACCTGGTCGGAACCCTCTCTTTCAGGAGTGATTCCGAGATAACGAAAGGTGTCCTCCATGACCTCCCTCGCGATCGGTGCCGCCACCACCGATCCGAAATTGCTGAAGGCGGGTTCATCCACGATGATGAGAATCACCAGCCGGGGATCATCCACCGGTGCAATGGCGGTGAAGGAGGCCCAGGACTTGTCGTCGGAATAGGTGCCTTCAAAGATTTTCTGCGAGGTCCCGGTTTTCCCGGCGATTCTGATGCCGGGGATTCTGGCGTTGCCGCCACTGCCGTTGTCCACCACGGACTCCATCATCAGCCGGGTTTCCAGAGCCGTCTGGGCGCTGATGACCTGTCGGAGCACCGTGGGTTCAAAGGAGGCCACCACCTCTCCCTTCTCGTCGGTGACGGCCTTGACGAGGCCGGGCTTCATCAGGACGCCGTCGTTGGCGATGGCTCCCACCGCCATGATCATCTGCAGGGGGGTTACGGAAAGCCCCTGGCCGAAGCTCATGGTGGCCGCCTCCACATTGTTCATGGTGTCCTTGTCCACCACCAGGGGAAAGGCCTCCGCCGGCAGTTCAATGCCGGTTTTTCTGGTAAATCCGAAATTTTCAATGTATTCGTAGAAGGGTCCCTTGCCGATGGCCATCTGGGTTTCCATGAAAACGGGATTGCAGCTGTTTTCCAGGCCCTCCGTCAGGGTCTGCCGCCCATGGGGATTGTGAGAGGACCAGCAGCTGATCTTCACCCCGTCCACCATGAGATAGCCGTGGGCGTCAAATTCAGTATAGGGGGTCACCGCGTTTTCCTCCAGCCCCGCCGCGGCGGTGACGACCTTGAAAACACTGCCGGGTTCATAGAGACTGCTCACCAGGGGGTTCGTCCACATCCGGGACCAGACCTTCACCTGGTCCTCCTCCGCCAGGGCCTCGATATCGATGTCGGTATAGGCCTTGAGGGGGACCCTGGGTTCATTGAGATTGTAATCCGGCTTTGAAGCCATGGCGAGGATTTCCCCCGTTCTGGGATCCATGACGATGCCCATGGTCTTGAGGGCCTGGTTGCTGTCATAGGCTGAGACCAGGGCCTTTTCCAGATAATGCTGGATCACCTCGTCGATGGTGAGCACCACGTCGTTGCCCAGCACCGGCTGGTAGACCTTGTCGGTGCCGTAGGCCAGCTGACGCCCGCTGGCGTCGGTACTGATGAAATATTTTCCCTCTATCCCCGTCATTATATCATTAAAGGACTGCTCGATGCCGGCGATTCCGATATTGTCCACGGTGGTATGGCCGATGAGATGGGCCGCAAAATCATCATAGGGGTAGACCCTCTGCATATCCTCGGTGACCCAGACCCCTTGAATCTTGAGATCCTCGATCTGGGTGGCCGCCTCAAGACTGAGTCCCCTTTTGATTTTCACCATTTCCGTATCCCGGGCGAACTTTTCGTCAATGTCGTCGAAATCCAGGTCCGTGACCTGGTCCATGGCCTTCAAGGCGGTTTCGATGTCGATGATTTCATCAGGCCGGGTCCAGATGCTGAAGGTTTTGATGCTGAAGGCCAGTTTGGTTCCGTTGCGGTCATAGATGGTCCCTCTCAGGGCCGGGATGGGAATATCCCGGGTGCGGTGCATGGCCGCGAGGGTCTGATACTCCTCCGCCTTCACCACCTGGATGAAAAACATGCGGACAATCAAAGCAAAAAAAATAAGACTCACCAAATACAGTATTAAAGTAAGTCTTCGATTGCGTTTCATGATGAGATTCTTCATCGCCGCCTCCTAGTTCCAGAGGAACCCTATGATGGTCTTGACCAGATTTTCTTCAGGTTGACCATAACCCAGCACCTCAGGACTATTATCACCCAAATCCTCATTTTTTTCAATATCCAGGGCATATTTTGTGCCGCCGGCGATATAGACCACTTGATGGGGCTGCGGGTACTGCATCCCCAGACGGGTGCCGGCATAATGCTCGATGGTCTCCAGGCTCGAGGCGCTGTTGAGCTGGTATTTCAATTCCTCCACCTCGACTTCGAGGGACCGGATCTCCTTCTTGAGTTCAAAGTTGGAATACTTGATCTCATTGATTTCAGCATAACGAACGAGGAGGGCCGCCATGGCACCGAAAACCACCACGAGGAAGAGCAGCGCCATCAAATGACTGAAGAACCGGGATTTCCGGTTGGTCTTCCCCATGGACTTTTTCAGTTTCATCGTCTTGGCCGTGAGATCCCTGGAGAGTATTTCATCGTAGAGATAAGGATCGGTGCTGTTTACGGTAGCCACTTCGGCCCCCCCTTTTTTTCTTATATCCTTTCGGCGATCCTCAGCTTGGCGCTGCGGGATCGGGGGTTGAATTCCAACTCCTTCATGCCGGGCTGGATGGGTTTTTTGGTCACGATCCTGACCTTGGCCCGGTGGTTGCAGGTGCAGACCGGTGCCTCCGGCGGACAGATACAATCCAGACTGAGTTCCTTGAAGGTATTTTTCACCAGCCGGTCCTCGAGGGAATGGAAGGTGATGACGGCGATGCGCCCCCCGGGAGCGAGCCGGTCCACACCGTCTTCAATGGCCTTTTGAATGATGCCGAGCTCGTTGTTGACCTCGATCCGGATCGCCTGGAAGGTCCTCTTGGCCGGATGGGGCCCGTCTCTCCTGGCCCCCTTGGGTACCGCCTTCTTGATGACCTCCACCAGTTCAAAGGTGGTCTCGATGGGCTTGATTTCCCTCTGGGTCACGATGAAGGTGGCGATGCGCTGGGCCCATCGTTCCTCCCCGTAGGTCATGATGACGTGGTTGAGTTCCTCCAGGGAATATTCGTTGACCACCTCGGCGGCGGTGAGGGAGGCGGTCTGGTCCATCCGCATGTCCAGGGGGGCGTCGTGATTGTAGGAGAACCCCCTTTGGGCCGTATCCAGCTGGTAGGAGGAAACCCCCAGATCCATGAGGATGCCGTTCACCTCGGGAATCTCAAGTTCCGTCAGAATCGGGGCGATATTGGAAAAATTGTCATGGACCAGGATGAATCGTCCTTTATAGGGCTTGAGCAGGTCTCTGGCGTAGGCCAGGGCTTCCTGGTCCTGGTCGATGCCGATGAGGACGCCGCCCTCGAGGCCCTCGATCACCGCCTTGGCATGGCCGGCCCCCCCCAGGGTCCCGTCGACATAGATGCCGTCGGGGAGGACCTTGAGACCCTCGAGCACTTCCTTGAGCATGACGCTGTAATGGTTGAATGCCATAATATCTCTCCTAAATCCCCAATTCGGACATGTGTTCAGCGATTTCATCGTAACTGATCTGATCCGGGTCCGTGTACCGGTGCCATTCTTCCAAGGCCCAGATCTCCACCCGGGTTCCGACCCCGATGATCATCAGTTCCCTGTCGATGTTGGCATGTTCCCTGAGAGCCTGGGGAATCAGAATCCTCCCCTGGGTGTCGAGTTCACATTCGGTGGCTCCGGCGAAGAACAATCTGACGAAGCCGCGGGCGTTCTTGTTGGTCAGGGGCAGCCCTTTGAGCTTCTCTTCGAAGATTCTCCATTCCCCTTCCGGAAAGCAAAATAGGGACTGGTCCAAACCCTTGGTCAGATAGAACCGCTCCCCCAATCCACTCCTGAATTTGCTGGGAACGTTGATTCTGCCCTTTTTATCAATGTTGTGTTGATATTCACCGATAAACATTCGCTCCACCCTCAATAGGGAATCTACCCCACTTTTCTCCACTATACACCACTTTTTATGAAATGTCCACAAAAAATAAAAAAAAACCTCTATTTTATCCGCTAAAACAGAGGTTTTGCAAGTTAAAGGGTCATGCGACTTTTCTTATGTCATATTCTGCTCTTGTAGCCCTTCTTTCTCATCCAGACCAGCAGCCCCGAAAAAAGGAGGATGGTGGCGATGCTGATCAGCTGGGCCACCCTGAAATCCCCCAGCATCAGGGAGTCCGTCCTGAGACCCTCGATGAAGAATCGCCCCACGGAATACAGAATTCCATAGAGCAGGAAGCCTTCTCCTTTGAATTTCAACCGTTTCATGTAGACAAGAAGGAATCCGAAAATCATGAGATTCCAGAGGGATTCATACAAAAAAGTCGGGTGGACCCTGATCCCCTCCACCAGTATCCCCCAGGGCAGGTCCGTAGGACCCCCGTGGGCTTCACCGTTGATGAAGTTCCCCCATCTGCCGATGGCCTGGCCGAGGATCAGTCCCGGGGCCGCGTAATCCGCCAATTCGAAAAAATCGACCTTCTTGACTCTTGCCAGGAAAAAACCGCTGATCAGGCCTCCGATGACGCCGCCGTGGATCGCCATGCCGCCCCCCCTGAAGTTGAGGATCTGCAGGGGATTGGCCCCGTAGTAGTCCCAGCTGAAAATCACATAGTACAGGCGGGCGCCCAGTACAGAGAAAATCAAGACCACCAGGATGATGTCGAAGAGGGTGTCCTCGTGATATCCCCTTTTAGTGGCCAGTCTGATAAACACCATGGATCCCATCAACATGGCCGTGGCCATGAGGATGCCGTACCATCGGATGGCGATGCCGAATACTTCAAATGCAACTGGATTCATTTGACCTCCTGGTTAACGGACGACCGAAAGGACCGTGCGGTCCTTCAGGGTCAGTCCTAGACTTTTTTCAACCTCTTCCATGGTGATACCCTCCACCATCTTCATGCCGTCAAAAATGTCCACACCCTTGATGTAATGCCCGATAAAATTGTTGGCGATGGTCTGGATGCTGTTGAAGGCACTGATGTTCCGTCCTAGAATCTTGCGCTTGATCCGCATGAAGCTGGCCGCATCCATCCCCTCGCGGTCGAAGGCCTCAAGGGTCGACTGGATTCCTGCCGTCATCCGCCGGGGATCGGAACTCTCCCCCCCGAAGGCCAGGTAGGAATACCCCTGACCGTAGCTGTATTCATAACCGAAGGTGCTGTTGAGGAGGCCCTCTTCATAGGCCGTGTTGAAAAATGCCGATCCCTTGCCGAAAAGATATTCCAGGGCGATTCTTCTGACTATGGACGCCTTGTAATCCTCAGGGGTCAGGGCGGCCCCGGGTCCCTTGATGAAGAAATTGAAAATCGGAGTCGGAATGCCCATGGCCATGTTCGTCTCGGAACTGCCGGGACTCAGAGGTTCTTCATCGAGAACCAGGCGACCGCTGCTTTTCTTCTTCAAGAAGGCTTCGGGAAGAATCCCGTCGATATAGGCGATCATCTCATCGGCATCAACATCCCCGGCGACCAGCAGCGCCATGTTCCGGGGACTGTAAAAATGATCATAGGCCCTGTTGAGATCCTCCAGGGTCGTTCCCTTCACCGAGGCCTCGGTGCCGGCGATGTCCTCCCCCATGGGGTGCTTCTGATACAGGGTCTTCAAACCATTGAAATAGGCGCGCCAGTCGGGATCATCATCATACATCTTGATTTCCTGGGTGATGATCCCCTTTTCCTTTTCAACGTTCTCCTCGGTGAGATGAGGCGTCAGGACAAAGTCCACAAGCAGCTTGAGGGCCGGTTCGAAGTCCTTGACCGTATTGAAATAATACACCGTTGAAGCGTAGTTGGTGTAGGCGTTGACGCTGGCCCCGAGCTTTGAAAATTCCTGGAAGATATCCTTTTCCTCATCCTCGAAGATCTTATGCTCCAGAAAATGGGCGACCCCCAGGGGCAGACTGAAACTCTCCCCCTTCTCATTGGTGAATTGGTTGTACAGGGCGCCGTATTTCGTCATGAAATAGGCGAATTTTTTGGTATAGCCCGCCTTGGGGTAGATAAAGATATCCAGCCCCGAGGGATGGGTCACCCGGTAGAAGGATTCCTTCAGATGGGCGTCCAGCACTTTTTCAATTTTCATGGTCTGATTCCCCCTCGATGAAATGAATGGTGTCGAGCTCGTAGTGGCCGCCCGCCGCCATGACCTCTTCCCGGGTCACCGCCATCACTTCCTGGATGATTTCCTCTTCATCGTATTTTCTTCCGGTCAATTCCCTGGAGAAATAGTAGTTGAGGAAGGAGTTGGGATAGTCGCTGAGGGACCTGACACTGGCAATGATGATTTCCTTGGCGGTATCGAGATCCTCCTCGGAAAATTCACCCCGCTTCATTTTTTCCACCTCTTCCAGGGTGAGATCCAGGGTTTTCTGATAGTCCCTGGAGTCGATCCCGGAGGAGATGATCATGATGGCCTTGAATTTTTCCACCTTTGAAAAGATGTAGTAACAGAGACTCTCCTTTTCCCGGATGTTCTGAAAGAGTTTGGAGTTGCCGCCGCCGCCCAGGATCGTCGAAAAAAGCACCGAGGCTTCATAGAGGGGATGGTCGTAGCGGATTCCGGTTCTGTAGCCCAGGGTGAGTTTGCCCTGGTTCACCTTCAGCTTTTCCTTGACCGTCCTGAGGTCGCCTGCAGGAACCTCTTGCCGCTGGCCTTCGGACAGGGGGACGGCATAGGCTCCCCTGCCTCCGAAGATTTCCCGGATCAGGCTTTGTGTCGGTGGCCACTCGAAGTCGCCGATGGCGATGAGGCTCATGGGCGAGGCGCCGAGAATCTCCTGATAGTACCGGTACACCTCCTGGTTGTCCAATTCACCGATAACCGCCACGGACCCGTATTGATGGATGCTGAAGGGCTCATCCTGACACATGGCTTCAATGCACCGTTCCACGGCATAGGTCATCTTGTCGTTGATTCTGGAGTGGATCTCCTGGATGAGATTTTCCCTCTCCTGCTCAAAGGCTTCCGGCTCGAAGCCCTCACCCTCCGTCTGGAGTTCAAAGACGGATTCGCTCAAGAAGGTCAAGGCCTCCCTGAAGACGGCCTTGTCCGCCACATAAAGGGGATTGGGGACCTGGATCTTGACCTGCAGGGCCAGGGATTCCCCGTATTTTGTCACATCCGCACTAAAAACGGCGCCATAGAGCTCCTCGAGACGATCATTGAAGCGCTTTGACCCCGGGTATTTTTTCGTGCCCCGCTTGATCAGCCGGCTGATCAATGCCAGCATGGAGGCCTCCTTTTCGGTCAGGGGCCGCTGCAAGAACAAGCCCATCAGATTGGTCTTGAATTTTTCAGATCGGATCAGTCTGACCTTGAGTGACTCATTTAAATCATAACTTCGAATATCTTCTATCATTGAGGACAATCCCTCCTGTTTTTTTAGACTAGTTTCATTATATATTAAATCCTTGGTTGATTAAAGGACTGAATTATCCTATAATACACTTGTTGTCAGGGAAAGGAGCCTTTTATGAAACTAGGAATCGTGGGGCTGCCCAATGTGGGCAAAAGCACCCTTTTTAATGCCATCACAAAAGCCGGTGCTTTAAGCGCCAACTACCCCTTTTGCACCATCGAACCCAATGTCGGCGTCGTAGCCGTGCCTGATAAGCGCCTCGACGTGCTGGAGGAAATGTTCAAATCCAAAAAAAAAGTACCCACTGCCATAGAGTTTTACGATATTGCCGGCCTCGTCAAGGGGGCTTCCAAGGGTGAAGGCCTCGGGAACCAGTTCCTCGGCCATATCCGGGAAGTCGCCGCCATCGTCCACGTGGTCAGGTGTTTTGATGATGACAATGTCGTCCACGTCGAGGGGCGCATCGATCCCATCGACGATATCGAGACCATCCATCTCGAACTGATTTTCTCCGATACTGAAACGGTGGAAAAACGCCTCTTCAAGGCTCAGAAAATGGCCAAGGCGGATCCCGTCATCAAGGGCCAGCTGGGCATCCTGGAAAGAATCAAGACCACCCTGGAAGAGGGCCGACCGGTTCGCGGCATGGCCTTCGATGAAAGCGAAGCCGCCTTCGTCAAAAGCCTCAGTCTGCTGACCGCCAAGCCCACCATTTACGTGGCCAACGTGGGTGAGGACGGCATTCTCGATGAGGAGAACCCCTACTACCTGAAGGTCAGGGCCTACGCCCTGGCAGAGGGGTCCGAGGTGGTGAAGATTTCAGCCCAGCTCGAGCAGGAGATTTCAGAGCTCGACGAGGCGGACCGCCGGGAATTCCTCAAGGATGTGGGTCTCGAGGAATCCGGGCTTGACCAGCTTGTCCGCGCCGGTTATCATCTCCTGGACCTGATCAGTTTTCTCACCGCGGGAGAACCGGAGGTCAGAGCCTGGACCATCAAACGGGGCACCAAGGCCCCTGAGGCGGCGGGCAAGATCCACTCCGACATCGAGCGGGGATTCATCCGCGCCGAGACCATCCACTATGACGATCTCATCGCCCAGGGTTCCATGGTCAAGGCCAGGGAAAAGGGACTGGTCCGTTCCGAGGGCAAGGACTATGAAGTCAGGGACGGGGACATCATCCATTTCCGATTCAACGTGTAGGATGCCGCCAGTTTTTGAAAATTTCAAAGACTGGTTTTTTTATGCCTGGAATTTCATTGGAACGGTTCTGATCGGGCCCCTTGAAGAAGCGTCATCGGTCCAGAAAACGGCCAGGGATGGAATTATCCCCGATTATGCCATTTGAGTCATCCATTTAACAAACAAGCGGAATTCCCCACCCTCTAAGCCACCTTGCTCGCTTTAGCGAGAGCGTAGGGTGAGGATGGATAGCTTCCACCAAAAGTGACATTATTTAACATACTAATTCAGTGATGTATAATACAATTGAGGTGATACCAATAGAATTTAGATACAAATAACCATTCAGTGTACATGCTCAATTATCACTTGATTCTTGTTGTGAAATACCGGAGAGAAGTCATTGACTCTACAATATCTGAGAGACTTA